>NZ_JBFALP010000005.1:0-483125 GCF_040660235.1 Streptomyces sp. NPDC049970 | reverse complement strand
CGCCGGCGTCAGAGACGCCTGGCCCGATTGACCCCCGTCGAGTACGAGACCATCATGATCCCAGCCGCAGCCCTGGCTGCATAAACCCCGCTGTCACCCAACCCTGCAGCAGTCCCGACCACTGACTGCCGACTGCCCGAGACCGGCTGGGGTGAGCTGACACTGGGCGGCAGTCGTCCAGAGGTGGGTTCAGGGTGGACCGACGACGGAGCGTCGTTCGAGCAGCGCGGCCTCAAGCGCAGAGCTCGCCGCGCTACTCGACCGGTGCCGATCCCACCTGTGCTCGTGGCGCTGCTGCGCGAGCACATTGAGCAGTACGGAGCGGGGCCGGACGGCCACATCTTCCGTGCGGCGCGTGGGGGACGGGTCCGTTCCACCGAGTACTGCGCACTCTGGGAGGTCGCGCGAACCGCGGTCCTGTCCCAGCCCGAAGCGGCGTCCCCTCTCGCTGCCGTCCCGTACTCGCTCCGGCATGCCGGCGTATCGCTTTGGATCAACGCCGGAGTCGACCCCGTCGAAGTGGCGCGACGGGCAGGACACAGCATCGCAGTGCTCTTCCGGTTCTACGCGAAGATCCTGCGTGGCCAGCAGGACCGAGCCAATCAGCTCATCGACGTTGGCCTTAGTAGTGACGACGGGTACTGATGGTCGCCCAGCCTCAGCTCGGACACGCATCTGACGCAGCCTAAAAGCAGCAGGGGTGCCCCTCTCGAGAGGCACCCCTGCGAACTGTGTGGCTGCAACCCACCTTGATAGCTAGGCCGCGACGGTAATCAGGCCGCCCAACGCGTGCAGGAGTTCAGCAGCGTGTCTCCCTCAAAGCGGGCTATCTGCACGCCCTTTTCGTAGATTCCGTTGCTGCTCTGAGCTGTGGTCTCCCACACCTTCGTAACTCCGCTGCCCTCGGTGTTGGAACGCCACGGCCAGGTAAGAGTGGAACCACCGTCAGTCTTCGTGAGGTAACGCACTCGCACGTGATGCCCGTCAGCTGAGGTGTCCTTCACGCTCAGAGTGACTGCAACCTCACCGCGCGGATCCGAGCCGTTCACAGAGACTGACGAGCCAGACGCCCCCGTGGTGGAACAGCTCGCTGTCTTCGTGACGGATGCCGCAGCACTCGCCGTAGACGCAGCGCCAACCGTCAAAGCCCCCGCCGCCAGCAGCACGCCGAAGGTGCTTCCGACGCTCTTTGCGTTGAACATGCCACTCCCCTTGGATTGATCTTCGCAACCCTTAGATCAAATCAGGGATGGAGCTCAAAACAAGGCGTCTTTCGGACGCTTTGGGAGTCGTCAAGGGCGCAAAGCATCGCGACTGGGGCCCCGAAAACACGCACCGTTCGACCCGCCCGCCACAAGCGATACCCCATCGACAACTGTTTGAGCAGCGCAAATGAGGGGTCATCCTGGCCCGCACATGGCCCACACGGGCTGATCAACCGTGGGATCCAGGCGCTCGGAGTGAGACAGGGTGGAACGCGGAAGGGGTGCCTCTCAGCGAGAGACACCCCTTCTGACCAGCGCCTACGCTGACCTGCTGCGGTGGGTGTGGGATTTGAACCCACGGTGACATCGCTGCCACGACGGTTTTCAAGACCGTTCCCTTAGGCCGCTCGGGCAACCCACCCCGCATCGTGGCCGGTCCCCCTGAGCGGGGGCGGCTTGATGCGTGGCACAGCCTAGCCGGTCAGCTGTCGCCCTTGCGCTCGCCCAGGGTGACTTCGGCCGTTGCCGTCCTGCCGTCGCGCTTGTAGGTGAGCGTCACCTTGTCGCCCGCCTTGTGGGTCCAGATCTCGCCGATCAGGGTCGGGCCGCTGTCGACCGCCGTGTCGTCGAACTTGGTGATCACGTCACCGGCCTTCAGCCCCGCCTGGGCCGCCGGACCGTTCGGTGTGACGGCCGGGGTGCCGCCCGCGCCCTCCTCCGAGATGACCGCGCCGCCGGTCTTCTCGTCCATCGTGACGGTCGCGCCGATCACCGGGTAGACGGGCTGACCGGTCTCGATCAGCTGCTCCGCGACGTTCTTCGCCTGGTTGACCGGGATGGCGAAGCCGAGGCCGATGGAACCGGCCTGCGACTGACCGGCGCCGCCACCGCTGGTGGACTGGATGGCCGAGTTGATGCCGATGACAGCCCCGCCGGCGTCGAGGAGCGGTCCGCCGGAGTTGCCCGGGTTGATCGAGGCGTCGGTCTGCAGGGCGCTCATGTACGAGTTCTTGTTGCTGGAACCGTCACCGGATGCGACCGGACGGTCCTTCGCGCTGATGATGCCGGTGGTCACCGTGTTGGACAGACCGAACGGTGCGCCGATCGCGATGGTGGAGTCGCCCACCGCGACCTTGTCCGAGTCGCCCAGGGGCAGCGGGGTCAGCCCGTCCGGGGCCTTCTTCAGCTTCAGTACGGCCACGTCGTAGCCCTGGGCCCGGCCGACCACCTCGGCGTCGTACTTCTTGCCGTCGGAGAACGTGGCGGTCAGCTGGCCGCTGTCGGCCGCGGAGGCGACCACGTGGTTGTTCGTGAGGATGTGGCCCTCCTTGTCGTACACGAAGCCGGTGCCCGTGCCGCCCTCGCCGTCGCCGGACTTCGCGTCGATGGTGACCACGCTGGGCAGCGCGTTCGCAGCGACGCCGGCGACCGTGCCGGCCTCGCGCTTGAAGTCCTTCGGGCTGTTGGAGGCCGCGACCGTGGTCGAGCCGGAGGAGGAACCGGAGTCGCTGCTGTCCGCGGCCCAGTAGCCGAGGGCTCCGCCCACTCCGCCCGCGACGAGAGCCGCCACCGCGACGGCGGCGACCAGGCCGCCGGCACGGCGCTTGCGCGGGTGCCCGGGTTCCGAGTGGGTGGGAGCGCCCCAGGCCGGCGGGCTGCCGCCGTCGGCGTACGAAGGGATGGCGGGAGGGGGCGGGGGCCAGGCCGCCGAACCGGACGGGGGCTGCCCCGGCGACGGAGGCTGCTGCGGGGCCGGCGGGCCGTACGCGTACGGATCGTGCCCGGCGGCCTGGCCGGCGCCGTCCTGGTGCGCGGTCGGCACCTGTGCGGTCGGCGCGTCCGCCGGGGCGGGCGGGCCCGCCGGTGCGGACGGACCGCCCTGCGGGGTGCCCTCAGGAGCGGCGGCCGGCACAGGAGGTACGGACGGTACGGACGGAACCGTGGTGCCCTCGTTGCCCTCGTTCTCGGTGCTCACAGCTCTTTACTCCTCGGTTCCACTCGGCATTCGGCAAGAGATCCGCTGTGCACGTGTCTGCGGTCAGCTTTTCCCACAGCACGTCAGGCCACTGTAAGCAGGACCTGTGCATCCGCACACCAATCTTTACATCAGGCAAAACGGTCTTACGCAACAAGGTGTCAGCAGCCGACGCGTCTCGGTGACACGATGGCGCCGTGACCCACGCGCGCCTACCCTCCGGACAGCCTCCCATCCAGGTCATCGCCCATCGCGGCGCCTCGGACGACGCCCCGGAGCACACTCTGGCCGCGTACCGGAAGGCCGTCGAGGACGGGGCGGACGCCCTGGAGTGCGATGTACGCCTCACGGCCGACGGCCAGCTCGTCTGCGTGCACGACCGCAGGGTGAACCGCACGTCGAACGGCAGGGGGGCCGTCTCGGCCCTGGAACTGGCCGATCTCGCCGCCCTCGACTTCGGCTCCTGGAAGGACCACGAGGAGTCCCCCGACTGGGACCCGGTGCCAGGTGAGCTCACGTCCGTACTCACACTCGAACGGCTTCTCGAACTGGTCCACGACGTCCGGGCGGCGGGCCGGCCGCTCCAGCTGGCGGTCGAGACCAAGCACCCGACGCGCTGGGCCGGCCAGGTCGAGGAACGGCTGATCCACCTGCTCAAGCGGTTCGGCCTGGACGAGCCTCCGGCCGACGAACCGTCCCCCGTGCGCGTCATGAGCTTCTCCGCGCGGTCCCTGTACCGCGTGCGCGCCGCCGCGCCCGCCCTGCCGACGGTCTTCCTGATGCAGTTCGTCTCACCGCGGCTGCGCGACGGCCGGCTCCCCGCGGGGGCACGGATCGCGGGCCCCGGGATGCGGATCGTACGCAATCACCCCGGGTACATCGAGCGGTTGCACCGGGCGGGCCACCGGGTGCACGTGTGGACCGTGAACGAGCCGGAGGACGTGGAGCTCTGCGTGCGCCTCGGTGTCGAAGCGATCATCACGAACCGCCCGAAACAGGTCAGATCGCAACTTGGCCGCTCTTAGTATCAGTTACAAGGTGTGCACCGGCGCATTCGCTCCGCATTCGATCGTTACGAGTGCGTCACCGGCAGGGCTTTGGCCGGTTTCCGGCACAGTCCAGGAGGGCATCCAATCCGTGGCGTGGGGCAAAGGAGGTCTCGGGGGTGGCGTTTGTGGTGGCACAGGAAGTGCCTACGTCGTCGAGCATGGCCGTTCCCCATGGACCCTCGGGTGTGGGGCAGGCGCGGCACAGCATGCGTGAGCAGCTGCGCAGCAACGGGGTCTCGGACACCGTGGTCGACGACGCCGTACTGATCCTTTCCGAACTCCTCAGCAACGCCTGCCGGCACGGCAGACCGCTGGGGAAGCACACAGAGATGGGCGACGGCGACATCCGCGCCGCGTGGCACGTGGACGGAAGAGGGGGCCTCACCGTCGAGGTCACGGACGGCGGCGGACCCACCAGGCCCGCTCCGGCCACACCCTCGGTCACCGCGCGCGGTGGCCGTGGCCTCAACATCATCAGCGCCCTGGCCCAGGAATGGGGCGTACGGGACGACGCGGCGGGCGAGGTCACCGTCTGGGCCCTGGTCTCCTGCGGCCACGGGCACGGGCACAACGGGTTCGCCACGGCCGGCCCCGGGCGCGTGCCGGACACGCGCCGGGAACGGCCGGGCGCGGGCGGGCTCGACGGCTTGGCCCCGATCGCACGGCTGGGCGGACTCGGCTCACTGGACGGACTGGAGCTCGCCGACGCCCTCGACGCCTTCGACGACGCGGGCTGACGGCCGCACGGGCGGTCCCGGGCCGACGTGGTCCGAGAGCAGCACAGGCCGCGGGCCGGCACGAACGCCCGCGGGTGGGCGACCTGGCACAGCACGGTCAGGCACAGGGCGGTCCGAGACAACGCGACCCGGCACAACGCGTCCCGGACAGAGCGGTCCGGGACAGCTGCGTGTGTGCCCCGGCGGCGACGGGGACGACTAGGCTCGCGCCCGAGACCGCACTGTCGCAATCGGGAGAACGCCCACCATGGCCAAGAAGCGCCCTCAGTCCAAGACCGGGAAGCCGCAGCTCAAGGATGGTGAGATCCCGGTCGTCGGGGCCCGTGAGCCCTGCCCGTGCGGTTCGGGACGCCGCTACAAGGCGTGTCACGGACGCGCCGCGGCCCACGCCGTGACCGAGCTGGTCCAGCGCCCCTTCGAGGGACTCGCCGGCGAGGGCGACTGGGTCGCCCTGCGCGAGCTGGTACCCGCCGCGACCGTCGACCTGACCCTGAAGGGCGGGCTCCCCGAGGGCGTGCCCTCCGTGGCGCTCGCGACCGTGCTGCCGATGGCCTGGCCGGCACTGCGCCGTGACGACGGCTCCGTCCTGCTGGCACTGCAGAACGACACCTCGTCCGGTGACCTCAGCCGCGATCTCGCGGACACCCTCCAGCGCGCGCTGGAGGCCGAGCCCGGTTCGCCGGTCGCCGCCCGCCGGGTGCCGGCCGACGGCCCGCGGCTGCAGGACGTCCTCGACCCCGACGCGGCGTTCGAGCCCGTCGTGCACTCCGGGTTCGAGTTCTGGGTGCCCGACGCGGAGAACGCCACGGCGGAGGTGTCGGCCTCGCTGGAGCGCGCCAACGCGGCGGCGATCCCCACCACCCGGCTGACCGGGGTGGACGCGTCGTACTGGTGCGAGACGCCGGAGAAGAACCACCTGCGCTGGGTCATGCCGCACCCCGAGGACCGACTCCTCGACGCCCTCGCACGACTGCACGCGGCGGGCACCTCATCGCTGGGCGAGGGAACCCGCCTGGTGGGCTCGTTCCGTGCCCATGGACTCATGGTGCCGGTCTGGGACCTGCCGAGCGCGATGGGCGCGGAGGAGTGCGAGAAGCCCGCGGCACAGTTCGCGGAGCGGCTGGCGGAAGCCCTCGCCTCGGACGCCCCTCTCACCGCCGACGAGCGCCGGGCACGCGGTGGGCTCACCAACCGCCAGGTGACGCTCAGCTGAGAGTGACGAAGGGCGGTACGCGGCGGTGACTCCCGTCACAACTCCCCGTACCCGTCGGTAAATAGCTGACCGAATCGACGAGATCGAATTTGCTCACGGCAGATCTCTTGTTACGGTTCTGGAAGCCCGGTCGCTGGTGCATCCCCCGTCGCCAGCGGCCGGGCGTTCTCGTTTCCGGCGTCGGACGCCCGGGGCGCACGCCGGGGCGTCTCGCGGACAGCGGGCCTGCGGCAACCACCCGGCCCAGCGCCCGACTTCACCCTCCCGCATCCGTCACCACGGACCGACGTGCCGTCAGCCCCACTGTGTGCAGGGCCAGTTGCTCTCCGGTCCGGTCCGGTGCGCCCCCGGACCCCGGTCGGAGCCGGGCCGTTGCCTTTCGGACAGAGTTCGGAGGCGACCGCGACCACCGGGCGGCGGCACCGCCCCGAGGCCGGCGCCCCGGCGCGGGAGCCGGCAGAAGGCCCACGGCAGACGGCAGACGGCAGACGGCAGACGGGGCGTTGTGCCGGGCTCCGGTCAGTAGGTGAGCCGACTGCCGCCGTCCGGAGCACTGTTGCTCGCCTCGACAAGGGCGTCCAGGACGGTCTCCACGTCGGGGAGCCACGGCGCCGCGTCTCCCGCTTCCGGAGCGCGCTCCCAGCGCACCTGCCCCGTACCCACCTCGGACGGAGGCAGGATCAGGTAGCCGCCTTCTCCGTGGAACCGGAGGGAGCTCGGCACCCGGTCCTTGGCGTGCAGCAACTCCCCGAGGCGCTCGAGCGTGTAGGGGGACACCAGCAGCGACCACCTGGTGGGCGTCGCCACCACGGGGCCGAGCCGCAGCCCCATGCCGTCGAGCGCGGTGAGGGCGCGGGCTCCGGCCACGGCCGGCAGGCTCAGTGCGCAGGGCGCTCCGCCGCCTGTCGCCAGGACGAGGGGGGCTGTCGGCCGGTTGGTCCACCACCAGCGCACCATGCGCTCGTCGGTGGTGGCCGCGAGAAGGCCTGGATCGAAGGGGTGCGCGCCGGGCACGGCGCACTCGGGGTCGGGACAGGAGCAGCCGCGGCCGCGTTCGCCCGTCGCAGCTCCCGCCGCCGGTGTCGCACCGGGCAGCACAGGCCACTTCCAGACCGCGGCGCAGATCAGTGCCGCGTCGAGCTGGGCGGAACTCTTCTTGCGCCGGGGCCGGTGCCTGCGTCGCCTTCCGAGGATCTCGCGCATGAGCGCTCGTTCCTTTCCGTTGAACGCCGAGGTCCACATCGCACCACGTGCCCGTTACGCCACGCGTGCGTCTCTTCGCTTTGTGTGCTTGCTCATCGAGCCTGCGGTACGGACGATCAGTCGGTGCCGAGCGTGAGCCGAGCAGAGCAGAGTGGAACCGAACAGAATGGGGCTGAGCCGAGTCGAGCCGGGTTGAGCCGAGCCGAGTCCAGTCAAAACTTCGCGCGGTCGGCGTGCGCATCGCGCGTGCCGTCCCTTGTGCAACCCCGCCACTCGGGGGTGGGCGGGCGGCCGTCACCGGTGAGGACGCCCGGGCTCGCTGTCGGGTTCCGGGGCGGTCGCAACTGCCCCTGGCCATCCACGACTACGTACCCAGCATGTCCGGGATGACGCTCCCTCCGGCACTTCACCCCGAGGGTTCCCGCTGTCGAGCCCGCCCAGTCGATCGCAAATGGCCGCCTGGGGGTGCATTTTCTGGCCAAGTTGACAGGCAACCTGGACACCGCAAATGCCGTGAGGACAATGCTGGACATCACCTCACTTGTGCGTGTAGATGTGGGTGCGTGTACATGCGGATGCACTGATAGCGGCGCAGAACGAGATGGGGGTTTGCGATGCTATTCGACAGAACGCACAGGTCGGAAAGCCGACGTCCATGAGCGCCCCCCATCTGCCGAAAGTGGCTGGAATCGATCCTATGGTTCCCGTTTCAACGCACACTCACGCGCCCCTGAACGACGTACCTCTCGCGCCGGGGGTTTTCCTCCAGGACCGGCTGGCGGGCTGGGTGTCCGACCTGACCACCCTGCACGAGCTCACCGAGCGGCTGGCCGGAACCGGCGTACTGGACAGCGCCCTGCACGAAGTCCTGAGCGCCGGAGCCGCCCTCGTCGGAGCGGGCCGCGGACTCCTCGTACTGGAACCAGCCGGCGGAGGACCGTCCCGCACCATCGGGCTCGGCCTCGCCCACGCGGAACTCGGGCACATCGAGACCGTGCCGCGCAGCGCCACCCCCCACGGCCGCTTCCTCGAGGGGCTCCCCGACACCGACGGACCGCTCGCCAGCCCCGACATCCTCGGCGACACCGGCCTGGACCCCCGGTGCCGCGAGGTCGCCGCGCAGCTCGGTTACGCCGCCAGCTACGCGCTGCCCCTCGCCACCGATGCCGCCGGAAGACTCGGCGTGGCCGTCTGGTTGTACGACGAACCGGCCGAGCCGCTGGAACGCCAGTGCCATCTCGTCGGGGTGTACGCCCGCTACGCCGCCGAACACCTGGCCCGCCTGCTCGAACTGGAACGCGCCAGGGCGGATGTGGCCGTCATCGCCGAGGAGCTGCTCCCCACCCGGCTGCCCCTCGTTCCCGGCGTACGGCTGGCCGTACGCCACCGGGCCGCCACCGGGGGCGGCGGCAACTGGTACGACGCCCTGCCCCTCCCGGACAACGCCCTTGGCCTCGCCGTAGGCTCGGTCGGCGGTTCGGGACCGGCCGCGCTGGCCGCCATGGGCAGGCTTCGCGCGGGACTTAGGGCCTACGCGGTGATGGAGGGCGAGGACCCCGTCGCCGTACTCGCCGATCTCGAACTCCTCCTGCGGCTCACCGAGCCGCACCGCGCGGCGACCGCCCTCTACGCGTACTGCGAGCCGGTCCGGCGCACCGTCGTGGTCGCAGGGGCCGGGCACGCCCCGCCCCTGGTGACCGGCGACCGACGCACCGAGTTCGTGGAGACGCCACTGTCCGCGCCGCTGGGCATGCTCTCCTGCTGGGAGGCACCGAGCGTGGAGTTCACACCCGCTCCGGGCGAGACCGTGGTCCTCTACACGGACGGGCTGCTGCGCCGCGCCGGCGACTCCATGGACCGGGCGTTCGCGCGGCTGCACTCGGCGGCGGCCTCGGCGCCGAGGACCGTGCGCCAGGACCCCGGAGCCCTCGCCGACCACATCCTGCGGACCGTGCTGCCCGAGGGCCTGGGCCCCGACGACGGCGCCGAGGACGTGGTCGTCCTCGCAGCGCGCTTCGACTGACGGCCGCTCCGGAAACGTAAGAGGTCTTCCGGCCCTGGGCCCCCTTCCGTACGCCCGTACGATGGGCAGGGCCCAGTGTCATACAAGGAGGACAAATCGTGTCTGAGGAGCTCACCCCGGAGACCCCGGAAGCAGCAGAGGCAGAGCCGATCAAGCAGCGGAAGAACGGCCTGTACCCGGGCATTTCCGATGAGCTCGCCGAGAACATGAAGTCCGGTTGGGCCGACACCGAGCTGCACGGCCTGGAGCCGATCGCCCAGGCCCCGCACACCGCGGCCCGCCGAACCGCACTGTCCGCGCGCTTCCCCGGTGAGCGTCTGGTGATTGCCGCGGGCGGTCTGAAGACCCGCTCCAACGACACCGAGTACGCCTTCCGGCCTTCCACCGAGTACGCCTACCTCACCGGCGACCTGACCCAGGACGGCGTCCTGGTGCTCGAGCCTGCCGGTACCGGGCACCGGGCGACGGTCTACCTGCTGCCCCGATCGAACCGTGAGAACGGTGATTTCTGGCTCGACGGCCAGGGCGAGCTCTGGGTCGGCCGCCGCCACTCCCTCGCCGAGGCCGAGCAGTTGCTGGGCATCCCCGCGAAGGACGTCCGCGAGCTTCCGGCCGCGCTGGCCGAGGCCACCGGCCCGGTGCGCAACGTCCGGGGCCACGACGCGGTCATCGAGGCGGCGCTGACCGACAAGGTCACCGCGGAGCGCGACGAGGAACTGCGCGTCTTCCTCTCCGAGGCCCGCCTGGTCAAGGACGCCTTCGAGATCGCCGAACTCCAGAGGGCCTGCGACGCCACGGCCCGCGGCTTCGAGGACGTCGTGAAGGTCCTCGACAAGGCCGAGGCCACCAGCGAGCGCTACATCGAGGGCACCTTCTTCCTGCGCGCCCGCGTCGACGGCAACGACATCGGCTACGGCTCGATCTGCGCCGCCGGCCCGCACGCCACCACGCTGCACTGGGTCCGCAACGACGGCGCGGTCCGCTCCGGCGAGCTCCTGCTCCTCGACGCGGGCGTGGAGACCACCGAGCTCTACACCGCCGACGTGACGAGGACGCTGCCCATCAACGGCACGTTCTCCCCGCTGCAGCGGAAGATCTACGACGCGGTGTACGAGGCCCAGGAGGCGGGCATCGCGGCCGTGAAGCCCGGCGGCGCGTTCCGCGACTTCCACGACGCCGCCCAGCGGGTGCTCGCCGAGAAGCTGGTCGAGTGGGGCCTGCTCGGCGACCTGTCCGTGGAGAAGGTCCTGGAGCTGGGTCTGCAGCGCCGCTGGACGCTGCACGGCACCGGCCACATGCTCGGCATGGACGTCCACGACTGCGCCGCCGCGCGCACCGAGTCGTACGTCAACGGCACCCTGGAGCCGGGAGTCTGCCTCACGGTGGAGCCCGGACTGTACTTCCAGGCCGACGACCTGACCGTGCCCGAGGAGTACCGCGGGATCGGCGTCCGGATCGAGGACGACATCCTCGTCACCGAGGACGGCAACCGGAACCTGTCCGCCTCGCTGCCGCGCCGGGCCGACGAGGTCGAGGCGTGGATGGCCGGGCTCAAGGGCTGATACGCGGGGCGCGGAGGTCCGCGCCCCGCGCGCCGGTGGGCGTGCTGCTCAGGACACCATGAGCAGCGCGCCCTCCCGCCATTTCAGGATCTTGTCGAAGCTCACCACCGCGCCACGTCCCGGGCCGTTGCCGAAGTGGACGTGATCGGAGAGCTCCTCGATCAGGCAGAGTCCCCGACCGCTCTCCGCCGTCGCCGGAGGGTGCCCCGTCCTGCGCGCCTGGGACGGGCGGGACGCGGGCGGCTGCTGGTCCGCCGGCTGTCCGGCGAACGGCTGCGCGGCGGTGCGAAGCGTGCGCCTGGAGGGGAACCCCGGCCCCGAGTCGGCGACTTCGATACGGCACTTCTCGCCGTCCAGATAAGCGGTGACCCGGTACTGCCCGCAGGCCTGTCCGGACTGCCCGTCCCCGGCGTGGCCGGCCTCACCCACGTCCCTCAGCCCGCCGCCGTGTTCGACGGCGTTCGCACAGGCTTCGCTGAGCGCGACGGAGAGGTCGTAGGAGATGTCCGGATCCACCCCCGCGGTCTCCATGGTGCCGAGCAGGAAACGACGGGCGAGCGGGACGCTCGCAGCTTCGCGCCGCAAATGGAGTGACCACCACATGCTCATGCTCCAGCCTCCTGGCTGCGGCTCGACATACCGTTACGTATTGCCGGGCCGGACGCTTCGTAAGCACGAATTCGCCGTGACAGCGCTCATTCGGCGGATGCCAATGTTCCGTTCACCGGTGTATGTCCGGCCGCGAGGGAGGCCCGGGAGCAACCGTGAACAGGTGCAACACCTCACGATCACTCCCTCATGGGGACGGATGCCGACCTTCCGGACCTGCCGTACGCGGACCGGGGGCCCAGTGCGATGATGACCCGGCCATGTCTATCCCTGTCGCACGCGCCGGAGCCGGTATGCGGCTCCTGAGGACCGCGGTGTTCACCGCGGTCTGTGTCGTGCTCGCCGCGGCGGGACATGGGATCGCGGCGGGCTCGGGTGTCTCCGGGTGGCCTCTGGCGGCAGGTTTCGCCGGGGTGTTCGCCGTGGCGGCCGCGCTCGCCGGACGCGAACGGACCCTCCTGTCGATCACCGCCGCCCTCGCGGCCGGCCAGGTCGGCCTGCACGTCCTCTTCGGACTGGGACGGCACGCCCCCGCGGCCGCGGCACCGTCCGGGGACGACTCGTTGATCCACTTCGCCGCCGGGCTGGTGTGCGGTGCCGGGCCGGCGCAACTGACCGCGGGTGACGCCCACCGCATCGTGACCACCGCGGGCCTGGACCCCGCGACCGTGGCCCAGGGACACCCGCACCTGGCGTCCGGAGCGACGGCCGCGGCGGACCCCGCGGCCATGGCGTCGATGATGTCCGGACTGCCCAGCCTGCCCATGTTCCTGGGGCACCTGCTCGCCGCGCTCGCCACCGGGTGGCTGCTGCGCCGGGGCGAGATCGCACTCTTCCGGCTGGCCGGGCTCTCGGCCAGGAGCGGCCGGCAGCTCGCGGCCGGAGCGAGGCTCGGCGCGCTGCGGGCGGCCATGGCACTCGTACGCGCTCTGCGTGCGGGGCTTCCGGGGCGGCCCACGACCGGGCCGCGCCTTCCCCGTACCGCCGCGGACGCTCCCGCGCCGGTCAGCGGGGATCCTCTGCAGCACATGGTGATCAGGCGCGGGCCGCCGCCCGTATACGTACGCGCAGCCTGACGCGACCCCCTCCGCCGGAACCGGTGACGAGGTGGTCGTGACGCCGTCGCGCCTCCGCGCGCCGGACCACCTCTTCTCCTGCCCTGTGGAGTGATCCCTGCCATGAACGTTTCACGCATCGCCGTCGCGGGCGGCGTCGCCGCGTCCACCGTCCTGCTGCTCGCCGGTCCCGCCTTCGCGCACGTCGGCGTGCAGCCGGTGGGCGAGGCCGCCAAGGGCGGCTACGCCACCGTCAACTTCAAGGTGCCCAACGAGCGCGACGACGCCTCCACCGTGAAGCTCGAGGTCAGTTTCCCGACGGACCACCCGCTCGCTTCCGTCAGCCCCCAGCCGGTCGACGGCTGGAAGATCGACGTGACCAGGAGCAAGCTGGCCAAGCCGCTCGAGGTGCACGGCAAGAAGATCAACGAAGCCGTCTCCAAGGTCACCTGGACCGCGGAGGGCGACGGCATCGAGGCCGGCTTCTTCCAGCAGTTCCCGCTCTCCCTCGGCCAGCTCCCCGAGGACGCCGACCAGCTGGTCTTCAAGGCGCTCCAGACGTACAGCAACAAGGAAGTCGTCCGCTGGATCGAGGAGCCCGCCGAGGGCGGCGAGGAGCCCGCGAACCCCGCTCCCGTCCTCGCGCTGACCGCTCCGGCGGAAGGCGGCCACGGTGCTGCAGCGACCGACGACGACAAGAGTGGCGAGGCCGCCGAGGCGAAGGAGGCCACGGCGTCCGAGGAGAGCGCGTCCTCGTCGAACAGCGACAGCACCGCCCGGGTCCTCGGCATCGTCGGCATCGTCGTCGGCGTCGCGGGTGTGGCGTTCGGCGTCCTCGCCGGCCGTCGCCGCAGCGCCTGACCAGCAGGCTCCATCGCTCCCGGCTCCATCACTCGCACGACAGACCAGGAATCAGCTCCATGCACAGCAAGAAGACGGTGCTGGCCGCGGCGTTCGCCGCCGCGGCAGCACTGACCCTGTCGGCCTGCGGCAGCGGCGGGGACTCGGCGGACAAGTCCGTCGCCGACGTCTCCACCCAGCCCGCGTCCAAGCCCGGAACCGTGCTCGACCAGCCGTTCACCAAGCCCGATCTCGTCCTCACCGACACGCACGGCAAGAAGTACGACCTGCGCGAGCAGACCAAGGGCAAGCCGACACTCATCTACTTCGGCTACACCAACTGCCCCGACGTCTGCCCGCTGACCATGAGCAACATCGCGCTCGCCAAGCGCGCCCTGCCGAAGGCCGAGCAGGACGAACTCCAGGTCGTCTTCGTCACGACGGACCCCGAACGGGACACCCCCGCGTCCCTGGGCAGCTGGCTCAAGGCCCAGGACCCCGACTTCACCGGCCTCACCGGCGACTTCCCGGCCATCCAGGCCGGAGCACGGCAGATCGGCATCGGCATCGACCCGCCGAAGAAGGAGAAGGACGGCACGGTCGTCTCGATGCACGGCGCCCAGGTCATCGCGTTCTCCCCGAAGACCGACCAGGGTTACGTGCTCTACGGCGAGGACACCACGGCCGAGGACTACACGAAGGACCTGCCGAAGCTCGTCGAGGGGAAGACCCCGTGAAGCGGCGCACCGCCGTCGCCGGCGCACTGACCCTCGCCACCGGGCTGGCGCTGACGGGCTGTTCCTCGGACGGCAGCCCCCGGCTGGAGGTGACCGGGGCGTTCATGCCTCAGCCCGTCAGCGACATGGCGGCCGGTTTCCTCCTCGTGAAGAACAGCGGTGGGGCCACCGACCGGCTCACCTCGGTGACCAGTTCGCTCTCCGACCACGTCTCCATCCACGAGACGGCGAACCGGACGATGCGGATGGTCTCGTCGTTCGAGGTGCCGGCCGGCGGTGAGCTCGACCTCGAACGCGGCGGCAACCACATCATGTTCACGGACCTCAAGCAGCAGCCCAGACGCGGCGAGACGGTCTCCGTGGAACTGCACTTCGAGAAGGCCGACCCCATCAAGGTCGACATTCCCGTGAAGGAGACCACCTACAACCCGAAGAAGCAGTGAGGTACTGACACCCATGACGGCCACCGCCCCGCACTTCGGGCCCTCCCCGGTACGACGGCCGCTCGCCGCGGCATCGCTCCTCACCGCGCTGATCAGCATGCTGTTCGGCCTGGTGCTCGCAGGCGCGGGCCCCGCGTCGGCGCACGCCGCTCTCACCGGGAGCGACCCGCAGGACGGGGCGGTGGTCGCCACCGCCCCCGAGGAGGTCACCCTCACCTTCTCCGAACAGATCGCCATGGGCGACGGCTCCATCCGGGTCCTCGACCCGGACGGGAAGCGCGCCGACGACGGCGCCCCACGTGATCTGACGGCAGGTGGTGCCGTGCGGTACGGCGTCCAGCTCCACAGCGGGCTGCCCGACGGCACGTACACCGTGGCCTGGCAGGCCGTCTCCGCGGACAGCCACCCGGTCTCCGGAGCCTTCACGTTCTCCGTCGGCGCCCCCTCCGAGACCACCGTGGCGCTGCCTTCCGCCGAGGCCGGCGGCGGTCTCGTGGGTGCGCTCTACGGCATCGCGCGCTACGCCGCGTACGCCGGGTTCATCCTGCTCGCGGGCGGATCGGCCTTCGTGCTCGCCTGCTGGCAGCGCGGGGCGGGTTCCCTTCCGCTTCAGCGGCTCGTCGTGCGGGGCTGGATCACACTCACCGCCGCCACCCTGGTCATGCTGCTGCTGCGCAGTCCCTACACCGGCTCGGGCAAGCTCGCGGACGCCTTCGACCTCGGCGGGCTTCAGGCCGTGCTCGACACCAAGCCGGGGGCCGCACTGGTCTCCCGGCTGCTGCTCCTGGGCGCCTCCGCCCTCTTCATCGCGGTCCTCTTCGGGGCGTACGCCAAGCGCGAGGACGAGAAGGAGAAGCAGGACCTCACCTTCGGACTCGCGATCGGCGGAACGGTCATCGCGGCGGGCATCGCGGGTACGTGGGCGCTGGCCGAACACGCCTCCACCGGCATCCAGCCCGGTATCGCCATGCCGGTCGACGTGCTCCACCTGCTCGCGGTGGCCGGCTGGCTGGGCGGCCTCGCCGCACTCCTGGTCGCCCTGTACCGGGCGCCGGACTTCACGAGCGGCGCCGTGCGGCGGTTCTCCCGCATGGCGTTCGGCAGCGTGCTCGTCCTCGCGGCGACAGGGCTCTACCAGTCCTGGCGGCAGGTCGGTACGTGGTCGGCCCTGACCGGCACCCGCTACGGGCAGCTGCTGCTGCTCAAGGTGGCACTCGTCGCGGTGCTCGTGGGGGTCGCGTGGATCTCGCGACGGTGGACCGCGCGGCTGACAGCGGGCACCGGATCCGGCGGCTCGGTCCTGGAGCCGGCCGCGGACACCTCGTCGCTTCCGGACGGTGATTCCTGGGGTTCCGGGGGTTCGGACAGCTCGGCCCCCTCGGCCGACGCCGACGCGGCCGGGGACGGCGTGGATCCGGAGCGTGCCGCCCAGCTCTCCCGGCAGCGCGCCGCTCTGACCACGGCGAAGGAGAAGCGCGCCCGTGACGCCGACCCGGACCGCTCGGGACTGCGGCGTTCCGTGCTGGTGGAGACGGGCATCGCCGTGGTGCTGCTCGTGGTGACGACGATCCTGACGTCCACCGAACCCGGCCGCACCGAGGAGGAGGCCGCCCGTGGCAACACCGCCGCGGCGGCTGTGCCGGTGACCGGGGGCCAGGTGAACCTGAGTCTGCCCTTCGACACCGGCGGTCTGAACGGCAAGGGCACGGTACGCATGGACATATCACCCGGCGGAACCGGCTCCAACAGCGTGCACCTCTGGATCGACGGTCCGGACGGGCGCCCCATGGACGTACCCGAGGTGAAGCTCGCCTTCACCCTGGAGGCGAAGGACATCGGGCCCCTCCCGGTGGTCCCCGACCGCCTCACCGAGGGGCACTGGACGTCGAGCGGCGTACAGATCCCGATGGCCGGCGACTGGAAGGTCGCTGTGACCGTGCGCACGTCGGACATCGACCAGACAACCATCGACAAGAACGTGAAGATCGGCTGAGCAGGGTGAGCACGAAGAAGGACAGCACCGGGCCGGACCGAGCGGCCGAGGACCGTCGCGACGGCCCCGCCGACGCCGTGTCCCGGCGGCGGCTGATCGGCGGTGCGGGGGCGGCCGGTGCGGCAGGTCTCGTCCTCGGGGCGGCCGGCGGAGTCGGCGGTTACGCCGCGACCCGTGACGAGGGACCGGCCGCGCTGACCACGGTCGGCTCGACCGAGGCGATGTTTCACGGGAAACATCAAGCGGGGATCACCACTCCGCTTCAGGCCCGCGGGCACCTGATCGCCTTCGACCTCGCCCCCGGCGCCGGCCGCAAAGAGGCCGCCGCCCTGATGCGCCGCTGGTCGGTGGTGGCCGGACACCTGATGGCGGGCGAGCCGGCCGACGGCGGGACCGAGCACGACACGGGTGTGGCCCTGGACGCCGGACCGTCCTCCCTGACGGTGACGTTCGGGTTCGGGCGCACCTTCTTCGACCGCACGGGGCTGACCAACCGCAGGCCGCCGGTCCTGGACCCGCTGCCCGCCTTCTCCTCGGACCGTCTCGACGCGAAGCGGTCCGACGGCGACCTCTGGGTCCAGATCGGCGCCGACGACGCCCTGGTCGCGTTCCACGCGCTGCGCGCGCTGCAGAAGGAGGCCGGCGCCGCCGCCCGCGTGCGCTGGCAGATGAACGGCTTCAACCGCGCGCCGGGTGCCACCGACCGGCCGATGACCGCGCGCAACCTGATGGGTCAGGTCGACGGCACCAACAATCCGAAGCCCGCGGAGAGCGACTTCGACGAACGGATCTTCGTACCGTCCGGCGGACCGTCGGCGTACGCGTGGATGGCGGGTGGCTCGTACGCCGTCGTGCGGCGGATCCGGATGCTCCTCGACGACTGGGAGAAGCTCCCCGTGGAGCGGCAGGAACGGGTCATCGGGCGGCGCAAGGCCGACGGCGCTCCGCTGAGCGGTGGCACGGAGACCACGGCGATGGACCTGGACAAGGCGGGAGCGGACGGCAAACTCCTGGTTCCCGGCAACGCCCATGCGCGTATCTCCTCCCCCGAGAAGAACGGGGGCGCCGCGATGCTGCGCCGGCCGTTCTCGTACCACGACGGCATCTCGGACGACGGGACCCCGGACGCGGGGCTGCTCTTCGTCTGCTGGCAGGCCGACCCGTTCAAGGGGTTCATCCCGGTGCAGCGCAAACTCGACCGCGGTGACGCCCTCTCGCCGTTCATCCGGCACGAGGCGAGCGGTCTGTTCGCGGTGCCCGGAGGCGCCGCTTCCGGTGAGTACGTGGGGCAGCGGCTGCTTGAGGCGTGAGGCGCACGGCCCCCACCGTCGGCCCATTAGGGTGACCGTATGTCAGCCACGCGCTACGCCTACCTCGGCCCCGAAGGCACCTTCACCGAGGTCGCCCTCCGCACTCTCCCCGAAGCCGCCACCAGGGAACTCGTCCCGATGGTCTCGGTGCCGGCCGCGCTGGACGCGGTGCGCAACGGGGAGGCCGCGGCGGCGCTCGTCCCCATCGAGAACTCCGTCGAGGGCGGGATCAGCGCCACGCTCGACGAGCTGACCAGCGGTTCCCCGCTGATGATCTACCGCGAGGTGCTGCTCTCCATCACGTTCGCGCTGCTGGTGCGCCCCGGGACGAAGCTGTCGGACATCAAGACCGTCACCGCCCACCCGGCCGCGCAGCCACAGGTACGCAACTGGATGGCGGCCCATCTGCCCAGCGCGCTCTGGGAGTCGGCGGCCTCGAACGCGGACGGTGCCCGGCTGGTGCAGGAGGGGCGGTACGACGCCGCCTTCGCGGGCGAGTTCGCCGCGGCGACCTACGGGCTGGAACCCCTGGTCACGGAGATCCACGACGCGGAGAACGCCCAGACCCGGTTCGTGCTGGTGGGGCGGCCCGCCAGGCCCTCCGCGCCGACGGGGGCCGACAAGACCTCCGTGGTCATCTGGCTGGGAGACGACCATCCGGGCGCCCTGCTCGAACTGCTCCAGGAGTTCGCCGTACGCGGGGTCAACCTGATGCTGATCCAGTCGCGGCCCACCGGTGAGGGCATCGGGAACTACTGCTTCGCCGTGGACGCGGAAGGACACATCGCGGACCGCAGGGTCGGCGAGGCGCTGATGGGGCTGAAGCGGATCTGCCCGAACGTGCGGTTCCTGGGGTCCTACCCACGAGCCGGAGTGACGCCCGAAGAGGTCAGCCCGCTGCGGATCGGCACGTCGGACACGGACTTCACGGAGGCGTCCGACTGGCTGGCGCGCAGCCAGGACGGCAGGGTCTGAAGCACCCTCGGCCGCGGCCCGCAGCCCGCGGCACCGGACGGATACGGGTTCCGGCTCCGGCCGGCTCCACGCGCCTGCGCGCATCCGGATGCCGACAGGCCGTGTTCCGGTGCGGCGCCTGGAATGCCCGCAGCCCGGCGTTCGCACCGGTCCTGTCCGCAGAGCCTCGTTACGCACAAAGTTATCCACAGGGTGCCCTCTCGACCTGGGGACAAGTCGACACCACAAAGCGACATGGTCGACAAATCTCCCCAGGCCGCCCGGATCACCCGCAGGGTCACACCCCGTCCGCGACGGCCCCATTCCATTGATCAACGCATTGGAACGAGAAATACCCACCCGAATGAGTGCACGGAGCGGGTTTGAAGCGCACGCCGTTGGCCGTCATGCCGTTTTCGGAACGATCTCTTCCGATGTCCACAGAACTTCTTCACAGCCTGTGGATAACTGAATGGATCATCGGGCCCCTGTGGACAAGAAGCCCCTTCAGTGCCCCCCAACTCCCGCCACGCGCAACGGCGATGCGCCGGACCGCGAGAGCGCTTATTCCCATTTCGCGGCAATGAGGTGGGTTATCGACGATCTTCGTGCCGCGCGGGACCCACCGCCGTCCCCAGAATTGTCGATTCCGGCAATTCGGGCAAAGCGCCGCGCTCGGTGATATCGGTTCGAGCGGTGGATCCCCGCACCGGTAGCCTTGAGGGGTGATTGACCTTCGCCTGCTCCGTGAGGACCCCGACCGTGTTCGCGCCTCCCAGCGCGCCCGTGGAGAGGACGTCGCGCTCGTCGACGCCCTGCTCTCCGCCGACGAGCTGCGCAGGTCGTCCGGCGTCCGCTTCGACGAACTCCGCTCCGAGCAGAAGTCGCTCGGCAAGCTGATCCCCAAGGCGACCCCCGAGGAGCGCGCCGATCTCCTCGGGAAGGCCGATCGGCTCAAGACCGAGGTCAAGGCCGCCGACGCCGCGCAGGACGAGGCGGACGCCGAGGCCAAGCGGCTGCTCCTGCTGCTCGGCAACATCGTCCACGAGGACGTACCGGTCGGCGGCGAGGAGGACTTCGTCGTCCTGGAGACGCACGGCACGATCCGTGACTTCGGCGCGGAGGGCTTCGAGCCCAAGGACCACCTGGAGCTCGGCGAGGCGCTCGGCGCCATCGACATGGAGCGCGGCGCCAAGGTCTCCGGATCACGCTTCTACTACCTGACCGGCATCGGCGCGCTACTCGAACTCGCCCTGGTCAACGCGGCGATCGCCCAGGCCACCGAGGCCGGCTTCGTCCCCATGCTGACCCCCGCGCTGGTACGCCCGCGCGCCATGGAGGGCACGGGCTTCCTCGGCCAGGCCGCGGAGAACGTGTACCACCTGGAGAAGGACGACTACTACCTCGTCGGCACCTCCGAAGTCCCCCTCGCGGCGTACCACATGGACGAGATCATCGACGCCGGCAAGCTGCCCCTGCGCTACGCCGGCTACTCACCGTGCTTCCGCCGCGAGGCGGGTACGTACGGCAAGGACACCCGGGGCATCTTCCGCGTCCACCAGTTCGACAAGGTCGAGATGTTCTCGTACGTCGACCCGGCCGACGCCGAGGCCGAGCACCGCAGGCTCCTCGACTGGGAGAAGCAGTGGCTCACCGGCCTGGAGCTGCCGTTCCAGGTGATCGACGTGGCCACCGGCGACCTGGGCGCCTCGGCCTCGCGGAAGTTCGACTGCGAGGCGTGGATCCCGACCCAGGGCAAGTACCGCGAGCTGACCTCCGCGTCGAACTGCGACGGTTTCCAGGCGCGGCGGCTCTCCGTACGTATGCGGGACGGCAAGAAGGTGCAGCCGCTGGCGACGCTGAACGGCACCCTCTGCGCCGTACCGCGCACGATCGTGGCGATCCTGGAGAACCACCAGCTGCCCGACGGCTCGGTGCGGGTGCCCGAGCTCCTCCGTCCGTACCTGGGCGGGCGCGAGCTGCTGGAGCCGGTCTCCAAGTGACCTTCTCCTACAAGCTCGTCGCGACCGATCTCGACGGCACCCTGCTGCGTGACGACCACACGGTGTCCGAGCGCACCCGGGAGGCGCTGGCCGCGGTGACGGCCGCCGGCGCCGCCCACATCGTCGTCACCGGACGCGCGGTGCCGTGGACCCGGCACATCCTGGACGACCTGGGCTATCAGGGGCTCGCGGTGTGCGGCCAGGGTGCGCAGGTCTACCACGCGGGCGAGCACAAGCTGCTGACCTCCCTCACCCTGGACCGGCAGCTCGCGGGGCTCGCGCTGTCCAAGATCGAGGCGGAGGTCGGTCCGCTGGCACTGGCGGCGAGCCGTGACGGACTCGAGGGCGAGGTGCTGGTCGGGCCGGGCTACCGGGTGCAGGAGGGACCGCTTCCCGCCGTCCGCATGGACGACCCCGCCGAGATGTGGACCGCTCCGCTGAACAAGGTCTACATACAGCACCCCGAGCTGGACGACGACACGCTGGCCCGGACCGCGCGCCAGGCCGTCGGCAGCCTGGTGAACGTGGTCATGGCGGGCCCCGGTGTCGTGGAGATCCTGCCCCTGGGACTGAGCAAGGCGACCGGGCTCTCGCTCGCCGCCCGCCGTCTCAGGCTCAAGGCGTCGGACACGCTGGCGTTCGGTGACATGCCGAACGACATCCCCATGTTCGGCTGGGCGCGGCACGGCGTGGCCATGGCCAACGCGCACGACGAACTGAAGGCGGTGGCACACGAGATCACCGCGTCGAACGAGCACGACGGCATCGCGGTCGTGCTGGAGGAACTGCTGCGGACGGCCTCGCGCGCGTAGCGCGGCGCGCGCGGCCGGGAGGTCACGACGGCCCGTGCGGACACGGTTCCGGTCCCCACGGCCCGCGCGTTCAGGTCCGCCGGGCTGCCTGCGGGGTGTTTCCAGGTGCTGCGGAGGATGCGCGGATCGAACGCGCGCGGGGGTGCGCCCCGACGACGGCTCAGCAGGCCGCTGCCTTACCACTCGGCCGATCCTCCGGGAGGTGGCCGCGCGCGATGCGCGCGAAGGGCCGCCCGGGGGTCCTGCTCAGCGGCGCCACGGGCAGCTGATGAGGCTACCGTGGTGCCGGCCGCTGACCACCCTGCCGGGAGCGTGACGGACTCGGACTGCTGGTCATCGCCGCGCTCCTCTCCCGGTACTCGGCGGCGCCGTCCCCGCGACTGTGCCGGAGGACGCCCGCCGGGGGCCACCCGTTCCACCGGGCCGTGCCCGACGGCCGGGCACCTCCTGACGGCGGGCCGGCGACCGCGGCAGGTCGCGCCGTCAACCCGCCGCACATGGGACAACCCCCGCCCACCGGGCGGGGGTTGCGCGGGTTCCGGTTGTCACTCCTCGCCGGCGAGTTTCAGCGCGCGCAGCTTCTGGCCCGCGTACCACGTGGCCACCACCGTGACACCGGCCAGCAGGACGGCCGCGAGCGGCAGGCCGACGTCCGAGGTGATCAGTCCCTCCCCTGCGACCTTCTCCGCCACCGCGAGGGCCCACTGCTGAACGCTGAGCGTCCGCGCGCCCGGTACCAGACTGCCGAACAGGGCCTCCCACACCAGCGCGTACACCAGGCCGAGGACCACGGCGTGCCGGCTGACCGTACCGAGCAGCAGGAACAGCGCGCTGTACGCGATCGAGGCGACCAGGGCCGCGACCGTGTAGGCGACGGCGATCTGCCCGCCGTTGCCGTTGAGGATCACGCCCGCGATCAGCGTCGGCAGCGCGGAGAACAGCATCGTCACACCGACGGCCACGATGAGCTTGGTGAAGATGATGGTGGGCCGCTTCACCGGCTTGGCCAGCAGGTAGACGATGGAGCCGTCGTCGATCTCGGGACCGATGGCTCCGGTCCCCGCGATGACACCGATCAGCGGCACCATCGTGGCGATGGCGAAGCCGCCCAGCACACCGGAGGCCACGCCGTCGTCGGCTCCGGCGAACGCCCGCACCGCGACGGCGATGACCACCAGCAGGACCGGCAGGACGAACAGGATGGCGGCCCGGCGCCGGCCGAGCAGGGCCCGGTAGGTGAGCCGGGCGACTGTGGGGTCGTACATGACGCTTCACAGCTCCTTTCAGGCCACTACTCAGGCCGCTACGAGATAGGAAAAGACCGATTCGAGGGACTCGTCGGACGGGGAGACGGTCAGCAGCCGGATGCCGTGCTCACGCGCGACCCTCGGAAGCAGCGTGGTGAAGCGTCCGAAGTCGACCGCCTGGATGCGCAGGGCCCGCTCCGTCAGATCGACCTCGATGCCCGCCGTGGAGGGGTCCGCGATGAGCGCCGCGGCGAGCGCACGGTCGTCGCTGGACCGCACGAGATAGCGGTGCGGCCGGTCCGTCATCAGCCGGCGGATCTTGCGGAAGTCACCGGACGCGGCGTGCCGGCCCGCGACGACCACCTCGATGTGCGAGGCGAGCTGCTCGACCTCCTCCAGGATGTGGGAGGAGAAGAGGACCGTGCGGCCCTCCGCGCCCATCCGGCGCAGCAGCTCCATCAGCTGCATCCGCTGCCGAGGGTCCATCCCGTTGAACGGCTCGTCCAGGAGCAGCACCGAGGGGTCGTGGACGAGGGCGGACGCCATCTTCACGCGCTGGCGCATGCCCTTGCTGTACGTCGAGATCTTGCGGTCCTGGGCGTACTCCATCTGGACCGTGGCCAGTGCAGCGGCCGCGGCCGCGTCGCCCAGCCCGTGCAGCTCCGCGTTGGCGACGACGAACTCGCGGCCGGTCAGGAAGTCGTACATGCCCTCCCGCTCCGGCACGATCCCGATCGACTTGTAGACCGACTCGTTGCGCCAGATCCTCCTGCCGTCGAGCGTCACCTCGCCGGTCGACGGCGCGAGGAAACCGGCCATCATGTTGATCAGCGTGGACTTTCCGGCTCCGTTGGGGCCCAGCAGCCCGGTGACCCCGGGGCCCACGGTCATGCTGACGTCGTTGACGGCGACCACGTTGCCGAACCAGCGGGAGGTGTGGTCGATCTCGATGGTGGTCACAGCCCGACCCTCCGGTAGCGGCGCATCAGTACGGCGTACGAGCCGGCGACGAGCGCGAGAACAACGATCAGATAGACCACACCGGCGGCGGGGCCGGGCCCCTCACCGCCGGGGAAGGCGGAGACGGCGCCGAGGAAGGCGGTCTGGACCCCGTCGATCAGCGTGATGGGCGAGAAGAGCCCCAGCCAGGTGATGGCACCGGTCGAGCCCGTCTCCCAGGCGATGGCCTGGACCGTGGAGACCGCGCCGTAGCTGATGGTCAGGACCGCGATCACCGCGGCGACGCCGAAGCCCCGGCGGGGTGTCAGGGCGGCGACGACGAGCCCGAGCCCGGCGAACAGCACGGAGAGCAGCGCCACCGAGGCCAGCCCCTGCCCGAAGCCCTTGGTCTGGTCGGCGAAGTCGAACTTCGCGAGCAGTGAGCCCGCGTAGAGGATGACGAGGGGAAGACCGGTGAGGATGAGCAGTGCGGACGCCATGGCGGCGCACTTGGCGACGACGTAGTCGACCCGCTCGATCGGGCGCGAGAAGTACAGCGGAACGCTCTTGAAACGGAGGTCCCTGGACACGGACTGCGGCGCCTGGGAGGCGATGAACAGTCCGATCACGGCCTGCAGGTAGATCGCGAAGTCCGTGTACTTGATGGGGAGCTTCGTCATCGCGGGCGTGGCGATGGCGACCGCGACGAGGATCAGCGCAACCAGGCACATCACCCCGCACAGGAGCATCGGCAGCACCTTGGACTTGGCGGACCTGCCCAGCCCGAAGGAGCCCCGCAGGGACTGCGAGTAGAGCGAGCGGCGGGCGTAGGCCCGGCCCAGTCGGGCTCCGTCGTAGGAGCGGTATCCGATGTTGTGGATGCGGGAGGTTTCGCTCCCGGCAACGGTTCCGGTCTCAGAGCTCATCGTCACCGCTCCCCTTCTGCTGTACGACGCCGGCGGTACCGGCCGGGATCGTCCTGGGGGCCTCCTCGGCGCGGAAGACCTCGGCGATGCGGTGGCGCCGCTGTTCCATCCGGATGAGCCCGAGTCCGAGCCCGGCGACACTGTCGCGGACCAGGTCGTAGGTCTCCTCGCCCGTCGCCTCCACCAGGAGGATGTGTCCCGCTCCCGGCAGGCCCTCGGCGTCGAGCCCGTCGTGGCCCACGAGCTTGGTCCCTGCCCTGGTGAGGACCTCGCGCAGCGCGTCCGTGCCGTCGGGGTGTTCGTCGCTGTCGGTCACCTCGACGGCCAGCGTGGTGGTGGTCTGCGTGAAGTCGCTGGTCGAGCTCGAACGGAGCAGGGCACCGCCGTCGATGACGACCACGTGGTCGCAGGTCCGCTCGAGCTCGCCCAGAAGATGCGACGTGACCAGCACCGAGATACCGAAATCGGTGTGGACGCGGCGGATCAGGCCGAGCATCTCGTCGCGGCCGACCGGGTCCAGGCCGTTGGTGGGCTCGTCGAGAAGGACCAGCTTCGGGTCGTGGACCAGTGCCTGGGCGAGCTTCACCCGCTGCTTCATGCCGGTCGAGTAACCGCCGATGGGGCGGTACCGCTCCTCGTACAGCCCGACGTGCCGCAGGGTGTCCGCGGTGCGCTCACGTGCCGCGGTCGGCGGCAGTCCGGACATCCGCGCCATGTGGACGACGAACTCGGTGGCCGAGACGTCGGGAGGCAGGCAGTCGTGCTCGGGCATGTATCCGACCCGCTCCCGGATGGCGGCGCCTTCCGTGGCGACGTCGAGCCCGAGCACCGCGGCCCGGCCCTCGGTGGCGGGGGACAGACCCAACAGGATCTTGATCAATGTGGACTTGCCGGCCCCGTTGGAACCCACCAGGCCGGTTACGCCCGGTCCGATGTCCAGGGAGAGCCGGTCAAGCGCGGTCACCCTCGGGAACCGCTTGCTCAGGCTTTCGGTTGCGATCACAGTCACGTGTTCGAAGGTAGTGGCGCGCGCCACCGGAGTCGTCAGCCCAGACGGTTGCATCCGCGTCCGCCTCCAGGCGTACGGGCCCGTAGGGGCGACCCCACGAGGGAGGAGTCCGCGGTTTCCACAGGTAAGGGGTACCCCTTGACGCGATCACCCGTGGGTTGCCACATTCAGCGGTGTCACGTTACGGACGCGTACCGCGACGTCGACACGGAAGAGGAGGCGGCGTGGATCTGCGAGGCGCGCGCGAGCGCTGGGTGCGTACGGGCGGTATCGAGCTGTGTGTAGCCGAGTTGGGGGATGCGGCACAGCCGACGATCGTGCTGGTGCACGGCTATCCGGACAGCAAGGAGGTCTGGTCCGAGGTGGCCGGACGCCTGGCCGAGCACTGGCACGTGGTGCTGTACGACGTGCGCGGCCACGGCAGATCGACGGCGCCCAGGCCACTGCGAGGGGGCTTCACGCTGGAGAAGCTGACCGACGACTTCCTGGCTGTCGTCGACGCGGTCAGTCCGGACCGGCCGGTCCATGTCGTCGGACACGACTGGGGCTCCGTGCAGTCGTGGGAGTTCGCCACGGTGGAGCGGACCAAGGGCCGCTTGGCCTCCTTCACTTCGATCTCCGGCCCGTCACTGGACCACTTCGGGCACTGGATCAAACAGCGGACGGCCCGCCCGAGTCCCCGCCGGATCGGGCAGTTGCTGGGCCAGGGCGCGAAGTCCTGGTACGTGTACGCCCTGCACACACCGGTCCTGCCCGAGCTTGCCTGGCGCGGGCCGCTCGGCAGGCAGTGGCCGCGCATACTGCGGCGGATGGAGAAGGTGCCGGCGGACGGGTATCCGACGGCCTCACTCCCGCAGGACGCCGCGCACGGCGCCTGGCTCTACCGCGACAACATCCGGTCCCGCCTGCGCCGGCCACGTCAGGACGCGTACGCCCACGTGCCGGTCCAGCTGATCACTCCGACCGGGGACGCCTTCCTCTCACCGGTCCTCTACGACGGCCTCGACGCCTGGGTACCCGATCTGGTGCGCCGCACTCTGCCCGCGAAGCACTGGGTGCCGCGCACCAGGCCTGATCAGCTGTGCGCCTGGATCAGTGAGTTCGTGACGGCGGTGGAGGCGCCCGGCGGAGACCTGACCGGCGACGCCGCCGTGACGGACACCGTGGCCACGGGGGCCCATGCGGACCGTTTCGGAGGGCAGTTGGTCCTGGTGACCGGTGCGGCACGCGGCATCGGGCGGGCCACGGCGCTGTCGTTCGCCGAGGCGGGCGCACGAGTGGTGGCCGTGGACCGCGACGCGGAGGGCGCGGCCCGAACCGCCGAGACGGCAAGGCTGATCGGCGCACCCGGGGCCTGGAGCGAAGTCGTGGACGTGGGCGACGAACAGGCGATGGAGAAGCTCGCGGAAAGGGTCGCCGCGGAGTACGGCGTGGTGGACGTACTGGTGAACAACGCCGGTATCGGGCTGTCCGGTTCGTTCCTCGAGACCACGAGTGAGGACTGGCACAACGTCCTCGACGTCAACCTGTGGGGAGTCATCCACGGGTGCCGGTTCTTCGGCAGGCAGATGGCCGATCGAGGGCAGGGGGGACACATCGTCAACGTCGCCTCCGCGGCTGCCTACCAGCCCTCCCGCGCGCTGCCCGCGTACAGCACCTCCAAGGCGGCGGTGCTGATGCTCAGCGAGTGCCTGCGGGCCGAACTCGCCGAACGGGCGATCGGGGTCAGCGCGGTCTGTCCGGGCTTCATCAACACCGACATCACCTCCACGGCGCACTTCGCCGGAGCCGACGAGTCGGAGGAGCTCCGTCTGCGGAAGCGGACGGGCCGGCTGTACGCGATCCGTAACTACCCTGCGGAGAAGGTCGCCCACGCCATCATGAAGGCGGTCGTACACGATCGCGCGGTGGTACCGGTGACCCCCGAGGCGCGCGGTGCCCGGCTGCTCTCCAGGGTCAGCCCTCGGATACGGCGCGGGGTGGCCAGGGTGAAGCCCCCGCTCTGAGCAGAATCGGAGTTCGGCACGGTGGGTGCCATCCGGGCCTGGATGAGGTCTGGTTGGCGCCCCGTCGTACAACCCCGCTGTCACTGAGCTGTGTTCAGCAAATCGGCTCTGGCCCAACGCCTTTGAGCGGCACGAACCATCCCCCCAGTCACATCACGCCTCATTCATCAGCATAGTTGCCCAAAAGCCTTTTATCGTAGGACTCTTGTCCACAGGAAGACCAAAATGCCTGTGGATAAGGCGAGTTGGCTGTGGATCAAACCTGTCGGCAGCAGTGAATTCCACGATCGGGCAGTGAAATCCAGGTGCGCCACCCGGTCCGACGCGGGCACTCTGACCGGGTGGACGAGAGACGAACCGTCAAGGTCTCCAAATACCTGTCGAAGCACCTGCGGCATGAGCCGGACCGGATCGGAATCACCCTCGATCCCCACGGATGGGTGCCCGTGGACGAGCTGCTGCGGGCCTGCGCGGACCACGGGTTCTCGTTCACCCGGGCCGAGCTCGACCACGTCGTCGCGGTCAACGACAAGCAGCGCTTCACCATTGCCGGAGACCGCATCCGGGCCAGTCAGGGCCACACCGTCCCGGTCGACCTCGGCCTGCCGGCGGCCGAACCGCCCACTCACCTGTACCACGGCACCGTGGCGAGGACGCTCCACACCATCCGCGCGGAGGGGCTGCGTCCCATGGCCCGCCATCACGTCCACCTCTCGCCCGACCGTGCCACGGCCGTACGCGTCGGCGCCAGGCGCGGCGTTCCGGTCGTACTGGCCGTGGACGCCGGAGCCATGCACCGGGCGGGGCACCTCTTCCACGTCAGTGCCAACGGGGTGTGGCTCACCGGCCA
Organism: Streptomyces sp. NPDC049970; assembly: GCF_040660235.1. Classification (NCBI taxonomy): domain Bacteria; kingdom Bacillati; phylum Actinomycetota; class Actinomycetes; order Kitasatosporales; family Streptomycetaceae; genus Streptomyces; species Streptomyces sp. NPDC049970. Next base: position 454,425 of record NZ_JBFALP010000005.1, on the reverse strand, counting down.
CGTACCGCCGGAGTTCCTGCGCCTGCGCGACTGAGGCACCGGGCCCGTACCCGCGCGGCGCCGCCGATCCATGACCGTAGAGTCTGCGCATGACCTCCTCCCGCCGACTGAGCACCGTGATCCTGCCCATCCACCGCTGGCACGAAGGCGGCCGGGCCCTGTGGGTACGCGCCGAGGAACTCGGTTTCCACGCCGCCTACACCTATGACCACCTGGCCTGGCGGACCTTCCGCGACGGCGCGTGGTTCGGGGCGGTCCCGACGCTGACGGCCGCCGCCGCGGCCACGGAACGGCTGCGCCTGGGCACCCTCGTCACCTCACCCAACTTCCGGCATCCGGTCACGCTGGCCAAGGACCTCATCACGCTGGACGACGTCTCCGGCGGACGGATCACTCTCGGCATCGGCGCCGGCGGCAACGGCTTCGACGCCACCACGCTGCTCGGGAGCGGCGAGGAGCCGTGGACACCGCGGGAGCGCGCAGACCACTTCGAGGAGTTCGTCCCGATGCTCGACCGGCTGCTCCGGGAGCCTTCGGTGACGCACGAGGGCCGGTTCTACGCCGCGAACGAGGCCCGGAACATCCCCGGCTGCGTCCAGCGCCCCCGGCTGCCCTTCGCGGTCGCCGCCACCGGCCCTCGGGGACTGAAGCTCGCGGCGCGGCACGGCCAGGCCTGGGTCACCACGGGAGATCCGAAGCTGTACGAGGCCGGCACCGCAGCACAGTCCGTGGCCGCCGTCGGCGGCCAGATCAGCCGCCTGGGCGCGGCGTGCGAGGAGGTCGGCCGCGACGTTGCCGAGCTGGACAAGATCCTGCTCACCGGTTTCACCCCGGGCCGCCCGCTGCGGTCCTTCGACGCGTTCGTCGACTTCGCGGGGACGCACTTCGAGCTCGGCTTCACCGAGATCGTCGTGCACTGGCCGGTGCCGGACTCCGGCTTCGACATGGACGACAAGGTGTTCGAGCGCATCGCCACCGAGGCCACGGCCCAGTTGGGCTGACCCCTTCGGCGCCGGTGCCCGGCCACGGTGAGCACCAGCGGGCACCGGTGAGCCCTGGGCATATGCCGGAGGTATGTTCGGCAGCTCAAGGGCTCAGCTCTCAGATGTGCGACCCTGCGCACGTCCGTGCGGCCCCGTACGGGAGAATGGCCGCGTGACCTCAGCTACCGAATCCCCGCTGCCTGCCGTGACCCGGCTGATCGCCACCGACCTCGACGGCACCCTGCTGCGCGACGACAAGACCCTGTCGGACCGCACGGTCGCCGCCCTGGCCGCGGCCGAAGCGGCGGGGATCGAGGTCTTCTTCGTCACCGGCCGGCCGGCCCGTTGGATGGACGTGGTCAGTGACCACGTCCAGGGCCACGGCATGGCGATCTGCGCGAACGGGGCCGCGGTCGCCGACTTGCGCGACGGCAGTCTGCTCCAGGTCCACCCGCTGGAACGCGAGGCCGCCCTCGACGTGGTCCGCGTCCTGCGCGAGACCACCCCGGGCGTCTCGTTCGCCGTCGAACTGACCACGGGCATCCACTACGAGCCGGCCTATCCGCCGTTCCACATGGACCCGGGCGCCACGGTCGCCGTCGCGGAGAAGCTGCTGCGCGAGGAGGCCCCGGGTACCGGAACGCCGGTCCTCAAGGTGCTCGCCCACCACGCCGAACTGGCCCCGGACGCCTTCCTCCTGCTGGCCCGCGAAGCCGCCGGGGACCGCGCCTCGTTCACCCGGTCCAGCCCCACCGCGCTGCTGGAGGTGAGCGGGCTCGGGGTCTCCAAGGCCGGCACGCTCGCCGCCTGCTGTGCGGAACGCGGCATCGGCGCGGACGAGGTGGTCGCGTTCGGCGACATGCCCAACGACGTGGAGATGCTGAGCTGGGCCGGCGCCTCGTTCGCCATGGGCAACGCGCACCCGGCGGCCCTGGCCGCCGCGACCGGTGTGACGCTCACCAACAACGAGGACGGTGTCGCGGCCGTCATCGAGCGGATTCTCGCCACCCGCTGACGGGGTTCAGAGCGGGACCTGCCAGATCACGGTCGTACCGCCGCCGTCCTCCCCTGCCCCGGGTTCGAACCAGCTCGCGCCGCCCAGTGTCTCCGCGCGCCTCGCGAGGTTGCGCAGGCCGCTGCGGCGTCCACCGTCCGGGATGCCCACCCCGTCGTCGGCGACCGACAGCCGGACCGCGTCCCGTCCGTCCGGCAGTACGGCGGTCGCGTCCACGGCCACATCGACGCGCGAGGCCCTCGCGTGCCGGAAGGTGTTCGACAGCGCCTCGCGCAGGGCCGCGATGAGGTTCTTGCCGACGAGTTCGCCCACGAGCAGGTCGACGGGGCCGAAGAATCGGTGCGTGGGCTTGAATCCCAGCGGCACCGCCGCCATGTTGATCTCCCGCAGCACCCGGGTCCGCAGTCCTGACGGGGCTTCGGCCGCGTCCTGCTGCAGCGCGAAGATGGCGGTGCGGATCTCCTGGATGGTCACATCGAGCTCGTCGACCGCCCGCCCCACGCCTTCCCGCACGGCGGGGACACCCGAGCGGCGCTGAGCGCCCTCCAGCATGATCCCGGTGGCGAACAGACGTTGGATGACCAGGTCATGGAGGTCCCGGGCGATCCGGTCCCGGTCCTCGTACACGGCGAGCCGCTCACGGTCCCGCTGCGCCTCGGCCAGCTTCAGCGCCAGCGCGGCCTGGGCGGCGAAGTGGACGGCCAGCGTCCTTTCCGTCTCCGTGAACGGACGGCCGCCCCGAGCCCTCGGGATCGCGAGCGCACCGAGGACCCGTCCACCGCTGCGCAGCGGGAGCAGCATGTGGGGGCCGAACTGGTCGGAAAGCCTGGTGATCATGCGTGGGTCGGTGGCCGGGTCGTCCAGGAAGACCTCCTCGCCCCTGAGGAGGGCCGCCACCACCGGGCTGTGCGGGGGAATGATCACCCCGAGGGAGGCGGACGGCTTGTTCCCGGCGACGGCCACGATCTCCAGGCCGCCCTCCTCGGCCGGAAGCAGGACGATGCCCGCTTCGGCGTCGGCGAGACGGCGCGCCTGTTCGGCGACGACGGCCAGGGCCTCGTCCGCGTCCCCGCCGGAGAGCAGGGCGGTGGTGACGGCGACCGAGCCGTCGATCCAGCGTTCGCGCTGCCGGGCGGCGTCGTACGTCCGTGCGTGGCCGATGGCGATCCCGGCCTCCGTGGCGAGCACTCTCAGCAGGTGCAGTTCGTCGTGGCCGAACGCCTCCCCGTCCTCCTTCTCCATGACGTAGAGATTGCCGAAGATCCTGCCCTGCACCCTGATCGGAACCCCGAGGAACGTCCGCATCCTCGGGTGCCCGGGCGGAAAGCCCACGAAGCGCGGGTCGGCCTCCAGGTCCTCCAGCCGGATGGACACGCCTTCCTGGATGAGTGCGCCCAGAAGACCCGTGTGCCCGTCCGGTGGGTGGCCGATCGCCCGGGCCGTCTCCTCGGGTACCCCGTGGGTGATGAAATCGCGGAGGCTCTCGCCCGGCTCGTCCACCACGCCGATGGCCGCGTAGCGGGCGTGGGCGAGTTCGGCCGCGGTCTCACAGATCCGCTCGAGGGTGGCGTGGAGTTCGAGGCCTGTCCCGACGGACCTCGTGGCCTCCAGCAGCTGCGGGACACGCGCGGTCAGCTCCGCGGAGAGCTCCCGCAGCCTGCCGGCCGTCCGCTGCACGGCTTCGGGCGAGTCCTTCGGATCCGGCTCGGGCATGGTCCGAGCCTAAGGGCTGTCCCGCAATCCCTGGTGGATCAGCGCGCGGCGTGAGATGCGGTGCATCGCAAGGCGGAGGGACGTCTGCATACTGGCTGTACTCGGGCGTTCCGACAACGCGGCGAGGTGCCGTAGCTGTCGTCGTGCGCCCGCCAGGGACTGCGAGACAGCCCTTGGTGAGTAGCGAATGGTCGGGAAAGTCGAGAATGACAGGAGACAGCGGAGGGGTCGCCGGTGTCAGCTCGGTACGGACACCGCCTCCGGCGTGAGCGATCGCCCCGCCCTCACTCCTACCGGGTCCTGTTCGCGTTCGAGCATCAGGCGCAGCGGCCCGTCCTGTGCGACCAGAGCGGCGTAAGTCCCCTGCTGCACCACGCGGCCCGCGTCCAGCACCAGGACCTCGTCCACCGACTCCAGTTGGGCCAGGCGGTGCGTGATCAGCACCGTCGTGCGCCCCTCGGTGGCAGCCAGCAGATCCGCGGTCAGCGCGTCCGCCGTCTCCAGATCCAGGTGTTCGGCGGGCTCGTCGAGGACGAGCACGGGGAAGTCGGCGAGGAGCGCACGGGCCAGCGCGAGCCGCTGCCGCTGGCCGCCGGAGAGCCGGGCGCCGTGTTCACCCACCAGCGTGTCGAGGCCGTCGGGGAGGGAACCCGCCCAGTCCAGCAGCCGGGCCCCGGCGAGCGCGTCCCGCAGCTGACCATCCGTCGCGCTCGGGCGGGCGAGCCGCAGATTCTCGCGGATGGAACTGTCGAAGACGTGGGCGTCCTGGGCACAAAGCCCGACGAAGGAGCGGACCGTGTCCCCGTCCAGAGCGGACGCCTCGACCCCGCCGAGGCTGTACGTCCCCTCCCTCGCGTCGAGGAAGCGGAGCAGGACCTGTGCGAGCGTCGTCTTTCCCGAACCGGACTGGCCCACCACGGCCACCCGCTTGCCGGGAACCAGTGTCAGACCGACCGAGTGCAGGGCGTCCCGCTCCGCGCCCTCGTACCGGGCCGACAGCCCCCGGACGTGAAGCGGGAAGGGCGAGGCGGGCGCCTCGGCCGGTACGGCGGGGTCCTCGACCGGCACGGGAGCGTCGAGCACCTCGAAGACGCGCTCCGCACTCCGCTCGACCCGCCGGCGGTACTGCACGGCGAGCGGCAGCCCCGCCACGGCCTCGAACGCCGCGAGCGGAGTGAGGACGACGACGGCGAGCTCCACACCCGCCAGCCGCCCGTCGTACACCGCGGGCAGTGCGACGATCGCCGCGCCCACCACGGTGAGCCCGCAGACCAGGGCGGACAGCCCGCCGCCGAGCGCGGTCGCGGTCGCGGCACGCGAGGAGATCCGGGTGAGAACGGTGTCGGCCGCACGCACCTGATGCCGGCGGGCGGGCAACGCACCCGCGACCGTCAGCTCCGCCGTCCCGCCGAGCAGATCGGCGACCCGGACAGCCAGCGCGGCCCGTGCGGGAGCCAGTTGGCGCTCGGCGCGCCGGGCGCAGGCACCGCTCAGCCACGGCACCGCGACTCCGGCGAGGAGCAGCCCGGCCGCGAGGACCGCGCCCGCCTCCGGGAGCAGAAGGCCTGTGAACCCGACGGCCGCGACCCCGACCGCGAGCGCGGTCCCGGCGGGCAGGAGCCAGCGCAGCCAGTAGTCCTGCAGCGCGTCCACGTCGGCGACCAGCCGGGACAGCAGGTCGCCCCGTCGCGTCGTCCGCAGCCCCGCGGGCGCGACGCGCTCCAGCCCGCGGTACACGGCGACCCTGAGCTCCGCGAGCATCCTCAGCACCGCGTCGTGGGAGACCAGCCGCTCTGCGTACCGGAAGACGGCGCGGCCGATACCGAAGGCCCGCGTCGCGGTGACGGCGACCATCAGATAGAGCACCGGGGGCTGCTCCGAGGCCCGCGAGATCAGCCATCCGGAGACCGCCATGAGCCCGACGGACGAGCCCACGGCAAGGCTGCCGAGCAGCAGCGCCAGGCCCAGTTTCCGCTGCTGTGAACCGGCTGCCTCCCGCACCCGCGCGAGCACCCGGCCACCGGTTCTGGGGGCTGTCTCCCTGAGCGGCGCGGGCTCCCCGGCGGCCGGCCCGCGCTGGTCGGCGACACGCCGACCGCCCGCGTCCGGCGGCCCGACCCGGTCGGCGGTGCCTCTCGTACGGATCGCACCGGGCTCCTCCGGGTGCGCCCGATCCGCCGCCCCGTGCCCCGCACCCGCCGGAACCAGCGCGCGCGGCTCCAGCGACACCACGCGATCCGCGACCGAGAGCAGCGCCGGCCGGTGGACCACCAGCAGCACGGTGCGGCCCGTGGCCAGTCTCCGTACGGCGTCGACGATCCCGGCCTCCGTCTCGCCGTCCAGACTCGCCGTCGGCTCGTCGAGCAGCAGCAGTGGCCGGTCCGCGAGGAACGCCCTCGCCAGGGACAGACGTTGGCGCTGCCCCGCGGACAGTCCGGCGCCGTCCTCGCCGAGCGGCGTGCTCGCGCCGTCCGGCAGCGATGCCACGAAGTCGTAGGCGCCCGCCTCACGCAGCGCCGCCATGACGGCCTCGTCGTCCGCGTCCGGGCGGGCCAGCCGCACGTTCTCGGCGATCGTCCCGGCGAAGAGGTGCGGCCGTTGCGGAACCCAGGCGATCCGCTCGCGCCAGCGCTCGGGGGCCAGGGCCCGGAGATCGGTACCCCCGACCCGTACCCGCCCCTCGTCGGGCACCTTGAAGCCGAGCACCACGTCGAGCAGCGTGGACTTGCCGACCCCGCTCGGGCCGACCAGGGCGACGGTCTCCCCCGGCTCGACGACGAGCGAAGCGCCGGCCGGCGAGGGCTCGCTGCGGCCGGGGTGCCGTACCGTCACCCCCTCCAGCTCCAGCCGCAGCGAGTCGGGCACGTCCTGGGTGCCGCCGGGGTCGGGCTCGGTCTCCAGCACCGCGAAGATCTCGTCCGCCGCAGAGAGCCCTTCCGCCGCCGCGTGGTACTGGGCGCCGACCTGGCGGATCGGGAGATAGGCCTCCGGAGCGAGGATGAGGACCACGAGCCCCGTGTAGAGATCGAGCTCTCCGTGGACGAGCCGCATCCCGATCGTCACCGCGACCAGTGCCACGGAAAGGGTCGCCAGCAGCTCCAGGGCGAAGGAGGACAGGAATGCAATCCGAAGGGTCTTCAGCGTCGCAGTGCGGTACTGGGAAGTGATCGTGCGGATCGACTCGGCCTGGGCCTTCGCCCGCCCGAAGACCTTCAGCGTCGGCAGCCCGGCGACCACGTCGAGAAAGTGTCCGGAAAGCCGGGACAGCAGCCGCCACTGACGGTCCATCCGGGACCGGGTGGCCCATCCGATGAGAATCATGAAGAGCGGAATGAGCGGCAGCGTGACGACGATGATCGCCGCCGAGACCCAGTCCTCGGTGACGATCCTGGCGAGTACCGCCACCGGCACCACGACCGCCAGCCCGAGCTGGGGGAGATAGCGCGAGAAGTAGTCGTCGAGCGCGTCGACACCCCGGGTCGCCAGCGCCACCAGCGAACCGGTCCGGTGCCCGCTCAGCCAGCCCGGCCCCAGCGCCGCCGCCCGGTCCATGAGCCGGCCCCGCAGTTCGGACTTGACCGCCGCACTCGCCCGGTACGCCGCCAGCTCGGTCAGCCAGGCCACGAGGGCCCGGCCCAGGGCGACACCGGCCAGCAGGAGCAGCGGCGTCCGGAGCCCGGCAGCGGTCAGCCCGTCCTCGAACCCGCCCACCACCACTTCGGCCAAGAGCATGGCCTGGGCGATGACCAACGCCGCTCCGACCAGTCCGAGTGCCACCACGGCCGCCAGGAAGAAGCGCGTGGCACGGGCGTACCGGAGCAGGCGAGGGTCTATCGGTTTCACGTGAAACAGCTCCCCGGTGAGCGATGGGCGGGCGGGTTCAGTGCGCGTCGGCGATGTGGTGCGTACCGATGCGCTTGCGGAACACCCAGTACGTCCAGCCCTGGTAGAGCAGCACGACAGGAGTGGCTGTACCGGCACACCAGGTCATGATCTTGAGGGTGTACGGGGTGGACGAGGCGTTGGTGACCGTCAGATTCCAGGCGTCGTCGAGCGAGGACGGCATGACGTTCGGGAAGAGCGTCAGGAAGAGCATCGCCACCGCCGCCGCGATGGTCACACCGGAGAAGGCGAAGGACCAGCCCTCCCGCCCCGCCGCGATGGCTCCGATGCCCGCGACCAGGGACACCACGGCGACGGCCATCGCCGACAGGCTCCAGCCGTTGCCGTTCTCCGCCTGGGTCCAGACGAGGAAGCACAGTGCGAGCACCGCGGTGGCAAGGCCGAGCTTCAGCGCCAGACCGCGAGCCCGCGCACGGATGTCCCCGACGGTCTTGAGCGCGGCGAACACCGCCCCGTGGAAGGTGAAGAGGAACAGCGTGACCAGCCCGCCCAGGAGGGCGTAGGGGTTGAGCAGGTCCCACAGGTTGCCGACGTACTCCATGTCGGCGTCGATCTTCACGCCACGGACGATGTTCCCGAAGGCCACGCCCCAGAGCACGGCCGGGATCAGCGAGGTCCAGAAGATCGCGTGCTCCCAGTTGGCCTGCCAGCGTTCCTCCTGCCGCTTCGCCCGGTACTCGAAGGCCACTCCGCGCACGATCAGGCAGAGCAGGATGGCCAGCAGGGGCAGGTAGAAGCCGGAGAACAGCGTCGCGTACCACTCGGGGAAGGCCGCGAAGGTCGCACCGCCCGCGCTGAGCAACCACACCTCGTTGCCGTCCCAGACCGGCCCGATCGTGTTGATCAGGACCCGGCGCTCCTTGCGGTCACGGGCCAGCAGCTTGGTGAGGACCCCGATGCCGAAGTCGAATCCCTCCAGGAAGAAGTAGCCGATCCAGAGGACGGCGATGAGTATGAACCAGACGTCGTGGAGTTCCATCTCTCAGCTCCGCTTGCTCTCAGTAGGAGAAGGCCATCGGACGGTCGGCGTCCTGGTCGTGGCCGCCGATCCGGGTGGGCGGGTCGAGGTCCGCCTCGGTGAGCTCGGGCGGTCCGGCCTTGACGTACTTCAGGAGCAGCTTGACCTCGATGACGGCGAGCACCGCGTAGAGCGCCGTGAAGACGATCATCGAGGTGAGGATCTCGCCCTGCGAGACTCCGGGGGAGACCGCGTCACGGGTCTGGAACACGCCGTAGACCACCCAGGGCTGGCGGCCCATCTCGGTGAAGATCCAGCCCCAGGAGTTGGCGATCAGCGGGAAGAGCATCGTCCACAGCGCCGTGATCCAGTACAGCCTGGCGAGCTTCGGGCTCAGGACCTTGTTCTTGAAGAGCACCAGGTTCGGCACGTCGTCCTCGCCGGTGCGCAGAGCCTCCGGCAGCAGGAACCTCTTCCGTGTCAGCCACAGGCCCAGCAGGCCGAGGCCGAAGGAGGCCATACCGAAGCCGATCATCCAGCGGAAGCTCCAGAACGCGACCGGGATGTTGGGCCGGTAGTCGCCGGGACCGTACTTCTCCTGCTCCGCCTTGTTGATGTCGTTGATGCCGGGGACGTACGAGGTGAAGCTGTCGTCCGCGAGGAAGGACAGTATCCCGGGGACGGAGACCTCGACGGTGTTGTGGCCCTCGGCGACGTCACCCACCGCGAAGAGCGAGAAGGGCGCCCCGTTCTCGCCCTCCCACAGGGCCTCGGCAGCCGCCATCTTCATGGGCTGCTGCTTGAACATCACCTTGCCGAGCACGTCACCGCTGACGGCGGTGAGCAGGCCGGCGACGACCACCGTGATCAGCCCGAGCCGCAGCGAGGTCCGCATCACAGGGATGTGCCGCTTGCGCACCAGATGGAAGGCGGCGATACCGACCATGAAGGCGCCGCCCACCAGGAAGGCCGCCGTGATCGTGTGGAAGAACTGGGCGAGCGCGGTGTTCTGCGTGAGTACGTGCCAGAAGTCCGTGAGCTCGGCGCGGCCGCGTTCCTCGTTGATGCGGTAGCCGACCGGGTGCTGCATCCAGGAGTTGGCCGCCAGGATGAAGAACGTGGAGAGGACGGTACCGATGGAGACCATCCAGATGCAGGCGAGATGGATCCTCTTCGGCAGCTTGTCCCAGCCGAAGATCCACAGCCCGATGAAGGTGGACTCGAAGAAGAAGGCGATCAGCGCCTCGAACGCCAGCGGAGCGCCGAAGACGTCGCCGACGAAGCGCGAGTAGTCGGACCAGTTCATACCGAACTGGAACTCCTGGACGATGCCGGTGACAACGCCCATCGCGATGTTGATCAGGAACAGCTTGCCCCAGAACTTGGTGGCTCTGAGGTACTTCTCGTTGTCCGTGCGCACCCAGGCGGTCTGCAGGCCGGCCGTGAGCGCGGCGAGAGAGATCGTCAGGGGGACGAACAGGAAGTGGTAGACGGTGGTGATGCCGAACTGCCATCGCGCCAGGGTCTCCGGTGCCAGTGCCAGGTCCACGCCGCTTCTCCTTACGTCGCCGTGATCACAGCCGCTGCCTGCCCCGTCAATCCGCCCGATCAAGGGAGGAAACGGGATGCGCTTGTGAACGCGTTCACATTCACAAGCAATTATGGCGCACACATCTTCGAGTCCGTCGCGCGGGGGGTCCTATCCGGCCGCAACGGCCGAGCCGTGCGAAACCGGACAGATTCACCCGCGCACCGAGCGCGGCTCGCAGGGGCGGGACGACGGTGGCCCCGGACCTCGTCGATCGAGGTCCGGGGCCACCCGGGGCTGTGCCGCCGACGGCGGGCCGTCGCTACTGCCGGTTGTAGGACTCCGCCACCTTCAGGAAGACGTCGTTCGCCTCGGACTCCCCGATCGTGACGCGCACGCCCTCACCGGCGAACGGCCGCACGACCACGCCCGCCTGCTCGCAGACCGCCGCGAAGTCGAGGGCGCGGTCGCCCAGCCGCAGCCAGACGAAGTTGGCGTGGGACTCCGGGACGGTCCAGCCCTGCCGGACGAGGCCGTCGTACACCCGGGACCGCTCGGCGACCAGCGAGCCGACCCGGCCCAGCAGCTCGTCCTCGGCGCGCAGCGAGGCGACCGCGGCGTCCTGGGCGACCTGGCTCACTCCGAAGGGGACGGCCGTCTTGCGCAGCGCCGCCGCAACCGGCTCGTGCGCCACGGCGAAGCCGACCCGGAGACCCGCGAGGCCGTACGCCTTGGAGAAGGTCCTCAGCACCGCGACATTGGGCCGGTCCCGGTAGATCTCGATGCCGTCCGGCACGTCGGCGTCCCGGATGAACTCCCTGTACGCCTCGTCGAGCACCACCAGGACGTCGCCGGGCACGCGGTCGAGGAATCGTTCCAGCTCCGCCCGGCGCACCACGGTGCCGGTCGGGTTGTTCGGGTTGCAGACGAGGATCATCCGAGTCCGCTCGGTGACGGCGTCCGCCATGGCGTCCAGGTCGTGCACCTCACCGGCGGTCAGCGGCACCTTGACCGACCTCGCACCGCTGACCTGGGTGATGATCGGGTACGCCTCGAACGAGCGCCAGGCGTAGATGACCTCGTCACCCGGGCCCGAGGTGGCCTGGAGGAGCTGCTGGGCGACCCCGACCGAGCCGGTGCCGGTGGCCAGGTGGGAGACCGGCACACCGAAGCGGTCGGAGAGCTCGTTCATCAGGCCGGTGCACGCCATGTCCGGGTACCTGTTGAAGCCGGCCGCCGCGGCGAGCACGGACTCCATCACGCCGGGCAACGGGGGATACGGGTTCTCGTTGGAGGACAGCTTGAAGGCGACCGGCCCGTCGGCGGTCGCAGGCTTCCCCGGCACATACGCGGGGACCCCGTCCAGCTCGGCACGCAGCTTGGGGCTCTTCTCGCTCACCGCAGGTCCTCCTCGACCGTCCCTACACGTCAATACCGCTCACCTTATGAGGATTGGGCAGCCGTGCGAATGGCCCGGATCCAGAATCTCCACCTCCGAGGAGAAAGACCAGTCATGCCCGCTTCCGGCAGGCTCCTGGAGGGGGGAGCGTTGGGCGAGGGTGGCGCGCGCCGGTCGCTCACTCCGTGGCGCGCATCCCTCGAACAGGTGAGTTGAGACCTCTTCGAGACATGGAGCACTTAGCAGGTTCATGCGCGTCGATGCATGACACATTGATCCACAAGCCCTCAACGCCCGTTATTTGCAAGGCATTTAAGGCTCTATGATCATGCAGAAACGTGCCTGTCAACGCGTGCATATGCGACCGGCCCAACCCGGCGTCCGACCCCTACTATCGGCTCGCCATGACAGCAGCAGGGAAGCACCAGGTGAGCCGGACAGAGACGCCCCGGCGCAGCAGCCGGCCGGGACGGGCGGGTATCCGGGATGTAGCCGCAGCGGCCGGAGTCTCCATCACGACCGTGTCCGACGCGCTCAACGGCAAGGGCAGACTTCCGGATGCCACCCGCAGCCACGTCCGCGAGGTCGCCGAACGGCTGGGCTACCGCCCGTCCGCCGCGGCCCGCACCCTCCGTACCGGGAAGTCGGGCCTGATCGGCCTGACCGTGACCACGTACGGGGATGAACCTTTCACCTTCACCGAGTTCGCGTACTTCGCGGAGATGGCCAGAGCCGCGACATCGGCGGCGCTCGCCCGCGGCTACGCCCTCGTGATCCTGCCGGCCACCTCACGCCACGACGTGTGGTCGAACGTCGCCCTCGACGGCACGGTCGTGATCGACCCCTCCGACCAGGACCCGGTGGTCACCGAACTCATGCGCCAGGGCATCCCCGTCGTCTCCGACGGACGCCCGGCCGGAACGCTCCCCGTGACGGCCTGGGTCGACAACGACCACCGGGCCGCCGTCCTCGACCTCCTGGACCACCTCGCGGCCGCCGGAGCACGCCGTATCGGCCTGCTGACCGGCACGACCACCGACACGTACACCCGTCTCTCCACCACCGCCTACCTCCACTGGTGCGAGCGGGTCGGGCAGGACCCGGTCTACGAGTCGTACCCGGCCCACGACCCCTGCGCGGGAGCGGTGGCCGCCGATCGCCTCCTGGCCCGCCCCGACCGCCCCGACGCCGTCTACGGGCTCTTCGACCCCAACGGGACCGATCTGCTCGCCGCCGCGCGCCGATACGGCCTGCGGGTCCCGGAGGACCTCCTGCTGGTCTGCTGCAGCGAGTCCACCGTCTACGCCTCGACCGAACCCCCGGTCACCACGCTCTCGCTGAAACCACGCAGAATCGGCACGGCTGTCGTCCAACTCCTCATCGACGCCATCGAAGGGGTCGAGCACGACGGCCCGGTCGAGCAGGTGATACCGACGGAACTCATCGTCCGGACGTCCTCGCAACGTCGTCCGCCGCGCACCACGGTCAGCCCTCCGCGTTCACCGGCCGGGGATTGATCGGATCAATACGGATCAAATGGTCGGCGAACCACGTGTGCGCCTGGATTCACCACCCCTGGTGCGTCACAGAGCACGATCCGCATTCCTATGATGGGCGCACGACACCGCGGACCACCTCTACCAGGCAGGGCCCGTCAGGTGTACGGCGGCGCGACGGTGGTGGAGGGGTCGATGACTCAGGGGGCCGGTCAGGAACCCGTGGTGCGGACAGCGACGTTGCGCGACTTCCGCGTACCGCCGTATGCGCAGGCGCAAGTGCCTCTGCCGCACCCCGGTGACGTCGCGGTGCGCAACGATCCGCCGGAGGGGTACACCCCCACGGAGCGCGATCTTCCCGTGATCAAGCGCGGCGGCACCGTCCAGGTGCAGGCCGTACAGGACTCCCGCCCGGCGGACGCGGAACTCGGACCCCTGTACGTCGTCGGTGACGTCCACGGCTACCTCGACGAACTCACGGCAGCTCTCGGCGAGCAGGGCCTCATCGACGCCGACGGCGGGTGGGCGGCCGGCAACGCCAGGCTGTGGTTCCTCGGCGACTTCACGGACCGCGGCCCCGACGGCATCGGGGTCATCGACCTCGTCATGCGCCTCTCCGCGGAGGCCGCAGCGGCCGGCGGGTACTGCAAGGCCCTCATGGGCAACCACGAACTCCTGCTGATCGGCGCGAAGAAGTTCGGCGACACCCCGGTGAACTCCGGCGCGGGCACCGCGACCTTCCAGGCCGCCTGGCTGCTCAACGGCGGGCAGAAATCGGACATGGAACGGCTCCAGGACGTCCACCTGCACTGGATGGCCCGGCTCGACGCGGTCGTCGAGGAGGACGGGCACCTGCTGATGCACTCCGACACGACGGCCTACCTCGACTACGGGTCCACCATCGAGGACGTCAACGACACGGTCCACGCGATTCTCACGCGGAACGACGCCGACGAGTGCTGGGACCTCTTCCGCAAGCTGACCAAGCGGTTCGCCTTCCGCGACGAGGGCGGGGCCCAGGCGGTGCGCGAACTGATGTCGACGTACGGCGGACAGCGCGTCGTCCATGGTCACAGCCCCATCCCGTACCTGCTCGGCCAGGTCGGGTCGGAGGACGGCGAGGAGGCCGCCCGCCCCGTGGTCGACGGACCGCACGTCTACGCGGATGGTCTGGCCATCGCCATGGACGGCGGAGTGACCATGGCCGGAAAGCTGCTGGTCGTCCAACTTCCCCTGCATGGCTGAGGCTCCACGGGGAAGGCGCCGCACCACCTGACACCTTCGGCGGCGGGTCTATTTCCGGAAACCCTCTGTCACCCCGAGCCCTGTGCGCTCTACCATCGGCGTATCAGTAGCAGGCTCTCCTCCGTTTCCGCCCGATCGCCCGGCCCACGGTCGATCAGGCCTTACGGAGCATCGGGGGATGCACATGAATAGCGCTCCGCACCTGCTGGCCGAGGACCGCCCCGAATACGAGCGGATCCTTGCCGACGCGCTGCGCCATGCGCACGAACGGCCGGATCTGGAGGGCGTGGGCGACCGCCTCAACACGGAACAGCTCCGGACGATGGCGCTCACCGCCACGGCTCTGATCACCGCGGCGGCCGCCACCGAGTACGACCACTACGTCAAGGTCCGGGGTGAGCTGCGCGGGCCGGACGACCCGACGGCAGGCGACTCCGTACTCGTGCCCGCGACGGACCGGGCGGACCCCGAGGGCGCGGGCACGCTCGCGGTGATCACGGTGCTGACGCCGGTTCTCGCGGGAACGGCCGCCCTGATATTCCTGCTGGTCGGCTATCTCATCAAGGCGGTCAGCCCCGCGGCGTTCGCCGGGACGATGGTCGCGGCGGGCTGGTTCTTCGCGGCGGTCGCCGCCGCGGCCGTCCTCGTCGCCGCGGTCGGGCTCCTCGTCACGGCCCTGCGCAACGGCTCCACAGCGCTGCCCGCCGTGGACGAGGAGGAGGAAGAACTGCCGGAGGACGTGGCGCGCGCCCGGGAGGCCTGGCGCCACGCTCTTCTGGAGCGCGGCATACTGCCCTTCCTGCGGGACGCGTTGGCGGACCCGACAGCGGGTCCGGCATCCCGCACGCCGCACCGCTCGGCCCATCGCATCCCGAAGGTGGGCTACAGCAGACCGGACTTCTCCGGGCCCGAGGACGGCCCGGCGGCGGGCCCACGCCCCACCTTCACCAGCCCGGACTTCACCAGCCCGGACTTCGGGGGGCCCGAGCACCGGCCGGAGTGATCCGGACGTTGCGCCCGGACGGGAGGCCTCGACCGCGTACGGGCGCGGAAACGGCGGAGGCCGGAGCGGCTGCCAGCCGCTCCGGCCTCTCTCAACCGCTGCGGGGGAGTATCCGATCAGACCGGATCGCTCCGCCGCCCCGGGGTGAAGCTCAGACGCCCTGCGGGGCGAGCTTCGGGTTGGCGCCGTACTCGTTGACCTCACGCACACCCTCGAGGCAGGTGAAGACGAGCAGGACGATGCCACCCACCAGCGGGACGAACGCGATCAGGATCCACCAGCCGGAGCGGCTCGTGTCGTGCAGCCGGCGGACGACGACGGCCAGCCCGGGGATCAGCACGGCGAGTATGTAGATGATGTACGGGATCTGCGAGTCGATGGCGACCCCAATGCCCGACAGGATGGCGGCCACGATGAAGTTGAAGAGTACGAACATCCAGTACTCCTTGCGGCGCGCCCGCCCACTGAAGCCCGCGTAGTTCTTGAGCACTGCCAGGTACCAGCTCATGGTGCTTTCCCTCCCCTGGCGCCCCCGTTCGGGACGCACACATTTTTCGGCCGAGCAAAGCGGAAGGTAAGGCACAGATAAGGAACCGGTCAAGTTGGGTCAGAACTCCGCCGAAACATACATCCACCTGCCACTATTCCGTGTCCTTACCGACTCCAAATACATAGTGAAAGGCCGTCAGTACGACACCAGATGCTGCAAGTAGGCAAAAATCAAGACACTTCGCCACCTGTGCAAACAGCCTGACGGTGCGCTCGGCGGCGCCGTCCAGGATTCACGGCGTGACCGGGACAGCACCGCCGAGCGCACACGCACCGCCCGCCGGGAGCACCGGCGGGCGGTGCGGAACTCAGTCCGCGAGGGGCAGATAGACCCTGTTGCCGGCGGCGGCGAACTCCTTGGACTTCTCCGCCATCCCGGCCTCGATCTCGGCCTGTTCGGCTCCGTGCTCGCGCCTGATGTCGTGCGAGATCTTCATCGAGCAGAACTTCGGCCCGCACATGGAGCAGAAGTGCGCCGTCTTCGCCGGCTCGGCCGGCAGGGTCTCGTCGTGGAACTCCCGTGCCGTGTCCGGGTCGAGCGCCAGGTTGAACTGGTCCTCCCAGCGGAACTCGAACCGGGCGTCCGACAGCGCGTCGTCCCACTCCTGCGCCCCGGGGTGCCCCTTGGCGAGGTCAGCCGCATGCGCCGCGATCTTGTAGGTGATGACGCCGGTCTTCACGTCGTCCCGGTTCGGAAGCCCCAGATGCTCCTTGGGCGTGACGTAGCAGAGCATCGCCGTACCCCACCAGGCGATCATCGCCGCCCCGATGCCCGAGGTGATGTGGTCGTACGCCGGCGCGACATCGGTGGTCAGCGGGCCGAGCGTGTAGAAGGGGGCCTCTTCGCAGATCTCCTGCTGGAGGTCGATGTTCTCCTTGATCTTGTGCATCGGGACGTGGCCAGGGCCCTCGATCATGGTCTGGACGCCGAACCGCTTCGCCACGGTGTTGAGTTCGCCGAGCGTCCGGAGTTCGGCGAACTGCGCCTCGTCGTTGGCGTCGGCGATGGACCCGGGGCGCAGCCCGTCACCGAGCGAGTACGTCACGTCGTAGGCCGCGAGGATCTCGCAGAGCTCCTCGAAGTGCTCGTACAGGAACGACTCCTTGTGGTGCGCCAGGCACCAGGCCGCCATGATCGATCCGCCGCGGGAGACGATGCCGGTCTTGCGACGTGCCGTCAGCGGGACGTACGGCAGGCGGACACCGGCGTGCACCGTCATGTAGTCGACGCCCTGTTCGGCCTGCTCGACGACGGTGTCCTTGTAGATCTCCCAGGTCAGCTCCTCGGCCCGGCCGTCGACCTTCTCGAGGGCCTGGTAGAGCGGCACGGTGCCGATCGGCACGGGCGAGTTGCGCAGTACCCACTCGCGGGTGGTGTGGATGTTGCGGCCGGTGGAGAGGTCCATGACCGTGTCGGCCCCCCACTTCGTGGCCCAGGTCATCTTGTCCACCTCCTCCTCGATCGACGAGGTGACCGCGGAGTTGCCGATGTTGGCGTTGACCTTCACCAGGAACCGCTTGCCGATGATCATCGGCTCGATCTCCGGGTGGTTGACGTTGACGGGCAACACGGCCCGACCGGCAGCGATCTCCTCCCGCACGACCTCGGGAGCGACGTTCTCGCGGATCGCGACGTACTCCATCTCCGGGGTGATCTCGCCTCGTCGGGCGTAGGCGAGTTGGGTGACCGGACGGCCGTCGCGGCTTCGCCGGGGCCGGCGCGGGCGGCCGGGGAAGACGGCGTCGAGGTTGCGCAGGCCCTCCCCGGGCTCTCGGCTCCGCTCGGTCAGGGGGGATCCCCCACGCGGCGAGGTGTGCTTGAGCCCGTCGTCCTCGGGGCGCACGGGGCGGCCCGCGTACTCCTCGGTGTCGCCCCGGGCGATGATCCAGTTCTCCCGGAGAGGGGCGAGCCCGCGACGGACATCGGTTTCGGTGGTGGGATCGGTGTACGGCCCGGACGTGTCGTACAGCGTCACGTCGTTGCCGTTGGTGAGGTGCACCTGACGGACCGGCACCCGGAGGTCCGGGCGAGAGCCCTGGACGTACCCCTTGTGCCAGCCGATGGACTTCCCGGCCTCGTCGTTCTCCGCATCACGCGTGTTCTGCGCGTTCTGCGTGGAGGCAGGCATGCGTGCGTCCGCTGTGGTCATGAGACCTACTCCCTACGCCGGCATTACCCGGTAACAGGTTCGGCGGTCGGCGCAGCTTGTTCCGTACGGATGTACGGAGGTCAGCGCCCTCTCAGCCCGGTGCTCCGAGCTCCCGCGTGTGCAAATGTGAGTCCACGCTAACCTCCCGTCCGGCATGCTGGCCAGAGGGCCTCCACCGTTCTTGGGATGATCGCCGGGTGACGTCCCCCGGAAGCGCCCCCGAACCCCACGGCCCCGCAGCAGGCAGCACCCAGAGTCATGCGCACGGCCACACACACAGCCACGGCCCGGCAGCGCCGGTGTCCAGGCATCTGCGCAAGGTCATCGCGGCGGTGGTGATCCCGTTCGCCACCGCCGTGCTGGTCGGTCTCGTGGCGCTCTGGCCCGGTGGGGCGCCCGCCCACGAGCGCACCGGTGTCGGCTTCGACCGGCAGACCCAGGACGGCACGGTGGTGAAGGTCGTCGCGGTCGACTGCGCGGAGGTCAACGCCTCGCAGGTGCCGCCGACCGGGGACACCTCCACGCCCTCGGGCAGGGAGGCCGTCGACGAGCAGTCGGGACAGTGCAAGAAGGCCACGGTCCAGGTGACGACCGGCGAGGACAAGGGCCGTGAGTTCGTCGAGGTCATCCAGCCAGACGCCACCCGGCAACTGGAGGAGGGCCAGGGGGTGGTCGTGGCCTACGCCCCCGACGCGCCGCGCGATCTCCAGTACTCGGTGACGGACGTGGACCGCACGCTGCCGATGGCACTGCTGGCCGGGATCTTCGCCGTCGCGGTGGTCGTGGTGGGCCGGCTGCGCGGGCTGATGGCGCTGATCGCCCTCGCCGTCTCCTTCGCCGTGCTGACGCTGTTCATCCTGCCGGCGATCCTGCAGGGCTCGAATCCGCTGGTCGTCGCCGTCATCGGGGCGAGCGCGATCATGCTGATCGCCCTCTACGCCTGCCACGGGCTGACGGCCCGTACGTCGGTCGCCGTCATCGGCACGCTCATCTCCCTCGTGCTGATCGGGCTGCTGGGCTCGCTCTTCATCGGCTGGGCCCACCTGTCCGGCAACACGGACGACAACACCGGCCTCATCCACGGCCTGTATCCGGACATCGACATGAGCGGACTCCTGCTGGCCGGTGTGATCATCGGTTCGCTCGGCGTGCTCGACGACGTGACCGTCACCCAGACGTCCGCCGTGTGGGAACTGCATCAGGCAGACCCCACGATGGGCGTGCGAGGGCTCTACCGGGCGGGCATCAGGATCGGGCGCGATCACATCGCCTCGGTCGTCAACACTCTCGTGCTCGCCTATGCGGGCGCGGCGCTTCCCCTGCTGCTGCTCTTCTCGATCGCCCAGAGCAGCGTGGGCACCGTGGCCAACAGCGAGTTGGTCGCGGAGGAGATCGTCCGGACACTGGTCGGGTCGATCGGGCTGGTCGCCTCGGTCCCGGTGACGACGGCGCTCGCGGCCCTGGTGGTCTCCGCGGACCGTACGGGGCTCGGCGCGGAAGCCGGAGCTCCAGCACCCGCACGGACCGGGAGGGGACGACGCCGCAAGAGGTGATCCGGGGCACCGGGTACATGGTTCCGGGCTGCCGGTGTTCGATGTTCAGCTGTTCAGCCGGCGTTCTGTTCCTTGGCGAGGATGCGGCCCAGAGCCTCTTCCAGATTGCCCTCGAAGTCACTCAGAGTGTGCTCCTGCCCCAATGGCACCAGCTTGTCCGTCCGGTCGAGGAACGCCACGAGAGGTGCCGTACCGGCCCGGAAGAGCGCGCGGTCCGCGCCGACCTGGAGCCGGATGTGTACGTCCGAGAGCCCTTCGGGCTCGGTCGGGCCGATGTGCACATCGCCGTCACCACTGGGGCTGTTGAGGCCGTCGAGCAGCAGCTCACGGCCGAAAGCCCAGGTGACGGGGGCGTCACCCGGGAGGTGGAAGGTCATCCGGATCGCATACGGATCGCTGACCTCGTACCGGAGCTCCACCGGAATACGGAAGGAGAGCTCCTCGGAGACGAGGAAGCTCATCATGACCTCTGCTTGAACCGACTCGCGCATCGTTCAACCCCGCAGTAGATGAAACTGGCCAGGAATGATCCCCCATGGCCCTATTGACGCCATCGTGGTGCACGCGATAGCAGATCACAAGGAGTGATTTTTCAGATACTGATAGAGAACACGAACGAGCGCAAGAGCGTAGTCACTTCACAGCGTAGTTGTTCGATTGCGGCGAGCAACCGTTCCTCTTGATGCAAGGGTAGAGATACAGCCATCGCGGCCACGGCGGATCCGACGGTGATCGGGATGGCCGCGCAGACCGTTCCGATGGCGTACTCCTGTCGTTCGACGACCGGTTCCGAATGTTTCATCGCCCTGAGCCGGTCCAGGAGCGCCTGGCGGTCCCGTACGGAGTAACGCGTCAGCTGCCGGACGGGATACCGGTCCAGATGATCCTCACGCGCGCGCTCGTCGAGCTGCCCCAGAAGGCACTGTCCGATCGCGTGGGCATGGCCGGCCTCTCGGAACGAGACCCACTCGTGCACCGCGGGGGCGGCGGGCGAATCGGCAACCGCCACCATCTCGATCTCGCCCTCCCGGTACAGGGCGCAGTACACCGGGGCGCCGACGACCTCGGCCCAGTGCGCGAGCGAGTCGACGATCACACCCGGACGCGGGGTGGCGGGGCCGCCCCCCAGTCGCTCGGCAGCGGCACCGAAGAGGAAGACGCCGTTCTCCCTCCGGAGGTAGCCCTCGTGGGTCAGGGTTCGCAACAGGTGGTAGGCGGTGGGGAGGGGAAGACCCGCCTCCCTGGCGAGCTGTTTGGCCGGCGCACCGTCCCGATGGGTGCCCACAGCCTCCATAAGTCGCAACGCCCGCTGAACAGAACCGATCAGCGTCGGGACAGCTGTACTCGGTGCCGTGGTCACAGGTCACCCCCAGGCATGGTGACGGGCTGTCAGCCCTCTCGCGGGGGCCGCCCCCACGAGCCCGCCGCGAGACTGGGGTCCGCAGACCGGACGGTCGCACAAACCACTGGGCAGGATGGTGACGATCCGTCATTTCCCAGCTGGCGGCAGCGGTACGTCACTGTATCGGCACGATGTGCCACGCGAGAGGTTTCGTCCTGGACTTAGCTCCGCTGGGCTAACGACCGAATCGGCGACCGCGGTACCGCTTCTCGACGCCGCGATATCCGCGCGCGGCCGCCCGGACGTCGTCGCCCCGTCGGCGGCGACGGGGACCCCCACCAGTCGCTTACCAGTCGCTGCGCGAGGACGACGTCGTGAACTTCCGTACGACGAAGACCAGACCGCCCACCAGGACGACGAAGACCAGCACCTTGAAGAGCAGGCCGATGACGAATCCGACCACGCTGGCGATCAGGCCTCCGAACAGCACGATCGCGATGAGAGGCACCGCGACCCACTTCACCCACCAGGGCATCCCCGCGAAAATCTCCCGCACCGCCATCACCGCTACCTCGTCTCCATGAGTTCCTGCTCCGATGCTAGAGGCGCGGGGGTGGCCGGTGGGGGGCCGGAAGCCCCTGGAGTTCCCTGAACGATCCCCTAAGGGCTGTCGGCGCGCGCCTGCCAGGGATTACGGGACAGCCCTCGGGCGTCGTCGGCACCGGCAGGACGCTCAGCCCTCCGGGGGAGAGAAGACCACCATCACCCGGAGGTCCTCCGTGATGTGGTGGAACCTGTGGGCGGCCCCCGCCGGCACGTACACCACGCTCCCCCTGCCCACCTGTGTCGTCTCCGTACCGACCGTGATCGACGCGCGGCCACTCACCACGAGGTACACCTCGTCCTGCTTGTGCGGCTGCTGCGGGTCGAGCTCGCCGGCGTCCAGGGCGTAGAGGCCGACGGACATGTTGCGTTCCCGGACGAACTGCAGGTAGGCACCGTCGTTGGCGGCACGTTCCGCCTCCAGCTCGTCGAGTCTGAATGCCTTCATCGTCCGTCCGCCCCTCGCGCCTGTGCTCGTCCGTACCACCGGTGCCCACCACCGATCGTGTCTGCCACGATCAGACACATGAAGAATTTCGTAGTCAAGACGATCGCCAACGCGGGTGCGCTGGCCGTCGCCATCTGGTTGCTCCAGGACATCACGCTGACCGGCCACGACACGGGGCGCAAGGCGCTCACGCTGGTCCTCGTCGCGTTGCTGTTCGGCCTGGTGAACTTCATCGTCAAGCCGGTGGTGCAGCTGCTCACGCTGCCCCTGTTCATCCTGACGCTCGGGCTGATCACGCTCGTGGTCAACGCCCTGATGCTGATGTTGACCTCATGGCTGGCGGGCGTCGTCGATCTGAACTTCCACGTCGACGGTTTCTGGACCGCGGTCCTGGGCGGTCTGATCATCTCGGTCGTCTCCTGGGCCCTCAACGTCGTGCTCCCCGACGAGGACTGATCCCCTTCCTGATGGCACAGTGCGGAGCGGACCGGTGGACACCGGGGAGAGACGAGGAACGAACATGAGCACCATGGGCGACGGCACACGGGCCGTACGAGCGGGCCTGCCGGAACCGGAGCAGTACGAGCCCACGCTTCCCGGTCCGGTCTTCGCCGCCCACTTCCATCTGTCCGGCGAACCCGTCGGCCCCTACACCTACGGCCGGGACACCAATCCGACCTGGACCCACCTGGAACGGGCCATCAGCGAGCTGGAGGCGCCGGGGGAGCAGGTCGAGACCACGGTCTTCGCCTCCGGGATGGCCGCGATCTCGGCCGTACTGCTGTCCCAGACGCGCACCGGCGACGTGGTGGTCCTGCCGGACGACGGCTATCAGGCGCTTCCCCTGGTACGGGAACAGCTGGAGGCATACGGAGTCGGGGTGCGGACCGCGCCGACCGGCGGCGATGCCCAGCTGGAGCACCTGGAGGGGGCCCGGCTGCTGTGGATCGAGACGCCGTCCAACCCAGGGCTCGACGTCTGCGACGTGCGCAGGCTCGTCGAGGCCGCGCATTCGGCGGGGGTGCTGGTCGCGGTCGACAACACCCTCGCCACCCCTCTCGGCCAACGCCCCCTGGATCTGGGGGCCGACTTCTCGGTGGCCAGCGACACGAAGGGCATGACCGGGCACGGGGACATCCTGCTCGGTCATGTGACCTGCCGCGATCCGCGGCTCGCCGCGGGGGTACGTCGCTGGCGCAAGGTCGTCGGCGCGATCCCCGGCCCCATGGAGGCCTGGCTCGCGCACCGATCACTGGCCACGCTCCAGCTGCGGATCGAGCGGCAGTGTGCGACCGCCCTGACCCTGGCCGAGGCCCTCGCCGGGCGCACGGATGTGACGGGGCTCCGCTACCCGGGGCTGCCGGGCGACCCCTCGTACCCGATCGCCGTCCGGCAGATGCGGCGCTTCGGCTCCGTGGTCTCCTTCGAGCTGGCGGACGAGCAGACCGCCGAGCGCTTCCTCGCCGCTCTGCGGCTGGTCGACGACGCGACGAGCTTCGGCGGTCTGCGCTCCACCGCGGAACGGCGGGCGCGTTGGGGCGGGGATGCGGTGGCGGAGGGCTTCGTCCGGTTCTCGGTCGGCGCAGAGGACCCCGCGGATCTGCTGGCTGACGTGGAGCGCGCGCTGGCGGCCGCCGCGCTCTGACCGGCCGCTCAGTGGCCCCGGCAGAACCGGTCCGGGACTGGGCGTCCCCGTCCACCGGACCGGTCCTGCTCGGGACGAGCGGTCCGAGCCTCCCCCCTCGTGGCTCGGACCGCCCCGGTTCCTGTGCGTAGAACCGTCCGACCAAGGCTAGTTGACTCTGCGTCAGTGTCCAATCACAGTAGCCGCAGCGACCTATCGCCATATTTATGGTTGTGGCGGTCGCGGGGCCGGACGGGCACTGATGGAGGGGGCGGACCGTGGACCTGGCGCTGTTGCGCACGTTCGTCACGGTGCACCGGGCCGGATCCTTCACCCGGGCCGCCGCGCTGCTCGGCCTGTCCCAGCCCGCGGTCACCTCGCAGATCCGGACTCTCGAGCGCCAGCTGGGCCGCCCCCTCTTCCTGCGCAAGGCGCGCGGAGTGACCCCGACCACCGTCGGGGACGAGCTCGCACACCGGGCCGCCCCCCATCTCGACGCGCTGGTCGACATTGTCGAGGCGGGGCTCCACGACGAGTCGGGGATACGCACACTGCACCTGGCCGGCCCCCCGGAGTTCACCGCCGCACGGGCGATGCCCGCCTTGACTCCGTTGATCTCCCAAGGGCTCGCGCTGCGCAGCACCTTCGTCGCGAACACCGAGGACGCGATGGAGGGGCTGGCGGCCGGACACCATGATCTGGCCATCACCACGGCCCGTCCGCGCGGCGGACTGCTCACCTCGACGACCCTCTGCGACGAGGAGCACGTGCTGATCGCGGCGCCTCGGTGGGCGGGACGCCTGGGTCCGGGGGCCCTACGGCACAAGGGCTCGGTGCTCCTGGAACAGCTTCCCGTGGTCGAGGTGCACGAGAGCCTGCCCCTGGTCTCACGCTACTGGGCGGCGGTGTTCGACGGCCGCCCAGCCGCTTCCGCCGCCGTGATCGTGCCCGACCTGCGTGCGGTCCTGGAGTGCGCTGCGGCAGGCGCCGGTCTGGCCGTCCTGCCCCGCTACCTCTGCGAGGGCGCGCTGGACCGGGGCGAAGTCGTGGCGCTGCTCGACCCGCCGGTACCCCCGCTCCGCACGTATTTCCTCGTCGCGCGGACCGGCACACTCGGCCTGCCACACATCGCGCGGGCGCACGAGTGGCTGGTGCGTGCCGCCGTGGACTGGTGACCGGTGTGCCGGTAGGAGTTTCAGACTGGCGTTCTCGGGCCACTCTCTCGACATGACCGAACGTCCTGTGGTCAAGCGCACCGCCCGAGCCGTCCTGCTGGACGGCGATGACCTCATCCTCATCAAGCGCACCAAGCCCGGGGTCGACCCGTACTGGCTCACCCCTGGTGGCGGCGTCGATCCGGAGGACGCCACCGTCGTCGAGGCACTCCACCGCGAGGTGGACGAGGAGCTCGGCGCCAAGGTCGTCGACATCGTCCCGTGCTTCGTCGACACCGTCGAGCACATCGCCGGAGGTGGAGTCAAAGGCGTGAAGGTGCAGCATTTCTTCGTCTGCCGACTGGCGTCGATGGACCTGTCGCTCCGGCACGGTCCGGAGATCGACGAGCCACGCGGGGAGTACGAGATCGTGCGGGTGCCCTTCAGCCGAGTCGGAATCGCAGCCGTACACCTGGTGCCGCTGTCTCTGCGGCACTATCTGGATGCCAACATCGAGGGCGTACGCGCACTGCACGCATCCGACCTGGGCTGAGGCTCCGACCGGGGCAGGGCCGCACGGTATGCCTCGGCCACGTCGTGGAGCACCGTTCGTCCCGCCGGCATGAGCTCTGCCTGACCCCGCGTTGCTCTGCCTGATCCCGCGTTTCACGTGAAACCAGCCGCCGCGACGTCACCGCGATACGGGCGTCCGAGCCGTAGGGGCCGCGGGAGCTGTGGCGTCCGGTTCGGCGGGGCCGGCTCCAGCGGAAGGCTCGGGAGAACGCTGAGCCACCAGTCGGTCTCGGGTGACCGCACGGCGCTCGATCTGGCCGGAGAGCACTGCCAGGAGCAGAGCCGAGGCCGCGAGCACGGCGCCGATCCAGTTGGGCGCGGTGTAACCGAATCCGGCTGCGATGACGATGCCGCCCAGCCACGCCGAGAGCGCGTTCCCCAGGTTGAAGGCCCCGATGTTGACGGCCGAGGCCAGGGTGGGCGCACCCGCCGCGTGATCGAGGACCCGCTTCTGCAGCGGCGGTACGGTCGCGAAGCCCAGGCCACCGATGAGGAAGATGGTGACCGCGGCGGCGATCTTGTTGTGCGCGGTGAGCGTGAACAGTGCCAGGACCACGGCAAGCGCGCCGAGCGACACGTACAGCATGGGCATCAGACGGCGGTCGGCGAACTTGCCGCCGAGCAGGTTCCCGCCGACCATTCCCAGCCCGAACAGGACCAGCAGCCAGGTGACGGACGACGTCGCGTAGCCGGCGGTCCCGGTCATCATCGGGGTGATGTAGGTGATCGCCGCGAAGACTCCACCGAAGCCGAGAACCGTCATCGCCATGGCGAGAAGCACCTGGACGTCGCGGAACGCGGCCAGCTCATGCCGGATCCGTACACCCTCGGGCTTCGGCTGCTCGGGGACGAGCCTGGCCACACCGAGGAGACCGAGAACGCCCAGTCCGGCGACGGCCAGGAACGTGAGGCGCCAGCCGAAACTCTGTCCGACGAAGGTACCCAGTGGAACACCGACGACGTTGGCGACGGTGAGCCCGGTGAACATCATGGCGATGGCTCCCGCCTTCTTCTGCGGGGCGACCAGATCTGCGGCGACGACGGACCCGATGCCGAAGAAGGCCCCGTGGGCGAGGGAGGCGATCACCCGTCCGGCGAGCATCACGCCGAAGACCGGGGCGAGCGCGGAGACAAGGTTGCCCACGACGAACAGCCCCATCAGGAGCATCAGCATGCGCTTTCGGGTCACCCGGGTGCCCACGGCGGTCATCAGCGGCGCCCCGAGGACCACGCCCAAGGCGTAGCCGGTGACGAGGAAGCCTGCCGTCGGGATCGAGACCTGGAAGTCCGCTGCGACATCAGGGAGCAAGCCCATGATCACGAACTCGGTGGTCCCGATACCGAATGCACCTATGGCGAGGGCGAGGAGCGCGAGCGGCATGAGTGCCACCTTCCATGAGATTGCGTCTGCGCTTTACAGGCGTCGACATTAATTGCAGACGCCTGTAAATTGCAAGCGCGGGCTATTGCGCATGTGCCCTATCCTGGAGGCAAGCAGCTCAGCACGAAGGGGAGATCCATGACAGCGACCGATCCCGCACTGACGGCTCTCGCCCAGAGCTGGTGCGCCCTCTCCCTGCTCCACGGGAAGATCGAGGCCCGCATCGAGCGGGCGTTGCAGTCCCGGCATGACCTCAGCGCGCGCGAGTTCTCACTGCTCGACGTCCTGAGCCGCCAGCACAGCGGCACGGGCGGCCATCTCCAGATGAAGCAGGTGGCGGACGCCGTGGTGCTGAGCCAGAGCGCGACCACCCGGCTGGTCACCCGGCTCGAGGATCGCGGACTACTCACCCGGTACCTCTGCGACACGGACCGGCGGGGGATCTACACCGACGTCACCGAACCGGGTCTGAAGCTCCTGAGCGAGGCGAGGCCCACCAACGACACCGCGCTGCGCACCGCTCTGGACGAGGCTGCCGAGAACCCGGAGCTCGCGCCACTCGTCCGGACGGTCGAGGCACTCAAGGTGTCTGCCTGAAAGGTCCAGACACTCAGGACCCCGCCCGGTCCGCTGAGTTGCGTAGTGTGCCGATCATGAGCGATCTCGACATACGCCCCGCCGTACTCACCGACCTCCCCGCCGTCGTGGCCATGCTCGCCGACGACCCGCTCGGTGCACAGCGGGAGTCCCCGGACGACCTGTCCCCGTACCACGCAGCCTTCCGGCGACTTGCCGACGACCCGAACCAGCACTTGGTCGTGGCCGTGCGCGAAGGCCGTGTCGTGGGAACGCTCCAGCTGACCATCGTGCCCGGACTGTCCAGACGCGGAGCCACCCGCTCGGTCATCGAGGGTGTCCGCGTCCACGCCGACGCCCGAGGCAGTGGGCTCGGCACACAGCTGATCCAGTGGGCGGTCGACGAGTCCCGGCGCCAGGACTGCCAACTGGTGCAGCTGACGTCGGATGCCACCCGTCCGGACGCCCACCGCTTCTACGAGCGCCTAGGCTTCGCCGCGAGTCACGTGGGATTCAAGCTCGCACTCTGACCTGTGGAGCCGCACGAGGCTCCTTGCCCCGAGAGGCCACCCGTGTACCGCATCGATGACGAACAGCGCAGGATCAGACTGGGCCGACGACATCTCCTGGTTCCCTCGGCGCGGGCCGAGTCAGTCGTTGCGGTGGCGGATGCCCTGGTGGCCTTGCATGCGACCGACGCCGCGACGCTCCATCTCTCCACGTGCGCGCGCCTGTCGGACCCCGGGGTCGCCGTGGTCGAGCAGGCGCTCTACGAGGACGTCTCTCTGGTCCGCCTGCTGTCCATGCGTAACACCCTGTTCGCCGTGTCCACGGATGTCGCACCCGAAGTGGACGCGTCGACCGCACGGACGGTGGCGGCGAAGGAACGGCACAAGCTGCTCAAGCACCTGCGGGAGGACGGCAACGGTCTGGACGAGCGTTGGCTCGCCGAGACGGAGCGCGAGACGCTCACCGCTCTGACCGCCCACGGACAGGCGACGGGGAGCCAGCTCTCCGCCGCGGTACCGGGTCTGCGTACGAAGATCACCGTCTTCCCCGGCACGAGGCAGGAGACGGTGCAGGGAGTCGCCTCCCGGGTCATCCGGGTGCTGGCCGCCGATGGGCGTATCAGACGCGGCCGGCCTCGCGGTTCATGGACCTCCAGCCAGTTCAGCTGGACGGTCGCCGAACCGTGGCCCCCGTCGGATCCCGCCGCGGCACGAGCGGAGCTCACCGGCCGCTGGCTGCGCGCGTACGGGCCGGCGACCGAGGCGGACCTGAAGTGGTGGACAGGATGGGGGGTGCGTGAGGTGCGTACGGCACTGGCCGCCGCCGGCGCGGAGGAGGCGCTGCTCGACAGCGGAGCCGTCGGCCTGGTCGCCGCGGGGGATCTCGCCCCCGAGCCGCCTCCGGAGCCCTGGGCAGCCCTGCTGCCCGGCCTGGACCCCAGCGCGATGGGTTGGGCGGACCGAGGGTTCCACCTGCCCGCAGATCACCGTGCCGCACTCTTCGACCGGGCCGGCAACATCGGTCCGACCGTGTGGTGGAACGGCGGGATCGTCGGTGGTTGGGCACAGACCACGGGTGGTGAGCTGGTGTGGCGGCTGCTGTCAGATGTGGGCAGGGAGGCGTCCTTGCTCATCGAGGCGGAGGCGGCCCGACTGTCTTCATGGGTGGGCGAAGCCCGGATCACTCCTCGCTTCCGTACCCCTCTGGAACGCGAACTGACGGCCTGAGCCAGCCTGCGGTCCAAGGCCCCGGAGCGCCCGATCACTGGAACGACGGGCCGGCGTTTCACGTGAAACGCATCGCGCGGAACCTCGCGTACAACGCCGACCCGACCCCCCGCTCTCAGGTGGCGAGCCCCCGCCAGCCGCCCTTGTCCACACCTCCGGGAATGTCCACGCCAGGATCGTAGGGCTCACGGCTGAAGGCGAACGATCCCAGGTCGAGATGGTCGACCGTGCCGTCGGCTGCGCGCACGACCCTGAGCGTCTCCCCCGCGTAGTAGCCGTTCAGGCCCCTCCAGGTCCCGTCAGCGCATGCCTGGAACCGGGCCGAACGGCCGGGCCCCCGCAGTGGCCGGAGTTCGAGACCGCGGTCCACGAGCAGCTGCAAGCCGTACACGTGAGTACCCCAGTACCACGGCCCTGTCAGGGCGAGCAGTTCTTCGTCAACCTCGGGCAACGGGCGCCACGGCTCCGGGATTCTGGGCTCCGCGTCCGCGACGATCTGCAGAAGGTCAGCGGCTACCGCACCGGTCAGCGGGCCGGACGTGGCATTGGACAGCACGACGGCGGCCACATCGTCCTCGACGCAGAACCACAGGGTGGCCAGGAACCCCGGCAGCGAGCCCGAGTGACCGAGGAGCGTGCGGTTCTTCCGACGTACCACCTGGAGGCCGAGTCCGTAGGTGCCGTCCCAGTCACCGGCCTCGGGCGGGGCGGCCGGGGCACGCATCTCCTCGACCGAAGAGGCGCTCAGCACCCGTTCGTCTCCACGGGCGAGGAAGAACGCGAACCGCAGAAGATCGGTGGTGGTCGACCAGAGCTGGCCGGCGGGCGCCATGAGCCCGAGGTCTTCCGCCGGTTCGGGCAGCAGGACGTCCGCCCACGGGTGGACCGCCCAGCCACCGGCATGCGGAGCCTGCGGCTGTGGAGTCGTACGGCCCATGCCCAGGGGGTGCAGGATCTCGCGGCGCAGCACCTCTCCCCAGGGCTCTCCGCACAGCCTCTCGACGAGTGCGCCGAGCAGCGTGTAACCGGGGTTGGAGTAGTGGTGACCGTGACCGGCCGGGTGCATCAGCGGCCGCTCCCCGAGTACGTCGGCGAGTTCCGGGCGGGTCGCTCCCGGCGTCCGCTCCCACCAGGGAGCGGGCGTCTCGGCCCCCAGCCCCGCGCTGTGGCCGAGCAGTTGGAACACGGTCACCTGACCGGCGCCCGTACCGGGCAGATGCTTCTCCAGGGGATCGTCCAGATCGAGCAGGCCCTCGTCGCGCAGTCGCATCACCAGCACTGCGGTGAACGTCTTGGTGATGGAGCCGATCCTGAACTGCGTATCGCCGTCCGGCTCATGGCCGTCCACACAGCTGCGGGCGCCACTCCAGGCGATCCGGCCGTCCCGCTGCACCGCGGCCACGAGCGAGGGAGCTCTTCCTTCGGACTGCGCGGTGGCCACACGATGCAGCAGAGCACGCCGGGTGCCGGGAAGCAGGGGTTCGGATGAGGTCATCCCCAAGGATGGCCCGACCGGCCGCCGGCTGACGAACCATTTCGCGGCCTTCGGCTGCCGACCGCTTCAAGGACGCCGGACACGCCGGGGCCGGATACAGGGAGGCTCTAGGTCTGCGCCATGTCCACGAAGCGGGAGTAGTGGCCCTGGAAGGCCACAGTGATCGTCGCTGTAGGGCCGTTACGGTGCTTGGCCACGATCAGGTCCGCCTCGCCCGCACGTGGTGACTCCTTCTCGTACGCGTCCTCACGGTGCAGCAGGATCACCATGTCGGCGTCCTGCTCGATGGAACCGGACTCACGCAGGTCGGAGACCATCGGCTTCTTGTCCGTGCGCTGTTCGGGACCACGGTTCAACTGGGAGAGCGCGATGACCGGCAGCTCCAGTTCCTTGGCGAGGAGCTTGAGGTTTCGGGACATGTCCGAGACCTCCTGCTGACGGCTCTCGGCACGCTTGGCCCCACCGGACTGCATCAGCTGCAGGTAGTCGATGACGACGAGCTTGAGTTCGTTCCGCTGCTTGAGTCGACGGCATTTCGCCCGGATCTCCATCATGGACAGGTTCGGCGAGTCGTCGATGTAGAGCGGAGCGGCCGACACGTCCGGCATCCGCCGGGCCAGCCTCGTCCAGTCCTCGTCGGTCATCGTGCCCGACCGCATGTGGTGCAGCGCCACGCGTGCCTCGGCGGACAGCAGGCGCATCGCGATCTCGTTGCGTCCCATCTCAAGGGAGAAGATCACGCTCGGAAGATTGCTCTTGATCGAGCAGGCGCGGGCGAAGTCCAGGGCCAAGGTCGACTTACCCATCGCGGGACGGGCAGCGATGACGATCATCTGCCCTGGGTGCAGGCCGTTCGTCAGGGCGTCGAGGTCGGTGAACCCGGTGGGCACACCGGTCATCTCGCCACTACGGGAGCCGATGGCCTCGATCTCGTCGAGAGCGCCCTCCATGATGTCGCCGAGCGGGAGGTAGTCCTCGCTGGTGCGCTGCTCCGTTACCGCGTAGATCTCGGCCTGCGCCGAGTTCACGATCTCGTCGACGTCCCCGTCGGCCGCGTATCCCATCTGTGTGATCTTCGTACCGGCCTCGACCAGGCGACGGAGTACGGCCCGCTCATGGACGATCTCCGCGTAGTACGAAGCGTTGGCCGCGGTCGGCACCAGCTGGACCAGGGTGTGCAGATACGGCGCTCCGCCGACCTTGGTGATCTCGCCGCGCTTGACGAGTTCTGCCGCCACCGTGATGGGGTCGGCCGGCTCCCCCTTGGCGTAGAGGTCCAGAATCGCCGTGTACACGGTCTCGTGGGCCGGCCGGTAGAAGTCGTGGCCCTTGATGATCTCCACGACGTCGGCGATGGCGTCCTTGGAGAGCAGCATGCCGCCCAGGACGGACTGCTCGGCATCGAGATCCTGCGGAGGCACCCGCTCGAAGCCGGACGACCCGCCGTCCCATCCGCTATCGCGACCCCGCTCGTGCTGCTCCTCGCGCCCCTTGCCCTCTCCCCGGCGCTGACGCGAAACGGGCAGACGGTCACTGGGACCGACGTCGGCCCAGGGATCGTCCAAAGGCTCGGGAATGCTCACCGGGCCACCTCCTCCCGTCCGCGTCGCGGACCTAACCGTGCCACTCTTTCTTACGGCACAGCACCGACAAACAAGACGCCCGACTCCGGTTCCGGCGCGTCAAGTTCTGCGGGTTATCAAGCCGGAACGGAGTGCGGGCGCCGCCCCACGGTAGGCCCGTCCGCACCGTCAGCCAATCTGGTTATCCACAGGGCATGTGGACGACGGACCAGATGCTGTGGAGAACCTGTCGGATCCTGTGCACGGACCGGGGGACAGCACTGTGGACAAAGTCATACCGCAACACCCTTGAGGCCCCTGACCAGGCTTTTTCCCATCCACTGGCTGTGGGGGAGAAAAACTTTTCCCCTCGACTCAAGATCATCGAGGACACCCCCCGAGCAAGCCCGGACCCGAGTGCCAAGTAAGGACCCTAGGCGCATTGCATCTCTTACCTGTGGAAGATTAGATTGGCCTCCATGACCCAGGCCCCCACGGACCAGCCCAAGTCCCGACGCAGGCACGACCGCGAGATCGTCTCCCTCGCCGTCCCGGCTTTCGGCGCACTCGTTGCCGAGCCGCTTTTCGTGATGGTGGACAGCGCCATCATCGGCCATCTCGGCACTCCTCAACTGGCCGGCCTGGCCGTCGCTGCGGCACTGCTGACCACCGCAGTGAGCATCTTCGTCTTTCTCGCCTATGCCACCACTGCCGCGGTAGCCCGCCGGGTCGGCGCAGGAGATCTTGCTTCCGCGATCCGTCAGGGCATGGACGGAATCTGGCTGGCCCTCCTGATCGGTGCCGCGGTGGTGGCAGTCGCCCTCCCACTGGCCCCCTGGCTTGTCGCAGCCTTCGGGGCGTCGGAGACAGCGGCACCGTACGCCACCACCTATCTGCGGATCTCCAGCCTCGGCATCCCTGCGATGCTCGTGGTCCTCGCAGCGACAGGTGTGCTGCGAGGACTACAGAACACCCGTACGCCGCTCTACGTCGCGATCGGCGGATTCACGGTCAACGGAGCGCTCAACATCGCGCTTGTCTACGGCGCCGGCCTCGGGATCGCGGGATCAGCGTGGGGAACGGTCATCGCCCAGGTAGGGATGGCGCTCGTCTACCTGATCGTCGTGGTGCGCGGAGCGCGTCGGCACGGGGCCTCGCTACGCCCCGACGTGGCGGGCATCCGAGCCAGCGCCCAGGCAGGCATCCCTCTGCTGGTCCGCACGCTTTCGCTGCGGGGCGTCCTGCTGATCGCCACCGCCGTTGCCGCGCGACTCGGCGACACGGATATTGCCGCACACCAGATCATCCTGTCGCTCTGGAGTCTCACAGCCTTCGCGCTCGACGCGATCGCCATCGCGGGCCAGGCAATCATCGGCCGCTACCTGGGAGCGAGCGACACCGAGGGCGCCCGCGAGGCCTGCCGCCGCATGATCCAGTGGGGGATTGCATGCGGCGTGGCACTGGGGCTACTGATCGTGCTGGCCAGGCCCCTGTTCATCCCGTTGTTCACCAGCGATGCCTCCGTACAGGAGACCTTGTTGCCGGCGCTTCTGGTCGTAGCGCTCTCCCAGCCGATCTGCGGAGTTGTCTTCGTGCTGGACGGGGTACTGATGGGGGCGGGCGACGGCCGCTATCTCGCCTGGGCAATGATCCCCACCCTGGCCGTCTTCGCTCCTGTCGCGCTTCTCGTCCCCCGTCTCGGAGGCGGCCTCACCGCTCTCTGGTGGGCGATGGTGCTGATGATGGGGGTCCGGCTGGTGACCCTCTGGCTACGCACGCGTTCCGGCCGCTGGATGGTCACTGGAGCCACGCGCTGAGGACGTACGACGGACCATCTCAGGGTGGTCGGCGGGCCGCCCTCTGTCGTTTCACGTGAAACGACAGAGGGCCGCACCCTGTGGGTGCGGCCCCCTACCTAGCTCTGATGAGCTGTGCCCTTAGGCAGCAACGACCTCGATGCCGAGCTTCGCGGCAACCTCGGGGTGCAGCCGGACGGACACCTGGTGCCCGCCGAGCGTCTTGATCGGCGAACCGAGCTCGACGCGACGCTTGTCGACGTCCGGACCACCGGCGGACTTGATCGCCGAAGCGATGTCGGCCGGGGTGACGGAACCGAAGAGGCGGCCGGCGTCGCCGGAGCGAACAGCCAGACGGACCTTCACGGCCTCGAGCTTGGCCTTGATCTCGTTGGCCTGCTCGATCGTCGCGATCTCGTGGATCTTGCGGGCGCGGCGGATCTGCGCCACGTCCTTCTCGCCGCCCTTGGTCCAGCGAATGGCGAAGCCACGCGGAACCAGGTAGTTACGGGCGTACCCGTCCTTGACGTCCACGACGTCACCGGCAGCACCGAGGCCAGTGACCTCGTGGGTGAGGATGATCTTCATGATTCGGTCACCCTTCCCTTATCGCGCGGTGGACGTGTAGGGCAGCAGCGCCATCTCACGGCTGTTCTTGACTGCCGTGGCGACATCACGCTGGTGCTGCGTGCAGTTGCCGGTGACGCGGCGGGCACGGATCTTGCCACGGTCGGAAATGAACTTCCGCAGCATGTTCGTGTCCTTGTAGTCCACGTACTGGGTCTTGTCCTTGCAGAACGCGCAGACCTTCTTCTTAGGCTTGCGCACAGGCGGCTTCGCCATTGTGTTTCTCCTGTGTGATCAAGAAGTGGGGTAACGAGCTGCCCTAGAAGGGAGGCTCGTCCGAGTAGCCGCCGCCGGAACCGCCGGAGGAGCCGGAACCGCCGGAGCTTCCGCCCCAGCCGCCTCCGCCGCCTTGCTGGCCCCCGCCTTGCTGGCCGCCGGCCGGTGCGTTGGTCGCCCACGGGTCGTCGGCGGGAGCACCGCCGCCACCCTGCTGGCCACCGCCACCGGAGCCGCCGCCCCAGTTGCCGCCGCCCTGCTGGCCACCGCCGTATCCACCCTGGCCACCGCCGCCCTGGCCACCGCGACCCGTGGTCTTGGTGACCTTGGCCGTGGCGCTCTTCAGGCTGGGGCCGACTTCCTCGACGTCCAGCTCGTAGACCGTGCGCTTGACGCCCTCACGGTCCTCGTAGGACCGCTGCTTCAGCCGGCCCTGCACGACGACGCGCATGCCTCGCTGAAGCGACTCCGCGACGTTCTCCGCCGCCTGACGCCAGACCGAGCAGGTGAGGAACAGGCCTTCGCCGTCCTTCCACTCATTGGTCTGCCGGTCGAAGATGCGGGGGGTGGACGCGACACGGAACTTCGCGACCGCCGCACCGGACGGGGTGAAGCGCAGCTCGGGGTCGTCGACGAGATTGCCGACAACCGTGATGACGGTCTCGCCTGCCATGGGTGAACCTCTCGACGGGGATTGCTTCTGGCTGCTTGCTACTCGAACCCGATGACCGCTGAGCTAGATGCTCAGTGGATCTCGGGACGGAGGACCTTGGTCCGGAGGACCGACTCGTTCAGGTTCATCTGTCGGTCGAGCTCCTTGACGACCGCAGGCTCGGCCTGCAGGTCGATGACCGAGTAGATGCCCTCAGGCTTCTTCTTGATCTCGTAAGAGAGACGACGACGGCCCCAGGTGTCGACCTTCTCGACCTTTCCGTCGCCCTCACGGACGACGGAGAGGAAGTTCTCGATCAGCGGGGAGACTGCTCGCTCCTCGAGATCGGGGTCGAGGATGACCATCACCTCGTAGTGACGCATGTGGAACCCACCTCCTTTGGACTCAGCGGCCACGGTCGTTCCGTGGCAGGAGGGTCGTGATGCGTGAGCATCAGTGTCTCCGAGTAAAACAGCCGCCACTGACAACGCCCGTATCGATGATCGAGGGGAGCTGCAGTGCTGGCTCAGGGCAGACACCGGTGCAGACCGTACAGACTACCCGCAGACAGGCTTCCGGTTGAAATCCGGTGTTCAGGGCGCACAATCGAGACAGTCGCGGTGTGAGAGGCACTACATCGCACCGCTCTTCCGGCCAGGAGGTACTCCATGGCACAGACACTGCGCTCCCCCGGCAGCCGACCAGCTCCCAGCAGTGTGGTCGACCCCCGTCCCGCCACCGGCTCCCTATTCGCCACGGACGGCAGGCCCCACCCGCTCCAGGAAGTGCTGATGGCGGTGACAGGGGTGCTGGGGGTCCTCGCCTTCGTGACGGCGATGTTCCACAGTCTGCACCTGATCAGCTCGTGGGCCGGGCTGATCGGCGTCCTGGTGGGCGCCTACGGGCAGTACATCTCCAGGACCACCTGGCAGCGGTTCGGCTTCATCATGGGGATGGGCTCGTCCGCTGTCGGCTTCCTGCTCGGTATGGCGCACGGGGGGCTCTTCGGCGGTGTGATCACCTGACCGGCAGTACCGCGGCGGGCCCCCGTCGGCCACCGCCCGCAGTGCTCAGGCAGGCGATGCGGCGAGGCAGCGGTCCGGTTCGGCCCGACGGGGCCGGGCCGGGCCCCCGTCGGCCACAGTAGGCTTCGGCGCGAGAGCCGGAGCCCCTGACCGATGGGGACACACCTGCCGAGGAGCGCCCCAGCATGAGCCTGACCCTGCGGACCATCAGCCGAGAACAGCATCTGGCATACATCCAGAGCCTCCCCTCGGCCAGTCACTGCCAGGTCCCGGCGTGGGCTGACGTGAAAACCGAATGGCGCTCGGAGAACCTCGGATGGTTCGACAAGAGCGGCGAGATGGTCGGTGCCGGGCTGGTCCTGTACCGCCAGCTCCCCAAGATCAAGCGCTACCTCGCCTACCTTCCCGAGGGCCCGGTCATCAACTGGTACGCCCCGAATCTGGACGAGTGGCTCCAGCCGATGCTGGCCCACCTGAAGCAGCAGGGCGCGTTCTCGGTGAAGATGGGGCCGCCCGTGGTCATCCGCCGCTGGGACTCGGCCGCCATCAAGTCCGGCATCCAGGATCCCGACGTGAAGCGGCTGCGCGACGTCGAGGCCAGCCACATCGAGCCCCGGGCGTTCGAGGTCTCCGACCGGCTGCGGAAGATGGGCTGGCAGCAGGGCGAGGACGGCGGCGCCGGCTTCGGCGACGTGCAGCCCCGCTACGTCTTCCAGGTGCCGCTGGCCAACCGCTCCCTCGAAGACGTGCTGAAGGGCTTCAACCAGCTCTGGCGCCGCAACATCAAGAAGGCCGACAAGGCCGGCGTCGAAGTGGTCCAGGGCGGCTACGAGGACCTCGCCGAATGGCAGCGGCTGTACGAGATCACCGCCGTGCGCGACCACTTCCGGCCGCGCCCCCTCTCGTACTTC
Source organism: Streptomyces sp. NPDC049970 (assembly GCF_040660235.1). Classification (NCBI taxonomy): domain Bacteria; kingdom Bacillati; phylum Actinomycetota; class Actinomycetes; order Kitasatosporales; family Streptomycetaceae; genus Streptomyces; species Streptomyces sp. NPDC049970. The sequence continues at coordinate 417,209 of NZ_JBFALP010000005.1, read as the reverse complement.
CAGCGGATGTGGACGGTGCTCAACTCCGAGGACCCCAACCGCATGCGGCTGTACTTCGCCCGGCACAACGGCGTGAACCTCTCGGCCGCCACGATGCTGGTCGTCGGCGGGCACGTCTGGTACTCCTACGGCGCCTCGGACAACATCGGGCGCGAGGTGCGCCCCTCCAACGCCATGCAGTGGCGGATGCTCCGCGACTCGTACGCCATGGGCGCGACCGTCTACGACCTGCGCGGGATCAGTGACTCGCTGGACGAGACCGACCACCTCTTCGGCCTGATCCAGTTCAAGGTCGGCACCGGCGGGGAAGCCGTGGAGTACGTCGGCGAGTGGGACTTCCCCCTCAACAAGCTGCTGCACAAGGCCCTCGATATGTACATGTCGCGCCGCTAGGCGCGTCCCGAACACGGTCACCACCCACCAGCTCCTCTCCTCATCTCACTTACACCGCAGCCACCAGAAAGGTTCCGGGCCGGCCATGGCGCTCTCCCTCTACGTCGACACCGCGCGCTGGCGGGCGCACCAGAAGTCCGTGCTCGACCAGTTCCCGGGGCTCGTCCCCGTCTGCAAGGGCAACGGATACGGCTTCGGCCACGAGCGTCTGGCCGACGAGGCGATCCGCTTCGGGTCCGACACGCTGGCTGTGGGCACCACGTACGAGGCGGCTCGTATCAAGGACTGGTTCAGCGGCGATCTGCTGGTGCTCACCCCCTTCCGGCGGGGCGAGGAGCCGGTGCCGCTGCCCGACCGCGTCATCCGTTCCGTCTCCTCGGTGGACGGCGTGCACGCCCTGGTGGGCGCGCGGGTGGTCATCGAGTGCATGAGCTCGATGAAGCGCCACGGGGTGAGGGAGGAGGAGCTCGGCCAGCTGCACGCGGCCATCGAGGACGTACGCCTCGAAGGTTTCGCCCTGCACCTCCCGCTCGACCGCACGGACGGCTCGGACGCGGTCGAGGAGGTCATCACGTGGATGGACCGCCTCCGCGCGGCCCGGCTGCCCCTGCACACGATGTTCGTCAGCCACCTGCGCTCCGAGGAGCTGGCGCGGCTGCGGCAGCAGTTCCCGCAGACCCTCTTCCGCGCGCGCATCGGCACGCGCCTCTGGCTCGGTGACCACGAGGCGACCGAGTACCGCGGCGCCGTGCTCGACGTCACGCGCGTCGTCAAGGGTGACCGGTTCGGCTACCGCCAGCAGAAGGCCGCGTCGGACGGCTGGCTCGTGGTGGTGGCGGGCGGCACCTCGCACGGGGTCGGTCTGGAGGCTCCGAAGGCCCTGCACGGCGTGATGCCGCGCGCCAAGGGCGTCGCACGCGCGGGCCTGGCCACCGTCAACCGCAACCTGTCGCCGTTCGTCTGGGCGGGCAAGCAGCGCTGGTTCGCGGAGCCGCCGCACATGCAGGTGTCGATCCTCTTCGTGCCCTCGGACGCCCAGGAACCGAAGGTCGGCGACGAACTGGTGGCCCATCTGCGGCACACCACCACCCAGTTCGACCGCCTCGTGGACCGGTAGAGCCGCCCCTCAGTCGGAGGCCGCTCCACCCGCTGTGCCCCACTCCACCCGCGGTCCCCGGACCGCGGGTGCGGCGTGTGCGTCCGGGCGCCTCTCCACGAGGCCCGCCAGGGCGACCTTGTCCGGTGCTCCGTCGAGCACCCCGCCCGAAGGGTCGTCGGACCCGTCGCGCCGTACGGGGTCCCCTTCCGGCCTCAGGATGTCCCTGACGACGAGCGCGCACAGGTAGAGCGTGCCCACCAGGTGCAGGACGATCGCGACCTGGTAGCCCTCTTGCGGCAGCCCCTGGTGCTTGTCCCCGCTCGTCGTGTACGCGAGGTAGAACCAGATGCCCAGGAAGTACATGACCTCGCAGGCCTGCCAGACGAGGAAGTCCCGCCAGCGAGGCCTCGCCAGCGCGGCCAGCGGGATCAGCCAGAGCACGTACTGCGGTGAGTAGACCTTGTTCGTCAGGATGAAGGCGGCCACCACCAGGAACGCCAGCTGGGCGAATCGCGGCCGGTGCCGGGCCGACATCGCCAGCCCCGCGATCCCCGCGCACAGGACGATCATCAGTGCGACCGAGGCGGTGTTGACCGTACCCACGTCGATGGGCCGGCCGGTGCGCTGGGTGATGAGCAGCCAGAACGAGCCGTAGTCGATCTGCCGTTCCTGGCTGAACGTGTAGAACTTCTTCCAGCCCTCGGGGGCGTACAGCATGACCGGCAGGTTGACCACCAGCCAGGCCGCCGCCGCGCCGAAGAACGCCGATCCGTACTCCCGCCACTTCCCGGCCCGCCAGCACAGGACAAGCAGTGGGCCGAGCAGCAGCACGGGATACAGCTTGGCGGCCGTTGCCAGGCCGATGAGGACCCCGAAGGCGAAGGTCCGACCGCGGGACCACATGAGCATCGCCGCGGCCGTCAGAGCGACGGCGAGCAGATCCCAGTTGATCGTGGCGGTGAGTGCGAGAGCCGGAGCGAGTGCGACCAGCAGCCCGTCCCACGGGCGGCGCCGGTGCGTACGGGCGGCGCACACCGCGATGATCACCGCGCAGACCATCAGCATCCCGGCGTTGACCATCCAGTACATCTGCTCACGCTGCTGGATCGGGTCGGTGGAGGGTGTCAGCGTCAGCCAGGACGCGATCTGCATGAACAGCCCGGTCAGGACCGGGTACTCGAGGTACGTCATGTCACCGCTGAGCCGGTCGACGTACGGCACGAGGCCGTCGGCGAAGCCGCGCCCGAGGTAGAGGTGCGGGATGTCCGAGTAGCACGCGTGCGTGTACTGGGAACTGGTGCCGCGGAACCACGCCCAGTCGTAGCAGGGGATCTTCTGCACCATGCCGAGTGCGAACATCCCGATCGCCACGAGGGCGATGACGCGCACCGGTGTGAGCGGCCCCGAACCGAACCGCGCCCAGCGGCCCGCCGGCCCGCCGATCAGCTCGCTGCCCGCTGCGGCGATCTCGTCCTGTCGCGTGGGCGGTACGACGGACGGCTCCCGGTCCACGCTCGTGTCTTCTGCGCTTGGCATGCCGCACATCCTGCCGTACGGCGCTGTGTGCGGGCGTGGGCCGCTCCCCGGACGGACGAGGGCCGCCGACACCCCGCGGGTGTCGGCGGCCCTCGTCGTGCGTGCCCGGCGGCCCTCAAGGGCCTCCTGACGGACGGTGGCACTTGGGCACCGCCCGCCGCGGCGCTAGCCGTTGCCTCCGAAGAGCCCGCCGCCGTTGCTGTTGGAGTTGCCGTTCGTCGTGCCTTGCGTCGTCCCGCCGTCCGTGGTGCCGGTGTCGGTCCCGCCGTCCGTGGTCCCGGTGTCGGTCCCGCCGTCCGTGGCACCGTCCGTGGTGCCGCCGTTGTCCTGGCCCTCGGTCGCCCCGCCGTTGTTCTTGCACTCCCAGTCGAGCGGCGCGCACGTCTCGCTCGGTGAGGGGGACGGGGACGATGGGCTGGGCGACGGGGTCACGGGCGCCTCGCTGGACTTCGAGGGCGAAGGCGTCGGGCTCGGCGTCGGACTGGGGCTCACCGCGCCGCCACCGAACACCGTCTCGCCGTAGGGCTCCGGCTTCGGGAAGTTCACGACCTTCGTGCCCTTCACCGCATCAGCCATGTAGTCGTGCCAGATCTGCGCGGGGAACGAGGCACCGTGGATCGACTTCTCGCCGCCGGTGCCGTACATCTCCAGGAACTCGCGGTTCTTGTTCGTCTCGTCGTCGTCCATCCGGAACATGCTCACGGCCGTCGACAGCTGCGGGGTGTAGCCGACGAACCAGGCCGACTTGTTGCCGTCGGTGGTGCCGGTCTTCCCGGCCACGTCACGGCCCGGGAGCTGGGCGGGTGTGCCCGTTCCGTTCTCGACGACGTTCTTCAGCACATCGGTCACGTTGTCGGCGACGACGCTCGGGAACGCGTTCTTCGTCACCGTGTCGTGCTGATAGATGACCTTGCCCTCGTGCTTGACCTCGGTGACCGAGAAGGGGTCCCGCTGCTTTCCGCTGGTGGCGAAGGTGGCGTACGAACCCGCCATCCGGATGGCACTCGGCGAGGAGGTACCGATGGAGAACGAGGGGACGTTCGAGTCCGCCATGTAGTCGTCGTCACGCAGCCCCGCCTCGACTGCGGCGTCCTTCACCTTGTCGGTGCCGACGTCCATGCCGAGCTGGACGTACGGGGAGTTGGCGGACTCCTGCATGGCCTCCCGGAGAGTCATGTTGCCGTAGCTCTGGTCGCCGTCGTTGGTCTGGAGCCATTCCTTGCCTTCCTTGTTCTGCCAGACCTCGCCGTTGTAGTAGTTGATCTTCAGCTTGTTGTCGCCGTTGTAGATGCTCTTCGGGGACACGGGCGTGCGCTCCGAGTCGCTCTGTTCGGCGGGAAGCTCCGGGTTGCGCTTTCCCGTCTCCATGGCTGCTGCCAGCACGAACGGCTTGAACGTCGAACCGACCTGCGCGCCGGTCGCATCCGCGTTGTTGGTGTAGTGCTTAGTCGCGTCCTCACCGCCGTAGGTGGCGACGATGGCTCCCGTCTTGGTGTCGACGGACGCGCCGCCGAACTGGACGTGGGTGTCCTTGTCCGGACGCTTCTTGGGGTCGATCTTGGCCTTCAGCACCTTGGTGATCGAAATCTCGAGATCCTCGACCTTCTTCTTGTCGAAGGTCGTGTGGATCTCGTAGCCGCCCTGGGCGAGCTCCTTCTCGGTTACGCCACCCTTGTTGTTGGCGAGGAAGTACTTCGTGGCGAGGTCGACGAGATAACCGGTCTGGCCGCCCAGCTTGGCGTCCTTCTGCGGCTTGTCCGGCATCGGGAACTTCGTGTACTTGGCGCGCTCGGCCGCACTCATCCGGCCGTCCTTGACCTGCTCGTCGAGGATCCAGCTCCAGCGCTCCTTGGCCCGCTCGGTGTTCGCCACGGCCGAGGCCTTCACGTCGTCGGCCCCCGGAGCACCCGCGGGGTCGTAGTAGCTCGCTCCCTTGAGCAGCGTCGCCAGGAAGGCGCACTCGCTCGGATTCAGTTCCTCGGCGTCCTTGTCGTAGTACGTACGAGCTGCCGCCTGGAGACCCGAGGCGCCCCGGCCGTAGTAGGAGACGTTGAGGTAGCCCTTCATGACGTCCTTCTTGGGCACCGTCTTACCGACCTTGAGCGTGATGAAGAGCTCCTTGAACTTCCGGCTCAGGGTCTGGTCCTGGGAGAGCATGGAGTTCTTCACGTACTGCTGGGTGATCGTCGAACCGCCCTGGGTCTCGCCTCCCTTCGCCATGTTGTAGAAGGCGCGGGCGATGCCCACCGGGTCGATGCCCCTGTCGCTGTTGAACGACTTGTTCTCGGCGGAGATGACGGCGTTGCGCATCGCTTCCGGGATGTGGGCGTAGTCGATCTCCTGGCGGTTGACCGACCCGCCCGTGGCGACCATCGGCTTACCGTTGCCCCAGAAGTAGACGTTGTTCTGGGCGGTGGCGAGGTCCTTGGGTTCCGGTGGCACCACGAGTGCGTAGGCGATGCCGGCCACGCCCATCATGAGACCGAGGAAGCCCAGGCACAGCCCTGAGACCAGCTTCCACGACGGCATCCAACGGCGTGCGCCGTCCTTGCCGGCCCGTGGGTAGTCGATCAGGCGCTTCTTGCCGGAGCCGGCACGGCCCCGGCCACGTCCTTCCGGACCGCTGCCGTCGCCACCTCCCCGACGTCTGCCCCCGCCACGCTGCGCGGCGCGGCGCGCCTCGGCGCGGCCACCGTACGACGGCTGCTCCTCGCCGTACTCGTCGGAGGGTGATGCTGACGTTGCGCTGTGTGACGCATCGTTGCGGCGTCCAGCAGGCTGTTGCGCGGCTCGCCTGGCGGCTGCACGCCCGCCACCCTGCGGTTGCGGCGCTTTGCGACGGTGCTCGCTCATCGAACGACTACTCCTCGGGCAGGCGAGAGCGCCTGGAAGCGGCAGTTGAGATCCGGTCCCCCCGAATTACGGACGAGCCCTGCGGAAGGCTCATCCGCGTACATCCGGCAGTCCGCGATAACTGACGCGCGGCGCCGTCTCACGGTTCCCGGTGGTCTGCATGCCGCACAGACTACGCACGGTCAAAAACCTCCGAGGACCGAACTTCACCCCAAATTACGCAAGTCACTCCCTATGAATCGATGATGTGACGCCGCTCACGAACCGTCCCCTTGTCGAACATCACGTGTCGATCTATCGTGCTGATGTATCGACTCGATACATCAGCACGGCATAAGGTGGGCTCGACAGCCCCGCGGAAGCACAGAGCGAAGGAAGAGGCGAAGGTGAGCAGACGCTCAGGCATCCTCGAATTCGCCGTGCTCGGCCTGCTCCGCGAGTCCCCGATGCACGGGTACGAGCTGCGCAAGCGCCTCAACACGTCGCTGGGGATCTTCCGCGCCTTCAGCTACGGCACCCTCTACCCCTGTCTCAAGACGCTGGTCGCCAGCGGCTGGTTGACCGAGGAGCCGGTGAACGTTCCGGCGCTGCCGCCCGCCACCACAGGCCGCGGGGTCGCTCCCGCGTCTTCCCTGGCCGGACGTCGCGCCAAGATCGTCTACCGGTTGACGGCAGAAGGTAAGGAGCACTTCGAGGAGCTGCTTTCGCACACCGGTCCGGACGCCTGGGAAGACGAGCACTTCGCCGCTCGTTTCGCCTTCTTCGGGCAGACGGAGCGCGAGGTGCGGATGCGCGTGCTCGAAGGCCGGCGCAGCAGGCTGGAGGAGCGCCTCGAGAAGATGCGCGCCTCCCTGGCCCGTACCCGCGAACGACTCGACGACTACACGCTTGAGCTGCAGCGTCACGGCATGGAGTCCGTGGAGCGCGAGGTGCGCTGGCTGAACGAGCTCATCGAGAGCGAGCGTTCGGGAAAGGACCGGCGACGGTCCTCACCCGAGAGCTCCACTCAGCACGAAACATCAGGAGAGACGGGCGGCCTGCCCCGGCACCGGGAGAACGACACCCGGCCGGATCCGTCCGACGACACCAAGTGAAATCCCCGCAGATCCGCTTGCGGCACCGGGGAACACCGAGAACACACAGGGAGCAATCGGCATGGGTTCGGTTCGCGTAGCCATCGTCGGCGTGGGCAACTGCGCCGCGTCACTGGTGCAGGGCGTCGAGTTCTACAAGGACGCCGATCCGGCCGGCAAGGTGCCCGGTCTGATGCACGTCCAGTTCGGCGAATACCACGTGAGCGACGTCGAGTTCGTCGCAGCGTTCGACGTCGACGCGAAGAAGGTCGGCCTCGACCTCGCGGACGCCATCGGCGCCAGCGAGAACAACACCATCAAGATCGCCGACGTGCCGAACACCGGCGTGACCGTTCAGCGCGGCCACACCCATGACGGCCTGGGCAAGTACTACCGCGAGACGATCGAGGAGTCCGCCGAGGCCCCCGTCGACATCATCCAGATCCTCAAGGACAAGCAGGTCGACGTCCTCGTCTGCTACCTGCCCGTCGGTTCCGAGGTCGCTGCGAAGTTCTACGCGCAGTGCGCCATCGACGCCAAGGTCGCGTTCGTCAACGCCCTCCCGGTGTTCATCGCCGGCACCAAGGAGTGGGCCGACAAGTTCACCGAGGCCGGTGTCCCGATCGTCGGCGACGACATCAAGTCGCAGGTCGGCGCCACCATCACGCACCGCGTGATGGCGAAGCTCTTCGAGGACCGGGGTGTCATCCTGGACCGCACGATGCAGCTGAACGTCGGTGGCAACATGGACTTCAAGAACATGCTCGAGCGTGAGCGTCTGGAGTCCAAGAAGATCTCGAAGACGCAGGCCGTCACCTCGCAGATCCGTGACCGCGAGTTGGGCGCCGACAACGTCCACATCGGCCCCTCGGACTACGTGGCCTGGCTGGACGACCGCAAGTGGGCGTACGTGCGCCTCGAGGGCCGTGCGTTCGGTGACGTTCCGCTGAACCTGGAGTACAAGCTCGAGGTCTGGGACTCCCCGAACTCCGCCGGTGTCATCATCGACGCCGTGCGCGCCGCGAAGATCGCCAAGGACCGCGGCATCGGTGGCCCGATCCTGTCGGCCTCCTCGTACTTCATGAAGTCCCCGCCGGTCCAGTACTTCGACGACGAGGCCCGCGAGAACGTCGAGAAGTTCATCAAGGGTGACGTCGAGCGCTGATCCAGCCGGTCAACGCTTGATCGCTTCTGTGAGGGGTCCCCGGGCAATCCGCCCGGGGACCCCTCACATGTGTGACCCTTGCGCACATGCCTGTCGTGCGTGATCTGGGCGTACTGCTGCGCCTGAGGAACTTCCGTCGCCTGCTCGCCGTACGACTTCTCTCCCAGTCGGCCGACGGTGTCTACCAAGTCGCGCTCGCCACCTATGTCGTCTTCTCACCGGAGAACCAGACGACGCCGGGGGCCATCGCCTCGGCCATGGCCGTACTGCTGCTCCCGTACTCACTGATCGGCCCTTTCGCCGGAGTACTTCTCGACCGCTGGCCTCGCCGTCAGGTCTTCCTCTACGGAAACCTCCTCAGGGCCGGCCTGGCCTGCTGTACCGCTCTGCTGCTCCTGAGTGCGGTGCCGGACTGGCTCTTCTACGCCTCCGCGCTCTGCGTCACCGCCGTCAATCGCTTCGTGCTGGCCGGGCTCTCCGCGGCCCTGCCTCGCGTCGTCGACACCGGCAGGCTCGTGCTCGCCAACTCCCTCTCCCCGACGGCCGGAACGCTGGCAGCCACGGCGGGTGGGGGCCTGGCGCTGGCGATCCGACTTCTGACGGACGGGTCCGATGCCACAGTGGTGCTGCTGGGGGCGGTCCTCTACCTCCTGTCGGCCCTGGCCTCCCTGACGCTTCCCCGGACACTCCTCGGGCCGGACCCGGACCTGCACCATGTACGGCTGCGTGAGGCACTGACCACCACGGCGCTCGGCCTCCTGGCGGGGCTGCGCCATCTGGCGGAACGCAGGGACGCGGCGCGCGCCCTGGGCGCGATGACAGTGATCCGCTTCTGCTACGGGGCGCTGACCGTGATGGTGCTGATGCTGTGCCGGTACGCCTGGGCCGACAGCGAGTCCGACGGCCTGGCTCTGCTCGGCCTGGCTCTCGGCGCGTCCGCCGCAGGGTTCTTCGCCGCCGCCTTGATCACTCCCTGGGCCGTGGGCCGCTTCGGGCGGTACGGCTGGATGGGAGGGTGCGCCGGAGCGGCCGCCCTCCTGGAACCGGCGCTGGGTCTGCCGTTCACTCCGGCGCCGATGCTGGCGGCCGCCTTCGTCCTCGGGCTGGTGACTCAGGCGACGAAGATCACGACGGACACCGAGGTGCAGACATCCGTGGACGACGCCTACCGCGGCCGGATCTTCTCCCTCTACGACGTGCTGTTCAACATCGCCTTCGTGGCCGCTGCGGCCATGGCCGCGCTCGCTCTTCCAGCTGACGGGCGGTCCGTGGTCGTCGTAGTCGCCGTGGCAGTGCTCTATGCCCTCGTCTCGACGGTGATACTTCGACGGCGACGTATGGAGCTGACGGATGCGCGCACCCGGAGCGACGAGTGAGGGCGTCTGTTTCACGTGAAACAGACGCCCTCCCAAATTCAGTGATCCTGTCTTCAGCGATCCGGTCGCGGGCTCACTGGTTGTGTTTCACGTGAAACACGACGTGCCTCCGGTCCGGGCTCCCGCCTCGCATCAGGACTGCCTCAAGCGGCCTGATCGGCCCACCACTCCTTGAGCGCGGCGATCGCGACGTCACGCTCCATCGGGCCGTTCTCCAGCCGGAGCTCCAGCAGGAAGGCGTAGGCGTTACCGATGACGGGACCGGGCCCCACTTCCAGGATCTGCATGATCTCGTTGCCGTCCAGGTCCGGCCGGATCGCATCCAGCTGCTCCTGGTCCTGCAACTGCGCGATGCGCTCCTCCAGCCCGTCGTAGGTGCGCGACAGTGCGTTCGCCTTGCGCTTGTTCCGCGTCGTGCAGTCGGAGCGCGTCAGCTTGTGCAGGCGGCCCAGCAGCGGTCCCGCGTCCCGTACGTACCTCCGCACCGCAGAGTCGGTCCACTCACCGTCGCCGTACCCGTGGAAGCGCAGATGCAGCTCCACCAACTTGGAGACGTCCTTGATGATGTCGTTGGAGTACTTGAGCTCGGTCATCCGCTTCTTGGCCATCTTGGCTCCCACCACTTCATGGTGGTGGAACGAGACGCGGCCGTCCTTCTCGAAGCGCCGCGTCCGCGGCTTCCCGATGTCGTGCAGCAGAGCGGCAAGGCGCAGCACGAGGTCCGGCCCGTCCTCCTCGAGGTCGATGGCCTGCTCCAGGACCGTCAGTGAATGCTCATAGACATCCTTGTGACGGTGATGCTCATCACTTTCCAGGCGCAGTGAGGGAAGCTCCGGCAGCACATGGTCGGCCAGGCCGGTGTCGACCAGCAGTCCCAGCCCCTTGCGTGGATGCGCGGAGAGAAGCAGTTTGTTGAGTTCCTCACGAACCCTCTCCGCCGAGACGATCTCGATGCGGCCCGCCATGTCCGTCATCGCCTTGACGACCTCAGAGGCAACCTCGAAGTCCAGCTGTGCGGCGAAGCGAGCCGCGCGCAACATGCGCAGCGGATCGTCGGAGAACGACGCCTCGGGTGTACCCGGGGTACGCAGAACGCGCTGCGCCAGGTCGTCGAGTCCGCCGTGCGGATCGATGAACTCCTTCCGCGGCAGCGCGACAGCCATGGCATTGACCGTGAAATCGCGGCGTACGAGGTCTTCCTCGATCGAGTCTCCGTAGGAGACCTCCGGCTTACGCGAGGCCCTGTCGTACGCCTCCGAGCGGTAGGTCGTGACCTCGATCTGATAGCCGTCCTTCTGCGAACCGACGGTGCCGAAGGCGATTCCGACCTCCCAGACCGAGTCGGCCCAGGGACGGACGATTCTGAGGACATCCTCCGGGCGGGCGTCGGTCGTGAAGTCCAGGTCGTTTCCGAGCCTGCCGAGCAACGCGTCACGGACCGACCCCCCGACCAGAGCGAGACCGAATCCAGCCTCCTGGAATCGGCGGGCGAGATCGTCGGCTACAGGGGACACCCGCAGCAGTTCGCTGACTGCGCGGTGCTGCACCTGAGTCAGGGCACGGGGGCTGTCTTCGTTGGCGTTCGGCACAACAGAAAAGGGTACGTGCCCGGACCGGCCCGGGCGCCATCGATTCTTGCGGCCCTGCGAGACTCTCCCGATCATGTGGCATGGTCCCCGGCACTCAGCTCTCGGGCGCATCGTTACCATGCGTGGACGCAGGGACCGGCAGGACCGACATCCAACCGACGACGACAAGGGACGGGTACGCGTGGCCGAGGCGGCAGACTTTCAGGGGATGAATCCCTCCCCTGCCCGCCGGTGGCTCCGGCGCACAGCCTCCTTGATCATCGGGGCACCGCTGATCGCCGGCCTCCTGGCCGGCCCTGCGGCGCCTCCAGCTCAGGCCGAGGAGTCGGCCAAGGCCCCCACCGGCTCACGCACCGTCGACGTGTCACTGGACACGCTCTCGCCCAGCGCGCCGGTCGAAGGCGACACACTCAGCATCTCCGGCACCCTGACCAACAAGGGCCGGAAGGCGGTCACCGACGCCGAGGTCGACCTTCGCGTCGGGCCGAGGCTGTCCGGCAGGGGCGCGATCGACGAGGCCGCGAAGCGCACCGGCTACCTGCCCGGGAGCGACCCGGCGAAGCTCGGCGGTTCGTACTCGCTGAAGATCCCAAAGCTCGATTCCGGGGTCAGCCGGGACTTCACCCTCGCGGTTCCGGTGGACAAGCTGGACCTGGACGCCGAAGGCGTCTACCAGCTGGGGGTCTCTGTCACCGGTCAGACATCCGACTACGCCTACGCCCAGGTGCTCGGCATCCAGCGGACCTTCCTCCCGTGGCAGCCCGAGGACAGCGACGGCAAGACGAAGCTGACCTTCCTCTGGCCTCTGATCGCGCCGGCGCACGTCACGGCGGAGACCGGCTCGGACGAACAGCAGACCCCCGTCTTCGCGAATGACGACCTGGCCCTCGAACTCGCTCCGGGTGGTCGGCTGGAACAACTGGTCTCACTGGGCAGCCAGCTCCCCGTGACCTGGGTGATCGATCCGGACCTGCTGGCCTCGGTCGACGCGATGACGAAGAACTACCGCGTCAGAGTCGGTGACAAGACCGTCGCGGGGACGAACCAGGCCATCGCCAAGAAGTGGCTCACAGCTCTGGAAGCGGCCGTGAAGGACGGGAAGGTGGTGGCCCTGCCGTTCGCCGACCCCGACCTCGCGTCCATCGCCCACCGCGGTAAGAACGTCTCGGGCACCCTCAGCCATCTGCAGACGGCGACCGAGGTGGCCGGCACGACGGTGGAGACGGTCCTGCACGTGAAACCGTCCACCGACTTCGCCTGGCCCGTGGACGGTGCGATCGATCCCTCGGTCGTCGATGTCGCCACATCAGCCGGCGCGCACAAGGTGATCGCCCGCAGTGACAGTCTCGAGGAAACCGGCGGGCTGCCCTACACACCGACGTCGGCCCGGCCGATCGGTGGTGGCACCACGGCCGTGGTCGCCGACCACCGGCTGTCCACCGCGTTCACCGGAGACATGGCCAAGGCAGGAGCGTCGACGCTCGCCGTCCAGAAGTTCCTCGCCCACACACAGGCGCTGACGGAGCAGGCACCCGACGAGGACCGCAGCATCGTCGTCGCACCGCAGCGTGCTCCCACCGCCGCACAGGCGCAGACCATGGCCCGTGCGCTGCAGGCCCTCACAGCCGAGCACTGGACAGAGCCCCTCGACCTGACGGCGGCCTCCGAACAGAAGCCGGACGCGCAGGCGACCACCAAGGTGCCCGGCGCCTCCAAGTACCCGAAGAAGCTCCGCAGTCAGGAGCTGCCCACGCAGGCGTTCCAGGACATCAGGACGACGCAGGACTCCCTGAACAGCTTCCAGGTGATCCTCACCCAGCCCGACCGCGTGGTGACCCCCTTCGGGAACGCCGTCAACCGCTCCGTCTCGACATCGTGGCGGGGCAAGGCCCTGGAAGCCCAGCGGTATCGCGATTCGGTCCGCACCTACCTCCAGGGCCTCAGCAACGAGGTGCAGCTGATCACGAAGTCGGACGTGACCCTGTCAGGGCGGAGCGCCACGATCCCGGTGACGGTGCAGAACAAGCTGGTGCAGGGCGTCGATCACCTAGTACTGCGTCTGACCTCCGGTAATGCCACACGGCTCAAGCTCAACGACGGCGGAGCCGTGGCCGAACAGCCGATCAAGATCGCGGGTGGGCACAGCCAGTCGGTGAAGTTCGACGCCGCGGCCAACGCCAACGGACAGGCTCAGGTCACGGCGCGGCTCTTCACCGCGGACGGAGCGCCGTACGGGGAACCGATGACCTTCACCGTGAAGGTCTCGGAGGTCACGCCGACGGTGCTCCTCGTCATCGCCGGCGGGCTCCTGCTGCTGGTCCTGGCGGGTATCAGGATGTACACCCACCGCAAGCGCACCGTCGCGGGCGGCGCGGCGGAGAACGGCGGCGGTGAACCCGAGCAGCCGAGTGACCCGGCACCGGACACCGGTCCGGAAAGCGGGAACCAGTCCGGCCCGGGTGAGAAAGTGGACCGTTGAGCGATGTCTGTCGGGGCCGGTCGGCCGGGGACAATGATGTGGGGTTTCGATGAACGCGCCGTACGACGGTGACCGCGGCCAAGGCGCGGGCGGAGCTGGTTCTTCCGGCGATCCGCAGGTGTCGCCGGGCTCCGGCCAGGACGGGGAGACACCCGACCCGTACCTGCAGCACGCGTACGACCACGATCCGTACCGTTCCCAGGACCTCGCGGCCCAGGACCCGGTGGCCGAGGCCCTCTACGACCGCGCCTCTCACCCCCCGCCGCCCCCAGGGACGTACCAGGAGCCGCAGGCGCTCTACCAGCAGCCTCCCGCGGCCCAGTACGCACCTGACCCCCGGATCTGGGCCCAGACGCCGCCACCGGAGCCTGCAGGCCCCTCCCGGCACCTTCCTTACGGGGACAACGCCGCTACCACGCAGTACGTGGGGGTGGACGACCTGGTGACACAGGCATCCGGTGACCGTGAGGAGCAGGACGCCTTCGCTCACCTCTTCCGCGACCAGGAGGGCTCCGGCCGTCCCCCGGGGCCGCCTGCCGAGCCCGAAGCGGCTCCCGCGCCCGTACCGCCGAAGTCGGGCGGCCGGGCCGGCGGAATACTGAAGTCGAGTGCGTTGATGGCAGCGGGCACCATGGTGTCCCGGCTCACCGGCTTCGTACGCAGCCTCGTGATCACCGCCGCGCTGGGTGCGGCCATGCTCGGTGACAGCTTCACCATCGCGTACACCCTGCCGACCATGATCTACATCCTGACCGTGGGCGGTGGGCTGAACTCGGTCTTCGTCCCACAGCTCGTACGGTCCATGAAGGACGACGCGGACGGTGGCGAGGCCTACGCGAACCGCCTGCTGACGCTGGTGATGGTCGCGCTCGGCGCCATCGTCGCGATCGCGGTCTTCGTGGCTCCGTGGCTGATCCACCTCATGTCGAGCACCATCGCGAACGACCCCGCGGCGGACAGCGTCGCCGTCACCTTCGCCCGATACTGCCTGCCGACCATCTTCTTCATGGGCGTGCACGTGGTGATGGGGCAGATCCTGAACGCCCGGGGGAAGTTCGGCGCGATGATGTGGACCCCGGTCCTCAACAACATCGTCATGATCTGTACGTTCGGCCTCTTCATCTGGGTCTACGGCAGCGCCGCCGAGTCCCGGATGGGTGTCGAGACGATCCCGCCGGACGGCGTCCGCCTCCTCGGCATCGGAACACTGCTCGGCCTGGTCGTCCAGGCGCTGGCGATGATTCCGTACCTGCGCGAAGCAGGGTTCCGCTTCCGCCCTCGCTTCGACTGGAAGGGCCACGGGCTCGGCAAGACGGTCAAGCTCGCCAAGTGGACGGTCCTGTTCGTACTGGCCAACCAGGCAGGCGTCCTGGTCGTCACCCAGCTGGCGACGGCGGCGGGCGATCTCTCGGGCAAGGACGGGACGGGCTTCCTCGCCTACTCCAACGCCCAGCTGATCTGGGGCATGCCTCAGGCCATCATCACGGTGTCCGTCATGGCGGCCCTGCTGCCGCGCATCTCCCGCGCCGCCCACGACAACGACCCGGGGGCCGTCCGGGACGACATCTCGCAGGGGCTGCGCAATTCGGCCGTGGCCATCGTGCCGGTCGCCTTCACGTTCCTCGCGCTCGGTCTGCCGATGTGCACCCTGCTCTACGCCTCCAGCGGCACCGAGGCCGCACGGTCCATGGGCTTCATCCTGATGGCCTTCGGCCTCGGTCTCATCCCGTACTCCGTGCAGTACGTCGTGCTGCGTGGCTTCTACGCGTACGAGGACACCCGCACCCCCTTCTACAACACGGTCATCGTCGCGGCGGTCAACGCCGCGGCATCCGCACTCTGCTACGTGGTTCTTCCGGCGCAGTGGGCAGTCGTGGGTATGGCGGCGTCGTACGGGCTGGCCTACGCGGTCGGTGTCGGCATCGCCTGGCGACGGCTGAGCAACCGGCTCGGCGGCGACCTGGACGGCGCTCGGGTGGTGCGCACGTACGCCCGGCTCTGCATGGCGGCGGTTCCCGCGGCAGTGGTCGGCGGGGGCGTGGGCTTCGCACTTCTGAAGATGCTCGGTGAAGGTGCCGGCGGCTCGGTGGTTGCCCTGGTCTGCGGCAGCGTCGTCCTTCTGGGCACATTCTTCGTCGCCGCGAAGAAGATGCGCATCGAAGAGCTCAACGGCATGGTCGGCATGGTCCGCGGACGACTCGGACGCTGAACAAAGGCCGAGCCGCACAACCATCGCCGGACACCGCGTGTCGTGCATAGCGCTGGAGTGTGGGCACAATTGGCGTGACTGTGCAGAGCTGGCTGGCATCGCGCAACGGATGGGGAGGCAGGAACGACGGTGGCGGAACGTAGCACGGCCGCTGTCGACGTGGCCGACAGCAGCGGCGACGAGCCGCTGACCGCCAAGGCGGACGCGGCCACGACCGACGGGACGGCAGAAACCCAGGACTCAGAGGGCACGGGCTCGAAGGACGGCGGGCCGGAGGGTTCGGACGCCGTTTCGGCGCCTCTCGACCTGCACAGCGGCCACAAGCTGGCCGGACGCTACAGGCTCGAGGAGTGCGTCACCCGGCTGGACGGATTCAGCAGCTGGCGCGCCGTGGACGAGAAGCTCCGACGCGCGGTCGGTGTCCATCTGCTGCCGGCCGACCATCCTCGCTCCCGCTCGGTTCTGGCCGCCGCCCGTTCCTCCGCGCTGCTCGGCGACCCCCGCTTCGTCCAGGTTCTGGACGCCGTGGAGGAGGGCGACCTCGTCTACGTCGTCCACGAATGGCTCCCGGACGCCACCGAGCTCACCGCCCTGCTGGCCGCGGGCCCGCTGGACGCCCACGACGCGTACCAGCTGGTGAGCCAGATCTCCCAGGCCATGGCAGCCGCCCACCGGGAGGGCCTGGCCCATCTGCGCCTGACGCCCGGAGCCGTGCTGCGCAGCTCGACCGGCCAGTACCGGATCCGTGGCCTGGCCGTGAACGCAGCCCTTCGCGGCATCACCGCAGACAAGCCCCTGCGCACGGACACCGAGGCCATCGGCGCGCTCCTCTACGCCGCCCTGACCCGCCGCTGGCCCTACGAGAGCGATGCCTACGGTCTCTCAGGGCTTCCCAAGGACCTGGGCCTGATCCCTCCGGACCAGGTTCGTGCCGGAGTCCACCGGGGGCTCTCCGAACTCGCCATGCGCGCGCTCGCCAACGACGGCGCCACCGCGTCGCGCCAGGAGCCGCCGTGCACCACCCCGGACGAGCTGGCCAAGGCAATCGCCGCCATGCCGCGGATCCTCCCGCCCGAGCCGACTTTCACGGCGCCGCCCGAGTACCAGCGCACGACCTACCAGCAGGGGACGTACGGGCGCCCGTCCGCCCGCCCCACGTCCGCCACGCAGCCGGTCATCGCGACCCCGCCGCCTCCTCTCCAGAGCCGCGCCGGCAAAGCTCTCAAGTGGGCTGTGTCCGCCCTCCTCATCGCTGCCCTCGGCCTCGGCAGCTGGCAGCTGGCGGAGACCGTTCTCGACCGGGACAAGGACTCCGGTGAGCCCACACCCACGCAGAGCACCGACAGCTCGGGCGATGACAACAACGCCGAACCGAGCAAGCCGGTCACCATCGCGGGGGCCCAGGACTACGACCCCCTGGGCGACGGCTCCGAGAAGCCGGCGTCGACAGGGAACACCTACGACGGGGACGCGAACTCCTACTGGAACACCGACGGCTACTACAGCGCCGACTTCGGCAAGCTCAAGAAGGGCGTCGGCGTCGTCCTGGACCTCGGAGAGGTCAAGGAGGTGGGCAACGTGGATGTGTCCTTCCTCGGCGGTAACACGTCGGCCGAGTTGAGGGCCACCGAGGCCTCGTCCGTTCCTCAGATGCCGGATGGCTTCACCGAGGTCGCGAAGGGATCCGGAACAAAGGTGTCCCTCAAGCCCGACAAGCCGGTGAAGGCGCGGTACCTTCTGGTCTGGTTGACCCAGTTGCCTCCGAGCGGCGACGGGAACTACCGCGGCAAGATCTCGGACATCAAGGTCACCAGCTGACAGCACCAGGGGAGGGGGCTCACCGTTGGACGACGCCAGATTCGCCGACACCAGCGACCAGGATCTCCTGGCTCGACACGTCGCAGGCGAACCGGACGCCTTCGGTGAGCTGGTTCGCCGACATCGCGACCGCCTCTGGGCCGTGGCCCTTCGCACGCTGGGCGACCGCGAGGAGGCTGCCGACGCGGTACAGGATGCACTCGTGTCCGCGTTCCGCGCCGCGCACACCTTCCGGGGCCAGGCCGCGGTCACCACATGGCTGCACCGGATCACCGTCAACGCCTGCCTCGACCGTGCTCGCAAAGCGGCTTCGCGCAAGACAGCCCCCGTGAACGACACCGAACGACTCGATCAGCTCATGGAGCCGCACGAGTCCGCCGAGGTCCCAGCCGAACGGCGGGACCTGAACCGGGAGCTTCTGGCGGCCCTGGCCACCCTTCCGGCGGAGCAGCGCTCAGCACTCATCTTGGTGGACATGCAGGCCTATCCGGTCGCCGAGGCCGCGCGCATTCTCGACGTCCCGACCGGAACGGTGAAGAGCCGCTGTGCGCGGGGCCGGGCCAGACTGCTACCCCTCCTCACCCACCTACGCAGCAACAGAGAGGGCAGCGAGGGCGGCACCATGAAAAGGAACCGGACGCAGGGTGCATCCGTCCCATCGGCGTCAGGACCAAGAGACGCAGGCAACGATGATCCTGCGGCTGTGAAGGGTGGAGGTGGGCTCGCGTGACATACACAGCGGACGCTGCTCAGCACCCGGACGACTCGGAGATCTCGGACCTTGGCGAGGGACTCCTTCTGCCGGCTCGCGAGGCGGCCCTCCGCGACCACTTGGACAGCTGTGAGCAGTGCGGCGACCTTCACGCTTCGCTCGAAGAAATCCGCTCGCTGCTCGGAAGCCTGCCCCTCCGCGAGCCCATGCCCGACGATGTCGCCGAACGAATCGATGCCGCGCTGGCTGCAGAAGCTTCTGCAGCCGCCGAAACAAAGACCGCAGGGCCTTCTGTTTCACGTGAAACATCCGAGCAGCCGGGAGAGAGCACCTCAGCGGCGCGTCCAGCAGGTCGCCCTCGCGGCGCCACAGGCCCCGGCCGACGGCCCTCATCACGCAGGCGCCGCAGAGTGATCCTCGGCACGGCCTTCGGTGCGGCAGCTGTCGGTATGAGCATCTTCCTTCTGCAGTCCCTCCAGCAGTCCGATTCCGCAGGCTCTGCGGCCGATCAAGGAGTCGGCGCCGCGCAGAAGAGTCAGGATGATCTCTCGAAGGCCTCGCTGGAAGGCCGTGTGCAGGCGCTCCTGAGCAAGGCAAGCCCGTCCGAGGCTCCGGGCTACGACCCGGACAGGCCGACCTTCGACACCAAGTCGTCCCCGGAGAACGCGTCCCCTCGAAGCACGTCTCCCCAGACTCCGCTACGGGCACCGACCGTGAATGTGCCGTCCTGCGTCCAGGAGGGAACCGGCCGGGACACCCCTGCCCTCGCTCTGACGAAGGGAAACTACGGAGGCACTGCCGCCTTCCTCGTAGTCCTGCCCCACGTGAGCGACTCGACCCTCGTCCAGGCCTATGTCGTCGACGCCTCATGCGTGGGTTCCTCCCCGACCACCGAGGGCCGGCTGCTGCTCACGCACTCCTACGCGCGCCCCTGAGGGCGCACCGGGTATCCGGTCGGGGACTTCGGGAATGCGGGCCCCGTAGGATCCGTTGGGTGGGGTGAGAGTCGAGGAACCGACCCCAGTAGGCAGTAGGCAGTCCGTAGAGACGAGGAAGAACCCGTGAGCGACGTCCGTAATGTGATCATCATCGGCTCCGGTCCGGCTGGATACACCGCCGCCCTGTACACCGCTCGCGCGTCCCTCAAGCCGCTGGTGTTCGAGGGTGCCGTCACCGCCGGCGGTGCGCTGATGAACACCACCGACGTGGAGAACTTCCCGGGCTTCCAGGACGGAATCATGGGACCGGAGCTCATGGACAACATGCGCGCCCAGGCCGAGCGCTTCGGTGCTGAGCTCCTCCCCGACGACGTGGTCTCCGTCGACCTGTCCGGCGATGTGAAGACGGTGACGGACACTGCCGGCACGGTGCACCGGGCCAAGGCGGTCATCGTCACCACGGGGTCCCAGCACCGCAAGCTCGGCCTTCCCAACGAGGACGCACTCTCCGGACGCGGCGTCTCCTGGTGTGCCACCTGCGACGGCTTCTTCTTCAAGGACCAGGACATCGCCGTGATCGGCGGCGGCGACACCGCCATGGAGGAGGCGACCTTCCTCTCCCGGTTCGCCAAGTCCGTCACGATCGTCCACCGCCGCGACTCCCTGCGTGCTTCCAAGGCCATGCAGGAGCGCGCCTTCGCCGACCCGAAGATCAAGTTCGCGTGGGACAGCGAGGTTGCCACGATCCACGGGGACCAGAAGCTCTCAAGCCTCACCCTGCGCAACACCAAGACGGGCGAGACGTCCGAGCTTCCGGTGACGGGCTTGTTCATCGCCGTCGGCCAC
The DNA here is from genome assembly GCF_040660235.1 of Streptomyces sp. NPDC049970. Classification (NCBI taxonomy): domain Bacteria; kingdom Bacillati; phylum Actinomycetota; class Actinomycetes; order Kitasatosporales; family Streptomycetaceae; genus Streptomyces; species Streptomyces sp. NPDC049970. The sequence continues at coordinate 397,123 of NZ_JBFALP010000005.1, read as the reverse complement.
GACCCTCGCACGGAGCTCTTCAAGGGCCAGCTCGACCTCGACGACGAGGGATACCTCAAGGTCGCGGCCCCGTCGACGCGGACCAACCTGAAGGGTGTGTTCGGCGCAGGTGACGTGGTGGACCACACCTACCGACAGGCCATCACCGCTGCCGGCACCGGTTGCTCCGCCGCACTCGACGCCGAGCGGTTCCTGGCTGCGCTCTCCGACGAGCAGCTCGCCGAGCCGGAGAAGACTCCGGCAGTCTGACCTGTCCCCCAACTCCACACTCCCCCGAAGCTAAGGAGGCCGCCGTGGCCGGCGCCCTGAAGAACGTAACCGACGACTCCTTCGATGAGGACGTCCTGAAGAACGACAAGCCCGTCCTGGTCGACTTCTGGGCCGCATGGTGCGGACCGTGCCGACAGATCGCTCCTTCTCTGGAGGCCATCGCTGCGGAGCACGGCGACCAGATCGAGATCGTCAAGCTCAACATCGATGAGAACCCCGCCACTGCGGCGAAGTACGGCGTGATGTCGATCCCGACACTCAACGTGTACCAGGGCGGCGAGGTGGCCAAGACCATCGTCGGTGCCAAGCCGAAGGCTGCGATTCTTCGCGACCTCGAGAACTTCATCGTCCAGAAGTAACAGCTGACTGTTTCACGTGAAACGGGCCCTCCCCTCGGGGTGGGCCCGTTCTGCATGATCTCCGATCATCGGGAGCCGCGGTCAGAGAGGCCGCAGTGCCGGCTCCTTCTGCACGGCGCCCAACAGCCGATCCAGTGCCAGCTCGACGTCTTCCTTCCAGGACAGCGTCGAGCGGAGCTCGAGCCTCAACCGGGGATATCTGGGATGTGTGCGCACCGTCTTGAATCCGACCGCGAGCAGGTGCTCCGCGGGCAGGACACACGAAGGCTCTCGCCACCTCGCGTCACCGAATGCCTCGATCGCCTTGAAGTCCCGTCGCAGGAGGTCCTTGGCAACTGTCTGGACCATCATGCGGCCGATCCCCTGCCCCTGGAAGCCCGGCACGATCAAAGCAGTCATCAACTGCACGGCATCGGGGGAGACAGGACTGGTGGGAAACGCAGTCGATCGAGGTACGTACGCGGGCGGCGCGTAGAGGACGTATCCCGCGGCAACATCATCCACGTAGACGACTCGCCCACAAGATCCCCACTCCAGCAGGACAGCGGAGATCCAGGCTTCCTTCTCCAGTGCTGATCTGCCTGCCTTTACCGCGGCTTCCCCGCTGACCGGATCAAGTTCCCAGAAGACGCACGAGCGGCATCGCTGGGGGAGATCCGGAAGGTTGTCCAGTGTGAGCGGTACAAGCCGACGCCCCATGAAGGCGGTTCCTCGCTTCCTTCGCCCGCCGCACCGCGTGCGGCCGCGAGCGCACTCCGTTCTCGGAACAGGCTGCCGACAAACCCCCCGACAGCTCCAAGTCCCAACCCGACTGACACCAGGTGGCTGCGATTCACTGATCGCACGGCCCCCGCCTCCTTTGAGGTGTATCGCAGTGGTGGATACGCCATACCAGAACGCATCGTATCCACCCAGAGGTGATGCGGATACCGAGAGACAGCAAAGGGCGGGCCGAGTTCCGGCAAGTTCTCCGGACCCGACCCGCCCCACTTCTCGCAGCAGGCTCAGCTCTCGTCTGCCTCGTCCTGCCCGTCCTCGGTACTCCGCTCCAGCACACGTCCCTCACCTGGAGCAAGGCTGCCAAGAATGCGATCCAGATCCTCCATCGAAGCGAATTCGACGACGATCTTGCCCTTCTTCTGACCCAGATCGACCTTCACTCGCGTCTCGAAACGGTCGGAGAGGCGCGAGGCCAGGTCGGTCAGAGCCGGTGAGACCCGCCCACCCGCCCGAGGGCCACGAGGCTTTGCAGAACTCGTGGGCTCGGAGCCAAGAAGATTCACGATCTCCTCGACTGCCCGCACCGACAGGCCCTCGGCCACAATCCGGTGAGCAAGCCGATCCTGCTCCTCCGAGTCGTCGACCGACAGCAGCGCCCGCGCATGCCCGGCGGAAAGCACTCCCGCCGCGACCCTTCGCTGCACAGGCGGAGACAGCCGCAGCAACCGAAGGGTGTTCGACACCTGCGGACGAGAGCGACCGATCCGGTCCGCGAGCTGGTCATGGGTGCACTTGAACTCCTTGAGGAGCTGGTCGTACGCCGCCGCCTCCTCCAAGGGGTTCAGCTGCGCCCGGTGCAGGTTCTCAAGGAGCGCATCCAGGAGCAGCTTGTCGTCGTCCGTCGCACGGACGATGGCCGGGATTCGCTCGAGTCCCGCCTCGCCGCATGCCCTCCAACGACGCTCACCCATGATGAGCTCGTAGCGGTCCTCAGCGACCTTGCGCACGACGACCGGCTGGAGAAGGCCGACCTCATTGATAGAGGTGACCAGCTCCGCAAGAGCGTCTTCGTCGAAGACCTCACGAGGCTGCTTGGGGTTCGGAGTGATCGAGGCAAGGGGGATCTCGGCGAAGTACGCACCGGCCGAGTCCGTGTGTTCCGTGACGGATTCCAGCTCGGCGACGAGTGAACTCGGCTCCGGAACCATGACGCCGGCGGGAAGCGCGGCGACCTTCGCGGCAGCCACACCTCGCTCGGCCGTCATGACCGGCGACACGGCAGTCCCGTTCGCACCGGATGCGGGGTTCGGGACCTGCTTCTCCTGCGGAGCTGCGGGAATCAACGCACCGAGCCCACGCCCCAGCCCCCTACGACGCTCGCTCACTGCATGCCCTCCGAATTACTCCGCTGACTGTTCTGGACGCCCGTGTGGGCATGTTCGGCCCCGGAGGCATGCTGCGCCTCGTAACGCACTCCGACGCCCCTCAGGGCGATCTCACGCGCGGCCTCGAGGTAGGAGAGGGACCCGCTGGAGCCCGGATCGTACGTCAGGACGGTCTGCCCGTAACTCGGCGCCTCCGAGATGCGTACGGAGCGCGGAATGCTCGTCCGCAGCACCTCCTTGCCGAAGTGTGTGCGAACCTCCTCCGCGACCTGCGAGGCCAGCCTGGTCCTGCCGTCGTACATGGTGAGCAGGATCGTGGACACGTGAAGATCAGGGTTCAGATGCCCACGGACGAGATCGACGTTGCGGAGCAACTGGCCGAGCCCCTCCAGCGCGTAGTACTCGCACTGGATCGGGATAAGCACCTCCGCACCGGCAACGAGCGCGTTGACGGTGAGCAGACCGAGGGAAGGCGGGCAGTCGATGAGGATGTAATCCAGCGGCTGCTCGTATGCCTGAATCGCCCGCTGCAGTCGACTCTCCCGCGCCACCAGCGACACCAACTCGATCTCCGCACCGGCGAGATCGATGGTCGCTGGGGCGCAGAAGAGACCCTCGACGTCCGGAACCGGCTGGACCACCTCGGAGAGCGGCATGCTCTCCACCAGGACGTCGTAGATGGAGGGGACTTCTGCGTGATGGTCGATCCCCAGAGCCGTGGAGGCGTTCCCCTGCGGGTCGAGGTCAACCACCAGAACCCGCGCACCGTGCAGTGCGAGCGAGGCGGCCAGATTGACCGTCGAGGTCGTCTTACCTACCCCGCCCTTCTGGTTGGCCACCACCATGACGCGTGTCCGGTCTGGTCGCGGCAGCCCCTCGCCGGCGCGGCCCAGGGCCTCGACGGCCAACTGGGCCGCACGGCCGATGGGTGTGTCGTCCATGGGAGGCGGTGTTTCACGTGAAACACCGTCCCCCAAGGACTCGGTACGGGGACCGGGGACCGGGTCGGTCATCGGTCCCGCGATGTTGGCGTCGGACCGCAAGGATTCACTCTCCTCGACTTCAGGCTCGCAATGAACAGAGCCTGCCATGCTTTCGGGGTCGTGAACCAGCGAGGCCGACTGTTCTGTGGATGAATCCGGTTCTGTGGACAACTTGACGACCCGCACGGGGGTACGGCCGCGCGGCGTGGCAGCCGCACGACCGCGGCCGATAATTCCCTGCAGCAGAGAGCGACGTTTCACGTGAAACACGATGCCTCCGCAGCCCAGCGGCACACCCCCGACACTCCGCAGACATTACATATCGATGCTTGCATGGAGCATCAAGGCTAAGCGGCGGAAACGACACCAAAAAGCAGTGAAACGGTCGCTGCGTAATCGGCTCAGCGACGCCGGCGAGCCCGTCCGGCCCGCGCGGCCTTGGCTCGTTTTGCGGCGAACCTCACACCGCCCGGGCTCTCCCCGACCACCACACGCACCACTGTGGCCGCGGGATCGACCAAGCCCTCACCGACGTGCAGCACCTCGGCCTCCACCACGCCGAGTTTGCTCAGGGCTGCACGGGCCCCCTGAATCTCCTCCTCGGCGGTGTCGCCCTTGAGTGCCAGCATTTCCCCGTACGGACGCAGCAGTGGAACGCCCCACCCTGCGAGCCGGTCGAGAGGAGCAACCGCACGGGCCGTCACCACATGCACGGGCTGCAAGGTCCCCAGGACCTCTTCGGCACGCCCACGGACAACCGTCACGTGGTCAAGCCCAAGCAGTTCGACGACCTCCTGAAGGAAGTTCGTACGACGCAGCAGCGGCTCAAGCAGCGTGATCTTCAGATCAGGACGCACCAGCGCCAGCGGGATGCCCGGAAGTCCGGCCCCCGATCCCACGTCGCAGACTGTCACGCCCTTGGGAACCACCTCGGAGAGAACCGCGCAGTTCAACAGGTGCCGCTCCCACAGACGAGGAACCTCGCGGGGACCGATCAGACCACGCTTGACCCCGGCGTCAGCGAGAAGCTCCGCATACCTGACAGCTTCTGGGAAGAACTCTCCGAATACCGCATGCGCCTCCTCGGGCGCCTGAGGGAGCTCTGCTTCCTCCGTCACGGGGACCGTCCTTCCGTACCGCACTCATAGGGTGTCGCTCAGATCATGCCGGGCTCTCGGACCCTGGCACTCGTGTGTGCGACCTGATCCGAACGAAGTCCCCGCCCCAATGTGGGTGGCTGACTATCAGGCTGACAAAGATCGGCCCCGCCTGCGAACAGACGGGGCCGACAGTACAGAGTTCCGGTCAGGCCGGGAGGACGACGACGAAGCGCTGCGGCTCCTCGCCCTCGGACTCACTGCGCAGACCGGCTGCCGCGATCGCGTCGTGCACGACCTTGCGCTCGAACGGCGTCATCGGATCCAGCTTCACCGGCTCGCCGGAGCTCTTGACCTCGTCCGCGGCCTTGGCACCGAGCGCGGCGAGCACCTCGCGCTTCTTGGCACGGAAGCCGCCGATGTCCAGCATCAGACGGCTGCGGTCACCGGTCTCACGGTGGACGGCCAGACGCGTCAGTTCCTGAAGCGCCTCCAGTACCTCACCGTCACGGCCCACGAGCTTCTGCAGGTCACGCGCAGATTCGCTGATGATCGAGACCGCGGCCCGGTCCGCCTCCACGTCCATGTCGATGTCGCCGTCGAGGTCGGCGATGTCGAGCAGGCCTTCGAGGTAGTCGGCCGCGATCTCCCCCTCCTGCTCGAGGCGGGTCAGAGTGTCGCTGCCCTCAGCGGCCGTGGTGGTGGTGCCTTCCGTCACGGAATGACTCCTTCTTACTTCTTGGACGGGTGCTTGGGACGCTGCGGACCCTTGCGCTGTCCGGACTTGGCTTGGCGTGAGGAACCGGACGCGGCGGGCTTGCCCGCCGGCTTCGGCTTGTCGTCCTGAGGTGCGTCCTGCTTCTCGAGCGAGGTCTTGGTTCCCGAGTCGGTGGAGTCGGATTCCTTCGCCGCACCGGGGTGCGTGGCAGCGGTATGACGCTTCGCCTTGGTCTGGCGCTTGGGCTGCTGCCGCTTGGCAGCGGTACCGCCCTCAGCCTCGAGTACGGCGGCATCGCTCTTGGCCACACTGCCGTCCTCCTGGGCCGCGAGACCCAGCTTGCCCAGGCCGGTGATGAACTTGCGCTCGATGTCGTTGCGGTCGGGCCCCTTGGCGAAGATCCGCTTGACGGTGTTGCGCCGCGTCCTGCCGCGGACCTCGCCATGGGCGGTGACGCTCTTCAGCAGTCGGCCGAGGTACTGGTCCTGCGCCTTGCTGCCCGGGGTCGGGTTCTGGTTGATCACGTACATCTGCTGACCCATGGTCCAGACGTTCGTGGTCAGCCAGTACACGAGGACACCGACAGGGAAGTTGATACCCATGACCGCGAAGATCACCGGGAAGATGTACATGAGCATCTTCTGCTGCTGCATGTACGGGGTCTTCACCGTGAGGTCGACGTTCTTGGTCATCAGCTGGCGCTGAGTGAAGAACTGGGACGCGGACATCATCACGATCATGATCGCGGTGACGACGCGGACGTCCATCAGCGAGGCGCCGAGCGCCTGCACCTTCTCCTCGCTGTCCATGAACTTGGCGGCCAGCGGGGCGCCGAAGATGTGGGCCTGACGTGCGCTGTCCAGCAGCGGCTGGTCGATGACGCCGATCGTCTTGCCCGAGGCGATGGCCGAGAGCACGTGATAAAGGGCGAAGAAGAACGGGGACTGCGCCAGGATGGGAAGGCACGAGGAGAGCGGGTTGGTGCCCGTCTCCTTGTACAGCTTCATCATCTCTTCGGACTGACGCTGCTTGTCGTTCTTGTAGCGCTCCTGGATAGCCTTCATCTTCGGCTGGAGCACCTGCATGTTGCGGGTCGACTTGATCTGCTTGACGAAGAGCGGGATCAGACAGATCCGGATCAAGACCACCAGGGACACGATGGAGAGGCCCCAGGCCCACCCCGTGTCATCGCCGAAGAGCGCTCCGTACAGCTTGTGGAACTGGACGATGACCCACGAAACAGGTGTGGTGATAAAGCTGAACAGACTGGCAATCGTGTCCACTAATCAGGCTCCTTGAGCTTTGGGCGAGGTCTCTGTGGCCGGGCTCAGGGGTTCGGAGACCGACCTCCCGGAAGGCACATCGGCGGCGGAGTCCCCGCCCTTGCCACCGCGCAGCGAGGTGCGCAGCAGTTCGTGCCAACGCGGACGTTTGCGTGGCGGAACGTGATCCACGCCACCGGGTGACCACGGATTGCAACGCAGGATGCGCCATGCGGTCAGCGCTGTTCCCTTGATCGCACCGTGCCGGTCGATCGCCGTATATCCATAGTGGGAACACGACGGGTAGTAGCGGCAGACAGGCCCGAGAAGCGGGCTGATCGTCCACTGGTACAGCTTGATGAAAGCCAGCAGCGGGTACTTCATCGCGCGCCCCCTCCCAGCAGCCGCCGGAGGGCGGCATCCAGGTCTCGGGCCAGCTGTGCATGGTCGGCGTCACCCGCTCCGGGCAACGCTCGTACGACAACAAGGCTACCGGGGGGCAGCTGGGCCAGCCGATCGCGGACAAGGTGACGAAGCTTCCGCTTCACCGCGGTGCGGACGACCGCTCCACCCACTGCTTTGCTGACAACGAAACCCGCACGCGGCTGAGGAGCACTCTCCCCAGACACGTGCGGGTCCGTTACACCGCTGCTTAGATGGACGACGAGTAGCGGGCGTCCTGCCCTACGTCCTCGTCGTACCGCGGTCGCGAAGTCCTCGCGCCGCCTCAGCCGGTTCTCTGTAGGCAGCACGTCATGGACCTGTAAGCGATCAGGCGGACAGGCTGCTGCGGCCCTTGCCACGGCGGTTCGCGAGAATCGCGCGGCCGGCACGGGTACGCATACGCAGCCGGAAGCCGTGGGTCTTGGCGCGACGACGGTTGTTCGGCTGGAAGGTGCGCTTGCTCACTCGGGGGCTCCAGAAATGATTCGTGTGTTGGCGGGACATCGCCTGGCTGTCACCGTGCGCCCACGAGGAACTCGCGTAAACGCCTTAGTGCACCGCTTCACAATCACAGATCGTGATCTTTGCCCATCGGAGGCAGGCGGCAGCAGCCATCGACAACTCGACCTGGTCACGGTACGCGCGGCTGCGCCATCCGGTCAAACCGGCTCCGCGCCACCCCGTGCTGTACACAGCCTGTGGACAACAACTTGAACCGTGCGGGTCGGCCTGACTACCGTGGCTGAACTCCGGTTCTTTTCCTACCCCCCTGCCGGGCCTCACCCGACCCGACCCATCCCGTCCCGAGAAGCACACATTCGTGGGACCTGCGAGAGAGCGTGCCTTGTGGCTGACGTACCTGCCGATCTTGCCGCAGTGTGGCCACGAGTGCTGGAACAACTCCTCGGGGAGGGCCAGCAGGGCATCGAGCCGAAGGACAAGCAGTGGATCGAGCGCTGCCAGCCCCTGGCACTCGTCGCCGACACCGCGCTGCTGGCCGTACCCAACGAGTGGGGCAAGCGCGTCCTGGAGGGCCGGCTCGCCCCGCTGATCAGCGAGACGCTCACCCGTGAGTGCGGCCGGCCGATCCGGATCGCCATCACGGTCGACGACTCCGCGGGAGAACCGCCGGCACCTCCCCTCCACCAGCCCCGCCAGATCCAGCAGCAGTCCCACCGGTACCAAGGTCCCCACCCACACGACGAGCCCCCGCACGACGACGGGTACGACAACTACGGCCGCAGGCCATCCGACGACGGCATGCCGACGGCCCGCCCCGCGTATCCGGACTACCAGCAGCACCGCCCTGAGCCCGGCGCGTGGCCCCGCACCCAGGAGGACCTCTCCTGGCAGCCCCGGCACGGCGGCTACCAGGAGCGCGACCCGTACGCGAGCCCGCGTCCCCAGCAGCCGCAGCACGACTACCGCCAGCAGCCGCCCGAGCACCAGGGCTACGAGCAGCAGCGGGACAACCGGGACCGCCGGGATCTGCAGGATCAGCAGCCGCAGCACCGCCAGGGCGGACCGGGTACCGGCCGGGCCGGGGGCGGCCCCATGGGCACACAGTCCGCGCCGCCGCCCGGCACCAACGAGCCGCACGCCAGGCTGAACCCGAAGTACCTCTTCGACACCTTCGTGATCGGCGCTTCCAACCGCTTCGCGCACGCCGCGGCCGTCGCCGTCGCCGAGGCGCCGGCGAAGGCGTACAACCCGCTCTTCATCTACGGGGAGTCCGGGCTCGGCAAGACCCACCTGCTGCATGCCATCGGGCACTACGCGCGCAGTCTCTACCCCGGCACCCGGGTGCGGTACGTGAGCTCCGAGGAGTTCACCAACGAGTTCATCAACTCGATCCGCGACGGCAAGGGCGACACCTTCCGCAAGCGCTACCGCGACGTGGACATCCTGCTGGTGGACGACATCCAGTTCCTCGCGAGCAAGGAGTCGACGCAGGAGGAGTTCTTCCACACCTTCAACACGCTCCACAACGCCAACAAGCAGATCGTGCTGTCCTCCGACCGGCCCCCCAAGCAACTGGTGACGCTCGAGGACCGCCTGCGCAACCGTTTCGAGTGGGGCCTGACCACCGATGTCCAGCCCCCGGAGCTGGAGACGCGCATCGCGATCCTCCGTAAGAAGGCGGTGCAGGAGCAGCTCAACGCCCCGCCGGAGGTGCTCGAGTTCATCGCCTCACGCATCTCGCGCAACATCCGCGAGCTGGAGGGCGCGCTCATCCGTGTGACGGCGTTCGCGAGCCTCAACCGCCAGCCGGTGGATCTCGGTCTGACCGAGATCGTGCTCAAGGACCTCATCCCTGGCGGCGAGGATTCGGCTCCCGAGATCACGGCGCCGGCCATCATGGCCGCGACCGCGGACTACTTCGGTCTGACGGTGGAGGACCTCTGCGGTTCGTCTCGCAGCCGTGTGCTGGTGACGGCCCGCCAGATCGCCATGTACCTGTGCCGCGAGCTGACCGATCTCTCGCTGCCCAAGATCGGCGCCCAGTTCGGTGGACGTGACCACACCACGGTCATGCACGCCGACCGCAAGATCCGCGCGCTGATGGCGGAGCGACGCTCCATCTACAACCAGGTCACCGAGCTCACGAACCGCATCAAGAACGGCTGAGGCAGACAGCGGCGGCGACCGTACTCCCGCCGCACAGCGCGTCCAAGGGCGCCTTGCGAGGACCACGGATGGTCCTCGCAAGGCGCCCTTCGTCGTCAGGAGACGGGTCGAGAGCGGGACGACAGGTACTCCGGAGAGTCGGCGAGAGGGGTCGGAAGGCCTCCGAGGGTCCGTTCCGGAGCCTGCTCGACGTCGTCCGATCCGCCGGCGGCCGAGCAAAGTGTTCGAATACAGGCTCTGCGAGGGCCCTTCTCCACAGATCAGCGGGGATTTCGGCGTCCACAGCCTGGGGACTGAGAAGTTGTTCAGATTGCGTCCACAGGGCCCGCTGCCGATACTCCATCAGGCCAGGTCACACGCCTGGGGATTTGTGGTCAACGATGATCCACAGCCTGTGGACAGAAAATTCGTCCACAGGGGCTCACTGCTGTTGTCCACCGGCGGCCCACAGGCGGGCGTCCGTTGTCCCCAGCTTCTCCACACCCCTGTCCACTGTTCGGCAACGCGACACCCGCCATCACCGGCACGAGTGAAAGGCGTCACACCAGGGGCCTGGGTTTAGCTGTGGGGAACGGGGGTAAACCTGGGGACAGCCTTGGGGAGAAGTCGCTCCGCCCTGTGTATCGGGTGTGCAGAACTTTCGGGTATCCACAGAAACGCCTGGTTGTCCACCGGTGTCACCCACAGGGTCGGTGGACAAAAAACCGCGTCTGACCTGCAAAAACGACGTTATCCACGGTTTCCACAGGGCCTACTACTACTACCACTCAGAGTTAGCCAGGAATCAGCTTCGAAGTGGGGCCTGTGCACAACTCGAGCGGCGAGCTCGGCGGACCTCTTGGCGCGACTTGACCCCGAGCAGCGACGGCTGTCGGCGCTGTACGTCAGACTGGACCCCGGCGGCCCACCCAGCCCATCGGCGGGGAGCCCCGGTCAGACGACGAAGGCCAGCAGGGCGAGCGAGCAACAGCAGGAGGCGGTTCCGGTGAAGATCCGGGTGGAGCGCGATGTACTCGCGGAGGCAGTGGCCTGGGTGGCCCGCAGCCTCCCGGCCCGTCCGCCCGCGCCCGTTCTCGCGGGCCTTCTCCTGAAGGCTGAGGACGGTGCCCTCAGCTTCTCGAGCTTCGACTACGAGGTCTCGGCCAAGGTGTCCGTGGACGCCGAGGTCGAGGAGGACGGCACGGTGCTCGTCTCCGGCCGGCTCCTTGCCGACATCTGCCGTGCCCTTCCCAACCGCCCGGTGGAGATCTCCACCGACGGTGTGCGCGCCACGGTGGTCTGCGGTTCCTCCCGGTTCACACTCCACACACTGCCTGTGGAGGAGTACCCGGCACTTCCGCAGATGCCGACCGCCACGGGCACCGTCCCCGGTGAGGTCTTCGCCTCTGCGGCGGCCCAGGTGGCGATCGCAGCCGGGCGTGACGACACCCTGCCCGTCCTGACCGGCGTCCGGATCGAGATCGAGGGCGAGACCGTCACCCTCGCCTCGACCGACCGCTACCGCTTCGCGGTCCGTGAGTTCCTCTGGAAGCCGGAGAACCCGGATGCCTCGGCCGTGGCCCTGGTGCCCGCCAAGACGCTCCTGGACACCGCCAAGGCACTCACCAGCGGCGACACGGTGACGCTGGCGCTGTCCGGCTCGGGTGCCGGCGAAGGGCTGATCGGTTTCGAGGGCGCGGGACGCCGTACGACCACGCGGCTGCTCGAGGGCGACCTGCCGAAGTACCGGACTCTCTTCCCCACCGAGTTCAACTCGGTCGCGGTCATCGAGACCGCCCCGTTCGTCGAGGCCGTCAAGCGTGTGGCACTCGTCGCCGAGCGCAACACCCCGGTGCGGCTCAGCTTCGAGCAGGGCGTCCTGATCCTGGAGGCGGGTTCGAGCGACGACGCACAGGCTGTGGAGCGCGTCGACGCGGTGCTGGAGGGCGACGACATCTCGATCGCCTTCAACCCGACCTTCCTGCTGGACGGGCTCAGCGCGATCGACTCCCCGGTCGCCCAGCTCTCCTTCACCACGTCGACCAAGCCCGCGCTGCTCAGCGGTCGTGCGGCCGTCGACGCGGAGGCCGACGACGCGTACAAGTACCTGATCATGCCGGTCCGCCTCTCCGGCTGATCCGGGGGTCGCTCCCGTCATCGCGGCTTCGGGTGGGCAGGCTCAGCGCAGTGCGTGCCCACCGTGCTGCACCCCGCCGTGCCGTCCCGGCCGGGCGTAGGCTCGGTCCCGGGTACGAATCGGCACAACGCTTAAGGAAATCTCTGATGGAGCTCGGTCTCGTCGGCCTCGGCAAGATGGGCGGCAACATGCGCGAGCGCATCCGCCGCGCAGGCCACACCGTCATCGGTTACGACCGCAACCCGGACGTCGCCGATGTCCACAGCCTCGAAGAGCTTGTGGGCAAGCTCAAGGGTCCGCGCGTCGTGTGGGTGATGGTCCCGGCGGGTGCCGCGACCCAGTCCACCGTCGACGAGCTGGCCGAGCTGCTCTCCCCGGGCGATGTCGTCGTGGACGGCGGCAACTCGCGCTGGACCGACGACGAGAAGCACGCGGTGGAGCTGGGCATCAAGGGAATCGGCTTCGTCGACTGCGGCGTCTCCGGTGGTGTCTGGGGCCTGGAGAACGGCTACGCCCTGATGTACGGCGGCGTCGCGGCCGACGTGGAGAAGGTCCAGCCGATCTTCGACGCACTCAAGCCCGAGGGCGAGTTCGGCTCCGTGCACGCGGGCAAGGTCGGCGCCGGCCACTTCGCCAAGATGGTCCACAACGGCATCGAGTACGCCATGATGCAGGCGTACGCCGAGGGCTGGGAGCTCTTGGAGAAGGTCGACTCCGTCACGGACGTGCGCGAGGTCTTCCGTTCCTGGCAGGAGGGCACGGTCATCCGTTCCTGGCTGCTCGACCTGGCGGTCAACGCGCTGGACGACGACGAGCACCTCGACCAGCTCCGCGGCTTCGCGGCGGACTCCGGCGAGGGCCGGTGGACCGTCGAGGCCGCCATCGACAACGCGGTCCCGCTGCCCGCGATCACCGCTTCCCTGTTCGCGCGCTTCGCCTCGCGACAGGACGACTCCCCGCAGATGAAGATGATCGCCGCGCTGCGCAACCAGTTCGGCGGCCACGCGGTCGAGAACAAGAAGTAGCCGCAGGCAGCAGGCGGCACAGCAGCACACAGCAGAGCAGTCGGAAAGGTCGGCGACCATGCACGTCACGCATCTCTCGCTGGCCGACTTCCGCTCGTACGCCCGGGTCGAGGTCCCTCTCGACCCGGGCGTCACCGCGTTCGTGGGGCCCAACGGGCAGGGCAAGACCAACCTGGTCGAGGCGGTCGGCTACCTGGCGACGCTCGGCAGCCACCGGGTGTCCTCCGACGCTCCCCTGGTCCGGATGGGAGCCGAGCGTGCCGTCGTGCGTGCGGCGGTGACCCAGGGCGAACGCTCGCAGCTGATCGAGCTCGAACTCAATCCGGGCCGCGCCAATCGTGCGCGTATCAACAGGTCGTCGCAGGTCAGACCTCGTGACGTGCTGGGGATCGTACGGACGGTGCTGTTCGCTCCTGAGGACCTCGCCCTGGTGAAGGGCGATCCGGGCGAGCGACGTCGCTTCCTCGACGAACTGATCACGGCGCGTTCCCCGCGCATGGCCGGCGTCCGCTCCGACTACGAGCGGGTGCTGAAGCAGCGCAACACCCTGCTGAAGTCCGCGGCCATGGCCCGCAGGCACGGCGGCCGGTCGATGGACCTGTCCACGCTGGACGTGTGGGACCAGCACCTGGGCCGGGTGGGGGCCGAACTCCTCGCGCAGCGGCTGGATCTGATCGCGACGCTGCAGCCCCTGGCGGACAAGGCGTACGCCGACGTCGCGCCCGGCGGTGGACCCTTGACGCTGGAGTACCGCAGTTCGGTCGGGTCCGAGCTGGAGCCCGCGCGCACCCGTGAGGAGCTCTACGAGCAGGTGATCGCCGCGCTGGAGCAGGCGCGGAAGCAGGAGATCGAGCGTGGCGTGACGCTGGTCGGACCGCACCGGGACGACCTGGTGCTCGGTCTGCGCGGGATGCCGGCGAAGGGGTACGCGAGCCACGGCGAGTCCTGGTCGTACGCCCTGGCGCTGCGGCTCGCCTCGTACGATCTGCTGCGCACCGAGGGCAACGAACCCGTCCTGGTTCTCGACGACGTGTTCGCCGAGCTGGACGCGCGGCGCCGGGAGCGGCTGGCCGAGCTGGTCGCCCCGGCCGAGCAGGTGCTGGTGACGGCCGCTGTCGACGACGACGTCCCGGGTGTGCTGGCGGGTGCCCGGTACGCGGTGTCGGCGGGGGCGGTGGAGCGGCTGTGAGCGGATCCGAGGGCTCGGACGCGCCCGGCCCCGCGAAGCAGCCGGAGGTGTCGGGCGTCGACCTGGCGCGGGTGGCTCTGCGCGCGGCGAAGGAGCAGGCCCGTGCGAGGGGCGCGGCGGCGCAGCAGAGGAAGCAGGCCAGGCGCGGTGGTGGGCTGCGTTCCGGAGCGCGCTCGGACGGCCGTGATCCGCTTGCGCTGGGCTCGGCGATCAACCGGCTGATCACCGAGCGCGGCTGGGAGACCCCGGCGGCCGTCGGCGGCGTGATGGGCCGCTGGCCGCAGATCGTGGGTGGCGATCTGGCCAATCACTGCGTCCCGCTGCGGTACGACGACGATCCGGCCGAGCGGGTCCTGACCGTGCAGTGCGACTCGACGGCGTGGGCGACGCAGCTGAGGCTGCTGGCTCCGCAGCTGGTGGCCCGGCTGAACACGGACCTCGGCCACGGCACCGTGCGGATGATCAAGGTTCTCGGGCCGGGTGGTCAGCAGCGCAGGTTCGGCCCGCTCCGGTCCCCCGGGAGCAAGGGGCCCGGCGACACCTACGGCTGAGCAGGGCCTTTCCGGCTGTCGAGCCCTTTCGGGACCGCTCGGCACAGAGGGTGCGGGTGATGCGAGAGCTCCCTTATGGCCCGCTTTGTCGAAACCTCGCTGATTCCGTTTCGTGCTGCTTCATGCGCTTTTGGGGTGGGCGGGGGCCATGAGGCGTCCCTCACGGTAGCGGGAGGTTGACAGCCCGAAGCGCGCAATGCCCTCGTGAGCCTCTCGGGGCCCCTTCCCGAATATGGGGAGTCGTCAGCCGCTGGTTCAGGGCGGCACATGCGTACTCAGGCACCGGCAAACCCCCATTCATGTCGGCGCTACCGGTAGACTGATGGACAATCCCGCTTCCTTGCGGGAGTCGTCGATACATGCCGAACGACGCAGCCGCTCCCGCCTGCCGGAGAACGGCCTGTGCTGTGCCAGAAAGGGCGCTTCGTGGCCGATTCCGGCAACCCCAACGAGAACATCCCGTCCACAGCCGGTGAGCACGGCGAGGTCACCGCCTCGTACGACGCCAGCGCGATCACCGTGCTCGAAGGCCTGGACGCGGTCCGCAAGCGACCCGGTATGTACATCGGGTCCACCGGTGAGCGCGGTCTCCACCACCTCGTGCAAGAGGTTGTCGACAACTCGGTCGACGAGGCCATGGCCGGGCACGCGGACACCATCGACGTCACGGTCCTCGCGGACGGCGGGGTGCGCGTCGTGGACAACGGCCGCGGCATCCCGGTCGGCATCGTGCCGTCCGAGGGCAAGCCGGCCGTCGAGGTCGTGCTCACCGTCCTGCACGCGGGCGGAAAGTTCGGCGGCGGCGGCTACGCCGTCTCCGGCGGTCTGCACGGCGTCGGCGTGTCCGTCGTCAACGCCCTGTCCACGCGGGTCGCGGTGGAGGTCAGGACGGACGGCTACCGCTGGACCCAGGACTACAAGCTCGGTGTCCCGACAGCTCCGCTGGCCCGTCACGAGGCCACCGAGGAGACCGGGACGAGCGTCACCTTCTGGGCCGACGGGGACGTCTTCGAGACCACCGACTACTCCTTCGAGACCCTCTCGCGCCGCTTCCAGGAGATGGCGTTCCTCAACAAGGGCCTCACCCTCAAGCTGACCGACGAGCGCGACGCCGCGAAGGCCACCGCCGGCGCGGACAGCGCCGAGGCCGTCGACGTACCCGAGGAGGAGGCGACGCGGACGGTCACGTACCACTACGAGAACGGCATCGTCGACTTCGTCAAGTACCTCAACTCCCGCAAGGGCGAACTCATTCACCAGTCGGTGATCGACATCGAGGCCGAGGACAAGGACCGTCTGCTCTCGGCCGAGATCGCCATGCAGTGGAACACGCAGTACACCGAGGGGGTCTACTCCTTCGCCAACGCGATCCACACGCACGAGGGCGGTACGCACGAGGAGGGCTTCCGCGCGGCGCTGACCTCGCTGGTCAACCGGTACGCGCGCGACAAGAAGCTGCTGCGCGAGAAGGACGACAACCTCACGGGTGAGGACGTCCGCGAGGGTCTTACGGCGATCATCTCGGTCAAGCTGGGCGAGCCGCAGTTCGAGGGCCAGACGAAGACCAAGCTGGGCAACACCGAGGCGAAGACCTTCGTCCAGAAGGTCGTCCACGAGCAGCTGACGGACTGGTTCGACCGGAACCCCAACGAGGCCGCGGACATCATCCGCAAGGGCATCGCGGCGTCCACGGCCCGGGTCGCGGCCCGCAAGGCCCGTGACCTGACACGGCGCAAGGGGCTTCTCGAGAGTGCCTCGCTGCCCGGCAAGCTCAGCGACTGCCAGTCGAACGACCCGACGAAGTGCGAGATCTTCATCGTCGAGGGTGACTCCGCCGGTGGTTCGGCGAAGTCCGGCCGCAACCCGATGTACCAGGCCATCCTGCCGATCCGGGGCAAGATCCTGAACGTCGAGAAGGCGCGCATCGACAAGATCCTGCAGAACACCGAGGTCCAGGCCCTGATCTCGGCCTTCGGTACCGGGGTCCACGAGGACTTCGACATCGAGAAGCTCCGCTATCACAAGATCATTCTGATGGCGGACGCCGACGTCGACGGCCAGCACATCAACACCCTGCTGCTGACCTTCCTGTTCCGCTTCATGCGTCCGCTGGTCGAGTCCGGTCACGTCTATCTCTCGCGCCCGCCGCTCTACAAGATCAAGTGGGGCCGCGACGACTTCGAGTACGCGTACTCGGACCGCGAGCGCGACGCCCTGGTGGCCCTCGGCAAGCAGAACGGCAAGCGGATCAAGGAGGACTCGATCCAGCGCTTCAAGGGTCTCGGGGAGATGAACGCCGAGGAGCTGCGTGTCACCACGATGGACATCGACCACCGTGTGCTGGGCCAGGTCACGCTCGACGACGCGGCGCAGGCCGACGACCTGTTCTCCGTGCTGATGGGCGAGGACGTCGAGGCGCGGCGCTCGTTCATCCAGCGCAACGCCAAGGACGTCCGCTTCCTCGACATCTGAGTCGGCCGTACAAGCAAGCCGCAGCGCGAAAGGACTTTGACCAGCAATGGCCGACGAGAACACCCCTGTGATGCCCGAAGAGGAGCCCGCCGTCCCGGGCGTGGGCATGCGTGTCGAGCCCGTCGGGCTCGAGACGGAGATGCAGCGCTCCTACCTCGACTACGCGATGTCCGTCATCGTGTCGCGTGCGCTCCCGGACGTGCGGGACGGTCTGAAGCCCGTCCACCGCCGGGTGCTCTACGCGATGTACGACGGCGGCTACCGGCCCGAGAAGGGCTTCTACAAGTGCGCCCGCGTCGTCGGTGACGTCATGGGTACTTACCACCCGCACGGTGACTCCTCGATCTACGACGCGCTCGTGCGACTGGCGCAGCACTGGTCGATGCGCATGCCGCTCGTGGACTCCAACGGCAACTTCGGTTCCCCGGGCAACGACCCGGCCGCGGCCATGCGGTACACCGAGTGCAAGATGATGCCGCTGTCCATGGAGATGGTCCGGGACATCGACGAGGAGACCGTCGATTTCAAGGACAACTACGACGGCCGCAACCAGGAGCCGGTCGTCCTGCCGGCCCGGTTCCCGAACCTGCTGATCAACGGCTCGGCCGGCATCGCGGTCGGCATGGCCACCAACATTCCGCCGCACAACCTGCGCGAGGTCGCCTCCGGCGCGCAGTGGTACCTGGAGAACCCGGAGGCCAGCCCCGAGGAGCTCCTGGACGCTCTGCTGGAGCGGATCAAGGGGCCGGACTTCCCGACGGGCGCGCTGGTCGTGGGCCGCAAGGGCATCGAGGAGGCGTACCGCACCGGTCGCGGCTCGATCACGATGCGCGCCGTGGTGGCGGTCGAGGAGATCCAGGGCCGGCAGTGCCTGGTCGTCACGGAGCTCCCGTACCAGACCAACCCCGACAACCTCGCGCAGAAGATCGCCGACCTGGTGAAGGACGGCAAGGTCGGCGGCATCGCGGACGTCCGTGACGAGACGTCCTCGCGTACGGGCCAGCGCCTGGTCGTCGTGCTCAAGCGAGACGCGGTCGCCAAGGTCGTGCTGAACAACCTCTACAAGCACACCGATCTGCAGTCGAACTTCGGCGCGAACATGCTGGCGCTCGTCGACGGGGTGCCGCGCACGCTGTCGATCGACGCGTTCATCCGGCACTGGGTGACGCACCAGATCGAGGTCATCGTCCGGCGGACCAGGTTCCGGCTGCGCAAGGCCGAGGAGCGGGCGCACATCCTACGTGGCCTGCTGAAGGCGCTGAACGCGATCGAAGAGGTCATCGCGCTCATCCGCCGGAGCAACACGGTCGAGATCGCGCGCGAGGGCCTGATGGGCCTGCTGGAGATCGACGAGATCCAGGCGAACGCGATCCTGGAGATGCAGCTGCGCCGGCTGGCCGCGCTGGAGCACCAGAAGATCACCGCCGAGCACGACGAGCTCCAGGCGAAGATCAACGAGTACAACGAGATCCTCGCCTCGCCCGCGCGTCAGCGTCAGATCGTCAGCGAGGAGCTGGCGGCGATCGTCGACAAGTTCGGCGACGACCGGCGTTCGAAGCTCGTGCCCTTCGACGGCGACATGTCCATCGAGGACCTGATCGCCGAGGAGGACATCGTCGTCACGATCTCCCGCGGCGGCTACGTCAAGCGCACGAAGACGGACGACTACCGCTCGCAGAAGCGCGGCGGCAAGGGCGTCCGCGGCACGAAGCTGAGGGAGGACGACATCGTCGACCACTTCTTCGTGTCGACGACGCACCACTGGCTGCTCTTCTTCACGAACAAGGGCAGGGTCTACCGGGCCAAGGCGTACGAGCTGCCTGATGCGGGCCGGGACGCGCGGGGCCAGCACGTGGCCAACCTGCTGGCGTTCCAGCCTGACGAGCAGATCGCGCAGATCCTGGCCATCCGCGACTACGACGCGGCGCCCTACCTGATCCTGGCCACCAAGGGTGGTCTGGTGAAGAAGACGTCGCTCAAGGACTACGACTCGCCGCGGTCCGGTGGCGTCATCGCGATCAACCTCCGGGAGACGGAGAGCGGCGCGGACGACGAGCTGATCGGGGCCGAGCTGGTGTCGGCCGAGGACGACCTGCTGCTGGTCAGCAGGAAGGCCCAGTCGATCAGGTTCACCGCGACGGACGACGCGCTGCGGCCCATGGGGCGTGCCACCTCGGGCGTCAAGGGCATGAGTTTCCGCGCGGGCGACGAACTGCTGTCGATGAATGTTGTCCGGCCCGGTACGTTCGTGTTCACTGCCACCGACGGTGGTTACGCGAAGCGGACCGCTGTCGACGAGTACCGCGTCCAGGGCCGTGGCGGTCTGGGCATCAAGGCCGCCAAGATCGTGGAGGACCGCGGTTCGCTCGTCGGTGCGCTGGTGGTGGAGGAGGCGGACGAGATCCTGGCCATCACGCTCGGCGGCGGTGTGATTCGTACGCGAGTCAATGAAGTCAGGGAGACGGGCCGTGACACCATGGGCGTCCAACTGATCAATCTGGGCAAGCGCGATGCCGTCGTCGGTATCGCGCGCAACGCCGAGGCCGGTCGTGAGGCCGAAGAGGTCGACGGGACCGATGAGGCCGAAGGCGCCATGGTCGAGGCCGATGCCGCGAACGTGGTCGAGGGCACAGTCGAGGGCACGGCGCCCTCGGCAGGGGAGCACGAGGAGTAGAGCGTGAGTGGAGCCACGGGCGATGGTTCGGCCGCTTCCGGAGCAGGTGCGAACGGCGCCCGTGGCCCTGCCACGGACTCCCAAGGGGGCACTGTGACGGACACTCGGGGACCTCAGCCGCAGTACGAGGGGTACGCGACCGGGCCGTTGCCCGGCGAGCGGGAGCCCGCACCGGGCCAGGCGGGGCCCTACCACCCGCCGCAGGCGTATCCGTCCCCCGCGGGCGGTACGCAGGGCGGCGGCACAGAGGGCGGAGCGCAGGGCGTGGGCGGCGTACAGGCGATGCGTAGGCCGCGGACGGGGGCGCGGACCACTCCGCGTACCCGGAAGGCGCGTCTGCGGGTGGCGAAGGCCGATCCTTGGTCGGTCATGAAGGTGAGCTTCCTGCTCTCCATCGCACTCGGCATCTGCACGGTGGTCGCGGCCGCGGTCCTGTGGATGGTGATGGACGCGATGGGCGTCTTCACCACCGTGGGCGGCACGATCAGTGAGGCGACGGGCTCGAACGAGAGCAACGGTTTCGATCTGCAGTCGTTCCTTTCGCTGCCGCGCGTTCTCATCTTCACGTCGGTCATCGCGGTGATCGACGTGGTGCTGGCCACCGCGCTGGCCACGCTCGGCGCCTTCATCTACAACTTGTCGGCGGGCTTCGTGGGCGGTGTCGAGCTCACTCTCGCCGAGGACGAGTAGGGCGCCGGGTATCGATTTTGGGACTGGCCCCGACGTGCGCTAATCTTCAGAAGTCAGCGCAGCAGCGCGGCGGGGCTATAGCTCAGTTGGTTAGAGCGCATCCCTGATAAGGATGAGGCCACAGGTTCAAATCCTGTTAGCCCCACCAGCACGAAGGCCCCCAGTCGATTCGACTGGGGGCCTTCGGTATGCAGGGGTGACATCAACGACGGTCACGGACCCGCCCCGGTGTCTCAGGCGTCGCGCCCGGTGTGCACGCCCCTTGAGGGGGACTGTGCAAGGCGAAGCAGCTGACCACGCGCCGGCACGACCAGCCGATCGTTCCGACCGGGTCCACCTGGCGATACCCGGGCACTCGAAGGTCCGTGCAGTAGGCGGCGCCCGGGCATACGAAAAGACCCCTGCCGGTGGGGACCGGGTCAGGGGCCTGGATGGCGTCAGCGACGCTTTCAGGGTGGCAGGGGGGTCGAGTCCCCTGCAGGGGCTCCGGCGCGGGTCGAGCGGGCGCCGTCCGTCGCGTGTGCCGCCGTGTCGCTGGAGTCCGCGGACAGTTGGCGGGTGGCCGGCGAGGAACCGTGCGCCTCGGCGCGGATGCGCTGCTTCATGGTCGGCGGCAGTGCCCTGTCACGCGGAAGGGTCCATCGCACCGACGGGGTGGTCGCGGTTGCCGCGGTCGCACCCGTGTGCTCCTGGGTCGTGTGCGCCGGCTCCGCGGCCGCGGTCTGGGCGGTGGCGAGGCCCAGTGAGGCGAGGAGTGCGAAGAAGGCTGTGATGAAGGCTGTCCAGATGCTCTTGACCCTGAAGGTGCTCATGGCCCCTCGCTTTCAGGTGGTCCGGTTTGCTTACCTTTCCGATGATGTGGATCCGGGCCGCGGATCCCGGGACCGACGCCCCCGGTGCGCCGATCTTCTGATGAACACCACTCGTATGGTTCAACCGGCTCGGACATGCTGATTCCGGGTCGCCGAGGGTCCTCGTGAAGGGTCGTGAACGGGGTGGCTGCGGGGGTCCGGGCAGGTCACCGATCGGTATCGGCCGGTGTGTATAGTCGGGCGGCAGAAGTCCCTTACGTCAAGGAAAGACGAGGTCGCGCGGTGAAGAAGCTTCTCCTGGTCGCACTGGCCGCCATCGGCGGGCTCCTCGTGTACCGCCAGATCCAGGCGGATCGCGCCGAGCAGGATCTGTGGACAGAGGCGACCGACTCCGTGCCCGCGGGTTCGGGTGTGTGAGACGGAACAGTCTGCTAAGAGCCCCGGTCGCCGAGCGGCCGGGGCTTCGTGCTGTCCGGGGCCCGCTGTTGCGGGACCGTGACAGCCGAACTCTTGAGTTCACTTCCGCAAATCGATAGCTTGCGTAAGCAAAGCGATTGGGGTGCGCGAGGGGGATTCGGTGAGTGCGTGGGCGAGGGCGGGGGTGAGCCGCCACATGGCAGGAGCGCGGTCGCGGCCGCTGCGGCGTTGTTCGCCCTGGTGGCGGGAGCTCCTGCCATGTGGCGGCCTTGCCGCAGGCAGGGCCGCGCGCCGTGGGACAGGACGGGCCGGGCTGCGGCAGCCCGACCATGGTGCTCGACTCCCAACTCTCCTCAGCCGGTTGCCGGTTGAGGGGCCGGCGGATCGAGGGAGCGGTCACGGCGGGCGGCGCGCAGGAGCTGGCTCCCGGACAGTGTCCGGACACGATCGGGCCCGGAGGAAAGTGGTACAGCGCCGTGGGCCCCGGCGACGCACCAAGGCGGACAAGAGCGGCAGTGCGGCTACGCCCGGCGACAGCAGTGGTGCGGGCGGGGCAGGATGGACCGGCATCGCGCCCGCTGGCGGAGCGGGCGCCGTGCTAGCCCTGATCGCCGTGCTCGCTTTCGTACGCGGCCGACGCGGGGCAGGTACGCACACGACGAGGGGGAGCGCGTGAACAGGCAGCGCAACAGGGGCCGGGTGACGTTGGCGTCGATCGCCGCGATGTGCGCGGTGGCATCGACGCCGGGTCAGGCGCAGGCTGCCGACAGCGCGGTGGCCTACACCTTCGATCCGGCGGCGACGTCCGTCCAGGGTGCCGAGTCGAACGCCGAGGCGACGGAGCTGAAGCCCGGTTCCGTCTACCGGAGTTCCATCGAGAAGGCGCAGAAGCTCTACTACCGTCTGGAGCTCGACGCCTCGACCGATGCGTACGTGTCCGCGGTGGCCGTGCCCAGGACGGCCGGGGAGGTCGCCTACGGGGACGGCATCACGGTGAGCATCAGGGACCTCGACGACAACCGGTGCAGCTCGCAGGACGCGGCTTTCGAGTCGGCCGAGTTCCCGCGGCCCATCGCCGCGTACGCCCACCGGACCGTGGAGAAGGGAGGCACCACGTGCGCGGCGGGTGGAACGTACAACGTACTGATCGAGCGGGAGAGCAAGGCGACCTCCGCCCCCGACGCCTGGGACCTGGAGCTGCGCTTCGAGACCGAGCCCGCGCTGAAGGACGGCGAGCCGATGCCTACGGAGGCGCCGGAGAACTGGCCCTCCGCGTCGCCTGTTCCGCCCTCGGGCAAGCAGAAGCGATCCGGCGGCAGCAGTTTCTACGACGCCACCAGCCTGGAGTCCGGTGAATGGGTGGACGGCATCGCGCCGGGACAGACGCGCTTCTACCGGGTGCCCGTGGACTGGGGGCAGCAGATCTTCGCCACGGCCGCGCTGAGCAACAGCGGCAAGTCGACCGAGTACCTGGGCAACGCCCTGGCGTTGTCGCTGGACAACCCGGCACGGGGGCACGTGGACGACGCGGCACTGTCCTACTCGGGGGCGCCCAACTCGGTGGCTCTGGATCCGCTGCCCCCGGTGGCCTACGAGAACCGTCACGACTCCGCGGAGGACGTCAGTGCCATGCGGTTCGCCGGCTGGTACTACCTGTCGGTGACACTCTCCCCGAAGGTCGCCGAGTACTACGGTGACGATCCCATCGGGCTGACGCTCAAGGTCAAGGTCGTCAACGACGGCAAGACGTCGCCCTACCAGGGGGACGCCGGCATCTTCGGGGTCACGGACGACGACCGGGACATGGCCAGGAGCGGTCGGAGCGCGCCGGAGGCGGAGAAGAGCGACACCATGAAGCTGGTGGCCGCGGCGGGTATCGGCGCGGGCGCGGTCCTGGTGCTCGGACTCGGCGCCTGGACGCTGCTCGCCAGGCGCCGGGCCGTGCCGCCTCCGCCGGCCTCGGGGGGACAGCGGCCGACCGGGGGACCGCCCCGGGCCTAAGGGCTGTCCCGTACTCCCCGGCGGGCGTACGACGACAGCTACGGCACCTCGCCGCGTTGTCGGATCGCCCGAATACGCCCAGTACGAGGACGACCCTCCGCCTTGCGATGCACCGCATCTGACGCCGCGCGCTGATCCACCGGGGAGTGCGGGACAGCCCTCAGGCGTTCCTTTCCGGATCAGGCTGGGCTCGCAGTCTGATCCGGACGACGGACTTGGCAGCCCGTCAGGACTCGATCAGAGCCCAGATGCCCACCGCGAAGCACACCAGAGCCACCAGCAGCACCGGGATCGCCACCTTCGGGGGCGGTCCAGGGCGCTTCGTGGGAGACGCGTGCGGAGCAGGTGTGACGGTCGGGGGAGCCTGGAGGTGATGGGCGGTGTAGGGGCGGGTGGCCGCCGCCCCGTACGGCACGGCGGCCGTGGGCGCCTGGGACGGATCTGGTGAGGCCTCGGTCGGGTACCGGAGCGGCGCGGCGGTCTGCGCCGGATGCGGAACGGCCGCCGGATACTGAGCGGGTGCCGACTGCTGCGGGGGCGGCGCGATGTGGAAGCTGCCCGTCTCCGACATGGATGCGTGCGACGCGTACGGCTGCTGCCCGGGACCTTGTGCGGGGGCGTACGGCTGGGGCGAGGGTGCCGCACCACCGGCCGCCTGTGCGGGCGTCCGCGGGTCACCGCCGGGAGCCTCCGGTCCGTCCGGGCCGAATCCTGCGGGCAGGGGGCCGATCTGGTCGAACACCTCGACCGTCTCGTCGTCGGGGCCCGGCTCCGGCAGCATCTCCACCGCGGCCGACAGCGCCTTGCGGGCGCCCGTTGCCGTACGGAAGCGTTGGTGCGGATCGGGCTGGAGCAGACCGGCGAGCACCTGCCACAGGGGCTCAGGCACGCCCTGAGGGGCGCCTGGGGTGCCGTGCGCGGCGAAGTACTCGATCAGCGCCTGGGCGTCGGGCTTCTTCCCCTCCAGCAGGTACAGCGCGACGAGGCCCACGGCGAACAGGTCCGCCGGGAAGTCGGGCTCCGACCCCATCATCTGCTCGGGTGCGAAGTAACCCGGCGTACCCACCACGTAGTTGGTCTCGGTCAGCCGCGGCTCGCCCTTGCGCATCGAGATGCCGAAGTCGGACAGCCGAAGGTGCGGCCGGCCCGTCCCGGTGGCCTCCATCAGGATGTTGGCCGGCTTGATGTCACGGTGTACGACCCCCTCGGCGTGCACCGTGGACAGCCCGGACAGCAGCTGGTCGAGGAGCAGGCAGACGAAACGCGGAGGCAACGCCCCGTAGTCGCCTATGACATGGGCCAGGGAGCCGCCGCTGACCAGGTCCATCGTGAACAGGACCTTGTCGTCGTCCGCAGCCCAGCTGGCCGGGGCGAGGACGTGCGGATGCTCGATCCGCAGCGCCTGCTCACGGACGAAGCGCAGCAGTGTGTGCGCGTCGCTCTGCTGCAGGACCTTGGCTGCCACGTAGCGGCGGCGGCGGTGGTCCCAAGCGCGCCAGACGGCACCGACCCCACCGCGTCCGATCGGATCGACCAGCTCGTACCGACCAGCGAAGACCTCACCCATTGTGCTGCGCCCGCTCCCGTTCCCGTATCGGTTCGTGCTCCGGCTTGTCGGGATACTGCCACGGCTCTGCCCTGTCCCGGGGCTGCTCCGGCCCCCGTGGCCCGCTTCCGGCTCCCCCGTGGCCTGCTCCCGGTGAAGGGGCTAGTTCTGGTGGCCTTCGTAGTGTGCGACCGCGTCCGCCGTGCGTCCCGCTCCGTACACCCTGAGGAACTCTGCCAGCTCCGGGTGCGCGGGCGCGAGGGAGTCGGCCGCGTCTATGATGTCGCCGGCCGCGGCGACCGACCGCAGCAGGGACTGGATCTCGCGGACCACCCGCCGCACGGTGGGGGCTCCGCCGGTGGTGGACGTCTGGCCGGTGTTGGTGAGGACCGAGCCGCCCTGCGACTTCTTGATCTCTTCCATCCGCTCGGTGGCCTCTCCCGCGCTGGTGCTGCCGTCCGCCACCTGTCCGGCGAGTTCCTGAAGCGCCTGGACGCGCTGGACCACGGCGGGATTGCCGATCTTGGCGCGCTGGCCGCTCATCAGCTGGGAGAGCATCGGGGCGGACAGCCCCAGCACCGCGGCGAGCCGTGCCTGATTCAGGCCCAGGTCGTCGATCAGCCTGCGGAAGAGCGCACCCAGCGGCTCTCCGTACCAGCTGCGCTGGAGCTCTCTGGCTCTAGCCGTCGCCTCTTGCTGTGCTGCGTCCATTGCGTCTCCCCTGCGCTGCGGCTTCGCTGCTGCGAACCTCGTCGTGCATCTTACGGAGAGCGGTTCCACACCGGGAGACCCAATCTTTTTGCAGGATTCGGGGGGTCACCCGGTACTCTGTTCTGCGACGGACATCGCGGCAGGAATGTGCCCTGTTGTGTCTGTTTTCGGGGCCTTAGCTCAGTTGGTAGAGCGCTGCCTTTGCAAGGCAGATGTCAGGAGTTCGAATCTCCTAGGCTCCACATTCAGAAGAGCCCCTCCTACCAGCGGAAACGCTGGTAGGAGGGGCTCTTCCGCGTTGGCGGTCCCGCCGGGACGGCGGACGGGTCTATCCGTGGTCCCGGCGCGGCTTCGTTTCACGTGAAACAGAGAGGGGCGCCGGAAGACCGTGAGGTCTTCCGGCGCCCCTCTCAGGCGTCGCTGCCGGACGGGGCGGGTCAGCGGTGGTCGTTGCCGTCCGTCGGGTCCGAGCCGGTCTCGGCCTCGTCCTGCTTGGCACGGACCTCAGGGTCGAGGACCGTATTGCCGCTCCCGTCGACCGAAGTCAGAGGAGCACGGTCGTCGGCCACCTCGGTGGGGGCCGGGGGCTCGACCAGCCAGTCCGGGTTGGCCTGCTTGTCCCACCACTTCCAGGCGGCGAAGGCTCCGCCCGCAAGGACGCCCAGCACCAGGAACCCCTTGGCCGCCCGGCCTGCCTTGGCCCGCCGCTCGTGCTTTCTGACGAGCTTCTGGATCTCCTTGGCAGTGACCTGGCCGCGCAGTGCCGCAAGTGCGGCCGCACTGCGGGCCGTGGCCTCCTCTGCCACGGGCCGACCGGCCGCCACGGCGTACTCGACGCGGGGCACGGTGTAGTCGGCCGCGGTCCGGGCGGCGCTGCGCGTCCGGGTAGCGGCCTTGTGCGCGGCCTCGTCCACCTTCGGAGGCACATGGGTCAGTGCCTGTTCGATGCGCGGTGCGAGATGCGCGCCGTACTGGACGCGGGCTTGCGCGGCTGCCTTCGACACCTTGGGCGCGAGCCGTGCGCGTGCCTCCTGTGCGTAGTGCGCGGCTTGTTCTTTGGCCGTGTCGGCATAGGGCGCCACCACTTCCGCGGCGTGCTGCGCGCTGTCCTTCGCCGAGTAGGTTGCGGCGCGCACGCTGTCGATGCGGGTCACGGGATCCTCCTCCTTGGTGGCGGGTAGGTACTCCGCCTATCCACCCAGTTCGAAATCATGCCCGCTGAGGCAATCAGCGCCATGCGGGACGGGCATCCGGGTCATGTCCAGCATTGTCGGGCAACGCAGTGCAAGGGGAGCGTGTCGACGACGATGTCACGGTTCGTGTCGGCCCGCCCCCGTCCGTCGGGCACTTGGCCGCGCTCAAAGCTGTTGCCCGGGAAGTGTGGGAATGGTGCGGGAAGGGCGCAACAAGGTGAGCGCAGCCAGGCCACGGGGCGGCGGCCGGGCTGTGGACGGGGCGCCCCGTGCGAGGATCGGTGGTCATCAGTGAGCACTTACGGAAGGCAGATCGTGGCCGAGCAGCTTTACGCCACTTTGAAGACCAACCACGGCGACATCGTGATCCGGCTCCTGCCGAACCACGCGCCCAAAACGGTCAGGAACTTCGTCGAACTCGCCCAGGGCGAGCGTGAGTGGACCGACCCGGAGACCGGCAAGAAGTCCACGGACAAGCTGTACGACGGAACTGTCTTCCACCGAGTCATCAGCGGCTTCATGATCCAGGGCGGGGACCCGCTGGGGAACGGAACGGGTGGCCCCGGATACGAGTTCGGCGACGAGTTCCACCCGGACCTCGCCTTCACCAAGCCGTACGTGCTGGCGATGGCCAACGCGGGGCCCGGCACCAACGGCTCCCAGTTCTTTCTGACCGTGTCGCCCACCGCCTGGCTGACCGGCAAGCACACGATCTTCGGTGAGGTCGCCGATGAGGGGGGCAGGAAGGTCGTGGACACCATCGCGGCCACTCCCACGAATCCGCGCACCGACCGTCCGCTCCAGGACGCGGTGATCGAGTCTGTCCTCATCGAGACCCGCTGATCCGACCGATGCCCGGCCCACGAGTCGCCGGCCCGGCGGATCGCTGCTGTCCGCCCAGGAACCCAAGGCACGGGAGCCCAACGGGGACCGGCCGGCCGGGAACCAACCGCCCTCCTCGTCCGTACTGTTACATAACGGGCGAGCGGGGGCGGTCGCATGTGCGCCGCCCCCACGGACGAGGACCGAAGGGGCCGTGACCCATGGAGAAGCAGCAGCCGCCGGAAGACCGGGACGGGTCCGCGGCTGCGGCCGGGCCTCCCACCTGTTACCGGCATCCGGACAGGGAGACGGGGATCCGCTGCACCCGGTGCGAGCGGCCCATCTGCACGGACTGCATGATCGGTGCCTCGGTGGGATTCCAGTGCCCTGACTGCGTCCGTGAAGCCTCCGGGACGGGTCATCACCCCGCGGCGGACCGGCCGCGGACCCTCGCCGGCGGTAGCGTCGCGTCCGATCCGAGGCTGATCACCAAGATCCTCATCGGCCTCAATCTCGCAGTCTTCGTGGCGGTCATGGCCAGGCACGCGCTGCTCAACGATCTCCTGCTGTTCGGCCGCGCCTACGTGGGTGACTCGTCGGCCGGCTACGAAGGGGTCGCCGAGGGGCAGTGGTACAGGCTGGTGACGTCGACGTTCCTGCACGAGGAGGTGTGGCACATCGCGTTCAACATGCTGGGGCTCTGGTGGCTCGGAGGCCCCTTGGAGGCCGCGCTCGGCCGTGCCCGGTACCTCGCGCTGTACCTGCTCTCGGGGCTTGCCGGCAGCGCGCTCACGTACCTCGTCGCCGACCCGGCGCAGGGCACGCTCGGTGCGTCCGGAGCGGTCTTCGGCCTGCTGGGTGCCACGGCGGTGCTGATGCGCCGGATGAACTACGACATGCGGCCGGTGATCGCGCTGCTCGTGGTGAACCTGATCTTCACCTTCAACCCCTGGGGCGGGATCGCCTGGCAGGCCCACGTCGGTGGACTGGTCGCCGGCGCCCTGATCGCCATCGCCATGGTCCACGCCCCGCGCGAGCGCCGGAATCTCGTGCAGTACGGCGCCTGCGCGTCGGTTCTGATCGTGGTCGTGGCCGTCGTCCTTGCCAGGACCGCTGCGCTCACCTGAGCGGAATCCGTTGCTCCGGGGGTGTAGTTGTCCACAGAACGTGCCGGATCTTGTGTACGACGCGGGGAACAGGTGTGCCCCTTGTCGCTGAACCGGGTTCTTCCAGTCAGGACAAGGGGCACACCCTCTTGCGATGCGTAAGTGTGTAGTCACACCGGCGTCAACCCCGAGGGAAGTTATCCACAGATCGTCTGACCTTTTCCCCCGCCTGTGGATAACTCTGTGGGTAACTTTAGGGCAGAGCTACTTCCACTGCGTGGAGACACCGAAGCCACCTGCGATGAAGCCGAAGCCCACCACGATGTTCCAGTTGCCCAGCGCGTCGATCGGCAGGTCGCCCTCGGTGACGTAGAAGACCACGATCCAGGCCAGGCCGATCAGGAAGAGCGCCAGCATCACCGGCGCCACCCAACTGCGATTGGTCAGCTTTATGCTCGTCGCCTGCTTCGTCGGCGGCGGCGTGAAATCTGCCTTCTTGCGGATACGTGACTTCGGCACGAGGGACTCTCCTGTCGATGCGCTGCGTGACCGCGCAGGGATCTGTGGCTGGCGCCGGGGCGCAAGGGGGAATGCTGCCTCCCCGGGGCGTCCGTTAGCGTAGTGCTTCCGTGGCGCCTAAGGAGATAAGGGTACGTTGAGCAATTCTGCCGACTCTCCTCGAGGTCCGGCCCGCCGCATGTCGCGCGGCCCGGCCCAAGGCCTCACCGCTGCCGTTTTCGCACTGGCCGGACTGATCTTCGTCACCAGTGCCAATACGGCCAAGGGGACCGATATCCGTACGGACTCCTCGCTACTGAAACTCTCCGACCTCATTCAGCAACGCAGTGAGAAGAACGCGGAACTGGACGAATCGACCGCAACGGTGCGTGGGGACATCGACACCCTCGCCCGGCGCGACGACGGGAGCACCCGTGCCGAGGACGCGGAGCTCGACGCTCTGGAGAAGGCCGCGGGCACCACGGAGATCACCGGTCAGGCGCTTTCCGTCACGCTGAACGACGCTCCGCCGAACGCCACGGCGAATCCCGGGTACCCCGATCCCCAGCCCAACGACCTGGTCATCCACCAGCAGGACCTCCAGGCCGTGGTCAACGCGCTCTGGCAGGGCGGGGCCCGCGGCATCCGGGTGATGGACCAGCGGCTGATCTCCACCAGCGCGGTCCGCTGCGTGGGCAACACGCTGATCCTCCAGGGCCGGGTCTACTCACCGCCGTACAAGGTCACCGCTGTCGGCGACCGGGGGAAGCTCAGGCAGGCGCTCGACGACTCCACCGCGATCCAGAACTACCTTCTGTACGTGAAGGCGTACGGACTGGGATGGAAGGTCGAAGAGGATGACAAGCTGACGCTTCCCGGCTATTCGGGCACCATCGACCTTCATTACGCACAGCCTGCGGAGTAGTCGGGTCCCGGATCCGGCACGGCGAGGCCCGTAGGGGCCTGTGGCGGACACCGTACGAGTGGCTTTCCACAGCTGACCCCCGCCTGTGCCCGGGCCGTTTAGTCTGGTGCCGTACCGAATGGAGGCAACAGCATGTACGGCTGGATCTGGCGGCATCTGCCGGGCAGCGCATGGGTGCGGGGATTCATCTCGCTCGTGCTCGCCTTGGCGGTTGTCTACGCGCTCTTCCAGTACGTCTTCCCCTGGGCGGAGCCGCTGCTCCCGTTCGGTGACGTGACGGTGGACGGCGAAGGCACCGGCGGAGCGGGGGCCGGGCAGTGAACGCACGCATTCTCGTCGTCGACAACTACGACAGCTTCGTCTTCAACCTCGTCCAGTACCTCTACCAGCTCGGCGCCGAGTGCGAGGTCGTACGCAACGACCAGGTGACCACGGCACACGCCGACGACGGCTTCGACGGGGTGCTGCTGTCTCCAGGACCAGGCACGCCCGAACAGGCCGGTGTCTGCATCGAGATGGTCCACCACTGCGCGCGGAGCGGCGTTCCGGTCTTCGGCGTCTGCCTGGGCATGCAGTCGATGGCCGTCGCGTACGGCGGTGTCGTGGACCGGGCTCCGGAGCTGCTGCACGGCAAGACCTCGCCCGTACTGCACGAGGGCAAGGGCGTGTTCGCCGGTCTGCCGTCCCCGTTCACCGCCACGCGCTACCACTCGCTCGCAGCCGAGCCCGCGACCGTACCGCCGGAGCTCGAGGTCACCGCACGCACCGCCGACGGCATCATCATGGGGCTGCGCCACCGCGAACAGGCGGTGGAGGGGGTGCAGTTCCATCCCGAGTCGGTACTCACGGAGCACGGGCACCTGATGCTCGCCAACTGGCTGGAGCAGTGCGGCGACATCGGCGCCGTCGAGAGATCGGTGGGGCTCGCCCCGGTGGTGGGCAAGGCCGCGGCGTGACCTCACTCCGCCCCGACGCCGGGCAGGAAGGCTCGCACGCGCAGGGAGCGTACGAGCCCGACGGCACGTTCGAGGCGGCGGTGGAACGGCTCGCCGATCCACTGAACGACCCGCTGCCCGGGCCGCATGCCTCACCTTGGTTCCCGGCGGAGACCGGCCAAGCCGGGGCGGAGGCGTCCCGGACGCCCGTAACCGCGGCTCAGGCGCCCGTGGAGGCCCCGGGCGAGTGGTATGACCCGGAGGGCTACCAACGCGACTGGTACGGGCAGCAGCGGCCTGGTGCGGCTCCTGCGTCAGGGGCCGACGAGGCGACGACGGTGATGCCCGGACTCGGGACCGCGATACCCGGACCCGGCCCCACGCCGACACCGGTCAAGGAGCCTGCGGAGGCGTCGCCGCCGGCCCCGAGCGACGAGACCATCGGCCTGCGGACGGCCGACACGCGGGCCGTTTCCGGCCGGGAGGTACCTGACTCCTCGACGACCGCTCCCGGAATCCTGCCGACGGGCGCGACGGGCGGCAGGGCTGAGCGCCGTAGGGCGGCCAAGGGGCGCGGCAGACGGCGGGCGGAACCCGAGCGCGTCGCCGTATCCGGCGCGGCGGGGCCCGCGGCCCCGATGTCGCGCCTGGAGGCGCGGCGCGCTGCCCGTGCGGCCAAGGACAGCCCGGCCGTCGTGGCCAGCCGGGTCGTCGGCGAAGTCTTCATCACCTTCGGTGTGCTGATGCTCCTGTTCGTCACGTACCAGCTGTGGTGGACCAACGTCCGGGCCGACCAGATCGCCGGCCGGGAGACGCACAAGATCCAGGACGACTGGGCGAGCGGCGAGCGGAGCCCCGGCGTCTTCGAGCCCGGCCAGGGATTCGCCATCATGCACATCCCCGAACTGGACGTGGTCGCCCCGATCGCCGAGGGCATCAGCAAGGAGAAGGTCCTCGACCGCGGCATGGTCGGCCATTACGGCGAGGGCAAGCTGAAGACCGCGATGCCGTCGGCGAAGCAGGGCAACTTCGCGGTGGCGGGCCACCGCAACACCCACGGCGAGCCCTTCCGCTACATCAACAAGTTGAAGCCGGGCGATCCGATCGTGGTCGAGACCCAGGACGCCTACTACACGTACGAGATGACGAGCATCCTCCCGCAGACGTCACCGTCCAACGTCGCCGTGATCGACGAAGTGCCCCCGGGCTCGGGCTTCGACGCCCCGGGCAGGTACATCACGCTGACGACCTGCACGCCGGAATTCACGAGTACGTACCGAATGATCGTGTGGGGCAAAATGGTCGAAGAGCGGCCGCGGAGCGAGGGCAAGCCCGACGCACTCGTCGGCTGACGCGGGCTGGACGACATCACGACAGGGGCGGGTGCGGTGGCAGCGAGGACCGAACAGGACGAGCGTGCCGATGCGCCGGCGCCCCCGAAGCGGAGCAGGAGCCGGCATCCCGTCGCGACGGCGGTGAGCCTCTTCGGCGAACTGCTCATCACCGCCGGCCTGGTGCTGGGGCTGTTCGTCGTCTACTCGCTGTGGTGGACCAACGTGCTCGCGGACCGTGAGGCGGACAAGCAGGGCAACACGGTCCGCGACCGTTGGGCAGGGGGTCCGGGCGCACTGGACACCGGGGACGGCATCGGCTTCCTCCACGTGCCCGCCATGAAGAACGGCGAGGTGCTGGTCGGAAAGGGCACCGACACCGCCACGCTCAACAACGGCGTCGCCGGCTACTACACGGACCCCGTGAAGTCGGCCCTGCCCTCCGCCGAGCGGGGAAACTTCGCGCTCGCCGCACACCGGGACGGGCACGGCGCCAAGTTCCACAACATCGACAAGGTGAGGAAGGGCGACGCGGTCGTCTTCGAGACCAAGGACACCTGGTACGTCTACAAGGTCTACGCGAAGCTTCCGCAGACGTCGAAGTACGACGTCGACGTCATCGCCTCGGTGCCCAAGGAGTCGGGTGTGAAGAAGCCCGGCCGCTACATCACGCTCACCACGTGCACCCCCGTGTACACGTCGAAGTACCGCTACATCGTCTGGGGCGAGCTGGTGCGCACCGAGAAGGTGGACAGGGACCGGACGAAACCCGCGGAGCTGCGCTGACGCCCGGCGGGCGGCAGTTCTCCGGTGAGAGCGCGCTCGGCCGGTGAGAGCGCGCTCGGCCGGTGAGAACACGGACCGCGTCGCTCCGGGCCTCGGGAACCGGCTCCGGGAGCGACGAAGGGCCCCGGTCACCTCGAAGGTGACCGGGGCCCTTTCGCCGTACGTTCGGCGCTACGCGGTCAGTCCGCCTGGCCGTTGGGCCCGCCGAAGATGTTCCCGTCGCCGCCTCCGCCACCGCCGATGGTGGTGAGGGTGACGGTGCTGCCCTTGGCCACCTGGCTGTTGGGGGCCGGATCGGACTGCACCACCAGCGCGTTCGGCTTGTCCGACGAGTTGGGGGCGAGCGCGACCACCAGGCCAAGGCCTTCGAGCGCGGACTTCGCGTCCTTGTACCGCTTGCCCTGCAGGTCACCCGGGACGGTGACCTGCTCAGGCTGCGGCGGACCCTTGGAGACCTTGAGGACGATCTGGGTGTCCTTGGCCTCCTTGCTGTTCGCCGCCGGTGTCTGCTCGATCACGGTGCCGGCCGGCTGGTCCGAGTCCACGTCGGTCCTGGAGACGTTGGCGAAGCCCACACCCTTCAGCTGGGCCTCGGCGTCGGCGAACGACCTGCCGACCACACCGGGTACGTTCTGGGTCGTCTTCTTGGCCACGGTGATCGTGACCTCGGAGTCCTTCTCGACCTTCGAACCGCCCTCGGGGTCCTGCGCGATGATCGTGTCCGGAGTCTTCTCGGACTCCGCGGACTTGACGTTCACCGTGAAGCCCTTGTCCTCGAGGGCCTTACGGGCGCTCTCCTCGGTGTCGTCGACGACGTCCGGGACCTCGACCTTCGGCGCACCGGTGGAGACGACCAGGGTGACGGTCTCGCCCGTCTTCATGCTGGCGTCGGGCGACGGGGACTGACTGCAGATCTTGTCCTTCTCCTGCGCCTCGCACGGTTCCTTGGAACCGATCTTCACCTCGACGCCGGCGTTCTCCGCGAGTCTCTGCGCCTTCTCGAACGTGGTGCCGACCATGTTCGGTGCGGCGGTCTTGCCGCTCTCGCCCTCGCTGTCGGTGAAGACCGCACGGCCGATCAGGATGGCCCCGATGAGCACGAGGACGCCCGCGACGACCAGGAGGATCGTCGAGGTGTTGCTCTTCTTCTGGCGTCGGCGGTCCGGGCGGTCGTCGTAGCCGTAGCCGCCGTCGTCCGGGTTGACCGGCGGGAGCATCGACGTCTGGGCGCCGTTCGGGTCCGCGCGCATGGCCGTGGTGGGCTGGTCGTTGTTGTAGGCGTTGTAGCCGCCGTAGCCCGCGGCGCCCATGGCCGCCGTGGCCGCTACCGGCTGGCCGTCGAGGCAGGCCTCGATGTCAGCGCGCATCTCGTCGGCCGACTGGTAGCGGTAGTCGGGGTCCTTGGTGAGCGCCTTGAGGACGATCGCGTCCATCTCGGGCGTGATCTCGGAGTCGAAGTTGCTCGGAGGCTGCGGCTCCTCGCGCACGTGCTGGTAGGCGACCGCTACAGGTGAGTCACCGACGAACGGGGGCCGGACGGCGAGCAGTTCGTAGAGCAGGCAACCGGTGGAGTACAGGTCGGAACGCGCGTCGACCTGTTCGCCCTTGGCCTGCTCAGGGGAGAGGTACTGGGCGGTGCCGATGACCGCGGCGGTCTGGGTCATCGTCATGCCGGAGTCGCCCATGGCACGGGCGATGCCGAAGTCCATGACCTTGACCTGCCCGGTACGCGTCAGCATGACGTTCGCCGGCTTGATGTCCCGGTGGACGATCTGGGCCCGGTGCGAGTACTCCAGTGCCTGCAGGATCCCGACGGTCATCTCGAGAGTCCGCTCGGGCAGCAGCTTGCGGCCGGAGTGCAGAAGCTCTCTGAGCGTCGAACCGTCGACGTACTCCATCACGATGTACGGGATGGAGACCCCGTCGACGTAGTCCTCGCCGGTGTCGTAGACGGCGACGATCGCGGGGTGGTTGAGCGATGCGGCGGACTGGGCCTCACGGCGGAACCGTGCCTGGAAGGACGGATCGCGGGCGAGATCGGCCCGCAGCGTCTTCACAGCGACGGTGCGGCCGAGCCGGGTGTCGTGCGCGAGGTAGACCTCGGCCATGCCACCACGGCCGAGCACCGAGCCCAGCTCGTACCGGCCGCCGAGGCGACGCGGCTCTTCCATAACTGATCCAGCCCTCTCCGTCAGTCCCGACCGCACCCGTGTGTGGTCCGGCGGTGCGCTGTTCGCGCATACGCTACCGGGCACGCCCGGTGTGATCGGCCCGCACCCTTCAGCTGATATCCGACCGGTATCCCAATGCGCCGGTGTGGACAGAAGTTGTGACGGGTGTCACCTCTTTCCGTCGAGTACCGCCTTCATCACGTTCTTGGCGATAGGGGCGGCCAGGCCGCCACCCGAGATGTCGTCCCGGTTGGCGTTGCCGTCCTCGACGACCACGGCCACCGCGACCGGAGAGCCGCTGTCGGTCTTGGCGTACGAGATGAACCAGGCGTACGGCTTCTCGCTGTTGTTCAGGCCGTGCTGCGCGGTACCGGTCTTGCCACCGACTGTGACGCCGTCGATCTGGGCGTTGGTTCCCGTGCCGTCCTTGACCACGGTCTCCATCATCTGCTGCACCTTCTGGGCGTTCTCCGCCGAGAGGGGTTGGCTGAGCTGCTCCTTCTCGTGCGTGTAGATGACGTCCAGGTTGGGGGCCTGGCGCTGGGCGACCATGTACGGCTGCATGAGCTTGCCGTCGTTGGCGATCGCGGACGCCACCATGGCCATCTGGAGCGGCGTGGCCCGGTTGGAGGCCTGGCCGATGCCCGCCATGGCGTTCTGCGGCTGGTTGTCCTTCGGGTAGATGCTGGCGTCGGCGCGGGTCGGAGTGAAGACCTCGTCGTTGAAGCCGAACTTTCCGGCCTGTTCGATCATCTTCTCGTTGCCGACGTCGTCGCTCATCTTGCCGAAGACCGTGTTGCAGGACCAGCGCAGCGCTTCCCGGAGGGAGGCGTCCTTGCAGGGGATGTTGCCCTCGTTCTGCAGCAGGTTGGTCGACTGCGGGAGGCGCCAGGGCAGCGGGGAGTCCGTCTTCGCGTCGATGTCGGTGTACAGGCCGTTCTCCAGCGCCGCGGACGCCGTGACCACCTTGAACGTCGAGCCGGGCGGGTAGGTCTCCCGCAGGGCCCGGTTCAGCATCGGCTTGTCCTTGTCGTCCAGGAGCTTCTGCCGGGCGTCCGAGTCCTTGAGCGAGTTGCCGGCGAAGACCGAGGGGTCGTACGAGGGTGTGCTGGCGAGCGCCAGGATGGCGCCGGTCTGGGGATCGATCGCGGCGACGGCGCCCTTCTTGTCGCCGAGGCCCTTGAAGGCGGCCTTCTGGGCGGCACCGTCGAGGGTGGTGACGATGTTGCCGCCGGTCTTCTTCTCGCCGGTGAACATCGACAGCGTGCGGTCGAAGAAGAGCTGGTCGCCGTTGCCCGTGAGGATGCCGTCCTCGATGCTCTCCAGCTGCGAGGAGTCGAAGGCCTGCGAGGAGTAGCCGGTGACGGGCGCCCACATGGGGCCGTTCTTCCAGACGCGCTTGTACTTGAAGTCGCTGTCCTCGGTCTCGACCGAGCCCGTCACGGGCTCACCGTCGACGATGATGTTGCCGCGCTCGTGGGCGTAGCGCTCGATCTGGACGCGGCGGTTGTGCTCGTTCGAGTTGAGCTCGTCGGCGCGGACGTACTGGACGTAGTTCGTGCGGACGAGCAGGGCGAGGACGAGGATGCCGCAGAAGATGGCGATCCTGCGGAGCGGCTTGTTCACGGTCGGACCACCTGGGTCATTTCGGCGTCCGGGGACGGTGCGGGGGCAGGCGCGGGCCGGCGTGCGGTGTCGCTGATCCTGATCAGGATGCCGATGAGGGCCCAGTTGGCGATGACGGACGAACCGCCGGCCGCGAGGAACGGCATCGTCATACCGGTCAGCGGGATGAGACCCATGACACCGCCGGCGACGACGAAGACCTGGATGGCGAAGGAGCCGGAGAGGCCGATCGCGAGGAGCTTGCCGAAGGGATCACGGGCGGCCAGCGCCGTACGGACGCCACGCTCGACGATCAGACCGTAGACGAGCAGGACTCCCATCATACCGGCGAGCCCGAGCTCCTCGCCGACGGTGGCGAGGATGAAGTCGGAGTTCGCCGCGAATCCGATCAGGTCCGAGTTGCCCTGACCGAGGCCGGTGCCGAGCGTGCCGCCGGAGCCGAAGGCCATCAACGACTTGGCCATCTGCTCGCTCGCCGGTTCCACGCCCCATCCTGCGAAGGGGTCGAGCCAGGCGGTGACACGGTCCTGCACGTGCGGTTCGAAGGTGGCCACACCGACGGCTCCGGCTCCGGACATCAGCAGACCGAAGACGATCCAGCTGGTGCGCTCGGTGGCGACGTACAGCATGACGACGAACATGCCGAAGAACAGCAGGGACGACCCGAGGTCGGTCTCGAAGACCAGGATCAGGATCGAGAAGGCCCAGACCATGAGAATCGGCCCGAGGTCACGGCCGCGAGGCAGGTACAGCCCCATGAACCGGCGGCTGGCCAGGGCGAGGGCGTCGCGCTTGACCATGAGGTAGCCGGCGAAGAAGACCGCGATGATGATCTTCGCGAACTCTCCCGGCTGGATCGTGCCGACTCCGGGGATCTTGATCCAGATCTTGGCGCCGTTCACTGCCGGGAAGAACATCGGAAGGATCAGCAGGAACAGCGCGACCAGCATGGAGATGTAGGTGTAGCGCTGCAGGATCCGGTGGTCCTTGAGCACCAGCAGGACGACCACCAGCAGTGCGACACCGGCCGCGGAGAAGATCAGCTGCTTGGAGGCGGCCGGGGCGAACGTCTTGAGAGCCTGGAATCGTTCCGACTGGTCCAGCCGCCAGATGAATGCCAGTCCCAGACCGTTCAGCAGAGTCGCCAGCGGAAGCAGCAGCGGGTCGGAGTACGGAGCGAACCTCCGCACCGCGAGATGTGCCACACCGCCGAGCAGCGCGAGGCCCAGCCCGTACCCGAGCATCCCGGCGGGCAGTTCTCCGTTGAGGGCGAGGCCCACGTTGGCGTACGCGAACACCGAGATCAGTACGGCGAAAGCGACCAGCGCCAGCTCGGTGTTGCGGCGGCTCGGCGCGTCGATCGCGCCGATGGTGGTGGTGTTGGTGACAACGCTCATGGTGCTGAAGGCCCCCTACGGCTTTACTGCTTACCGCACTGCGGGACCAGCTTCTTCTCTTCCTCCGAGAGGCTGGGGCCGGGAGTGGGAGTCGCGGTCGTCTTGGTCCCCTTGGCGGGGGACTTGGCGGAAGTGCTGTCGGTGGTCTTGTTCGCTTCGCTCGGGTCCTTGGCGGCATTGGTGTCCGCCTCGGCAGCGCGGCGCTGCGCGTCCTTCTTGCAGGCGGCGGCCTGTGCTTCGAGTTCGCCGACCTTCTTGCGGGCATCGGTGAGGTTGCCCTCGGCGATGGTCGCCTCGACCTGCTTGCGCTGGTAGGGCGGGAGGTACTTGAGTTCGACCTCGGTGTTCTCCTCGACCTTCGAGAGAGAGACCCAGGCGAGGTCCTGGCTGATGCCGCGGTACAGGGCGACGTTGTCGTCCTTCGTGCCGACGTAGAACTGCGTCTGGGTCCAGCGGTAACCGCCGTAGACGCCGCCGCCGATGACGGCCAGGGCCAGCACGATGTAGAACGACCGCTTCAGCCACCTGCGGCCGCCGCGGGGCTTGACGAAGTCCTCGTCGGTGTACGAGTCGAAGGAGCCGTCGGGACCCGGGTCGTAGCCCATGTCGTCCCCGCTGCCGGGAGGCCCGAAGCCGCCGGCGGGAGGCGGCACGGGGCGGCCGAGGCCGGCCGCACGCCCTGCCGGCGTCTCCATGGCCCGTCCGTCGTTCGCCTGGGCGGCCTGGTTCTCGGCGACCGCACCGACGATGACCGGGGTGTCGTTGAGCTGGCCACCGAGGGTGTCGTTGCTGTCCACGTCGAGGACGTCGGCGACGATGCAGGTGATGTTGTCGGGACCACCGCCGCGCAGGGCGAGCTGGATGAGGTCCTGGATGGTTTCCTGCGGTCCCTGGTAGCTGGCCAGGGTCTCTTCCATCGTCTGGTGCGAGACGACGCCGGAAAGCCCGTCCGAGCAGATCAGATAGCGGTCGCCCGCGCGGACCTCACGGATGGAGAGGTCGGGCTCCACGTGGTCGCCACTGCCCAGTGCCCGCATCAGCAGGGAGCGCTGCGGGTGGGTGGTGGCCTCTTCCTCGGTGATCCTGCCCTCGTCGACGAGACGCTGCACCCAGGTGTGGTCCTGGGTGATCTGCGTCAGTACGCCGTCGCGCAGAAGGTACGCGCGGGAGTCACCGACGTGCACCAGGCCGAGGCGCTGACCTGTCCAGAGGAGGGCGGTGAGCGTCGTGCCCATGCCCTCCAGCTGGGGGTCCTCCTCGACCATGACGCGCAGCTGGTCGTTGGCCCGCTGCACCGCCGTGCCGAGCGAGGTGAGGATGTCGGAGCCGGGGACGTCGTCGTCCAGCTGGACGAGTGTGGAGATCACCTCGGAGCTGGCGACCTCGCCGGCCGCCTGGCCGCCCATGCCGTCGGCGATGGCGAGAAGGCGGGGGCCGGCGTAACCGGAGTCCTCGTTCCCTTCCCGGATCATGCCCTTGTGCGATCCGGCGGCGAAGCGCAGTGACAAGCTCATGCGCACCTCGCCCGTCGGCTCGGGGTACAGCCGGTCTCGAGCCACACTGCCCACCCTCCGGTCGGGAGCCGGGCCGGGTCCGTCGTCAGGACCGCCGCGGCTCGCTCGCTCCGCTCGCTCATTGTCGTACTACTTCCGCAGCTCGATGACTGTCTTGCCGATGCGGATCGGCGAGCCCAGCGGAACAGGTGTCGGGGTGGTGAGCCGGGTCCGGTCGAGATACGTGCCGTTGGTGGACCCTAGATCCTCGACGATCCACTGGCCGTCACGGTCCGGGTAGATCCTGGCATGCCTGCTGGACGCGTAGTCGTCGTCCAGCACGATCGTTGAGTCGTGCGCCCGGCCCAGGGTGATGGTCTGCCCCTGGAGCGCGACCGTGGTGCCGGTGAGGATGCCTTCCGAGACGACCAGCTTGGTGGGTGCTCCACGGCGCTGGCGTCCGGACTGCTGGCGCTGCTGAGGCGGCGCCGCTTGCTGTTGGCGAGCCTGCTGCGGGCGCGCGTCGGCGGCAGTGCGGCGTGAGCCGCGCTGCGTGACGCGCGTACCGAACAGGTCGCTGCGGATGACCTGGACGGCCACGATTACGAATAGCCACAGAACAGCTAGGAAACCTAGCCGCATGACCGTCAGGGTCAGCTCTGACATTGCCCCCGCTTCACCCTTCGGCTTGCCGGTAAACGATGGTCGTGTTGCCCACGACGATCCGCGAGCCGTCGCGGAGCGTAGCGCGGGTGGTGTGCTGCCCGTCTACCACGATGCCGTTGGTAGACCCGAGATCCTGGATCGTCGAGGGCGTTCCGGTCCGGATCTCACAGTGCCGGCGGGATACGCCGGGGTCGTCGATCCGCACGTCGGCGTCGGTGCTTCGTCCCATCACCAACGTCGGGCGGGAGATCTGATGGCGGGTGCCGTTGATCTCGATCCAGCGCCGTACCTGGGAGTCCGGCATGGGCCCGGACGCAGCCGGCGGGCGCCAGTCGCTGGAAGGGCCTCCGGAGCGCCCGGAGCCCGGCGGCGGAGCCGCGGGCATGGGCGGAGCGGCGGATGGTGGGTAGCCGTAACCGCCCTGCCCCTGTGGGGCTGCGGGCCGTTCCGGCTGGGCGTGGGAGGCAGGGCCGCCCTGCTGTGACGAACTCGACGCCAAGGTCCGGCTGCGGACGCGGTAGAGACCGGTGTCCAGGTCGTCCGCCTTCTCCAGATGGACCTTGATCGGTCCCATGAAGGTGTACCGCTGCTGCTTGGCGTAGTCGCGCACAAGACCCGCCAGCTCGTCGCCGAGCTGTCCGGAGTACGGGCTGAGCCGCTCGTAGTCGGGGGTGCTGAGCTCGACGATGAAGTCGTTGGGCACCACGGTCCGCTCGCGGTTCCAGATCGTCGCGTTGTTGTCGCACTCGCGCTGGAGGGCTCCCGCGATCTCGACCGGCTGCACCTCGGACTTGAAGACCTTGGCGAAGGTGCCGTTGACCAGACCTTCGAGACGCTGCTCGAAACGCTTCATGACTCCCATGGGGCACCTCCTCCGGTGTCGTCATTCGTGAACTGCTTGCTGATCGTATCCACGCGTCGGGAAATCGGCTGGTTCCCCTTGTCTGCACAGTGGATGAGTGTCACCTCTCACACGGATCGTAGAGGTGGCCTCCTGACAGTGTCCCGCACTCCGGGTGCACCCAGGAGAAGTGGGTGTCGGCTTCCCGCGTTCCCGCTT
This sequence comes from Streptomyces sp. NPDC049970, assembly GCF_040660235.1. NCBI lineage: Bacteria > Bacillati > Actinomycetota > Actinomycetes > Kitasatosporales > Streptomycetaceae > Streptomyces > Streptomyces sp. NPDC049970. The sequence continues at coordinate 355,044 of NZ_JBFALP010000005.1, read as the reverse complement.
CCCTCCGTGGGTCGGGCGAAACAACGGATGTGAATCCACCCTGTCCAGCGTGCTAATCTTCCGTTTGTCGCCAGGCGCTCGCACCGAGCAGTGAGAGAGTCTGGAACACCACTTATGCGCGAGTGGCGGAACGGCAGACGCGCTGGCTTCAGGTGCCAGTGTCCTTAGGGACGTGGGGGTTCAAATCCCCCCTCGCGCACAAAGGTAGTCGCTTGCGACCGCCGGACAGGTTCGACAGAACCCCCGCACCGGAAAGATTCGGTGTGGGGGTTCTTCGTTTTCGCCGCTCATGGTTGCCACCGGTTCTGCTGGGCCCGCGCGCGGGCCTCTCGATCGGGACGGGCGGTCGGGGTCGAGCGGGCGGTGCGTCCCTGGTCCGGCGCGATTTCGGCATCCCGGCCGTCTGTGAGTCGGGGGAGTTGCCGGTCTTCGGAGGCTTTGTCGACTGCTGCGCGCTGGGGCTTACGAACGCCTACGTCGCTGTGATGAAACACGCATCTGTCGTGGCATCGGCCGGAGAAGCGGGTGTTTCACGTGAAACATCGTGTCCGTGGGGCATAGCGCTGTTTGGTGGCGATGTTTCCCTTGTGTCGTCGGTGGCGAAGTCGACTTCCGGGCCTCCGTCCCCGCGTCTTCCAGGCAACGCCTGATCGGGCGATTTTCTGGATCAACTCGCAATCCTCGGGTGGGGCGCCGGAGGTGCGCGAGTCCTCGACGCCGGTCGCAGCGGTGGCCTGCCCGTCGGGGGCGGGATCCGTGGGATCGACGGCGAGGCCAGCGGTGATCACCTGGTCCAGCTGTGTTTCAGGGGCGGTGCTGGTCGGGGGGCAGCCGCGGGTTCGCGCTCTTAGCTGCCGAGTTGTAGCGCAGCAGGTAGTCGGCGAACCGGGTGAGATCGTCCGACGTCCATTCGCCGAGCCGCTCACGGTAGGCGGCGCGGCGGCTGGCCTGGGTGGAGGCGAGTACCTGGGATCCGGCGGCGGTGGGATGCAGCACCTGGATGCGGTGGTCGTCCGGGTCCGGGTGGCGCTCGATCAGGCTCAGCTTCTCCAAGGCGGCGACCTGTCGGCTCACCGTCGACTTGTCCAGCATGAAGTGGGTCGCGAGGTCCGCCGCGCGGCAGCCGCGCCGGTGCTCGATGTGGGCGAGCAGCGTGTACGGGACCAACGGCAGATCGGGATGGAGCTGTGCCGCCGTCGCGCGTGCGCGGCGCGCGAAAGCCGTCAGTTCGCGCTGGATGACGTCCAGTGAGTCCTCGCGTGCCCGGGGGGTGCCTGTCACGTCGTCGCCTTTCGGGATTGTAGTTGTATGATACAACGAATGGGAAGTTGTAAAAGCCAACCTTTGGAGGAGTGGCCGTATGTCCGCAGGTACGAGTTCCCGCGCCGACGCCGGTGCGCTGCGCCACGTGTTCAGCCACCTCGTGACGCCGCTGCTGATGTGCATAGGTATGGGGCTCGCCTATCTGGGGGCCTTCCACGCTCCTGAGCCGCACGACCTCGGAGTGGAGGTCGTCGGTTCCGGAGCGAGCGCCCAGGTGCTTGCGCAGAGCTTGCAGGACAGGGGCGACGGTGCGCTGAGTGTGCGTACGGTAGCCGACCGCGATACCGCCGAGAGCCACCTCAGGACGCAGCAGAGCTACGGTGCCTATCTGCCTGGGAGCAGCCCCGAGCTGATGGTCGCCAGCGCCTCGTCGGACACCAGCGCAACGGTCGTCCAGAAGGTGTTCACCGAGGTCGCCGCCGAGCAGGGTTCGCCGCTGCGGATGACCGATGTCGCGCCCACGGCCGACGGGGATCCGACCGGCCAGGGGATCTTCTTCCTGCTGGTCGCGGTCAGTATCGGGTCGTACGCGTCGGTCGCGGTGATAGGTGGTGCGGGAGCGGTGCTGGCTCTGCGGATCAGGGCCGCGCTCGCGGTCGGAACCGCGCTCGTGGTCAGCGCGATCGGGGCCGCGTTCGCGGGACCGGTGTTCGGGCTGGTCGACCAGGGGCTGGGCGGGCTCTGGGCGATGGCGTGGCTCTACTCGGCTGGAATCCTGTTGATCGGGGTCGGACTGCACACCTTCCTCAAGCGCTGGACCACGCTCGGCGTGATGACGCTCTTCGTCATGCTCAACTTCACGAGCTCGGGTGGCATATTCCGGCCCGAACTCCAGCCCGGCTTCTTCGGATCCCTCCACGCCTTCTGGAACGGTGCGGGTTTCGTCGAAGGCGTACGCAGCCACGTGTACTTCGGTGGTCACGCGCTGGGCGGACACGTGTTGGTGCTGGCCCTGTGGTTCGTCGCCGGGCTGGCCGTGACGGGGGTCGCCGGCTTGGCGGAGGCGAAGAGGCGTCGCGACGCCGCGGAGCGGGAGCGCGTGGTGGCGGTCGCGCGGATGTCGGCCGCTGCCGAGGAGGAGATGGAGGAGGCGGTCGGGGTCTGATCCGTGGCCGAACCGGATCCGTCGCCGCCCACTGATCCGCTGCCGACCCGGATCCGTGGGCGGTCCCGTTCAGGGGCAGGGGCAGGGGCAGGGGCAACGGGCGGTCGGGTCGGGGGTTCCGGAGCTGTGGGCAGGTGGTCGGTGGATGCCGTCGGCGGGGGGAATGTCTGGTAGGCAGACCGGTCAGCGGCCGGGAATGGCCGACGGGCAGCCCCGCTCCGCCTCCGCACTGTGTACCGGCATTTCCGCAGCGGCCCCTTGGCCGGGCAGTTCCCCACAGGTCGGCACCGAGGTTGTCCACAGGGGCAGACGCTGGTTGCGCAACGGTTGTAACGTCGTCCGCAGTTGATGTTGGACCGGGCTGGACGAGGCGGGGAGGCGGCGTTCCGTGGGCGAGGTCGAGGCGATCGTGCCGGCACAGCGGACGGTGGGAGCGCGACGCATCCCGATCGTGCCCGGGTTCGCGCGACGAGCAGTGGAAGGCGCGCGGCAGGGCGGGCCCGGTGAGCTGTCCCAGAAGGCATCCGGCAAGGCACTCAGACGCAAGGTCCCCCGCTCTGCGCACAGTTCGCTGGACCTACCCGCAGGCCGACCGGACGCGGTGGAGGCCGTCGAGGAGTCGAACCTCGGCCGGGTGCCGGGACTGACACCGATACGCGTGGGGCGGATGGCGGCGACTCCGTTCGCGTTCCTGCGCGGCTCGGCCGGGCTGATGGCCCATGACCTGATGGGCACACCGGTCACGGGAGTGGGCGCCCAGCTCTGCGGCGACGCGCACGCGGCCAACTTCGGCCTGTACGGCGATGCGCGGGGCAACCTCGTCATCGACCTCAACGACTTCGACGAGACCGTGTTCGGCCCCTGGGAGTGGGATCTGAAGCGGCTCGCCACCTCACTGGTGCTCGCCGGGCGCGAAGCCGGGGCGGACGAGGACACGTGCCGACAGGGAGCGTTCGACACCGTGGGGGCGTATCGCCGCACGATGCGTCTGCTGGCCGGCCTGCCCGCTCTGGACGCCTGGAACGCCATCGCGGACGAGGAGCTCGTCTCGCACACGGACGCTCGCGACCTGCTGGGGACGCTGGAGCGGGTGTCCGCGAAGGCACGCAACAACACGAGCGCCCGTTTCGCGGCCAAGTCCACCGAGGAGTGCGAGGACGGGGGCCGCCGCTTCGTGGACGCGCCGCCCGTGCTGCGCCGGGTGCCGGACGAGGAGGCGGCTGCGGTGGCGGCCGGACTCGAGGGATACCTCGGGACGATCTCGGCGGACAGGGTTCCGCTGCTGGCCCGCTACGCGATTCACGATGTGGCCTTCCGGGTGGTCGGGACGGGCAGTGTGGGGACCCGGTCCTACGTGGTGCTGCTGCTCGATCACCGTGGCGAGCCCTTGGTGCTGCAAGTGAAGGAGTCACGTCCGTCGGCGCTCTCGCCCTACCTCCCGAAGGTCGGCTTCGACGTGCCGGCCGTGGAGCACGAGGGGCGCAGGGTGGTGCTCGGGCAGAAGCGGATGCAGGTGGTCAGCGACATACTGCTCGGCTGGGCCGAAGTCGACGGGCGTCCCTACCAGGTGCGCCAGTTCAGAAACCGCAAGGGCAGCGTGGACCCGGCCGCGCTCGCGGCTGACCAGGTCGACGACTACGGGCGGATGACCGGGGCGCTGCTCGCCCGGGCGCATGCGCACAGTGCCGATCCCAGACTGCTCGCGGGCTACTGCGGTAAGAACGCCGAGTTGGACGCGGCGGTCGCCGACTTCGCCGTCACCTATGCCGACAGGACCGAGGCGGACCATGCCGAGCTCGTTCGCGCGGTCCGAGCCGGGCGAATAGCCGCCGAGCTCGATGTCTGACCGGGCTGCGCCGGCGCCTGGTGTCCTCGTGGTGCGCCATGGCCATACGCTGGACGGGTGACCCACGAAGCCGCCGGGGTGCCGACCACCCGGAACGACGAAGACCGGCAGGACCAGGACCGGCAGGACGAGCCTCAGCGCGCGCAGGGCGCGTCCCAGGGTGACGACCTGCGGGCGGATACCGGCCAGGGGCCGCAGGCCGCCGCCACGGCTGGTGAGGCGGGTGCTGGGCCCGTGGGAGACGAGGGCTTCGGCGCGGGCGGTGAGGCACCGACGGGTGAGGGTTCCGCTCCCCGGCCCGAGGAACGCCTGGCGAAAGCGGTCAGGGTCGCCGAACAGGCGTTGATCGAGTTCGAGATCGCGGTGGAGACCTTCCGGGTCGAGGTGGAGAACTTCTCCCGGCTGCATCACCAGAAGCTGGGCCCGATGTACGCCCGGCTGGACGAGCTCGATGCGCAGATCGCGGAGGCACGGGCCGCGAGGACGGGCGATCCCGAAGACGTGCTCAAGGCTCAGGAGGCGCGGGCGATCGTAATGCCGATGCCCGGGGTCGACGAGCTGTTCCACGACTGGATGGATTCGGACGGCCTCTCGCCCGAGGCTTCGGCCATGCTCACCGAGCAGCCCGTCCGGCCGCCCAAACGGGTCAGGCCGAGTGAGGAGGCGCGCAAGCTCTACCGCGAGCTGGCCCGCCAGGCCCACCCGGATCTCGCACCGGACGAGAAGGAGCGCACGCGGCGGGACGAGTTCATCGCCCGAGTCAACGCGGCCTACGGACGCGGTGACGTCGTTCTGCTGAAGGAGCTCGCAGCCGAGTGGGCGGCCGGACCGGTGGCGCCGGAGCTGCGGCTGAGCGAGAGCGAGGAGCTCTACGCCCGGCTCGACTGGCTCAGCCGTCGCAAGGAACTGCTCACCGTTCTGGCCCAGGAGCTGGAGGAGAGCGCGATCGGCTCGATGCTCAGGATGGCACCGGACGATCCCGACCGGCTGCTGGACGACATCGGCGAGAAGCTCCTCGCGGACGTGTCCCGGCGCGAGGCCGAACTGGCGGACCTGGTGCAGTAGCGTTCCGGGTGACTTGGCGCGCGTGAATCCGCGCGTACGTACGAGAGAAGGCAGACCTATGAATCACGCTTCACTGCCCTCGGTGGATGTCGCCGCGGTTCCGTCGGACGGCCTTGTGCTGGACGTCCGGGAGAACGACGAGTGGGCGGCCGGGCACGTGGAGGGTGCGCTTCACATTCCCATGAGCGACTTCGTGGGCCGCTTCGGTGAGCTGACCGAAGCGGCCGGTGAAGGGCGGCGTGTGCACGTGATGTGCCGGGTCGGCGGCCGGTCCGCCCAGGTCACCCAGTACCTGGTGCAGCAGGGCATCGACGCCGTGAACATCGACGGAGGCATGCTGGCCTGGGACGGTGCCGGGCGTCCGATGACCACGGACACCGGGAACTCGGCCTTCGTCCTCTGACGGCCGGCTTTTCCCTCCCGCTCCGGGCGTTGAGCGGGCCCCTCAACGGTCGAAGTCGATCTCCACTTCCGGCGTGACGGGGTGTGACTGGCAGGCCAGCACGAAGCCTGCCCCGGTCTCCTCCGGCTCGAGCGCGTAGTTGCGGTCCATCCGTACTTCGCCCGACACCAGGAATGCCCGGCAGGTCCCGCAGACGCCGCCCTTGCAGGCGTACGGAGCGTCCGCACGGCTCCGTAGAACCGTGTCCAGCAGCGATTCGCCGTCCTGCACCGGCCAACTGCCCGACCGTCCGTCGAGGGTCGCCGTGAGGCGGCTCTCCGTCGCGGCGGCCACCTGCGCAGCCGCGGGACGCGATGTTGTCTCGTCGGCGACGTGGAAGATCTCCTGGTGGACGCGCGCCCGGTCGGTGCCGAGTGCGCGGAGCGCGCCCTCTGCCTCCCGGACCAGCCCGAGCGGGCCGCACAGGAACCAGCCGTCCACGTCGGGCACCGACAACAGGGCGGGCAGCAGCGTGGTGAGCCGCTCGCGATCCAGCCGGCCCGAGGGGAGACCGGCGGCCTGCTCCTCCCGGGACAGGGCGGTCACCAGTTGGAAGCGATCCGGATAGCGGTCCTTGAGGTCGGCCACCTCGTCGAGGAACATCGTCGAGGCCGCCGTCCGGTCACTCCGGATGAGACAGAAACGGGCCAGTGGCTCGCGTGCCAGCAGCGTCGCCGCGATCGACAGCACGGGCGTGATGCCGCTACCGCCCACGATCGCCGCGAAGTGGCCGGGGCGTGGCTCGAGGACGAAGCGGCCCATCGGGGCCATCGCCTCCACATGGTCCCCGACCGCCAGTTCCTTGAGGGCGTACGTGGAGAACACGCCCCCGTCGACCATACGGATGCCCACACGCAGCGCCGGGTCGCCCGGGCGCTCTGTCGCCGGGGCACAGATGGAGTACGACCGGCGGACCTCCTCACCACCGAGCCGGTAACGGACGTTGAGGTGTTGGCCGGGTTTGTGGCGGAAGGTCTCGCGCAGCTCGGAGGGCACGGCGAGGGTGACGGCCACCGCGTCGTCCGTGATCCGTTCGACGGCGCTGACCCGGAGCGGATGGAACATCTACAACTCCTTGAAGTGGTCGAACGGTTCACGGCACGCCACGCACCGGCGCAGTGCTTTGCACGCGGTGGAGGAGAACCGGCTCAGCAGTTCCGTGTCCGTGGAGCCGCAGTGCGGGCAGCGCACCGAGAGTGTCAACGGGACCGGGCCGCCCGCCCCGCCTGCGGGGCGAGGCGGGGCTATGCCGAACTCCGCTAGCTTGCGGCGTCCTTCGTCGCTGATGTCGTTCGTCGACCAGGCCGGAGCTAGGACCGTGACCACGGCGACCTCGGCCACACCATGCTCGTGGAGCACCCGCTCGATGTCGGTGGACATGGTCTCGATGGCGGGGCACCCGGTGTACGTCGGAGTCAGGCGCACGGTGACCCGGCCCGGGCCGTCGGCCCGCACGCCTCGGAGCACACCGAGCTCGTCCAGGGTGAGGACCGGGAGCTCGGGATCGGGTACCGAGCCCGCCACCCTGTGGAGCTCCGCCTCCAGCGGTGTCTCGGCGGTCACCACGACGCCCCCGGGTGGCTGCGGTGCAGATGCTGCATCTCGGCGAGCATCCGCCCGAAAGACTCTGTGTGCAGGCCCTGCCTGCCCGCTCCCGCTGCCCAGGCCCCGGAACGAGGTCCCGAGGGCAGGACCAGGGTCGCCCGCTCCACCACGGCCGTGACGGCGGCCAGCCAGTCGTCGCGCAGGGACTGCCAGTCGATGTCCACACCCTCCACGGGCTCGAACAGTTCGCCGGTGAACCGCCACAGAGCGTCCAACGCGACCTGGGCGCGCTCATGGCTCTCCGCAGTGCCGTCACCGAGCCGCAGAACCCACTGCTCGGCGTGGTCGCGGTGGTAGGCGACTTCCTTGACTGCCTTGGCCGCGAGGTCGGCGAACTCGCCTTCACCTGCGGCCATTCGCTCGTACAGGAGGTGCTGGTAGACAGAGAAGTAGAGCTGGCGGGCGATGGTGTGGGCGAAGTCGCCGTTGGGCTGCTCCACCAGTTGGACGTTACGGAAGGCGCGCTCCTCCCGTAGGAACGCCAGCTCGTCCTCGTCTCCCACGAACGAGAGGAGGAGCCTCGCCTGGCCGAGCAGATCCAGGGCGATGTTGGCGAGGGCGACCTCCTCCTCCAGGACGGGGGCGTGGCCGGCCCACTCCCCCAGTCGGTGCGAGAGCACCAGCGCGTCGTCGCCGAGGGCGAGGGCCGCGGTCACAGGTGCTTCACCCCTTCCGGGATCTCGTAGAACGTGGGGTGGCGGTAGGGCTTGTCGCCCGCGGGTTCGAAGAACGAATCCTTCTCGTCCGGCGACGAAGCCGTCACCTGGGTGGAGGGGACCACCCAGACGGAGACCCCCTCGGAGCGGCGTGTGTACAGATCGCGGGCGTTGCGCAGGGCCATCTCGGCATCCGGCGCGTGCAGGCTGCCCGCATGGGTGTGGGACAGTCCGCGCCGGGATCGCACGAACACCTCCCACAGAGGCCAGTCGGTCGAGCTGCTCATGCGGTCGCCTCCACGGGCTGGGCGGTCGCGCCGGTGGTCCCGGTTTGTGCCGCGTGCTTCTCTGCGTAGGCCGCTGCCGCGTCGCGGACCCATGCGCCCTCTTCGTGGGCCGTGCGCCGCTGGGCGAGGCGCTGCTCGTTGCAGGGGCCGTTGCCCTTGAGGACCTCCTGGAACTCCGTCCAGTCGATCGCTCCGTAGTCGTGCTGCCCCAGGTCTTCGTTCCACCGGATGTCGGGGTCGGGGAGGCTGAGGCCCAGTGCCTCGGCCTGCGGGACGCAGATGTCGACGAAGCGCCGGCGCAACTCGTCGTTCGAGTGGCGCTTGATCTTCCAGGCCATCGACTGGGCGGAGTGCGACGACGAGTCGTCGGGAGGGCCGAACATCATCAGGGAGGGCCACCACCAGCGGTTCACCGCGTCCTGCGCCATCTCGTGCTGGGCAGGGGTGCCCCGGCTGAGGGCGAGGAGCAGTTCGTACCCCTGGCGCTGGTGGAAGGACTCCTCCTTGCAGATCCGGACCATGGCCCGTGCGTAGGGGCCGTAGGAGCAGCGGCAGAGCGGCACCTGGTTCGTGATCGCCGCACCGTCCACAAGCCAGCCGATCGCGCCGACGTCCGCCCAGGTCAGCGTCGGGTAGTTGAAGATCGACGAATAGCGCTGCCGACCGGCGTGCAGCTTGTCGAGCAGCTCCTCACGGCTGGTACCCAGCGTCTCCGCCGCGCTGTACAGATACAGCCCGTGTCCTGCCTCGTCCTGCACCTTCGCGATGAGGATCGCCTTGCGGCGCAGGGAGGGCGCGCGCGAGATCCAGTTGGCCTCGGGCTGCATGCCGATGATTTCGGAGTGCGCGTGCTGGGCCATCTGGCGGATCAACGTGGCCCGGTAGGCGTCGGGCATCCAGTCCCTGGGCTCGATCCGGTCATCTGCCGCCACCGTGGCGTCGAAGGCCGCGGCGCGAGCCCCGTCGACCGGATCCGCCGTGCCTGCTGTCCTCTGCGTCGTCTGGTCCGCAGTCACTGCCGCCATCCCGGGCTCCCTACCGACCGATCGTTCGGTTCCTTGGCTTCAATGGTGAGTCGGCGGCCCGTAGGGTGTCAACCCTGTGGATAACTGAGCGTTGATCGACGGTGAGCGGGGCGGCATGGATGCGGACCACGGCGGGCGTGCCGGAGACGAGAAGAAGCTCTCCTGGCCCGGTGCGACGAACCGCCCCGATGCAGTTCGGAACAGCGGCCCCCGCCTGGACCGGGATGCCGAGCCCCGCAGCGCCCAGGAAGCCGGTCCCGACGCCGCACCGCATCCGGACCCCCCCGGCTCCGTGACGGACGCGGGCGAGGGCGAGGGCGATCCACCCGCGGGGATATCGGGTGGAGCGGCGGACGTCGTTCCGGAACCCGGGGCCCTGGAGCGCGTCACTGCTGCGGCGGAACCCGGTGGCGTGCGCGGAGAGCCGACTGGGAGCGGAATGGCCGGTCTCTCCCTGCCCTACCAGGTCGCGGCAGCCATCGCGCTGTCCGTCATGGGCGTGTTGGCCTGCGGACATGTGGCAATGATCTTCCTGCATGTCGCGCCGTCCAACACCCTCACCAAGCAGCACGGTCAGGCGGTCGACGACTGGGTCTACCCCGAGTTCGAGCAGAACTGGAAGCTGTTCGCCCCCAACCCGCTCCAGCAGAACATCTCCGTCCAGGTGCGTGCCGAGGTCGGTGGTGCAGAGGGCCGCAGCACCACGCGCTGGATCGACCTCTCGCGTGAGGACGGCGCTGCGATACGCGGAAACGTCCTCCCCAGTCATGTCGACCAGAACGAGCTTCGCCGTGCCTGGGACTTCTTCAAGGGGTCCCATGACAGCGAGAACCGTCCGAACGGCATGCGCGGGGAACTGTCCGAGCGCTACATCCGCCGCATCGTCATGCTGCGCCTCGCCGAACACGACTACGGCGGCGCGGTCGAACGCATTCAGGTGCGGTCCGCCGTACGTTCCGTGGGGGCCCCGTCGTGGAGCGACGAGAAGATAAGTACGGAGCCGGACTACCGGGAACTCCCGTGGTGGATCGTCAGGGACTCCGATCTTCCCCGTACCGACACCGACACGGACCCGACCGCGGACAACGCCGTGACCACGAACACGCCGGATCAGGCATCGCGCGGCGCGGAGGCGGAGAAGTGAGCGCCCCCACCCGGGTCCCTGACGCGGGAGAGGTCGGCCGTGCGGCGGCCCGAGCCGTCCAGCGCATCACCGAAGGACCTCTCGGCGCCTACCAGAGCGCCGTCGTCCGGATCGGCATCTCCGCCACCTGCCTGCTCTTCCTGCTGCGCGAGCTGCCCCACCGCCACGAGTTGTACGGTCCCGACGGCCCGTGGAGCTGGGACATGGCCCACCGGCTCATCGCCAACAACGGTGCTTTCACCGCGTTGATGTGGTCGGACAGCGCGATCTGGTTCGAGACCGTCTTCATGCTCACGCTGGTGTCGGCCGCACTGCTGATGGTCGGCTGGCGTGCTCGGAGCACGTCGGTGCTGTTCATGGTCGGAGTGCTCTCCCTGCAGAACCGCAGCATCTTCATGGGTGACGGTGGCGACAACGTCATCCACCTGATGGCGATCTACCTCGTGCTGACGCGCTGCGCGCGGGTCTGGTCGCTCGACGCACGCCGTGCCGAGCGGGATGCCGCAAGAGTCGCGGAGGGGTCCGGACCGCCCCGGGATGTCGTCGGCCCGATTCTGTGGGTCGTTCTCGGTGCCGTGCTGCTCCCTGCCACGCTCCTGGGCGGGCTCGGCGGCACCTGGTGGCTGCCGTCCCTCCTGTGGATGCTCTGGCTGGGCAACGCCGGCTGGTGGGTCCTGAACCGCTACGCACCAGGCCACGAACTGCGCACCCTCCTCGACGTCGTGGCCAACCTCGCCCACAACGTCGCCCTGCTCGTGATCATGGCCGAGGTGTGCCTGATCTACGCCACCGCCGGCTGGTACAAGATCCAGGGATCCCGCTGGCAGGACGGCACGGCTATCTACTACCCCCTCAAGCTGGACTACTTCGCCCCGTGGCCGGGGCTCTCCGGCCTTGTGGCATCCAGCGCCCTGGCGGTCATGGTGATGACGTACGCCACGGTCATCGTGCAGGTCGCCTTCCCCTTCACACTGTTCAACCGGCGCGTCAAGAACGTGCTGCTGGTCCTCATGATCGGTGAGCACGCCGGGATCGCGGTCCTGCTGGGTCTGCCCTTCTTCTCCATGGCGATGATCGCTGCGGACGCCGTCTTCCTGCCGACGGTCTTCCTCGTGTGGCTGGGGCGCAGGGTCGTGATCGGTCGGCAGAGGCTGTTCTCCCGGCCTCCGAAGCGTCGTCCCGTGCCCGCACAGCGGCGGGCCGGCACGGACGAGGGGGAGGCACCGCGCGGCGGCGGGGCCAGTGGCCATACGCTCGTCGGGTGACCAGCGAGACCGGCAGTGCAGAAGAGCCCCCGTCCACAGCGGCGAAGGATCCGTCCGCGGACGCCGTCCAGTACGACGACGGGTACGGCAACGAGATCGGTGTCGGTCCTCATCCGCTCCCCTGGCCCGAGGCCGACCACTACGATCACGAGCTCCTCGCCCACGGTGACCGGCGCAACGTGGGCGACGGCTACCGGTACTGGACTCGCGAGGCGATCGTCGCCGATCTCGATCTCCGGCGCCACGACTTCCACGTGGCGGTGGAGAACTGGGGCCACGACTTCAACATCGGTTCTGTCGTGCGCACCGCCAACGCCTTCCTCGCGAAGGAGATCCACATCGTGGGGCGGCGGCGGTGGAACCGCCGGGGCGCGATGGTCACCGACCGCTACCAGCATGTACGGCACCACCCGGATACGGCGGACCTGACCGCCTGGGCTGAGGCCGAGGGGCTGCCGATCATCGGTATCGACAATCTTCCCGGGGCCGTGCCGCTGGAGCGGACCGAACTTCCCCGCCGATGCGTGCTGCTGTTCGGGCAGGAGGGTCCCGGGCTGACGGAAGAGGCGCGCGAGCACGCGTCGATGGTGTGCTCGATCGCGCAGTTCGGCTCGACTCGGTCGATCAATGCCGGTGCGGCGGCAGCCATCGCGATGCACGCCTGGGTGCAGCGGTACGCGGACATCCCGGACCCACGGGACCACTGACGGGTGGAGCGGGACCGTGGCCGGCGCACCGGGACCGGTGGTCGGTGGTCGGTGGAGCGAGGGTTCGCTCCACCGCCTCCACTTCCCGGGTTCCGCTTCGCGTGTCTGCCTGCCACCCGCAGGGACAGGCACTCAGGCCTGCCGGCGTACCTCCACGACCCGGAAGCGGTTGGACACGAACGCTCCGTCACACAGTGCCGCGTTCGCCGCCGGGTTGCCGCCCGAACCGTGGAAGTCGGAGAAGGCCGCGGTCTGGTTGACGAACACTCCGCCCGTGAGGTTGAGCGAGAGCTGAGCCGACTCGTCGAAGCAGACGTCCTCCACCGCGCGCTCCACTTCGGGGGAGGTGGTGTAGGCCCCTACCGTCATGGCGCCCTTCTCCCTGATCGTGCGGCGCAGCAGTGCCAGGCCGTGATCCGTCGACTTGACGGAGACGGCGAACGAGACGGGACCGAAGCACTCGGAGAGGTACGCCGCCCCGTCGTCCGGCTCGGAGCCGTCGAGCTTGACGAGCACCGGCGTCCGCACCACGGCGTCGGGGAAGTCGGGGTTGGCCACGTGCCGTGAGGCGAGGGCGACCTCGCCTAGGTCCGATGCGGCCTCCAGCCTGGCCCTCACGTCCGGATTCACCAGGGCGCCGAGCAGCCCGTTGGCCCGGGCGTCGTCACCGAGGAGCCCGTTCACCGCCTCGGCGATGTCCGTCACCACGGTCTCGTAGGACTTGTCACCCGCGTCCGTGGTGATGCCGTCCCACGGAATGAGCAGGTTCTGCGGCGTCGTGCACATCTGGCCGCTGTAGAGGGAGAGCGAGAAGGCCAGGTTGGAGAGCATGCCCCGGTAGTCGTCGGTGGAGTCGATGACGATGGTGTTGACGCCGGCCTTCTCGGTGTAGACCTGTGCCTGCCTGGCGTTGGTCTCCAGCCAGTCGCCGAAGGCGGTGGAACCGGTGTAGTCAATGATCTTGATCTCGGGCCGTACCGCCAGTGTCCTTGCGATGCCCTCGCCGGGGCGCTCGGTCGCCAGCGCGACGAGATTCGGGTCGAAGCCCGATTCGGCCAGCACCTCGCGTGCAAGCTGAACGGTCAGCGCGAGGGGCAGGACCGCACGCGGGTGCGGCTTGACCAGCACGGGATTGCCGGTCGCCAGCGACGCGAAGAGGCCGGGGTAGCCGTTCCACGTGGGGAAGGTGTTGCAGCCGATCAGCAGGGAGATGCCGCGTCCCGCCGCCGTGTAGGACTTGTGCAGCCGGAGGGGGTCGCGCTTGCCCTGGGGCTTCGACCAGTCGGTGGTACGCGGAGTGCGGGTCTGCTCCTCGTATGCGTAGGCCACCGCTTCCAGGCCGCGGTCCTGGGCGTGCGGGCCGCCCGCCTGGAACGCCATCACGAACGCCTGCCCGCTGGTGTGCATCACGGCGTGGGCCAGTTCGTGCGTGCGCGCACTGATCCGGGCGATGATCTCCAGGCAGACGAGGGCGCGGGTCTCGGGTCCCGCCGCACGCCAGGAGCCCATCGCGGCGCTCATGGCGGGGAGCAGGACGTCCGGATCGGCGTGCGGATACTCGACGCCGAGCTCGGGCCCGTACGGGGAGACCTCCCCGCCGGTCCAGCCGTCGGTACCCGGCTGGCCGAAGTCGAGCCGGGTGTTCAGCACGGCGTCGAACGCGGCCTTGCCCTCGGCTGCGCCGAGGCTGCCGGGGAGACCGCCCTCGCCGTAGGCCTTCGGGTGCTCGGGGTGCGGGGACCAGTAGGCGCGAGAGCGGATCGCTTCGAGTGCCTGGTCGAGCGTCGGGCGGTGGATCTCGGACAGCTTCTCAGGGGAAAGCGCGGCGGCCATCACGGACCAACTCCTCGTCGAGCCGGGCGGGTATGTACGGACGGAGTTAGAGTAACCGAACGATCGGTCGGGACAAGGGGCCCCGGAGAACCTGTGGACAACTCATGGGGGAGGATCGCGGACATGACCACGCCCAAGCGGGACACGTACACCCCGGAGACACTCCTCACCGTTGCCGTCCGTGTCTTCAACGAGCGCGGCTACGACGGCACGTCCATGGAGCACCTCTCCAAGGCGGCGGGCATCTCCAAGTCCTCGATCTACCACCACGTGGTGGGTAAGGAGGAACTGCTGCGGCGGGCGGTGTGCCGCGCGCTCGACGGGCTCTTCGGCATTCTCGACGAGGCCGGGGCGACACGCGGCCGAGCCATCGCCAGGGTCGAGTACGTCACTCGCCGCACGGTCGAAGTTCTGATGGACGAGCTGCCGTACGTCACGTTGCTGCTCCGGGTGCGCGGCAACACCAGGACGGAGCGCTGGGCCCTGGAGCGTCGGCGCGAGTTCGACCAGCGGGTGTCCGAGCTGCTCACGGCCGCCGTGGCGGAGGGCGACCTGCGGGCCGACGTGGACATACGCCTTGCCACCCGGCTGCTGTTCGGCATGGTGAACTCGCTGGTGGAGTGGTACCGCCCGCAGCCGGGCGGTACCTCGGAGGCGGAGCAGTTGGCCGATACGGTCGTCCGGCTCGCCTTCGACGGGATGCGCGCCGGCTGATCCTTAGGGCTGTGGGCTGTGGGCTGTGGGCCAGGGCGGTCGTGTGACAGGACCGCCGTGGTGCCAAGGCCCTCGTGTGTCGGGACCCGTCGCGTGTCGGGCGGGCGCCGTCGTGCGGCGGCGCGTCAGGCGAGCTCCGCCGGGCGTTCCGGACGCGGGCCCAGGTCCGTTTCCTCGAACACCAGCAGGGTTCGTGTAGAGAGCACCTCCGGTATGGCCTGGATCCGGGTGAGGACCAGCTCGCGAAGTGCCTGGTTGTCAGGGGTGTGGACCAGGAGCAGCACGTCGAAGTCGCCACTGACCAGGGCGATGTGGGTGGCGCCCGGCAGGGCCTGGAGCTGTTCGCGCACGGTGCGCCAGGAGTTCTGGACGATCTTGAGCGTGATGTAGGCGGACGCGGCCTGTCCCGCTCGTTCGTGGTTCACGCGGGCGCTGAAGCCCCGGATCACGCCGTCCTCGACGAGTCGGTTGATCCGGGCGTACGCGTTGGCCCGCGACACGTGGACGCGTTCGGCGACCGCGCGTATCGAGGCCCGGCCATCCGTCCGGAGGATGCGCAGGATGGCGCGGTCGGTGGAGTCCAGCGGGCGTGCGGGGGGAGTGCGGCCGGTATCCCCGCCCCGGTCAGCCATTTGTTCAGCTGCCATCTACCCGCGCCTCCCTGTTGTGGACGACCTGGCTCTATCACAGGCTGTGGAGAACCGTTTGTCCACAGGCTGAGGGTGCCTGTAGCCAAATTGCGCTCACGACCGAACAATCGGTAGGTGAGGCGCACCACACCGTCGCCTCGCTCACGCCCCGACATTCCTGCAGATTTCGATACTCCTCGATATATCTCGATGCCAGGAGGTGCTTGTCATGACGGTCCAAGAGCTGCCCGGCGCAGCCGCCTACAGGCCCACGCCGCCCCCGGCCTGGAAGCCGCTCACCGACCCCGCGCCGCTGCTCCCGGACCCTGAGCCGTTCCGCGTGCTCGGAACGGACGCGGCGGCCGACGCCGAACCGGAGCTGCTGCTGCGGCTGTACGCCGAGCTGGTGCGCGGTCGTCGGTACAACGCGCAGGCCACGGCACTGACGAAGCAGGGCAGGCTCGCGGTGTATCCGTCGAGCACCGGCCAGGAGGCCTGCGAGATCGCCGCCGCGTTGGTGCTGGAGGAGCGTGACTGGCTCTTTCCCAGCTACCGCGACACCCTCGCCGCCGTGGCTCGGGGTCTGGACCCGGTCGACGCCCTGACCCTGCTGCGGGGCGACCGCCACACCGGGTACGACCCGCGTGAACACCGCATCGCCCCGTTGTGCACACCGTTGGCCACCCAGCTGCCGCACGCCGTGGGCCTGGCGCACGCGGCGCGTCTCAAGGGCGACGACGTAGTGGCGCTCGCCATGGTCGGTGACGGTGGGACGAGCGAGGGGGATTTCCACGAGGCGCTGAATTTCGCGGCCGTCTGGCAGGCCCCGGTCGTCTTCCTCGTGCAGAACAACGGCTTCGCGATCTCCGTGCCGCTGGCCAAGCAGACCGCGGCGCCGTCCCTCGCCCACAAGGCCGTGGGATACGGGATGCCGGGCCGCCTCGTCGACGGAAACGACGCCGCAGCGATGCACCAGGTGCTCGGCGAGGCGGTGGCGCGGGCCAGGCGAGGTGGGGGACCGACGCTGGTCGAGGCGGTCACGTACCGCATGGACGCCCATACGAACGCCGACGACGCGACCCGGTACCGCGGTGACGGCGAGGTGGAGGCATGGCGTGCCCACGACCCGATCCGGCTTCTGGAGCGGGAGCTGACAGAGCGCGGGCTGCTGGACGAGGAAGGCATCGCGACGGTGCGGGAGGCGGCGGACCTCATGGCCGAGGGGCTTCGTGAGCAGATGAACGCCGATCCGGTGCTGGACCCGATGGATCTGTTCACCCATGTCTACGAGGAGCAGACCGGGCAACTGCGTGAGCAGGCCGGGACGCTGCGCGGAGAACTGGACGCCGAGCACGGTCCGCAGGAGGAGAACGGCGTGGAGGAACGGCGATGAGCACCGCTGCGGCGACGGTCGGCACACGGGCCGGCAGGGCCAAGCCGGCCACGATGGCGCAGGCGCTCGGGCGGGCGTTGCGTGATTCGATGGCGCAGGACCCGACGGTTCACGTCCTCGGTGAGGACGTCGGCACACTGGGCGGGGTCTTCCGCGTCACCGACGGCCTCGCGAAGGAGTTCGGCGACGACCGCTGTACGGACACTCCTCTGGCAGAGGCGGGAATCCTCGGCGCGGCCGTCGGCATGGCGATGTACGGGCTGCGGCCCGTGGTGGAGATGCAGTTCGACGCCTTCGCGTATCCGGCGTTCGAGCAGCTCGTCAGCCATGTCGCCAAGATGCGGAACCGCACCCGGGGCGCCATGCCGATGCCGATCACGGTGCGGGTGCCTTACGGCGGCGGGATCGGCGGGGTCGAGCACCACAGCGATTCCTCCGAGGCGTACTACATGGCGACGCCTGGACTGCACGTCGTCATGCCGGCCACGGTCGACGACGCCTACGGGCTCCTGAGGGAGTCGATCGCATCCGACGACCCGGTGGTCTTCCTGGAACCCAAGCGGCTGTACTGGTCGAAGGCCGACTGGTCGCCGGACGCGCCGACCCCGGTCGAGCCCATAGGGCGGGCAGTGGTCCGGCGCCCCGGGCGGAGCGCGACGCTGATCACCTACGGTCCGTCCCTCCCGGTGTGCCTGGAGGCCGCGGAGGCGGCCACGGCCGAGGGCTGGGACCTCGAGGTGGTCGATCTGCGCTCCCTGGTGCCGTTCGACGACGAGACCGTCGCTGCCTCGGTCCGCCGGACGGGGCGCGCGGTGGTCGTGCATGAGTCCTCCGGCTTCGGCGGTCCGGGAGGCGAGATCGCCGCACGGGTGACCGAGCGGTGCTTCCACCATCTGGAGGCGCCGGTCCTGCGTGTCGCGGGGTTCGACATCCCTTATCCGCCGCCGATGCAGGAGCGGCACCATCTTCCGGGCGTGGACCGGGTCCTCGACGCGGTCGCCCGTCTTCAGTGGGAGGCCGAGGGCTGATGGCGCAGGTGCTCGAATTCAAGCTGCCTGATCTGGGCGAAGGGCTGACCGAGGCCGAGATCGTGCGCTGGCTGGTGGAGGTCGGCGATGTCGTTGTCGTCGACCAGCCGGTCGTCGAGGTCGAGACGGCCAAGGCCATGGTGGAGGTGCCCTGTCCGTACGGGGGCGTGGTGACGGCGCGGTTCGGCGCCGAGGGCGCTGAACTACCGGTCGGCGCACCGCTGCTGACGGTGGCGGTCGGCTCGAAGAAGTCGTCCGCGGGCCGCGCGGCCTCGGACGCGTCCGCCGCCTCGGACACACCCGCGGCGTCGGGCGCGGCCGCGGACAGCGGGACGTCCGGCAATGTGCTCGTCGGCTACGGCACGGGCGCACCTGCGGCGCGACGCCGTCGTATCAGGCCTGCCCCTGTGTCGTCCGCGAGCCGGTCGTCGGCGGCTGCCTCGGCTCCGGCCCTGTCCGAGGCTCCAATCTCGGCACCGGCGGCCGTGTCTGCTGTCCCTGCCTCCGTGCCGGCCTCGGTTCCGCCGCCGGTACCTGTTCCGGTCGAGGCTTCCGTCCTTGCCGCGGAACCGACGAAGCCGACGGGGCCTGTCGCGGTGATCTCTCCGCTGGTGCGGAAACTGGCGCGACAGCACGATCTCGACCTCCGGGAGATCGCCGGGACGGGGCGGGACGGGCTGATTCTGCGCAGTGACGTGGAATCCGCCATCCGGGCCTTGGACGCGATGCCCGCCGCCGGTCAGCCGCTGGCCCGACCGGCGCCGCCGAAGACTGCGGCCGAGCGGATCCCCCTGCGCGGGATACGGGGCGCGGTCGCCGAGAAGCTGGCGCGCAGTCGGCGCGAAATTCCGGACGCCACCTGCTGGGTCGACGCGGATGCCACCGAGCTGATGTCCGCGAGAGCAGCCATGAACGCCGCAGGAGGGTCTGCGGGCGGCCCGAAGGTGTCTGTGCTGGCGCTGCTGGCCCGCATCTGTACGGCCGCTCTGGCCCGGTTCCCCGAGCTGAACGCCACGGTGGATGCCGAGGCCCGGGAGATCGTGCGGCTGTCGGGCGCCCATCTGGGCTTCGCCGCCCAGACCGAGCGTGGTCTGGTGGTCCCGGTCATCAGGGATGCCCACACACGGAACGCCGAGTCGATCGGAGCGGAGATCGCCCGGCTGACCGAGGCTGCCCGTACGGGGAAGCTGACACCGGCACAGCTCACCGGCGGGACGTTCACTCTGAACAACTACGGGGTGTTCGGCGTGGACGGCTCGACACCGATCATCAACCATCCCGAGGCGGCCATGCTCGGTGTCGGCCGGATCGTGCCCAAGCCCTGGGTGCACGGCGGTGAGTTGGCCGTACGCCAGGTCGTTCAGCTCTCGCTCACCTTCGATCACCGGGTCTGCGACGGTGGTACGGCGGGAGGCTTCCTGCGGTACGTGGCCGACTGCGTGGAGCAGCCGTCACTGCTGCTGCGCACGCTGTAGCGACGGCCGTCCGTGGGCGGTGCCGCGTGCGGTGGTGCTGTGAGTTCGGTCCCTCCGGAGGCGAGTTCGGTCTCAGGAGGGACCGCCACCAGCGCATGGCCCGCATACTCGGGGCATGACCGCGTATGACGCCATCGTTCTTGCCGGAGGTGCCGCCAAGCGGCTCGGGGGTGCCGACAAGCCGGGGGTCCGCGTAGGCGGGCGTGCGCTGCTCGACCGGGTGCTCGCCGTTTGTGCCGACGCCGGATCCACCGTGGTGGTGGGCGGGCGCAGGCCGACCGTGCGTCCGGTCACCTGGACGCGTGAAGTGCCCGAGGGCGGAGGGCCATTGGCCGCGCTGGGTGCCGGGGTCCGACACACGACGGCGGAGTGCGTTCTGGTGCTCTCGGCGGATCTGCCGTTTCTGGAGGAGTCGACCGTCCGCTCACTGCTGGCCGCGGTGGAGCCAGGAGCCTGTGACGGAGCCGTGTGCATCGATCCCGACGGCCGTGACCAGCCGTTGGTCGCTGTCTATCGTGCGGAGCCGCTGCGCCGCGAGCTCGCCCTGGTCGCCACGGAGCACGGTGGTCTCGCCGGCCTCCCGCTGCGGTTGCTGACGGCTGAACTGGATGTGGCCAGGGTCGAGGCGGGCCCTCTCGCGTCTTTCGACTGCGACACCTGGGAAGACATTGCTGCCGCCAGAGCGCGGATCAGGGAGCATGGGGCCGTGCTGGACGAATGGATCACCGCAGTCAAGAACGAACTGGGCATCGAACTCGACGTCGACACCGGCGTCCTGCTCGATCTCGCCCGTGACGCCGCCCACGGCGTGGCCCGGCCCGCCGCACCGCTGACCACCTTCCTGGTGGGGTACGCGGCGGCTACGGCGAGCAGCGGGAAGGGCCCGGAGGCCGCTGCGGAAGCAGTGGCGGAGGCATCGCGCAAGGCCGTCGCCCTCGCGCTCCGGTGGGAGGAGGAAACGGCATCGGGCAACCGGCCCGAAACGCCATGACGGCACACGAGGACGAGGCTCGGCCGGTTCGAACCTCTCCACCGTGGTCCGCGGAGAGCCCTCGGCGTACGGAACACCCTCAGACCGAGCGAAGCCAGCAGGCGGACCGACCGCCACAGACGGGCCTGCCTCCTTACGCGGACCGCCCCCCGCTGACGGACCGACCCCGGCTGACGGACCCGCCCCC
Organism: Streptomyces sp. NPDC049970; assembly: GCF_040660235.1. Classification (NCBI taxonomy): domain Bacteria; kingdom Bacillati; phylum Actinomycetota; class Actinomycetes; order Kitasatosporales; family Streptomycetaceae; genus Streptomyces; species Streptomyces sp. NPDC049970. The sequence continues at coordinate 334,324 of NZ_JBFALP010000005.1, read as the reverse complement.
GCTGACGGACCCGCCCCCGGAAACGTGCCGGCCGTCGCAGATGGACCGATCCCCGCTGACCGACCCGCTGACCGACCGATCTCGGGAAACGTGCCGGCTGTCGCGGACTGACCGAGTGACCGGGGCCGAGTGGGCAGCCCGAGCGCCGCGGGCAGCTACGGACGAGGCGCGGTCGGCCACGGACGAGGCGCGGTCGGCCGAGGCCGAGCGGGCTGCCCGTGAACAGCTGGCAGCGGAGGAAGAGGAGCGGGCAGTCGAACAGGCCCTCGCTCTCGTCGCGCGGCAGCCGCAGGCCGATCACGCCCCGCACGCCTGGTCCGGCGCAACGGCTCCGCTGTCCGCGCCGGCTGGCCGGGCCCGGCCCACCAGCCCTCCCTCGGGTGCTTCGGCTCCGGGCGCTTCGCCCTCGGTCGCCTCGACCGCAGGCGCTTCGACCTCAGGTGTTCCCACCTCCGGGGCTCCTACTGCGGGTACTGCGGACCTGGATACCGAGCAGCCCGGCGCGCAGCAGTCGGGGCCTCCGCAGTCAGGTGTGCAGCAACCATGCCCCGAGCAGTCGGGCGTGGGGAAACCCGGCGCAGCGAACCCCGGCGCAGTCGACCCGGACCCGGAGAAAGCCGGCACAGCCGGTGCAGGCGCGGTGCACCCGAGGCGTTCTCCCTCGGGCGCACACGCCCCGGGCGCACACGCCCCGGACGCTTCGCCGTCGGGTGCACCGAGGCGCCGCGCGAGACCTGCGGGTGGTTCCGCGACCCCGTCGCACGTTCAGGGAGCCCGCACCACTCCATGGGCCGAGGCACGCGCTCTGGCCGAGCGTCTCGGCCGGGCCGCTCCCCTGGCTGCACATCGGCTCCCCCTGGACCGAGCTCTCGGGCATGTGCTGGCGGAGGCGGTCGTAGCGCTCACCGACCTGCCGTCGTTCGACACCTCGGCCATGGACGGCTGGGTCGTCGCCGGACCAGGACCGTGGGCCGTGCGGGAGGGTGCGGGACTGCTCGCGGGGCGTGGGGCCACGGCGTGCCTCACCGACGGTGAGGCGCTGAGAATCGCCACGGGTGCCCGCATCCCCGCCGAGGCCACCGCCGTGATCCGCAGCGAGCACGCACACGCCGACGAGGCCAAGGGGGTGCTGCACGCGACCCGTGAGGTCGTCCCGGGGCAGGACATCCGGCCACGGGGCCAGGAGTGCCGTTCCGGTGACGAGCTCCTGCCCGTCGGAACGGTGGTGACCCCACCCGTTCTGGGGTTGGCAGCCGCTGCGGGGTACGACGCCCTCGTCGCCGTACCCCGGCCCCGTGTGGACGTCTTCGTCCTCGGCGATGAGCTGCTCACCGCGGGGCTTCCGCGCGACGGCCTCATCCGGGACGCGCTCGGTCCCATGCTCGCCCCGTGGCTCCGTGCCCTGGGCGCGGAGGTCGCCGAGCCGTTGAGGCTCGGCGACGACGCCGAGGCGCTCCGCGAGGCAGTCAGCGCCTCCAACGCCGATCTGATCCTCACCACGGGCGGTACCGCGTCCGGCCCCGTGGATCATGTCCATCCGGTGCTCGCTCGGATCGGGGCCGAGCTGCTGGTCGACGGGGTGGACGTACGGCCCGGCCACCCGATGCTCCTCGCCCGGCTGCCCGAGGGTGGACCCTGCCTGGTCGGCCTACCGGGCAACCCCCTCGCCGCGGTGTCCGGACTGCTGACGCTCGCCGAACCCCTGCTACGCGGCATCGCGGGCCGGACCGCCCAGGAGCCGTACCGCGCGCCGGTGCACGAAGAGGTGCACGGGCACCCGCACGACACCCGGCTGGTCCCGGTGGTGCACTGCGACGACAGTGTTCTGCCCCTGCACTACAACGGCCCCGCCATGCTGAGGGGGGTCGCCGCCGCGGACGGGCTGGCAGTGGTGCCGCCCGGCGGGGTACGGTCCGGCACCGAGGTGGAGATCCTCGATCTACCTTGGGCCTCGGCGTCGCCGTGGACGGAAGGGTGTTTCACGTGAAACTTCCCGGCCACGATGCGATGGCCAGGCGCGCAGACGAACATGTCGTACCCACCCGGGTGCTCCTGCCTCGGCGTGTCGTCGACAGGCCGCTGCGTCAGGTGGCCAAGCGGCTGGCGATGGCTCTCACTGTGCTGGCCGCGACGGTCTTCATCGTCTGGGCCGACAGGGGCGGTTACCACGACAACGCGGACGGCAAGGTCGACTTCCTCGACGCCGTGTACTACGCGACGGTGACGCTGTCGACGACCGGTTACGGCGACATCGTGCCCTACAGCGATCCGGCCCGGCTGGTCAACGTCATCCTGGTGACGCCGCTGCGCGTGCTCTTCCTGATCATCCTGGTCGGCACCACTCTGGAGGTCCTTACGGAGCGGACCCGGGAGGATTTCCGGCTGAACCGTTGGAGAAGCAACTTGCGTGAACACACCGTTGTCGTCGGCTTCGGCACGAAGGGCCGCTCGGCAATCCAGACGCTCTGTGCGACCGGGCTGAAGAAGGACCAGATCGTCATCGTCGATCCGGCCGGCAAGGTGATCGAAGCGGCCAACGCGGAAGGTTTCGTGGGCGTACTGGGCGATGCGACGCGTAGCGACGTGCTGCTGAGGGCCGAGCTCCAGAAAGCCCGGCAGATCATCATCGCGACCCAGCGCGACGACACCGCCGTGCTGGTCGCGTTGACCGCGCGTCAGCTCAATCGGGGTGCGAAGATCGTCGCCGCTGTGCGCGAGGAGGAGAACGCGCCGCTGCTGAAGCAGTCCGGCGCCGACGCCGTGATCACCAGCGCGAGCGCGGCCGGCCGCCTGTTGGGCCTTTCCGTCCTCAGCCCGAGCGCGGGCACGGTGATGGAGGACCTCATCCAGCAGGGCAGCGGGCTCGACCTCGTCGAGCGGCCGGTGATAAAGGCCGAGGTGGGCAGGAACGTCCGGGAGACCGAGGACCTGGTGGTCAGTGTCCTGCGCGGCCACCGGTTGATCGGATACGACGATCCGGCGGCCAGCCCACTCCAGCTGACGGACAGGGTGATCACGATCGTGCGGGCCTCACCCCTGCACATTTCGCCGACGAATCACCCTCCGCAGTCCAACCAGCGGCCGTAGAGCGTATTCGTACGCCCCGCCTCCGCCGTTCCGTCGCCCCGCCGTGAGAGGGCTGGACGGATACGAGCCGGACACAGGACCCGCACCCGACGCCGACGGCTCGCGCTCTCGTCCCGGCCTCCTCACGGAGTAGCCTCGCGGCCATGTATGCGATCACGATCCCCGAACCAGGCGGTCCCGAAGCGCTCGTATGGGCCGAGGTCCCCGAACCTGTACCAGGCGAGGGTGAAGTCCTCGTCGAGGTCGTGTCCAGCGCGGTGAACCGGGCCGACGTCCTGCAGCGGCAGGGCTTCTACAACCCGCCGCCCGGCGCCTCCCCCTACCCGGGACTCGAGTGTGCGGGCCGAGTCCTCGCGCTCGGCCCCGGGGTGTCCGGGTGGTCCGTGGGCGACGAGGTGTGCGGTCTGCTGGCGGGCGGCGGCTATGCCGAGAAGGTTGCCGTGCCCGCCGGTCAGCTGCTGCCCGTTCCCGAAGGCGTGGATCTGGCGGAAGCCGCCGCGCTGCCCGAGGTGGCGGCGACGGTCTGGTCCAACGTCTTCATGGTGGCCCATCTGCGCCCCGGCGAGACCCTGCTTGTTCACGGCGGGTCCAGCGGGATCGGCACGATGGCCATCCAGCTCGCCAAGGCCATCGGTGCGCGCGTCGCGGTGACCGCCGGAGGGCCCGAGAAGCTGGTGCGCTGCCAGGAGCTCGGCGCCGAGATCCTCATCGACTACCGGGAGCAGGACTTCGTCGAGGAACTGCGCAAGGCTACGGACGGCGCCGGGGCGGATGTCATCCTCGACATCGTCGGAGCGAAGTACCTGGACCGGAACGTGCGTGCCCTGGCCGTGAACGGCCGCCTCGCGATCATCGGCCTCCAGGGCGGTGCCAAGGGCGAGCTCAATCTGGGCGCTCTGCTGAGCAAACGGGCCGCCGTCACAGCGACGTCCCTGCGCGCCCGCCCTCTCGCGGAGAAGGCCGCGATCATTGCCGCCGTACGCGAGCACGTGTGGCCGCTGATCGCCGCTGAGGTCGTCCGGCCGGTCGTGGACCGTACGCTGCCGATGCCTGACGCAGCCGAGGCCCACCGGCTCATGGAGTCCAGCAGCCACATCGGCAAGATCCTTCTGGCCGCGCCGAACGCCTGAGGTCGAGCACCGCAGACCGATGCCCGGGAACGGAAGGGCGAGCCGGCCCGGCAGCCCGAGGCCGAACACCCGCGCACGTGGCGCTCCAGCTGAAGACGGCCGACGTGGACGTGGAGGTGCAGGCGAAGACGGACACGTACCGGGGCCCGGCACACATCGTGTACGTCACGTGTGCCGGGCCCCCGGGGGCTTGAACGGTCGCAGCAGGGACCGGGACCTACAGGTACGGGGCCAACCGGTACGGGACCTACAGGTACGGGCCGGAGCGCGCCGGACCGTGCGGGTCCGGGACCGCTTCCTCGCCCTCGTGCCCGACGCCCGGAGGAAGGGCACGGCGCATCTGCTCCAGCTGCGCACGGGCAGCCATCTGCTGCGCGAACAGCGCCGTCTGAATACCGTGGAAGAGCCCCTCGAGCCAGCCGACCAGCTGGGCCTGCGCGATCCTCAGCTCGGCCTCGGAGGGTACGGACTCCTCGTTGAACGGCAACGAGAGGCGCTCCAGCTCTTCCACGAGCTCCGGCGCCAAGCCGTCCTCGAGCTCCTTCACCGAGCTCGAGTGGATCTCCTTCAGCCTGACCCGGCTCGCCTCGTCGAGAGGAGCAGCCCTGACCTCTTCCAGGAGCTGCTTGATCATGCTGCCGATGCGCATGACCTTCGCGGGCTGTTCGACCATCTCCGTCACCGGGACCTCGCGCGAATCGTCGTCACCGCCACCACCGCCGATGGCCATTCCGTCCTGCCCCACTACGAGGACCTGGGGGTGCTCCTGTGACCGTTCATTGCTCGGCATCTCCATGAGGCCATTGTCTCGCACACCCGCCTCACCACATGGTGGTGCCCCCGTGAAGGGATGATCACCCTCTCCCGGGCCACCGGGATGCCCCGGAGCGAGCCCTGCCGGTGGTCAGGTCGTACGGCGCATGCGGAACGAAAGGAACGCCAGACCCATCCCCACCAGCGCGATCCCACTGCCGAGCGACACGTCCCGCACCTGCCGCACGGTGGGCTCGTCAAGCGCCTGCCGCTGCGTGGCGCTCTCACCGGGATCGGGGAACGCGTCCGGCGGGGGCGTGAACGCGGGCACCTCGGCGGGGTCCGCGTCCGGCGGCATCTCGTCCGCCGCGGCCTCGGAGTCCGCGAGCTCCACGGGGGACAGCGACCGCCCCGGCCGCGCCCTGCCCTCACCGGCCTGCCTGCCGGCGAGCGGCTCCTCGGCGGAAGGGCTTTCGCCGGGGGAAACCTTGGGTGGAGAGAACGCCACGGACATCGTGGACGCAGTGGACGCAGTGGACGCAGTGGACGCAGTGGACGCAGTGGATGCGGTGGACGCGACAGGTGCCGCGAATGCCCGCTGGAGCGGTGCGGCGGGCTTCCCGCTCCCATCCGCCCAGGAAGTGGGCCCGAGCGCTGCCCCGGCCGCCATCACCAGACAGGCCACGCACCGTGACGACCGTGAGGCCAGGAGTCCTGGAGACATGAGATCAGCGTCACATGTGCCGATATGTCCGGCACTCGGAGCGCGACCAAAAGCCGGACTGAGCTGGCTGCCCCCGCCCAGTACTGTCTGCCCTGCTCAATACTGACTGCACCGGCCCAGTACTGCCTGCCGCCCGCTCGGTTCTGGCTGAGCGCGGACGGCTACCCGAGACCGGAACGTGCTGACTGAGGCCGGGCGCTGATCCGTTCCGCCCGGCTCCGGAGCACCGGTCGACCAGCCGAGTCCGACCAGGCGACTCCTGACAGGCGGCTCAGGCAGCCGAGGACGCCCAGGCCACTAGGCAGCCCGGGGCCGCTCACGCCGGGTCGCCGGTGGCGATCCGCAGCTCGAAGTGGGCGCCGCGCTCCGCCACCGCCGTGCCCGATGTCGGGAACTGGTCGACGACCTGGTCCTCGGCGTAGGTGTTGCCCTCCACCTTGACGACCTTGACCGTCCAGCCGGCCGCCGCCGCGCACGACTTCGCGGAGATGATGTCCTTGTACATGAAGTTCGGGGCCTGGACCTTCGCCGGGTCGTCGGTGTCCTCGTAGGCGTCGGTGCAGTCCTCCTCGTCCATCGTCCGGTTGCGCTCCGGCGGCTTGTGCTCGCCGGCCGCGGTGGACTCGCTGGAGCTGGGGTCGCCGCCCTTGCCGTTCCCCGAGTCGCCGTTCATGTTGATGAACGCGACCAGACCGCCGATCGCGACCAAGGCGACCACGATCGCGGCCACGACGACCGGCATGTTCCGCTTGGAGCCGCCACCGCCCGAGCCCGTCGAGGTCTGCGGAGACATCGCGTACGAAGGCTGCGTCTGGTGCCCCAGGTGTGCCGGAGTTCCGTACGGCTGGGCAGCCTGCGGATAGCCGTAGCCCGGCGTGGGAGCGGGGGTCGGCGGTCCGTAGGGGCCCGGCTGGTGCTGCTGCGGCTGGTACGGCGTCTGCAGGCCGTGCGGTGCCTGTGCGGTCTGGTCGACGGGCGGGAAGACCGCCGAACCGACGCCCGAGCCGCTGTTCGCCGGACCGCTGCCGCCGATGATCGCCGGAGCCCCCGCGGGGCCGCTCGCGCTGAGCACGCGGGTGATCTCGTCCTGCATGGCCGCGGCGCTGGGGAAGCGCTCGTTCGGGTTCTTTTTCAGCGCGCGGGCGACCAGCGCGTCCATCGCGGGGGTGATCGACCGGTTGATGCTCGACGGGGCGACCGGCTCCTCCTGTACGTGCGCGTACGCGATGGCGAGCGGCGAGTCCGCGTCGAACGGGATGCGCCCCGTGAGCAGCTGGAAGAGCATGATGCCGACCGAGTACAGGTCGGATCGCGCGTCGACGCCCCGGCCGAGCGCCTGCTCGGGGGAGAGGTACTGCGGGGTGCCGACGACCATGCCGGTCTGCGTCATCGAGGTGACGCCCGACTGCATGGCGCGCGCGATGCCGAAGTCCATGACCTTGACGACGCCGCGTTTGGTCATCATCACGTTGCCGGGCTTGATGTCGCGGTGGACCAGGCCCATCTCGTGGCTGGTCTCCAGGGCGGCCAGGACATCGGCCGTCACCTTGAGGGCCTTGCCGGCCGGCATCGCACCGTGCTCCCGGATGTCCGCCTGGAGCACGGAGCCCAGCGGCTGTCCCTCGACGTACTCCATGACGATGTACGGCATCAGCGCGCCGCCGAGCTCGTCCTCACCGGTGTCGAACACCGAGACGATGTTGGTGTGCTGCAGTTTGGCGACGGCCTGCGCCTCGCGCCGGAACCGCTCGCGGAAGGACTGCTCGCGGCCCAGCTCCGTGTGCAGCGTCTTGATGGCGACCTGGCGGTCGAGCGCGGAGTCGTACGCCAGGTAGACGGAGGCCATCCCGCCCTCGCCGAGCAGGTCGCGGAGCTGGTAGCGGCCGCCGGCCACGGAACCGCCCGCGTAGCGCCCCTGTGCGCCGTGTGCGCCGTCGTGGCTCATGACTTGCATCCCCCTCGGCGCCCGACGGACGCGTGATCCTTGTTACGGGCCAAGTCTGCCCGAGGGGTACGACACGTCAAGCCAGGTGCCCGTTCCGTGACCCTACGCACAAGAAGCGTCTCGGAAGCGTTACAGGAAGCGCATGCAATTTGCGTGAGCGGCTCGCGAGCCGATTGGATGGCCCGTCACTCTCGAACCGGTGCGTCGGACAGAGGCTGTAGCGTGACGTCGCAATGCACCAAGGCACTGTGAGAACCCGCGGACGTGCGGACAGATACGACGGCGAGGACTGATGGCACCCGAATCCGAAGCAAACGGCGGCGGAGTTTCGGATGGCACCGACTCCTGGGGTGTCGGGGGTGTGGTCGGAGACGGCCGTTACCGCATGACGCACCGGCTCGGCCGCGGCGGCATGGCCGAGGTCTACGCAGCGGAGGACGTCCGTCTGGGACGGACGGTCGCGGTGAAACTGCTCCGCTCCGATCTCGCCGAGGACCCGGTCTCCAAGGCCCGTTTCACGCGTGAGGCACAGTCGGTCGCGGGGCTCAACCACCACGCGATCGTCGCGGTGTACGACTCCGGCGAGGACGTCGTGGGCGGGTCGACCGTCCCGTACATCGTGATGGAGCTCGTCGAGGGCAACACGATCCGCGATCTGCTTCTGGAGGCCGAGGCGCCGCCGCCCGAACAGGCGCTGATCATCGTGTCCGGCGTGCTGGAGGCCCTGGCGTACTCGCATCAGCACGGCATCGTGCACCGTGACATCAAGCCGGCGAACGTGATCATCACCCACTCCGGCGCGGTCAAGGTGATGGACTTCGGCATCGCCCGTGCGCTGCACGGAGTCCAGTCGACGATGACCCAGACCGGCATGGTCATGGGCACGCCGCAGTACCTCTCCCCCGAGCAGGCGCTCGGCAAGGCGGTCGACCACCGCTCCGACCTGTACGCCACCGGTTGCCTGCTCTACGAACTGCTCGCCCTGCGGCCTCCGTTCACCGGTGAGACGCCGCTCTCCGTCGTGTACCAGCATGTCCAGGACATGCCGCTCCCACCCTCCGAGGCCCCCGGGGCGGCGGTCCCGCCGGAGCTGGACGGCCTCGTCATGCGGTCCCTGGCCAAGGACCCGGACGACAGGTTCCAGAGCGCCGAGGAGATGCGCGGCCTCGTCCAGTACAGCCTGCAGATGCTTCAGGTCCAGGGCGGGCACACCGGCACGTGGAACACCGGCCCGGTCAACACGCACGACGCCGGTCACACGGCGCCGATGAACATCGGCGGCGGTACGGCGGCGATGGGGCACCCCGTGCACGGGGACACCTCGAAGGGCCCGATCCTTCCGCCCATGAACCCCGACGACGGGGCCTACGCCGGCGGTCGTCACAACGGCGGCGGAGGCCGCGGCAAGATGTGGCTGTTCGTCCTGCTGGCGCTCATCGCCATCGGGGCGGGCGTCGCGTTCGCCGTGCAGGCGGCCAACGAGAACAGCGACACCAAGAAGCCCCCGGCGTCGCCCTCCCCCTCGGTCTCGCCTTCGGAGACGCCCTCGTCGGCGGACCCGACGGACGAGGAGACGGATGAGAGCGAGCAGCCGGACAACTCCACGGGTGGCCAGGGCTGGCCCACCAAGAAGCCGACATGGACCCCGTCCGACGATCCGACCGAGCCGACCAAGAAGCCGTCGGACACGCCCACCCCGACCGACCCGGGCACGACTGACGGCGGTACCACGACGGACGGCGGCACCGGCGACGACGGCGGCACCACCGACGCCGGCACCACCGACGGCAGCACCGGTGACGAGACGGGCGGCACGACGGACGGCGGGACCTCCGCCGGTACTCCCGCGGGGACCTCGGCGGGCGCCGCCGCGGGCACCACCACGGGCGCCACGGGCTGACCCGCGCGGAGAAGGAGGAGGCCCTCACCCAGTGAAGGCCTCGGAGAGGCGGGGCCTCACCCCGTGAAGGCCTCGCCCACCGCCTCGTACTCCCGCGTCCACCACACCGCCAGGGCCGACACCGCAGGGAACTGCGGGTCGGCCCTGCGGTCGTTGAGGCGGTAGCGCCAGCGCAGTATCCAGAAGTCGTTGAGCCGCTCCCACCACACGCGGTGTACCGCGGCGGCGAGTTCGGCTGCTCCCGCGCCCGCCGCGCACCGGTACGCGCGGGCGTACGCCCGCACCTTCTCCAGTGCCAGTTCCCCGTCCGGCCGGACGAAGAAGATCGCCGCGGCCCGCACGGCCTCCTCCGCGCGCGGCTGTACCCCGAGCCGGTCCCAGTCCACGATCGCGACGGGGTCGGCGCCCCGGTAGAGCAGGTTCAGTGGGTGGAAGTCCCCGTGCACCCACCCTCTGGCGGAACACCCGGGGGTGGGAGGGCGGCGGTGCGCGTGCTGTTCCAGCAGGGCCCGGCGCTCGACGAGGCGGTGCACGGCGAGTTCGTCGAACGCGTCCCTGGGGCCCATGCCCCGGGCGGCCGTCAGCAGTTCGTCGATCAGCGTGAACGTGTCGGCGGGCTCGGGGCTCTGCCCTCGTACCGGAGGCGGTGTGTCGTCCCCCATGACCTGCTCCAGCCCGGTGTGTACGGCGCCGAGCAGTGCCCCGAGCCGTCGTGACTGGGCGGACGTCAGCTGGGCGCCGTCCCGGTGGAGACCGTCCACCCAGTGGTGCAGGGCATAGCGCTGCCCGTCGATCACCGTGACCGTGTCACCGTGCGTGTCCGCGAGGGGAGGGGCGACCGGCACCCCGAGCGAGTGCAGCTGCTGGGTCGCCCGGTGCTGTCTGACGATCGTGGCGTGATCGCCGCTGGCGTCGTCGAGGTGGTGCTTGTCGAGGTGGTGCTTGAGAAAGTACGGCCCCCGGGTCGTGGACACGCGGTAACCGTGGTTGAGCAGCCCTTTGGTCAGGGGTTCGCAGCCGAGGGGTTCACCGGCACCCGGGTAGCGGCGCAGAACCTCGCCGACCGGAGGAACTGGCGGGAAGGTCACAGATGAGCGCAGCACTCGTCACATGTTAGGTGACACTGTGTGGCTGAATTTACGGACTTGCGGCGTAGCTCAGAGTGTGTATGTGCGCGAGCTGCGGATCGATCCGGATGTACACCGGATCGAAGCGTTCGCCGTTGACCTCGTACGGACCGGTGCCGAAGAGTTCGTGCCGGTCGAAGGGGGGATGCACGATCTCGGCGGGTCCGGTGAACTGCACCGACCAGAACTCCTTCGGGCCGGATTCCGTCCCACCGGCGTCCGCGGCGTTGACGTTGTCGGCCCCGTAGGCGACGACGCTCCCGTCGCAGGACTCGTGGAATCCGAGTCCCCTGTGCATCCGGAGGACGACGCGCCCCTCGATCACCAGATGCCTGGCCACCGCCAGGAACGGCAGGGCCCGCATGCTCAAGGCGAGCCTGCCGTGCCGGACGCCGGCGAGCAGCTCGACGGCGCGGAGCCTGCCGTGGACCGAACCGGGACCGGACGTGACGACGGAGCCGGGACCGGAAGAAGAACCGGGACTCGACGTGTAAGGCGTGTAACCGGAACCGGAACCGGAACCGGAACCGGAACCGGAACCGGAACCGGAACCGGAACCGGATCTGCTGGGTCGGCCGGCGTCGGCAGCCGCGTCGGCGACTGACCCGGTGTCGTAGGGGCGGGAGAAAGGCATGCGCTCCACTCTCCGCCACCCTGTAGGGGCGGGGTAAGGGTCCGCCGCCCCGACGGCCCGGGACCAAAGTCCCTGCCGCCCCCGAGCTCAGCGCTTCTCGGCCTGGAGCCTCGCCACGTAGGCCGCCGCCTGCGACCGCCGCTCCATCCCCAGCTTGGCGAGCAGGCTGGAGACGTAGTTCTTGATGGTCTTCTCGGCGAGGTGCAGCCGTTCGCCGATCACCCGGTTCGTCAGCCCCTCGCCGATCAGGTCGAGGATCTTGCGCTCCTGGTCGGTCAGGCCCGCGAGCCGGTCGTCGCCCTTGCCGTTCTTGCCCTCGCGCAGCCTTTCCAGCACTCGGGCGGTGGCGACCGGGTCCAGCAGGGACTTGCCGGCCGCCACGTCGCGTACGGCGCCGAGCAGCTCGTTGCCGCGGATGGCCTTCAGTACGTAGCCCGAGGCGCCCGCCATGATCGCGTCGAAGAGCGCCTCGTCGTCGGCGTAGGAGGTGAGCATCAGGCATTTGATGTTCTCGTCCGCCGAGCGGACCTCGCGGCAGACCTCGACCCCGCTGCCGTCGGGCAGCCGTACGTCCAGGACGGCGACGTCGGGGCTTGTCGCCGGGATCCGGGTGAGGGCGTCCGCCGCCGTGCCGGCCTCGCCGACGACCTCGATGTCCCCCTCGGCGGAAAGCAACTCGTGGACACCGCGCCGGACGACTTCGTGGTCGTCGAGCAGGAATACCGTGATTTTTCCTTCTTCGCGCACATTCGAAGTCTCACACACTCCTTTGTTGTCCGCCCTTCCCTGGCACTAGCGGGGCGGGATAACGTGCCGTTGTTCCGGCCGCCTGCCAGGCTGTTGCCAGTGCTGTGACCAGCAGGACTTCGCGATTTTTGCGATTTACTTGGAAATCCAAGCAAAATTGCAGGTCACAAGGTGTTTCGCAGTTGTGCGATGCACTGGGTAACGTGCTTATGACAGGACGCTCGCCGGGGCACCTGTCACGCCTGTTCCCGGCCAGCGGCACCCACCCCGTGCACGGGTCCGGACACAGGCGAGCCGCACTGGTTCCCGGCCATCCCGGGGGCCGGACCGACGGAGGAGCACGCACGTGACCGTGGAGAGCACTGCCGCGCGCAAACCGCGACGCAGCAGCAAGCGGACCAGCGCCGCGAAGACGCCACAGAGTTCCGAGCCCCAGCTCGTACAGCTGCTGACGCCCGAGGGCGAGCGCGTCGAGCACCCGGACTTCGAGATCGACCTGAGCCCGGACGAGCTCCGTGGCCTCTACCGGGACATGGTCCTGACCCGGCGCTTCGACGCCGAGGCCACCGCGCTGCAGCGTCAGGGCGAGCTGGGCCTGTGGGCCTCGCTGCTGGGCCAGGAGGCCGCGCAGATCGGCTCCGGCCGTGCCCTGCGCGACGACGACTACGTCTTCCCGACCTACCGGGAGCACGGTGTCGCCTGGTGCCGGGGCGTCGACCCGACCAATCTGCTCGGGATGTTCCGCGGCGTGAACCACGGCGGCTGGGACCCGAACACCAACAACTTCCACCTGTACACGATCGTCATCGGCTCGCAGACGCTGCACGCCACCGGCTATGCCATGGGCATCGCCAAGGACGGCGCGGACTCGGCCGTGGTCGCGTACTTCGGTGACGGCGCCTCCAGTCAGGGCGACGTCGCGGAGGCCTTCACCTTCTCCGCCGTCTACAACGCCCCCGTCGTGTTCTTCTGCCAGAACAACCAGTGGGCGATCTCCGAGCCGACCGAGAAGCAGACCCGGGTGCCGCTCTACCAGCGCGCGCAGGGCTTCGGCTTCCCCGGCGTCCGGGTCGACGGCAACGACGTCCTCGCGTGCCTGGCCGTCACCAGGTCGGCGCTGGAGCGTGCCCGCCGGGGCGAGGGGCCCACCCTCGTCGAGGCGTTCACGTACCGGATGGGTGCCCACACCACCTCCGACGACCCGACGAAGTACCGGGCGGACGAGGAGCGGGCGGCGTGGGAGGTCAAGGACCCGATCCTGCGGCTGCGTACGTACCTGGAGAAGCAGGACCTCGCCGACGCGGCGTTCTTCACCGCGCTGGAGGAGGAGAGCGAGTCCCTCGGCAAGCGGGTGCGCGAAGCGGTGCGGGGCATGCCCGACCCCGACCGCCTGGCGATCTTCGACCACGCCTACGCCGACGGCAACCCGCTCGTCGACGAGGAGCGCGCCCAGTTCGCCGCCTACCAGGCATCGTTCGCCGAGGAGGGCAACTAGCCATGGCCGCCCAGAAGATGTCCATCGCGAAGGCGCTCAACGAGTCGCTGCGCAAGGCTCTCGAGACCGACCCCAAGGTCCTGATCATGGGTGAGGACGTCGGCAAGCTCGGCGGGGTCTTCCGCATCACGGACGGCCTCCAGAAGGACTTCGGCGAGGACCGTGTCATCGACACCCCGCTCGCCGAGTCCGGCATCGTCGGTACGGCGATCGGCCTGGCCCTGCGCGGCTACCGCCCGGTCGTCGAGATCCAGTTCGACGGCTTCGTCTTTCCCGCGTACGACCAGATCGTCACGCAGCTCGCCAAGATGCACGCCCGTGCGCTCGGCAAGATCAAGATGCCGGTCGTCATCCGCATCCCGTACGGCGGCGGCATCGGTGCCGTCGAGCACCACAGCGAGTCGCCCGAGGCGCTGTTCGCGCACGTGGCGGGCCTGAAGGTCGTATCGCCGTCCAACGCGAGCGACGCCTACTGGATGATGCAGCAGGCCGTCCAGAGCGACGATCCGATCATCTTCTTCGAGCCGAAGCGGCGGTACTGGGACAAGGGCGAGCTCGACACCGAGTCCATCCCCCGCCCCCTCCACAAGGCCGTCGTGGCGCGTGAGGGTGCCGACCTCACGCTGGTCGCGTACGGCCCGATGGTGAAGGTCTGCCTGGAGGCGGCCGCCGCGGCGCAGGAGGAGGGCAAGTCCGTCGAGGTCCTGGACCTGCGGTCGATGTCCCCGATCGACTTCGACGCCGTGCAGGCCTCGGTCGAGAAGACCGGCAGGCTCGTCGTGGTCCACGAGGCGCCGGTGTTCTACGGCTCCGGAGCCGAGATCGCGGCCCGGATCTCCGAACGCTGCTTCTACCACCTCGAGGCACCGATTCTGAGGGTCGGCGGCTATCACGCCCCCTACCCCCCGGCCAGGCTCGAGGACGAGTACCTTCCGGGTCTCGACCGGGTGCTCGACGCCGTCGACCGCTCACTGGCGTTCTGAGGAGAGGGGTCGTGACGACGATGACTGAAACGTCTGCTCGTTTCCGCGAGTTCAAGATGCCTGACGTGGGTGAGGGACTGACCGAGGCGGAGATCCTCAAGTGGTTCGTCCAGCCCGGCGACACCGTCTCCGACGGTCAGGTCGTGTGCGAGGTCGAGACCGCGAAGGCCGCGGTCGAACTTCCGATCCCGTTCGACGGGGTGGTGCACGAGCTGCGCTTCCCCGAGGGCACGACCGTCGACGTCGGCCAGGTGATCATCGCGGTGGACGTGGAGCCCGGCAGCGGTGACGCCGCCCCGGCTGCCGCGGAGACCGTCCAGCAGCCCGTGGCGGAAGCCGAACCGGAAGCGCCCAAGGGCCGTCAGCCGGTGCTCGTCGGATACGGCGTGGCCGAGACCTCCACCAAGCGCCGCGCCCGCAAGGGCGTCGAGGTCCCGGGTCCGGCAGCCGCCGCGATCCAGGCCGAGATCAACGGCCACGGCCCGGTCGCCCCGGTCACCCGCCCGCTCGCCAAGCCGCCGGTGCGCAAGCTCGCGAAGGACCTGGGCATCGACCTCGCGACGGTCGTCCCGACCGGCGAGGGCGGCATCATCACCCGCGAGGACGTCCACGCGGCGGTCGCCCCGGCACCCGCCGAGGTCGCCTCCCCGGCCGTGGCGCCGGCTCCTGCCGCCCCGGTCGCCGTGGCCGCGGACGCGGCCGGCCGGGAGACCCGTGTCCCGGTCAAGGGCGTGCGCAAGGCCATCGCGCAGGCCATGGTCGGCAGCGCGTTCACCGCTCCGCACGTCACCGAGTTCGTCACCCTGGACGTGACGCGCACGATGAAGCTGGTCGCGGAGCTCAAGGAGGACAAGGAGATGGCGGGAGTGCGGGTCAACCCACTCCTGATCATCGCCAAGGCGCTCCTGGTCGCGATCAGGCGCAACCCGGAGGTCAACGCCGCCTGGGACGAGGCCAACCAGGAGATCGTGCGGAAGCACTACGTCAACCTGGGCATCGCGGCCGCCACCCCGCGCGGCCTGATCGTGCCGAACATCAAGGACGCGCACGACAAGACCCTGCCCGAGCTCGCCGGGGCACTGGGCGAACTGGTCACCACGGCACGTGAGGGCAAGACGCCCCCCGCGGCCATGGCGGGCGGGACCGTGACGATCACCAACGTCGGCGTCTTCGGTGTCGACACGGGTACGCCGATCCTGAATCCGGGCGAGTCCGCGATCCTCGCGGTCGGTGCGATCAAGCTCCAGCCGTGGGTCCACAAGGGCAAGGTGAAGCCCCGCCAGGTGACCACGCTGGCGTTGTCGTTCGACCACCGACTGGTCGACGGCGAGCTCGGTTCCAAGGTCCTCGCGGACGTCGCGGCGGTCCTGGAGCAGCCGAAGCGTCTGATCACCTGGGCCTGACCGGCCACGCGAAGGGGCCCGCCGCATCATGCGGCGGGCCCCTTCGCGCGTACGCGGCCCCGGCTACTTCTTGAAGCCGTAGTCCAGGAGCTTCTTCGCGTCGGCCGTCCGGGTGGTCGCGGACGTCGACGTGAGGACGGTCCCGATGACCGTCTTGCCGTTACGGGTCGCGGCGAACACCAGGCAGTACTTGGCGGTCGGGCCCGAACCGGTCTTGACACCGATCATGCCGGTGTAGCTGCCCAGCATGGCGTTGGTGTTGGACCACGACATGTAGCGGTAGCCACCGGACTTGGTCGTGACCTTCTGCTTCGTCGACTTCGTCTTCACGATCGCGCGGAACGTGGAGTTCTTCATCGCGGTGCTGGCGATCTTCGTGAGGTCGCGCGGCGTGGAGTAGTTCGAGCCGCCGCCGATGCCGTCGAACGAGTCGAAGTGGGTGTTCTTCAGACCCAGGCTCTTCGCCGAGGCGTTCATCTTGCCGATGAAGGACTTCACCCGGGCGGCGCGCGTGGTGCCGGAGCCGAACTTGTCGGCGAGCGCGTACGCGGCGTCGCAGCCCGACGGCAGCATCAGGCCGTACAGCAGCTGGCGGACCGTGACCTTGTCGCCGACGATCAGCCGGGCCGACGAGGCGGTGTTCGAGACGATGTAGTCGCTGTACGCCTTCTGGACCGTCACCTTGGAATCCAGGTTCAGGTTCTTCTGGGCCAGCACCACCTGGGCGGTCATGATCTTCGTCGTGGAACCGGTGGAGCGGCGGGTGTCCGCCGTCTTGCCGTAGAGCGTCTTGGCGGTGCTGTTGTTCATCACGAAGCCGCCCTTGGCGGTGATCGTGGGCGTCGGCGGCGTCGCCGCCTGGGCTGTTGAGGCGAACGCGCTCCCCGCGAGGACGGCCCCCGCGGTGAGAGCCACGGTGGCGGCAACGGTTGCGCGGTTTATGCCCTTAAGACCGATTTTCAAGTCAAACGCTCCAAATACACCTGAAATGCGGCTACATGAGGGTGCCGCTTGGTGGTGAGACTCGCGAGATGGCCGGATGGATGTGCTCCCGTACGGGTGACTTCGCCTCCGGCTGCACGAATTATACGAACCGCGGCCGGGGTTGGACCCTTGGCGGGGGTGTGGGGTGTGCGGCGACCGGGCCGCGGGGCGGTTCGCGGGGGTGTGCGGTGGCCGGTTCGCGGTGGGCGCCGGTCCGGATCGCGGACTCGCCCGCGGACGCACCCATCTTGTATCTATGCTGTGTCTATGCCTGCCGCCCCTCCTGTCCTCCCCGCCGCCCGCAGGGTGGATCCCAAGCCGCCGCCCGCCGCCGAACGCGTCTACACGCACATCAAGGAGGCGGTACTCGACCGCCGCTACGAGGGCGGCACCCTCCTCACCGAGGGCGACCTCGCCGACGTCGTGGGAGTCTCCCGGACCCCGGTCCGGTAGGCGCTGCTGCGGCTGGAGGTCGAAGGGCTGATCAAGCTCTACCCGAAGAAGGGCGCTCTCGTGCTCGCCGTCTCCGCGCAGGAGATCGCGGACGTGGTCGAGACCCGGCTCCTCGTGGAGGAGTTCGCGGCCCGCAAGGCCGTGCCCGCCTCGCCGCAGCTGATCGCCCGGCTCGAACAGCTCCTGGAGGAGCAACGGGAACTCGCGGAGGCGGGAGATCTGGCCGCCGTGTCGGTCAAGGACCGCTGCTTCCACGCCGAGATCGTGAAGAACGCGGGCAACGAGATCCTCTCGCGCCTCTACGACCAGCTCCGGGACCGGCAGCTGCGGATGGGTGTCGCCGTGATGGAGGCACACCCCGGCAGGATCGCCGCCAACATCACCGAGCACGGTCAGCTGCTGGACGCCATCAGGTCCGGAGACGCCGAAGGCGCCGCGCAGGTCGTACGCCGGCATGTCGGCCGGGTCAAGGTGCTGGTGCGGGGTGAGGACCGATGAGCTCGGCCGCCCCCACCCTGTCGCTGCCCGGAGATCCGCCGGGCGGCCGGCGCGCCGCCTGGATCTGGGGCATCGGCGTCGCCGTCTACTTCGTCGCCATCATCTTCCGCACCAGCCTGGGCGTCGCCGGGCTGGACGCCGCAGACCGCTTCGACGTCAACGCCTCGGCCCTCTCGACGTTCTCCATCCTCCAACTGCTGGTCTACGCGGGCATGCAGATACCTGTGGGCCTGATGGTCGACCGGTACGGCACCAAGAGGGTCCTCACCCTCGGGGTGGTGCTCTTCACCCTCGGACAGCTGGGCTTCGCCCTCTCCCCCTCGTACGGCATGGCGCTCGCCTCCCGCGCGCTGCTCGGCTGCGGCGACGCGATGACCTTCATCAGCGTGCTGAGGCTGGGGGCCCGGTGGTTCCCGGCCCGGCGCGGACCGCTGATCGGCCAGGTCGCCGCGCTCTTCGGCATGGCGGGCAACCTCGTGTCGACGCTCTTCATCGCCCGCGCGCTCCACGGCTACGGCTGGACGGCCACCTTCGTCGGCAGCTCCGCCGCGGGCGTGCTGGTGCTGGTGCTGCTGCTCGTCTTCCTGAAGGACCATCCCGAGGGCCACGAACCGCCGCCCGCCGAACACGCCGGCGCCGCGTACGTGCGGAAGCAGATCGCCGCCGCTTGGCGGGAGCCCGGCACCCGGCTCGGCATGTGGGTGCACTTCACCACGCAGTTCCCCGCCATGGTCTTCCTGCTGCTGTGGGGAATGCCGTTCCTCGTGGAGGCGCAGGGGCTGAGCAGGGGCACGGCAGGTGAACTGCTCACCCTGGTGGTGCTGTCCAACATGGTGGTGGGGATGGTCTACGGCCAGATCATCGCCCGGCACCACGCGGCGCGCGCCCCCCTGGCCCTCGGCACGGTCGCGATGACGGCGTCGCTCTGGGCGTCCACGATCTTCTACCCCGGTGACCACGCGCCGATGTGGCTGCTGGTCACCCTGTGCGTGGTGCTCGGCTTCTGCGGCCCGGCGTCGATGATCGGCTTCGACTTCGGCAGGCCCGCCAACCCGCCGGAGCGCCAGGGCACCGCGTCCGGGATCGTCAACATGGGCGGCTTCGTCGCCTCGATGACGACGCTCTTCGCGGTCGGTGTCCTGCTCGACGCGACGGGGGACGACTACCGCGTCGCCTTCGCCTCGGTCTTCGTCCTGGAGGCGCTGGGTGTGGCGCAGATCCTCCGGCTGTACGCCGGCGCCACGCACCGTGAGCGCGACCACCACGTCGTCAGCCGGGTGGAGGCCGTGCACGTCCCCGTGTGAACCGAAGCGGTGCGGCGGGTGCCCGCCGGCGGTGCGGGTGCCCGCGCGTGACCGCCCGTCGGCGCGCCCGTCCCGTCCATCGGCGGACGAGCGTGCCCGGGTCGCGGGACAGTCCTCAGGGGGTGACGGCGAAGTTCCGCAGGATCTCGGCGGCAAGGTCCTGATCCCCGTCGATCTTGATCCGGTCCTCGACGGTGTGCGCCCGCACCCGGCCGCAGGCCAGGCGGTAGTACGTCTCCCAGTCCATGGCCAGCGCCGCCGCGGGGCCGAGGGACGGTGCGCCGTCGACCGAGCCCCGGCCCTCGCCGTCGACCCGGACCGTGCGCAGGAACTCCAGCGGGCCGTGCACGTCGAAGACCACCGCCGAGTTGGGTGGCGCGCCCGCGTCCTTGGCGACCACCTTGGCCAGCCCGACCAGCAGGACGTCCCTGACGAGCAGGGCGCCGGGGGAGTCCAGGTTGCCGGGTCGGCCCAGCGTCGTACGCAGATCCTGCTCGTGCACCCAGACGTCGAAGGCCCGCATGCGCAGCGCCAGTTCCAGGGTCTGCTCGGTGCCGAGGGGAGCCCGCACCATCGTCTCGGGCGCGCGTGACTCGTTGCGGAGCTGGCGCATGCGCCGGATGAGCGTGTACTCCAGCTCCGAGGTCATCTCCGGCGCCGTGTGGTGGCGCCGTACGTCGACCTGCATCTCCATGTAGCGCTGGTTGTCGTTCTTCACGTGGTAGAGATCGCGTGGCAGCGTGTGGATCGGCCGGGGGTCGCCGAGCTGCTCGCACTCCATCCCGATGACGTGCGAGACGATGTCGCGCACCGACCAGCCCGGGCAGGGCGTACGACGGTTCCACTCCCCCTCGGCGAGCGGCTTGACCAGCTCGGATATCGACTCGACGGAGTGGGTCCAGGCGTCGGCATAGGTCTGGAGGATGGGATGGACGGTCACGGGACCCCTCGTGCGGTTCTGCGGTGCATGGGCTGGAGAGCAGGGAGTGTCGACGGGATGGCCGGCACCTACGGTGCTGTCTGCGGGCTGCGTGGGAGGTTCGCTCGCTAAGTTACGCTGCGAGCAGGCACCCCGGCAGTGCTTTCGTGTGACGATCGTAGGCCCGCGTTGACGGCTCCCATGCCAGGACGGTGGTAGTGTGCACGCCTCCCTCATCCAGATCGCAGTAAACCCGGATGAATCGTCCAATTCCCGTAGAGAGCGCGCGGCTTCACTGGTCGTGGCCCAGCGGGGCGCGGACCTGGTCGTCCTCCCCGAGCTCTGGCCCGTCGGCGCCTTCGCCTACACCGCGTTCGCCGACGAGGCCGAACCACTGCGGGGTCCCACGCACGACGTCATGGGTAAGGCGGCGGCAGAGGCCGGGGTCTGGCTGCACGCCGGTTCCATCGTGGAGCGCGCCGAGGACGGCACCCTGTACAACACCTCACTCGTGTTCTCGCCCGAGGGGGAATGGGTCGCCGCGTACCGCAAGATCCACCGCTTCGGCTTCGACAAGGGCGAGGCGGTGATGATGGGAGCAGGCGAGGAGCTCGTCACGGTCTCCCTGCCGGAGACCACTCTCGGCCTCGCCACCTGCTACGACCTGCGCTTCCCCGAGCAGTTCCGGGGGCTGGTCGACGCGGGCGCCGAGACCCTGGTCGTGGCGGCCGGCTGGCCGGAGCGCCGCCGCTCGCACTGGACACTGCTCGCTCAGGCCCGCGCGGTCGAGAACCAGGCGTACGTCCTGGCGGTCGGGTCCTCCGGTACCCACGCCGGGGTCGAGCAGGCCGGGCACAGCATCGTCGTCGACCCCTGGGGCGAGGTGCTCGCCGAGGCCGGGGCGGCCGAGGAGGTGCTCACCGTCGAGTTCGACCCGACGAGGACCGCTGCCACCCGCGAGCAGTTCCCGGCCCTCAAGGACCGGCGCCTGGGTCTCGCGCCTCCGCGCTGAGCGCCGTACGTCCCGCGCCTCCGCGCCGAATGTCACGCATCACGCGTGCCGCTCACGCGCTGCCGCGTGGAGGCCGTGTGCACGGGTGGCTCTGTTTCACGTGAAACAGAGCCTGCCCAGGCGTACCCGCTCAGTCCTCGTGGTCCTTGTCGGCGAGGACGATCACGCACACGGCGACCGCGATCAGCAACGGCACGTCCGCGTCTTCCCGCACGATGTCGACGCCATAGGTGTCACGGACGGTGAGCCAGCGCCGGGAGATCTGGGCGAGCAGCTCCCCGTCGTAGTCGATGGCGAACTCGCGGTCCAGGATCTTGCCGCTGACGTCCAGCTCCGTGCCGTCCACCAGGGTCACCCGGTAGTGGTTGCGCAGCAGCGACAGCCGCTTCCGCTTGACCTTGGCGAGCTCGTCGCCGTCCCGCTCGATGAGCATCGTGTCGCGCAGGCTGATCAGCTTCTGGCGGATCTCCACCAGCACCCGGCCGTTCGTGTCCTTCAGCTCGAAGGTGTCCCGGAGCCGCATGGCCTTGCCGTCGACGAGGAAGAGCTTCCGCCCGTCCGCGTCCTCGATCCAGTAGTCGTCGCCGACGCCGAACAGTCGCTCACGTACGAGAAGTCTCATGGATCACAGGTTCCCCGACGCTCCGCCGGAATGCGCGCAGGCCACGGTGCTGTTGACTGTTGTCATGACAGCACGTGCACGTGTCCGCGCCCCTGAACTGATCGGCAAGGGCGGCTGGCTGAACACAGGTGACCGGCAGTACACCCTTGCTGACCTGCGGGGACGCATCGTCATCCTGGATTTCTGGACCTTCTGCTGCGTGAACTGTCTGCACGTGCTCGATGAGCTGCGCGAGCTGGAGGAGAAGCACCGCGACACCGTGGTGATCATCGGAGTCCACTCGCCGAAGTTCGTCCACGAGGCCGAGCACCAGGCGGTCGCCGACGCCGTCGAGCGGTACGGGGTGCACCACCCGGTCCTCGACGACCCCGAGCTCGCCACCTGGAAGCAGTACGCCGTGCGGGCCTGGCCGACGCTCGTGGTGGTGGACCCCGAGGGCTACGTCGTGGCCCAGCACGCCGGCGAGGGGCACGCGCACGCCATCGGGAAGCTGGTCGAGGAGCTGGAGGCCGAGCACACCGGGAAGGGCACCCTGCGCCGCGGCGACGGGCCGTACGTGGCGCCCGAGCCGGTCGCCACGCACCTGCGCTTCCCCGGCAAGGCGCTCGCGCTGCCCGGCGGCGGCTTCCTGGTCTCCGACACCACCCGCCACCGCCTGGTCGAGCTCGAAGCGGACGGGGAGACCGTGCGCGGGCACTTCGGCAGCGGCGAGCGCGGGTTCGCGGACGGAGGCCGCGCCGATGCGCGGTTCAGCGAGCCGCAGGGCCTCGCCGTGCTGCCCGACGGCCGGATCGCCGTGGCGGACACGGTCAACCACGCGATCAGGGCTCTCGATCCCACGACGGGTGTGACCAGCACGCTCGCCGGGACCGGCCGCCAGTGGTGGCAGGGCTCCGCCACCAGCGGCCCGGCCACCGAGGTGGACCTGTCCTCGCCGTGGGACATCGCCTGGTTCGGCGACCGGCTGTGGATCGCCATGGCCGGAGTGCACCAGCTGTGGGTCTACGACCCCGCGCAGGGCACGGTCAGCGTCGCCGCGGGCACGACCAACGAGGGCCTCGTCGACGGGCCGGGCGCCGAGGCGTGGTTCGCGCAGCCGTCGGGTCTGGCCGCGGCCGGGGACCGGCTCTGGGTCGCCGACCCGGAGACCTCCGCCCTGCGCTACGTGGACCTGGACGGCGTCGTGCACACGGCCGTCGGCACCGGCCTCTTCGACTTCGGCCACCGTGACGGACCCGCCGGGCAGGCGCTCTTCCAGCACCCCCTGGGCGTCACCGCTCTCCCGGACGGCTCCGTCGCCGTCAGCGACACCTACAACCACGCGCTGCGCCGGTTCGATCCGGAGAGCGGCGAGGTCACCACACTCGCCACGGATCTGCGCGAGCCCAGTGACGCCGTGCTCGTCGACGGTGACCTGGTCGTCGTCGAGTCCGCACGGCACCGGCTGACCCGGCTGCGGCTGCCCGAGGAGGCCGTGCGGGTCGCGGACCGCGCCCACCGGACACGGCGGGCTGCCACCGAGGTGGCCGGCGGCCCGCTGCGGCTGGACGTGGTCTTCCAGGCCCCCGCCGGGCAGAAGCTGGACACCCGCTACGGGCCCTCGACCCGGCTGCTGGTCTCCTCGACCCCGCCGGAGCTGCTGGCCGAGGGTTCGGGGCCGGGGACGGATCTGAGCCGTGACCTGGTCCTGGCGCCCGGCTTCACCGAGGGCGTCCTGCACGTGTCCGCGATGGCGGCGTCCTGCGACGACGATCCGGCGAACGAGTACCCGGCCTGCCATGTGCACCAGCAGGACTGGGGTGTCCCGGTCAGCGTCACCGCCGAGGGGACCTCCAGGCTCCCGCTGGTGCTGGCGGGTATGGACGAGCCGGCCTGATGCGCCCGTGCCGGGATCCGGGACCCCGGACACACGTGTTCCCGGCCGCCCGGCGGGGTTGTTCCGGGCAGACGGGAACCGTTGCGAACGCCGTTACTGGTAGCGGCGCTCGTCCTCCGACACGACCGTGGCCGTGGGCGGCACCACCATGCGGCGGCGACGCGCGATGCTCACGTAGACGAAGACCCCGACGAGGCCGACGAGCATCATGATCCAGCCGACCAGGTCGACGTTCACGGTGTCCATCTCCCAGTCCGTGGCGAACGCCAGAATGGCCCCGGCACCGATCAGGAGTATGCATCCTCCGAGTCCCATGAATTCCGCCTCCTCGACGGCCCGGTGAATCCGGGCCGGTGTACGGGTCGCGTACCCGGCCAGACAACAACCATGTCCGCGAGGTTGGTTGAGCGGGAGTCAGCCCGCGAGGAATCCCGCGATCGCGGTGGCCAGGAGGTGGGGGTCGTCGGCGCCGCAGAGCTCGCGCGCGCTGTGCATCGACAGGATGGCCACCCCGATGTCGACGGTCTGGATGCCGTGCCGGGCCGCGGTGATCGGGCCGATCGTGGTGCCGCAGGGCATCGCGTTGTTGGAGACGAACGCCTGCCACGGCACGCCCGCCTTCTCGCAGGCCGCCGCGAACACGGCACGGCCGCTGCCGTCGGTCGCGTACCGCATGTTGACGTTGACCTTGAGGATCGGGCCGCCGTTGACCACCGGGTGGTGCGTCGGGTCGTGGCGCTCGGCGTAGTTGGGGTGCACGGCGTGGCCGGTGTCCGAGGAGAGGCAGACGGTGCCGGCGAAGGCCCTGGCGCGGTCCTCCAGCGAACCGCCCCGGGCGAACACGGAACGCTCCAGGACCGTGCCGAGCAGTGGCCCGTCGGCGCCGGTGTCGGACTGGGAACCGTTCTCCTCGTGGTCGAAGGCGGCCAGGACCGGGATGTACGGGATCTCCGCGTCGGGCTGCCCGGCGACGGCGGCCAGTGCGGCTGTCGCGGCGTGCACCGAGAGCAGGTTGTCCATCCGCGGCCCCGCGAGCAGCTCGCGGTCCCTGCCCAGGTAGGCCGGCGGCTCGACGGGGTGCGGCATGAGGTCCCAGCCGGTCACGTCCTCGGGGTCGACGCCCGCCTCCTCGGCGACGAAGCGGATGAGGTCGCCCTCCTCGACGTCACCGAGCCCCCAGATCGGCTGCATGTGCTTCTGGCGGTCCAGCTTGAGCCCGTCGGGGTTGGCGGAGCGGTCCAGGTGGACGGCCAGCTGGGGCACCCGCAGCAGCGGCCGGTCGATGTCGACCAGCCGGTGCGTGCCGTCGCGCAGCGAGAGCCGGCCGGCCAGACCGAGGTCCCGGTCGAGCCAGGTGTTCAGGAGCGTCCCGCCGTAGATCTCGACGGCGACCTGGCGCCAGCCGTACGCCCCGGTGTCCGGCAGTGGCTTCACGCGCAGGTTGGGGGAGTCGGTGTGAGCCCCCGCGATCCGGAACGGGGTGTGGGCACCGGCGCCCTCCGGGACGTACCAGGCGACGATCGCGCCGCCCCGCAGGACGTACTTGCCGCCCGTGGAACCGTCCCACGCGTCCGTCTCCTCGACCTGCCGGAAACCGGCCTTCTCCAGCCGCGCGGCAGCGGTCGCCACCGCGTGGTACGGGGAGGGGCTGGCCATGAGGAAGGCCATCAGGTCGTCGGTGTGCCCGCGGTCGAAGCGGAGGGGAGAGCTCATGTTCTTCACTTTAACGACGCCCGGCCGGGAGGGTTCACGGCGTCCGTCCGCCGCCTGCGGCCATCGTCCGGAAAGCGCCCCGGCCGCGGGCCCGGGCGCGGAGAACGGGTACGGCCCGCCCCCTGCGGGACGGGCCGTACCTGGTTCGGTGCGATGGGGCATGAGGCTAGAAAGCGGCCTCGTCCAGCTCCATCAGTGAGTTGTCGACGCCCTCGGCGAGCGCGCGCTCGGCGGAGACGCCCGGCAGGATGTTCGCCGCGAAGAACTTCGCCGCCGCGATCTTGCCCTGGTAGAAGGCGGCGTCCTTGGCGGAGGCGTTGCGCAGCTTCTCGGACGCCACGGCCGCGCCCTTGAGGAGCAGGTAGCCGACGACGACGTCGCCCGAGGCCATCAGGAGGCGGGTGGTGTTGAGGCCCACCTTGTAGATGTTCTTGACGTCCTCGCCGGTCGCGGTGAGGTCGGTGATCATCGTGCCGACGATCGCCTCCAGGTCCACGGCGGCCTTGGCGAGGTTGTCCAGCGAGCCGGACAGCTCCTCGTCGCCCTGGGCACCCGCGAGGAACTTCTTGATCTCCTCGGAGAGGGCGTTCAGCGAGGCGCCCTGGTCCCGGACGATCTTCCGGAAGAAGTAGTCCTGGCCCTGGATCGCCGTCGTGCCCTCGTACAGGGTGTCGATCTTGGCGTCACGGATGTACTGCTCGACCGGGTACTCCTGGAGGTAACCGGAGCCGCCGAAGGTCTGGAGCGACTGCGCGAGCTGCTCGTAGGACTTCTCGGAGCCGTAGCCCTTCACGATCGGGAGCAGCAGGTCGTTGAGGCCGTTGAGCGCCTTGGCGTCCTCGCCCGCGGCCTCCTTCACCTGGATCGCGTCCTGGACCGACGCGGTGTAGAGCACGAGGGAGCGCATGCCCTCCGCGTACGCCTTCTGCGTCATGAGGGAGCGGCGCACGTCGGGGTGGTGCGTGATGGTGACCTTGGGGGCCGCCTTGTCCATGAACTGCGACAGGTCGGTGCCCTGGACGCGCTCCTTGGCGTACTCCAGCGCGTTGAGGTAGCCCGTCGACAGCGCGGCGATGGCCTTCGTGCCGACCATCATGCGGGCGAACTCGATGATGCGGAACATCTGGCGGATGCCGTCGTGCTTGTCGCCGATCAGCCAGCCCTTGGCGGGGTGCTGGTCGCCGAAGGTCATCTCGCAGGTGTTGGACGCCTTGAGGCCCATCTTGTGCTCGACGTTCGTCGCGTACACGCCGTTGCGCTCACCGAGCTCGCCGGTGGTCCAGTCGAAGTGGAACTTCGGGACCAGGAAGAGCGAGAGGCCCTTGGTGCCGGGGCCGGCGCCCTCGGGGCGGGCCAGGACGTAGTGGAGGATGTTCTCGGACATGTCGTGCTCGCCCGAGGTGATGAAGCGCTTCACACCCTCGATGTGCCAGGAGCCGTCCTCCTGCTCGACGGCCTTGGTGCGGCCCGCGCCGACGTCCGAACCGGCGTCCGGCTCGGTCAGGACCATGGTCGAGCCCCACTGCTTCTCGACGGCGATCTCGGCGACCTTCTTCTGCGCCTCGTTGCCCTCGTCGAAGAGGATCCCGGCGAACGCGGGGCCGGAGGAGTACATCCAGACCGCCGGGTTGGCGCCGAGCAGGAGCTCCGCGTAACCCCAGATCAGGGAGCGCGGGGAGGTCGTGCCGCCGATCTCCTCGGGCAGGCCCAGGCGCCAGTACTCGGAGTCCATGAACGCCTGGTAGGACTTCTTGAAGGAGTCCGGGACGGGCGCGGTGTTCGTCGCGGGGTCGAAGACCGGCGGGTTGCGGTCGGCGTCGGCGTACGAGTCGGCCAGCTCGTTCTCCGCGAGGCGGGTGACCTCGTCCAGGATGCTCTTCGCGGTGTCGACGTCCATCTCCGCGAACGGGCCGGTGCCGTAGAGCTTGTCGCGCCCGAGGACCTCGAAGAGGTTGAACTCGATGTCGCGGAGATTCGACTTGTAGTGCCCCATGGGAAGGCTCCGTAATCAATAGCAGTGGCGCACAGCGCCCCGGGGAGGAGTGAGGATCGGGCGACGGACGGCCTGGCGTGTGGGTATATCACCTGACCCCTACGATGATGCTACCCGCCAGTAATAAGACGCAACCCCTCAAGGCACTTATGTGTCCGATTACTCTTTGCCGCATGTATGGCTACGACCCGAACCAGGGTGCACAGCAGCGGATGGGCGGCGGCTACGGCGAGCAGCCGTTGTACCCCGAGCCCTCGCCGCCCTCCCTGGCCGACGCGGTACGGGCCTTCACGACCGGTTCCCTGTCCGCGGAGGACTTCCAGCAGATCTTCGCGACGGCGAAGGTCTACTGCCCGCGCGGCGACAATCCCGGCTTCCTGGCCCTGCACAACACCCAGCAGCCGGTGATCCCCATGTTCACCACGCTGAAGGAGCTCCGGAGCTACGCGGGCAAGGAGTCCAAGTACTTCGTGATCACCGGGGCCGAGGTGATCGACCTGCTGCCGACGGGCTACGGCTTCGTCCTGGACATGGAGGGCGAGCACCGCATGGTCTTCGACGCCAAGGCGGTCGAGCAGATGGTGGACTTCGCGATGCGCCGAATGTACGGCTGAGGAGCGTCCGCCGCCCGAGGTGGCACGAGAGGGCCCGCACCGTGTTCCGGTGCGGGCCCTCGGTGCTGTCCGGGGGTGGCGGGCGGCCCGTTTCGGGGCGGCGGGAATGAATGCCGCCTTGCAGGATGTTCACCGTTCAACTAAATTGGGATCAGAAGACTCCCGGAGGTGGCTCCCATGCCCGCAGTGACCGTCGAAAACCCGCTGAGCCTGCCCAAGGTCGCGGTCCAGGCCGATGCCGTGGCCCGCCCCGTGCTCACCGTCACGACCGCCCCGAGCGGTTTCGAGGGAGAGGGGTTCCCGGTGCGGCGCGCCTTCGCCGGGATCAACTACCGGCACCTCGACCCGTTCATCATGATGGACCAGATGGGTGAGGTGGAGTACGCGGCCGGCGAGCCGAAGGGGACTCCCTGGCACCCGCACCGCGGCTTCGAGACCGTCACGTACATCATCGACGGGAGCTTCATCCACCAGGACAGCCACGGCGGCGGCGGTTCCATCGAGAACGGCGACACCCAGTGGATGACGGCCGGTTCCGGCCTCCTCCACATCGAGACGCCCCCGGAGGCGCTCGTCATGTCCGGCGGCCTCTTCCACGGCCTCCAGCTCTGGGTGAACCTGCCCAAGGCCGACAAGATGATGGCCCCGCGCTACCAGGACATCCGCGGTGGGCAGGTCCAGCTCCTCGCCTCCCCCGACGGCGGCGCGCTGCTGCGGGTCATCGCCGGTGAGCTCGACGGCCACGAGGGGCCGGGCATCACGCACACCCCGATCACCATGGTCCACGCGACGGTCCGGCCGGGTGCCGAGGTGACCCTGCCCTGGCGCGAGGACTTCAACGGCCTCGCCTACGTCCTCGCCGGACGCGGCAGCGTCGGCGCCGAGCGGCGCCCCGTCCACACCGGGCAGACCGCGGTGTTCGGCAGGGGGTCCTCCCTGACCGTCCGGGCCGACGAGGCGCAGGACGGCAACACGCCCGAACTCGAGGTCGTGCTGCTCGGCGGGCGCCCCATCCGTGAGCCGATGGCGCACTACGGGCCGTTCGTGATGAACACCCAGGACGAACTCAAGCAGGCCTTCGAGGACTTCCAGGCCGGCCGCCTCGGCACCGTGCCCTCCGTCCACGGCATGTGAACGACCCCGCACGAGGTACGGGTGACGGTCCGTCACCCGTACGCCCGTGCGGGAGGGACACCGCTCCCGCCCCGTGATCGGGTGGGAGGGTGTCTACCCGGAAGCCCCTCCTGCCCGACGCCGCGCGGCGGACGGCCGCCTGGTGCGGCGTCCTGCTCCTGGCCGCCGGTGTCGCGGCCGTGGCCATCTGGTTGTGCGTCGCCCTCAAGACCGCCGTCACCCCGGTGCTGCTGGCGCTGCTCGGCACGGCGCTGCTCGGGCCGGTCCACCGCTGGCTGAGCGCCCACAGGGTGAACAGGTCCGTGGCCGCCGGACTCACCTGCGCCGCGCTCGTCGCGGTGGTCGGCGGCGCCGGCTACATCGTCGTCACCGCACTCGTCGACAGCGGCGCCCAGATCGTGGACTCGCTCAAGGACGCCGCGCAGTGGGTCGTCGACCACTTCGACATCAAGGGCGTCACCAACGTCGACGACCTCGCCGACAACGCCAGGAACCTCGTCGAGAAGTTCGGCGCGAGCGCGGCGGGCGGACTGCTCAGCGGGATCAGCCTGATCGGCTCGCTGCTCGCCACCAGCGTCCTGGCGCTGCTGCTGACCTTCTTCTTCCTCCGCGACTCCGACCGTGCCGCGAGCCTCGCCCACAGTCTCGCCCCGCGCGGCACCGGCCACCTCGTCGAGGCCATGGGGCGCAGGGCCTTCGAGGCCGTCGAGGGGTTCATGCGCGGGACGACCTTCATCGCCCTGATCGACGCGCTGTGCATCACGGTGGGCTTGCTGATCCTGCGGGTGCCGGGTGCGGCCGGGCTCGGCGCGCTGGTGTTCGTCGGCGCCTACATCCCCTACCTGGGGGCGTTCATCTCGGGCGCCGTCGCGGTGCTCGTCGCGCTCGCCGACCGCGGGTTCGTCATCGCGCTCTGGACACTGGGGGTGGTGCTCGCCGTGCAGGTGCTGGAGGGCCATGTGCTCCAGCCCGTCATCCAGAGCCGGACGGTCCAGATGCACCCCGCCATGATCATGATCGCGCTGACCGCGGGCGCGAGCGTCGCGGGACTGCTCGGCATGCTGTTGGCGGTGCCGGTGTGCGCCGCGCTCTTCGGGGTGATCGGCGAGCTGCGCAAGGACTACGCGGTCGGCGACGGCAACCCGGCGCGTGGGGCCGCCGAGGGTTCATGAACCGGCGCCGCCGAGTTCCGCGGGCTCCGCCGACTCGTACAGCTCGAACCAGATCGACTTGCCCTCGCCCCGCGGGTCCACGCCCCAGGCGTCGGCGAGCATCTCCATCAGCATCAGCCCCCGGCCGCTGGACGCCATCTCGCCCGGCCGCCTGGTGTGCGGCAGCTCGTCGCTGGCGTCGGCGACCTCCACGCGCAGCCGCCGCCCGCCCGGCTCGCCCGTCACCTCCGCCACGAGCAGTGCGTCGCCGTCCGTGTGCATCAGCACGTTGGTGGACATCTCCGAGACCATGAGCTCGGCCGAGTCGACCTGCTCCGTGTCCGGCCAGTCGTGCAGGAGCTCGCGCAACTGCTGCCGCGCCGCGGCGACCCGCTCGGGCTCCGCCTGGGCGATCGTCATCGCCGAGCGCCGGCTGGGCGCCCTGCGCGTCCGGACGGCCTCCCTGCGCAGCACGAGGACCGCGATGTCGTCCTCGCGCCGGTCCACGAGCGGACCGGTCGTGTAGTGCGAGCCGGGTCCGTGCACGGCCTGGACCAGCGCGTCCGCCAGCTCCTCCAGGTCCTCGGTCTGCTTCTCCAGGACCGGGCGCAGCCTGCCCCATCCGGTGGCCATGTCGTGCCCGCCGGTCTCGATCAGCCCGTCCGTGCACAGCATGATCGTCTCGCCCGGCCCCAGGACCACCCGGGTCGTCGGGTAGTCGGCGTCCTTCTCGACGCCCAGGGGGAGCCCGCCCGCGGTCTGCCGGATCACCGCGGTGCCGTCGACGCCGACCACCACCGGGTCCGGGTGGCCGGCCCGTGCGATGTCCAGGGTGCCGGTCTCCGGGTCGGCCTCCGCGTACAGGCAGGTGGCGAAGCGTATGGCGTCGGGCTCGGCCTCGCCTTCGTCGGGGTCGTACGCGTCGGTCAGTCCGGACAGGAAGCGCGAGGCCCGGGAGAGCACGGCGTCGGGGCGGTGCCCCTCGGCGGCGTAGGCGCGCAGGGCGATCCGCAGCTGGCCCATCAACCCCGCCGCCCGCACGTCGTGCCCCTGGACGTCACCGATGACGAGCGCGATACGGCCGTTGGGGAGCGGGATCACGTCGTACCAGTCGCCGCCGACCTGGAGCCCCCCGCCCGTGGGGACGTAGCGCGCCGCCACGGTCAGGCCGGCCACGCCCGGCCCCAGGGACGGCATCATCGCTTTCTGGAGGCCCAGCGACAGCTCGCGCTCGGTCTCGGCGGCACCGGCGCGGGTCAGGGCCTGTGCGAGCATTTTGGCCACCGTCGTCAGCACGGAGCGCTCGTCCGGCGAGAAGGCGACACTGTGCCTGAACCCGGCCATCCAGGCCCCGGTGGTGCGCCCCGCCGCGATCAGTGGCAGGAAGGCCCAGGAGCGGCGGCCGAACTCACGCGCGAGGGGCCAGGTTGCGGGGAAGCGCTGCCGGTACTCCTCGGGGGACGCCAGGTAGATCGCCTGCCCGGTCCGCACGACCTCCGCGGCCGGGTAGTCGGTCCGCAGGGGCATGTCGGTGAACGGCTCCTCGTCGCCGACGTTGTGGCCGTGGTGCCCGATGACCGTCAGCCGGTCGCCGGACACCCCGAACACGGCGAGGCCGTCCGGCGAGAAGCCGGGCATGGAGAGCGAACCGGCGACCCGCAGCACCTCCTCGGTCGATCCCGCCTCGGCAAGCGCGCGGCCTGCGTCCAGCAGGAACGCCTCGCGCGAGCGCCGCCAGTCTCCGGTGAGCGGGGTGTGGGCCGCGCTGGTCCCGGGAGGCTCGGCGACCTCCTGAAGGATGCCCATCAGTACGTACGTGTGGCGGCCGGGGGAGTCGACCGTGATCGGCTTCGACCGGGTGCGCACCGTCCGCAGGACCGTCCCGTTCTCGTCCACGATCCGCATCCGGGCCTCGGCGACGGTGTCCTCGGCGATCGCGAAGCTCACCACGCCTTCGATCTCGCTCCAGTCGGCGGCGTGGAAGCGGGGGCGTACCTCCTCGTCCGGGCGCACCGCCGGCTCGGCGGGCATTCCGAGCAGCCGGGCCGCCTCGGCGTCGAGCGAGACCGTGCCCGAGGAGCTGTCCCAGCTCCACAGACCCGTTCCGATCGCGGCAAGGATCTCCTCGGTGCGCATTGCCCCACTTTATGAAGATGTTCCCCCCGGTCGCCACCGAGGGGCGTCCGCCCGGCAGCGGCCCGCGGATGTTCGTACGCGGGTCCGGGAGGAACGTGCGACGACGATGCCAATGAAGTGGTGCGCCTACGGGCGGTAGCCTGGGGTGTCAATCCACCCCCGACCGCGAAGACTGGATGAACGACGATGCATCGGTACAGGTCCCACACCTGCGGCGAGCTCCGCGCCTCTGACGTCGGCACCGACGTCCGGCTGAGCGGCTGGCTGCACAATCGCCGAGACCTGGGCGGCATCCTCTTCATCGATCTGCGCGACCACTACGGTCTGGTGCAGCTCGTCGCGCGTCCCGGCACCCCCGGCAACGACGCCCTGGCGAAGCTGACCAAGGAGACCGTCGTCCGGATCGACGGCAAGGTCTCCGCGCGCGGCGCCGACAACGTCAACCCGGAGCTCCCGACCGGCGAGATCGAGATCGAGGTCACCGAGGTCGAGGTGCTGGGCGAGGCCGGCCCGCTGCCCTTCACGATCAACACCGAGGACGGGGTCAACGAGGAGCGGCGCCTGGAGTACCGCTTCCTCGACCTGCGCCGTGAGCGCATGCACCGCAACATCCTGCTCCGTTCGGCCGTGATCGCGTCCATCCGCTCCAAGATGGTCGCCCTCGGCTTCAACGAGATGGCGACGCCGATCCTCACCGCGACCTCCCCCGAGGGCGCCCGTGACTTCGTGGTCCCGTCCCGGCTGAACCCGGGCAAGTTCTACGCCCTCCCCCAGGCGCCGCAGCAGTTCAAGCAGCTGCTGATGATCTCCGGCTTCGACCGGTACTTCCAGATCGCGCCGTGCTTCCGCGACGAGGACGCCCGCGCCGACCGTTCGCCGGGCGAGTTCTACCAGCTCGACGTCGAGATGTCGTTCGTCGAGCAGGAGGACGTCTTCCAGCCGATCGAGAAGCTGATGACCGAGCTCTTCGAGGAGTTCGGCAACGGCCGCCACGTCACCTCGCCCTTCCCGCGCATCCCGTTCCGCGAGTCGATGCTGAAGTACGGCAACGACAAGCCGGACCTCCGGGCCAAGCTGGAGCTCGTCGACATCTCCGACGTGTTCGCCGACTCCGGCTTCAAGGCCTTCGCCGGCAAGCACGTGCGCGCCCTGCCGGTGCCGGACACCGCGGGCCAGTCCCGGAAGTTCTTCGACGGCCTCGGTGAGTACGCCGTCGAGCACGGCGCCAAGGGCCTTGCCTGGGTGCGCGTCGGCGAGGACGGCACCCTGGCCGGTCCGATCGCCAAGTTCCTCACCGAGACGGACGTCAAGACCCTCACCGAGCGCCTCTCCCTCGCACCCGGGCACGCCGTGTTCTTCGGTGCGGGTGAGTTCGACGAGGTCTCCAAGATCATGTCGGCGGTCCGCGTCGAGGCCGCCAAGCGCGCCGGCCACTTCGAGGAGGGCGTCTTCCGGTTCTGCTGGGTCGTCGACTTCCCGATGTACGAGAAGGACGAGGAGACGGGCCGGATCGACTTCTCGCACAACCCCTTCTCGATGCCCCAGGGCGGCCTGGAGGACCTGGAGACGAAGGACCCGCTGGACATCCTCGCCTGGCAGTACGACATCGTCTGCAACGGCATCGAGCTGTCCTCCGGGGCCATCCGCAACCACGAGCCCGAGCTGATGATCAAGGCCTTCGAGATCGCCGGTTACGACCGCGAGACCGTCGAGCACGAGTTCGCGGGCATGCTCCGCGCCTTCCGCCTCGGCGCCCCGCCGCACGGTGGCATCGCCCCGGGTGTCGACCGCATCGTGATGCTGCTCGCCGACGAGCCGAACATCCGCGAGACGATCGCCTTCCCGCTCAACGGCAACGCCCAGGACCTGATGATGGGCGCCCCGACCGTGCTCGACGAGGCGCGGCTGCGCGAGCTGAACATCCAGCTCCGCAAGCCGGCCGCGTCGTCGAAGGAGAAGGCCGAGAAGGCCCCGGTCACGGACGCGGTGGCGCGGGACACCGGCGCGAAGTAGGCGTCAGCGGTTCCGCTTCGGTTCCACGTGAAACAGCCCCCCGGCCGCCGGCCGGGGGGCTGCTCTTCTCTTCCCGCGTACGGGTGAGGGTGGGGGGCTTCCCGGGGCCCGGGCACCCGGACCGGGTACACCCGCAGGGTCCCGGTTCGGGTTCGGCGCCTCGCGGCCCGGCGAGGACTGGCACCGAAGTGCCCGTCCGACCCGCCACCGAGCCGCCCCGCCTCCGAGGAGTCCCGCACCGTGTCCGTCACGCGTCGTCCGTACGTCCTGCTCGTCATCCTGTTCCTGCTCGTCATCGGCTGTTCGGCCGGTGCGGTGCGGACCACCCCGGAGCCCCGGGGCGCGGCCGGTCCCGAGGCCGTGCCCCTCGCCGTGGAGCCCGTCGTCCCGCCTGCGGAGATTCCGGGCCTCGGGCCGGAGACCCGGGCACGGTTCCCCGGCACGGCCCGGCAGGCGCTGGTCGTGACCGGGCTCGGGCCGGACTCCAACCGCTCCTCCGTCGTGCTCTACAGCCGCGACGACCCCGCACGCGGCTGGAGACCGCAGGCGGGCCCCTGGCCCGCACACAACGGCATGGAGGGGTGGACGGACCACCACCTCGCGAACGACCTCCGCTCGCCCGTCGGGGTCTTCGGTCTCACCGACGCCGGCGGCCGACTTCCCGACCCCGGCACCCTGCTCCCGTACGACGAGGAGCCCCGCTTCGCGGTGAGCGGCGAGGGCTTCCTGGGCGAGCCGCTGGAGGGGTCCTTCGACCACGTCGTCGCGATCAACTACAACCGCACCCCGGGCACGTCCCCCCTCGACCGTGACCGGCCCCTCGGTGAGGAGCGGGGCGGCGGCATCTGGGTCCACGTGGATCACGGCGGCCCCACCCAGGCCTGTGTCTCCCTCACCGAGGACCGGATGCGGGAGCTGCTGCTCACCCTGGACCCCGTGAAGGATCCGGTGATCGTCATGGGGGACGCGGCCTCGCTGGCCCGCTGAAGCGGAACGCGCGTCGCCGCCCGTGACGGCCGGCGTCGCCCGGGTCCGGCGGGGGCCGCGCTGGACAGGGAGCCGCGCCGAGACGCGTCACGCGCAGGAGCCCGGGACCCGATGTGAACGGGTCCCGGGCTCCTGCGCTGCGCACGGACCGCTCAGGCTGGCTTCTCCTCCAGGCGCGGGAACAGCACCGCGCCCTTGGTCACCGTCGCGCCCGCCGGCAGCTGTCCCCAGCGGCCCGCGTCCTGCACCCGCCGGCCGGCCAGGGCGCCCAGGGACGCCTCGGCGCCCAGGGAATCCCACAGCCGCTGCGAGGTGTCCGGCATGACGGAGTTCAGCAGGACCGCCACACCGCGCAGCGACTCGGCGGCCGTGTACAGGATGGTCGCGAGGCGTGCCTGGCCCTCGGGCGAGGTGTCCTTGGCGACCTTCCAGGGCTCCTGCTCGGTGATGTAGCCGTTGACCTGCTTCACGAAGTCGAAGATCGCCAGGATGCCGCCCTGGAAGTCCAGTTCGTCACCGATCCTGGCATCGGCCGTGGCGACGGCCTGGGCCAGCCCCTTCTGGACCGCCAGTTCCGCGTCACCTGCCGCCGCGGCCTCCGGAAGTGCGCCGCCGAAGTACTTGCCGACCATGGCCGCGACCCGCGAGGCGAGGTTGCCGTAGTCGTTGGCGAGCTCGGAGGTGTAGCGGGCGCTGAAGTCCTCCCAGGAGAACGAGCCGTCGCTGCCGTACGCGATGGCCCGCAGGAAGTACCAGCGGTACGCGTCCACACCGAAGTGCGAGGTCAGGTCCTGCGGCTTGATGCCGGTCAGGTTCGACTTGGACATCTTCTCGCCGCCGACCATCAGCCAGCCGTTGGCGACGACCTTGCCGGGCAGCGGCAGACCCTGGGCCATCAGCATGGCCGGCCAGATCACCGAGTGGAACCGGAGGATGTCCTTGCCGATCAGGTGCACGTCCGCCGGGAAGGTGGCGTCGAACTTCTCCTGGTTGGCGCCGTAGCCGACTGCCGTCGCGTAGTTGAGCAGCGCGTCGATCCACACGTAGATGACGTGCTTCGGGTCCCACGGCACCGGGACGCCCCAGTCGAAGGTGGACCGCGAGATCGACAGGTCCTGAAGGCCCTGCTTCACGAAGTTCACGATCTCGTTGCGGGCCGACTCGGGCTGGATGAAGTCCGGGTTGGCCGCGTAGAACTCCATGAGCTTCGGGCCGTACTCG
This sequence comes from Streptomyces sp. NPDC049970, assembly GCF_040660235.1. Lineage (NCBI taxonomy): Bacteria > Bacillati > Actinomycetota > Actinomycetes > Kitasatosporales > Streptomycetaceae > Streptomyces > Streptomyces sp. NPDC049970. The sequence goes on along the minus strand of NZ_JBFALP010000005.1, from coordinate 297,766 downwards.
CTCAGCTTGAAGAAGTAGTTCTCCTCCTTGAGGAGCTCCACCGGCTTCTTGTGGATCGGGCACAGCTTCGTGCCGTCCTCGGCCTCGATCAGGTCGCCGGGGAGCTTGTACTCCTCGCAGCCCACGCAGTACGGGCCTTCGTACCCGCCCTTGTAGATCTGATCCTTGTCGTACAGGTCCTGCACGAACTCCTGCACACGGTCCGTGTGCCGCTTCTCCGTCGTCCGGATGAAGTCGTCGTTCGCGATGTTCAGGTGCTCCCAGAGGGGCTTCCAGGCCTCCTCGACGAGCTTGTCGCACCAGGCCTGGGGGGTGACGTCGTTCGCCTCGGCCGTGCGCATGATCTTCTGACCGTGCTCGTCCGTGCCGGTGAGGTACCACACCTTCTCGCCGCGCTGGCGGTGCCAGCGGGTGAGCACGTCGCCTGCGACGGTCGTGTAGGCGTGGCCCAGGTGAGGAGCGTCGTTGACGTAGTAGATGGGGGTCGATACGTAGAAGTCCTTCACGCCGTCGCCCCCCTGCTTCTCGGATCCAGTGGCCGCCATGGCCGAAATCCTAACGGTCCGTGGGAGATCCACTCGCATCGATTACCCCGTCCCGGCGGAGGAGAGCTTTGCGAAACATGCTTTCCCGTACCAAAGACGCATCCTGGGAGGAGTGGGCACGCGTGCACGAGGCAGGGGACAACACGATGCGGGTACTGGTCGCCGAGGACGAGGAGATTCTCGCGGAGCTCGTCGCCACCGGACTGCGGCGGGCCGGGTTCGCCGTCGACACCGTGTACAGCGGGGACGCGGCGCTCGCCTACCTCGGACTCCACGACTACGACGTCGTCGTGCTGGACCGCGACCTGCCCCGGGTGCACGGCGACGACGTGGCGCGCAGGCTGGTGTCCACCGGCTCCCGCACCAGGATCCTGATGCTCACCGCGTCCGGGACGATGGAGGACCGGGTGGAGGGGCTCGACCTCGGCGCCGACGACTACGTCAGCAAGCCCTTCGAGTTCCCCGAGCTGGTGTCCCGGGTGCGCGCCCTGCGGCGGCGCAGCGCCAGGCCCGTACCGCCGCAGTTGGAGAGACACGGCATCCGGCTCGACAGCGCACGGCGGGCAGCGGTCCGGGACGGGCGGGACCTGGACCTGTCGCCCAAGGAGTTCACCGTGCTTCAGCTGCTGCTGGAGGCCGACGGGGGCACGGTCAGTGCCGAGGAACTGCTGGAGCGGGCCTGGGACGCCAACGCCGATCCCTTCACAGGAGCCGTCCGCGTCTGCATGAGCAAGCTGCGTGCCAAGCTGGGGGAGCCGGCGCTGATACGCACCGTGCAGGGCGTCGGGTACGCCCTGTGAGCCGGCTGCTGAGGCTGGTGCGGGCGACCGGCGCCTCCCCGGTGCGGCACTCGACGATCCGGATGCGGATCGCCCTCGTGTACGGCGGGGTCTTCCTGGTACTCGGTACGGCGCTGCTCGCCACCGTCAACCTGGCGTCGAGCGCCGGAACGGACTCGCAGGCGCGTGCCATCGCCACGTCGGCGGCGGTCGCCCAGCCCGGGTTCGCGGTCAACGGTCCGCTCCACACGCGCGGCCGCGTCGGGCCGCCCACGGTCTACGACGTCACGGACGACGTCAGCGACGCCGCGAGCCGGGAGCTCCTGTACTGGTCGGCCGCCGCGCTGCTGGTCATGACGGGGTGCGCGGTCGGGGTGGGGTGGTGGACGGCCGGCCGGGTGCTTCGGCCCGTCCACGCGATGACGGCGAAGGCACGCCGACTGTCCGAGCACACCCTGCACGAGCGCATCGCGTCCAGCGGTCCCGACGACGAGCTGAGGGAACTGGGCGAGACGCTGGACGCCCTGCTGGCCCGTCTGGAGAGGGCCTTCGACAGCCAGCGGCGGTTCATCGCCAACGCCTCGCACGAGCTGCGTACCCCGCTGGCGACCCAGCGGGCCGCGATCCAGGTGGGCCTCGACGATCCGTCCCCGGAGGACCTCGTACGCACCCGGCAGACGCTGCTGGACAACAACCGGCGCAGCGAGCGGCTCATCGAGGGCCTGCTGGTGCTGGCGCGCAGTGAGCGGGGTCTCGAGAGGAGCGAGCGGGCCGAGGTCGACTTCGGGGCGGTGGTGGAGGAGGAGGCCGCGCGGCCGACCGCGCCGGTGGAACGCGCGCGGTACCGCCCGGAGGTCACGGTCGCGGCGGAGTCCTGCGCCGTGCGGGGGAACAGGCAGCTGCTCGCGCAGCTGGTGGCGAATCTGCTGTCCAACGCCGTGCGCTACAACGTGCCCGGCGGCCGGGTGGACGTGTCGCTTTCGGCGGACGGGGTCCTGGTGGTCCGCAACACCGGCCCGGTGGTGGCCGAGGGCGACATCGCCGGGTTCTTCCAGCCCTTCCGGCGCGGTGAGGGGCGCGACCGGATGGGGCGGGGTTCGGGACTCGGGCTCTCGATCGTACGGTCGATCGCCCTGGCTCACGGCGGTACGGCCACGGCGGCACCCTGCCCGGGGGGCGGGCTCGCCGTGACCGTACGGCTGCCGGTGGATCAGTCCCCCGCGACGGCTCCGCGGGTGGCGGCCCAGGCGGGCAGCCCGGCGAGCAGCTCACGGTAGAGCGTCGCGTCGGGTACCGCGCGCGGTGCGGCGCCCGCGTTGAAGAATCCGGTGTGCGGGGCGTCCAGCCTGCGCAGGAAGTCGAAGGCCTTCGAGTCACCGCCGAATCCGACGAACTGGAAGAACAGCGGCAGCCGGGCGGCCTCCGCCAGTGCCTGCTTGGCAGCCTGCCTGGCGTCCGGTGCGCCGTCCGTCTGGAAGATCACCAGCGCCGGGCCGGTGGCCCCGGACTTCTCGTAGTGCGTGACGACCTCCTCGACGGCCCGGTGGTAGTTGGTGCGGCCGAGGCGGCCGAGGCCCGCGTTCAGCTCGTCGATCCGGCCCTCGTGGTCGGTGAGGCCGATGGCCGCGGTGCCGTCGATGTCGGTCGAGAAGAAGACGACGGGCACGGTGGCGCCCGGGTCCAGGTGCGCCGCGAGTGCCAGGGCGCGGTCACCGAGGTGCTGGGCGCTGCCGTCCTTGTAGAACGGCCGCATCGAACCGGACCGGTCGAGCACCAGGTACACGGTGGCCCGCAGACCGGTCAGCCCGTGCGCCTTGAGCGCGGCCTGAGCCGCCTTGTACGGGGTGACGAGCGCGGGAGCGGCGGTCTTGACCCGGGCGAGGGAGACGGCGGGCCTGCCGGTGGCGGCTGCCTTGGGGGCGAGTGCCGGGGCCGCGGCGACGACCGGTGAGACCGGGGCGACCGGGGTGTCGAGCGCGGGTGCGGCTTCCGCCACGGGTGCGGGGGCCACGACCGGTGCGGGCTCCGCCACGGGTGCGGGCGCCGCGACCGGTGCGGGCGTTGCGACGGCTGTGGCTTCCGCCACCGGAGCGGGCCCGGCCACCGGCGCCGCGGTCACCGGCTCGGGCGCGGGCTCGCCGACGGGCGCGGGCATGGATACGGCGACCGGCTCGGCCTTCCGCTCCTCGGGCGCGACCTCGGACGGCGCGACCTCGGACGGCGCGACCTCGGACGGCGCGGCGGGCGCCGCGGCCTCCGGTGCGATCACCGATGCGCTCTCGGACTGGGGCTCGGGCTCGGCGTCCAGGGCGGCCTCGGCGACCGGTCCGGCGTCGGCCTTCGTTCCCGCCGCGGCTTCCGGCTCTGCCTTCGAGGCGTCCTCGGCGGGCGCGGCCACCTCCGCGTCCGGTTCGGGTGCGGGGAGGGGAGCGACGGCAGGCGCCTCCTCCAGCTCCGGCTCGGGGTCCATGTCGATCGTGATCGGTGCCACGACCACCTGCACCGGCAGAGCCTCCTGCTCCGGGGCGGGGGCCTCCGAGGCCGGGGTCCCGGGGGCAGGAGTCTCTGTGACCGGGGCTTCCGGGGCGGTGGCCCCCGGGCTCGCGGAATCCGCGGCCGGGGTCTCCGACACCGCTGTCTCCGCGCCCGTGACCTGCTCGGCAGCCGTCCGCCCGGCGTCGTCCGGGTCCGTGGTCCGGTCGGCTTCCGGCGCTGACCCCTGTGCCGGGACCCGGGGGGCGGGCGCGGAGGCCGGCGTGGCGGACGCGTTGTCGAAGGCCGCCGCCACCAGGTCCGACGCCTGACCGTCGTCGTGCTCGGCCGCGGGAGCGGACGCGGGGGCCGGTACCGAGGCCTTCGCGGGCCCGGCAGCCGGAGTGGTGGACTCCGGCTCCGTCTCCGTGGGCCGGGTGCGCTCGGCCTGGGGCGGGACGGTGGCCGTGGTCGGCTCGTCCTGCTCCGGCCGGCCGAACACCTTGCGCAGCAAGCTCCGAATGCCCATGGGCGAGGCCTTTCGCATGAGGTGGGTGCGATGAATGTCCGTACTGCGGGAATTGATCCCTGGCCAGGGCGGATACGTAAGGTTAGCGGCCGGATCCGGCCGTTCGTCGACGCGGCCCGCCCCTGTGTCAACAGAGCGCCGGGCAAGTCGCGAGCCTGCTCCGAAAGGCTCTGGTGAGCAGGCCGGAAGCCCCCCGAAAGAGGCCTGGGCCGTGCGACGAGTTGACCCGTGAGCGAGGCCGAGAGCCCAGCGGTGTCCAGGACTTCACTCCCCGTTCACCGGCAGTCCGGCGTACGGCGCGGACGCGGACCTACCGTCACGGACGACACACAGACGGAGGGACGAAAACGTGCGCAACCTGCTGCCGCTCATCAGCTCGCACCCGGGCGGGCGCTCTGCGCTGACCTGCCGCTACCGCTGCGGTGACGCCTGCTTCCACGAGGTGCCGAACACCAGCGACAACGAGTACGCCGGCGATGTCATCGCCGGTGCCCTGTCACGCCGGTCGATGATGCGCGCCGCCGCCGTGGTGACCGTGGCCGCGGCGGCCGGGACAGCCGCAGTCGCCGGGCCCGCCGCCTCGCGGGCCGAGGCCGCCCCGCTCGCCGGCCGCCCCGGAGGCGGGCCGAAGCCCGCCGCCCAGGGCGCCCGGGGCCTGCGCTTCGCGGCCGTGGCGCCCAACAGGGACGACAAGGTCACCGTCCCCGAGGGGTACGGCCAGAACGTGGTGATCCGCTGGGGAGAACCGATCCTGCGCGGTGCCCCCGCCTTCGACCCGGACAGGCAGTCGGCGAAGGCGCAGGCGGGCCAGTTCGGTTACAACAACGACTTCCTCTCCCTGCTCCCGCTCCGGGGCGAGCGCGGCCGTCAAGTGCTGGTCGCCAACCACGAGTACACGGACGAGATCCTGATGTTCCGTGGATACGATCCGGCCAACCCGACCCGCGAGCAGGCCGAGATCGCGTGGGCCGCGCACGGACTCTCCGTGGTCGTCGTCCAGGAGGAGAACCGCACCGGCAGGCTCGCCCCGGTGAACAGGCACCCGCTGAACCGCCGCCTCACCGCGACCAGCGTGTTCCGGGTGACCGGGCCGGCCGCGGGCAGCCCGCTGCTGCGTACGTCGGCCGACCGCACCGGTCGCGAGGTGCTGGGCACGCTGAACAACTGCGCGGGCGGCACCACGCCGTGGGGCACCACGCTGCACGGCGAGGAGAACTTCAACCAGTACTTCGCCAACGGTTCCAGCGACACCGACAAGCGCTACGGAATCGGCACGGCCGCCACGGAGCGCAAGTGGGAGCGGTTCGACAAGCGCTTCGACCTCGCGCAGGAGCCCAACGAGGCGCACCGCTTCGGCTGGGTCGTCGAACTCGACCCCTACGACCCCGACTCCACGCCCCGCAAGCGGACCGCGCTCGGCCGGTTCAAGCACGAGGCGGCGCAGCCCCGGCTGACCGCCGACGGTCGTCCCGTGGTCTACATGGGCGACGACGAGCGGTTCGACTACTTCTACAAGTTCGTCTCCAGCAAGCGGATGAAGAAGGGGAACTCGCGGGCCGCCCGTGAGCACAACCTGACGCTGCTGGACGAGGGCACGCTGTACGTCGCCAGGCTGACGGGCGACTCGCCGGCCGCCGAGTTCGACGGCACGGGCAAGCTCCCGTCCGACGGCGAGTTCGACGGCAGCGGTGTCTGGATCCCGCTGGCCACGGGCAGCACCTCCCACGTCCCCGGCATGACGGCGGACGAGGTGTACGTCTTCACGCGTCTGGCCGGTGACAAGGTCGGTGCCACGAAGATGGACCGGCCGGAGGACGTCGAGCCCTCGCCGCGCACCGGCCGGGTCTACATCGCCCTCACCAACAACACCGACCGGGGCAAGGCGGGCAAGGCGGGTGCGGACGAGGCCAACCCGCGCAACGCGAACAAGCACGGTCAGATCCTGGAGCTCGCGGAGAACTGGGACGACCCCGCGGGCGACGGTTTCGCCTGGCGGCTCTTCCTCGTCGCGGGCGACCCCGAGGACCCGGCGACGTACTTCTCCGGATTCCCCAAGGAGAAGGTCAGCCCGATCTCCTGCCCGGACAACGTGGCCTTCGACGACCACGGCAACCTCTGGATCTCCACGGACGGCAACCAACTCGGTTCGCACGACGGGCTGTTCGGGGTCGCCACGCAGGGAGAGAGGCGGGGCGAGCTGAAGCAGTTCCTCACCGTGCCGACCGGGGCCGAGACCTGCGGCCCGCTGATCCAGGACCGCCGGGTCCTGGTCGCCGTCCAGCACCCGGGCGAGGTCGACGGGGCGTCCGTGGAGAAGCCGGCGAGCACCTGGCCGGACGGGCCGGGCCGCATCGTCCGGCCCTCGGTCGTCGCCGTCTGGCGCAGGGACGGGAGCGATATCGGCCTCTGAGGCGGGAGCCGCCGTCCGGCCTGTGTCCACGCGGTACGGGCCCGTGCGGGCCCGGCCCTTCGGGTGCGGCGCGGGCCTGGTGAGGCGCCTTCAGATCTCTTGATGGCAGCGGGAGTTGTGTTGCCGGTGCGGTCGGCCGGTGTCGCCCGATGACTGATCGGGTGTACCGGTCGGCCACCAGCGCACCCACGAAGGGGCCTCACCCCCGCCGCCCCACGGCGACCGCCGACCCCACCGGCCGGGGTGGCGCCCGACGATCCCGTACCCGGCCACGGGGGCATGCCGGACGACGGATTCGAGGGCGCGCCCGAGGACGGGCGGGACGACCCCGCGGTGCCGGCGGGCTCGTCCTCCCCCGGGCCGCGGCCCGGAGGCCGGGCTCGGAGGCCGGGCTCGGGCACACCGGGGCGCCTCACCGGATTAGAGTCGTGCCCATGGTTTCCGGTGAGGCGCCGCAGGCGGAGGGAAGCGTCCGGGTCGATGCCTGGATCTGGGCGGTCCGGCTGACGAAGACCCGGTCGCAGGCGGCTGCCGCCTGCCGGGCGGGGCACGTACGGGTGAACGGCGAGCGGGCGAAGCCCGCCCAGGCGCTGCGGGCGGGCGACGAGGTACGGCTGCGGCACGCGGGGCGGGACCGGATCGTCGTCGTGTCCAAGATCGTGAAGAAGCGGGTGGGGCCGCCGGTCGCGGCCGAGTGCTTCGTCGACAACAGCCCGCCCCCGCCGCCCCGCGAGGCCGTGATCCAGGTCCCGGTCCGCGACCGCGGCACGGGCCGCCCGACCAAGCGCGACCGCCGCGAGATGGACCGCCTCCAGGGGCGCGGCCCCGACCCGGCGGAGGACACCCGCCCCGGCAGGGCCTGACCGGAGGACGGGGGCGCGGGCGCAGGGCCGACGTCGGCCCGCCGACGGCCGCGTACGCGAGTCCCGTCGGCGGTGTCAGATCGCGAAGACGGTCTTCCCGCGCGCCCCGCCCGCGCGGTTCTGGACGAGCGCCTGCGGTGCCTTCTCCAGGGGGAGCTCCATGTCGACGGGTACCCGCAGCTCTCCGCGTGCCACCAGTGAGGCCAGTTCGTCGAGGAGCCCGGCCGTGGCGGCGAGCCGGAAGTCGGCCCAGGCGACGCCGGCCGGGGCGGCGACCCCACGGGTGGTGACGGCGACTCCCCCGTCCCGGAGCAGGGCGGTGTGACAGGCGAACGAGGCCGGGTCGGTGGAGACGAGGTCGACGACCGCGTCGACGCCGCCCGGGTACATCTCGCGCACGGCCGTCTCCAGCGCCTCGGGCCCGGTGGTCGTGTCGACGGCGGTGGCGGCGCCGAGCGCGCTCATCCGCCTCCGCTCGTCGCCGCGTACGGCGGCGACGACCCCGATGCCGCGAGCCGCCGCCAGCTGCGTCAGGAAGCTTCCGACACCACCCGCCGCCCCCACGACGAGCAGGCTGAGACCGCTGCGTACGGCCGTGCTCGACAGGATCTGCGCGGCGGTCGCCCCGGCCGACGGCAGCGCGGCCGCGGTGCTGAGCGGCATGTCACGCGGGACGAGGGCGATCGGGGAGTCCTGGTGGACGCACACGTACTCGCCGTACGCCCCGCAGCGTCCCACCGGCGGTGCCGTCACCCTTCCGAGGACCGGGTCGCCGACCCTGAAGCGGTTGTGGCCGCTGCCGATCATGTCCACCCGGCCCGCGAAGTCCGTTCCCAGGACCAGCGGGAACACGTGCGGGGCGACACCTTCCAGGGCGCCGTCGGCGGTCTGCCAGTCGCGCGGGTTGAGCGCCGCGTACTCGACCTTCACCCGTACCTCGCCGGCCTCGGGACCGGGCTTCGGCAGTTCGACGAGACAGGGCTCCGCACGGAACGCGCTGACAGCGATGGCTCGCATACGGCAGACCTCTCAGTCGTCCCCCTGCTCACGGACCCCACTCTGGCCCGGCCCACGCACCCGCGCACGTCGGTTGCGGCACCGGGCCGTGGCGCCGGGTCCCGGTTCCTGAGAGGGGCGCCGACGGCCGTCGCTGTCGTCGTGCGCCCGCCAGGCACCACGGGGCGGCCCTCAGACCCGGCGTGCCGCCACGATCCGTCCCACCGAGCCGCCGACCACCATGACCGCCCCCACCAGGAGCACGATCCACACCGTCGTGTCCAGGGAGGCGGTCAGCGCGTCGTAGACCGCCGCTGCCCCGGCCCGGTCGCTGCCCGGCACCTGGTCCAGCACGCGGGCGCGTCCCACGGCCACGGCGATGCGCAGCAGGATCGCGCCGAGCAGCAGTCCGCCCCCGGCCACGGCCGTGGTCGCCAGGGCCGCCCGCGCACCGCCCCGGACGAGCGTGAGGCCCAGCACCAGGACGAGCAGCACCACCGTCCCGACGGCGGGCCAGACGCTGCAGTACCGGAGCCACCGGAACGAGGACCGCAGCTCGTCGGCCCGGTCGCCGGACAGGACGGTGATCGAGGCCTCCTGGACGGGGATCCGGTCGGCGAAGGGCACCCCGTCATCGACCAGTTCCCTCTTGACCTCCTCGATCACCGGCGCGAGGTCGATGGTCACCGCCTGCCCGTCGTCCCCGTGCAGCGAGGCGGTCACGGCCTGGTGCGCCGTACGGTTCGCGCTGTCCCAGGCCCGTTGGAAGGCCTCGGTCGTGGTGAACGAGAGGGCGGTCTCGTGCAGGAAGTCCTCGACGGTGTCCTGGAGCGGTCCCACGTCGATGTTCTTCACCGCCTCCTCGGTGACGAGCGCCGCCACGGTGTTCCGCACGTCCGTGTCCGAGGCCAGGGGGGAGACGGCGGCGAGATACCGGTCGGTGTCGTCGAGCTCCAGGTCCACCCACGCGGAGAGCGCGCTCACCGGCACCAGCAGGGTGAGCAGGACGAGGAGTACGGCCGACAGCGCCGCCGAGAGGTAGGTCCGCACAGCCACCAGCCAATCCCCTGCGACGGCCGCGCGCCCCGGGCCGTGGACCATTCGAGTTGCCGGGCGGCCCCACCGGGTGTGCGCTGGAGGAACACAGCACGGGGGCGAGGGAAGGAGCCGTGCGCCATGGCCACACACGCGACGACGCCGACGCGCCGCCGACAGCACACCAGCACTCCGGCGCACGGGGGCCACACCCCGCTCGCCTGGGCGGTGCCGGTGGCGCTCGGCCTGATCGTCGGCTTCTGGGCCTTCTTCATCAAGCGGGACGGCGGGGCGACCACGGGCGGGCAGATTTGGCTGGGCGTCGTCTCCGGAGTCGCCTTCGCCGTGCTCTGCTACGCACTGGCGCTGGTCCGTCGGGCGCTGCCGCGCGAGCTGCGGGCCGCGTCGTACGGAGTGCTCGCCGGGGGTGCGGTGGGCTTCCTCGCCAGCCTGAACGGTAAGAGTGTCCTGTCGTCGAGCGTGCTCGGACTGGTGGTCGGCGCGGGCATGGCCCTCACCATGTTCTACGTCCACTACACGCACGAATGACCCGTGGCCCCCGTCCGCACGGCGGATTGCCGTGCGGACGGGGGCCACGAGGTCAGGGCACGGGCCGGTTCAGTCGCGGACGACGGTCACCGGGCAGGTGGCGTGCTGGGTGACGTGCAGGCTGACCGAGCCGAGCAGCGTCGCCTTGAAACCGCTGTACCCGCGTGCACCGACGACCAGCAGGTTCGCGCCCCTGGCACGCTCCAGCAGGGACTGGGCCGGGTTGCCGATCACGACGACCTTGTCGACGGCCGCCGCGCCCTCGGCGCCGAGGGCCTCCTCCAGCGCCTCGGTGAGCGCCACGGTCGCCACCGCCTGCGGGTCGAAGTCCTCCGGCAGGCCCGGCGTCATGGACGCCCAGCTGGTCGCGGGGTACTCCCAGCTGTTCACCGCCTCGACGGTGTCACCGGTCAGTTCGGCCTGGCGCACCGCCCAGCGCAGCGCCTTGATCGACGCGTCCGATCCGTCCACGCCCACGACGATCCTGCCCATCTCTGCCTCCAGCTGCTCGAACATCTCCGGCATTCGACTACGACTCCAGTCAAACCGACTTCCGGCGGTCGTGCAGGTCCCGGCGCCGCTGTCAGCCGGTCCGCAGCTCCGCGAGCTGCTGCTCGAACGGCACGAGCCCGTCCTCGCCGTCGTCGAGCGTGGGCGCGCGTGAGGCGCCCGCGACGGTGCGCCCGGTGACGGCGGAGGCCAGCTCGCCGCCGGCGCGCCGGATCCGGGCGGGCAGCCCCTCGGTGTACTCGTCGCCCTGAGAGCCCCAGTCCTCCGAGGCCGCGTAGACGGACGTCGGCAGGACCACGGCCCGCAGGTAGGCGAAGAGCGGGCGCATCGCGTGCTCCAGGACCAGCGAGTGCCGGGGCGTGCCCCCGGTCGCCGCGACGACGACGGGCTTTCCGGTCAGGGCGGTGTTGTCGATCAGGTCGAAGAAGGACTTGAACAGCCCGCTGTACGAGGCGGTGAAGACGGGCGTCACGGCGATCAGGCCGTCCGCCCCGGTCACCGCGTCGATCGCCTCCTTCAGGCGGGACGGCGGGAATCCGGTGACCAGGTGGTTGGCGATGTCGACGGCCAGATCGCGCAGTTCGACGACCTGGACCTCGACCCGGCGGTCCTGGCCGGCGGCCAGCCGCTCGCGAGTGGCCTCGGCGAGCCGGTCGGCGAGCAGCCGGGTGGACGACGGGCTGCTGAGCCCCGCCGCGACGGCGACGATCCTCAGGGGCGTGGTGGCGAACACGGTGTTCAGACCTCCTTCGACGCGGCTGCGGCACGGGCGGCGGCGACCGCCGGGTGGATCGGGGCGTCCGGCACTCCGGCCGGGCGCAGGCGGGCGAACTCCTTGCGCAGCACGGGCACGACCTCCTCGCCCAGGAGGTCGAGCTGCTCCAGGACCGTCTTCAGCGGCAGTCCCGCGTGGTCCATGAGGAAGAGCTGGCGCTGGTAGTCGCCGACGTCCTCGCGGAAGGACAGGGTCCGGTCGATGACCTCCTGCGGGGAGCCGACGGTCAGCGGGGTCTGCCGGGTGAAGTCCTCCAGCGAGGGCCCGTGGCCGTAGACCGGGGCGTTGTCGAAGTACGGCCGGAACTCCCGCACGGCGTCCTGCGAGTTCTTCCGCATGAACACCTGGCCGCCCAGGCCCACGACGGCCTGTTCGGCGGTGCCGTGCCCGTAGTGGGCGTACCGGCGCCGGTAGAGGTCGACCATCTTCCTGGTGTGCTCCATGGGCCAGAAGATGTTGTTGTGGAAGAAGCCGTCGCCGTAGTACGCGGCCTGCTCGGCGATCTCCGGGGAGCGGATGGAGCCGTGCCAGACGAACGGCGGGACGCCGTCCAGCGGGCGGGGGGTCGCGGTGAAGGACTGCAGCGGGGTGCGGAACTTCCCCTCCCAGTCGACGACGTCCTCGCGCCACAGCTTGTGCAGCAGCGCGTAGTTCTCGACGGCGAGCGGGATGCCCTGCCGGATGTCCTTGCCGAACCAGGGGTAGACCGGCCCGGTGTTGCCGCGGCCCATCATCAGGTCGACGCGGCCGTCGGCGAGGTGCTGGAGCGTGGCGTAGTCCTCGGCGATCTTCACCGGGTCGTTGGTGGTGATCAGGGTGGTCGAGGTGGAGAGGATCAGCTTCTCGGTGCGGGCGGCGATGTAGCCGAGCGTGGTCGTCGGCGAGGACGGGACGAACGGCGGGTTGTGGTGCTCGCCGGTCGCGAAGACGTCCAGGCCCACTTCCTCGGCCTTGAGCGCGATCGCGAGGGTCGCCTTGATCCGCTCGTTCTCGCTCGGTGTCCTGCCGGTCGTGGGGTCGGTGGTGACGTCCCCGACGGTGAAGATCCCGAACTGCATGGCGCCCGCCTCCAATGGGTGTTGAGCGAGAGTGGTTGAACGTTGAACTATGTGAACACACCCTACAACGGCACACCCCCCTTCTCTATTCCTCCCGCCCCGAGGTCCTGCGGGAACGTGCCGGGAGGCGGGGCACCGGTGTCCGGCGCCGGTACCCGCCAGGGCGTCGTACGCCGCCAGGGATCGCAGGACACCCCTTACACTCGCCCCATGACCTCCGTACCGTGCCGTGGCTGGTGGCGCTCCTCCTAGGAGCGGCCGCCTCCACCAGCACGGAACCAGGGCCGTTCGACACACGGACGGCCCTTCTCCATGCCCCACCGCTCCGCGACGGGCCGTCCTCCACGCGTACACCACCGCCGAGGAGAGCCCCGTGACCACCACCACCGACCTGCCTGTCGGCCCCGCCGCGCGCCGCAGCGCCGAGATCGAGCAGCGGCTCGCCCAGGACCCCGGAGCCTTCCGGGTCCTCACCGGGGACCGGCCCACCGGGGCCCTGCACCTCGGGCACTACTTCGGCACCCTCCACAACCGGGTGCGGCTCCAGGACCTCGGCGTGGAGGTCTTCGTCCTCATCGCCGACTACCAGGTCCTCACCGACCGGGATGTCGCCGAGCGGCTCACCGAGCACGTGGAGGGGCTGCTCCTCGACCACCTCGCGATCGGGATCGACCCCGCCCGCTCGACGGTCTTCAACCACAGCGCGGTCCCCGCACTCAACCAACTGCTGCTGCCCTTCCTCTCCCTCGTCTCCGTCGCCGAACTCGGCCGCAACCCCACCGTCAAGGAGGAGATCGCGCACTCCCGGCAGGCCGCCGTCACCGGGCTCATGTACACCTACCCGGTGCACCAGGCCGCCGACATCCTGTTCTGCAAGGGCAACCTCGTGCCGGTCGGCCAGGACCAGCTGCCGCACCTGGAGACCGCCCGTACGGTCGCCCGGCGTTTCAACGAGCGGTACGGCCGCGTCTTTCCGGAACCCGAGGCGCTGCTCTCCGCCGCGCCCCTGCTGCTCGGCACCGACGCCACCAAGATGAGCAAGAGCCGGGGCAACTCCATCACCCTGGGGGCGGACGCCGACGAGACCGCCCGCCTCGTCAGGGGCGCGACCACCGACGCCGAACGGCACATCACCTACGAGCCCGGGAGACGGCCCGGCGTCTCCAGCCTGGTGCTGCTGGCCGCGCTCTGTCTCGACCGCGACCCGCACGACGTCGCCGAAGAGATCGGGAACGGCGGCTCGGCCGCGCTCAAGCGGACCGTGACGGAGGCCGTCAACGCCCGCATGGCCCCGATCCGGGCCCGACGGGCCGAGTACGCCCGGGACATGGGTTACGTACGTGAGGTGCTCCGTGCCGGGAACGAGCGGGCGAACGCCGTGGCCGACGCGACCCTCCGGGAGGTGCGGGAGGCGATGGGTACGCCGATGCAGCCCCTGGGCGCCGGCCCGGTCGACGGCCGGGTGTGATCGGGGGCCGGGCACGCCCGACGGCGCTGCGGCCCCGGCTCAGCGGCGGATCGTCGAGCGCTGCCTGCGGAGCAGTTCGGCCAGGCCCCGCCGGGTCGCCGCGATCACCACCCGGTCCTCCGCCCGCAGGACGTAGCCCGGGTGCAGGTCCCAGACCAGGCCGGCCGGCCGGTCGGCGGCGGCCCCCGCGCCCGAGGGGGCGAGCGGGTCGTAGGGCGGCGTGGCGGCCAGGTCCGGGAGGCGGTCGGCCGGCGGGGTGGCGTCCAGGGCGAGGACCCGCCACGAGCCGGCCCGGAACGCCTGGTCGACGGTCCGGCCCTCCAGCTGGGGGTGCCCCGCCACCTCCAGGGCGGCGAACAGCATCACCTTGCGCTCGACGGGTACCGCCCCCAGGATCTGCCGCCCCATCATGGCCACCGCGAACGACGGCGCCGCCAGGTGGGACACCGAGCGGGAACGGGTCAGGGCGTGCGGGTGCGCGGTGCGCAGGGTGCGGTAGACGGCGGTCGCGAACTCGTCGTCGAACAGGCGCAGCGCGACCCGGAGGTTCGGCTTCACCGAGCGGGCGTACAGCGCGGCTTCGAGGTTCGTCGTGTCGACGCTGGTGAGGGCGAGAAGCGCGCGGGCCCGGCGGATCTTCGCGGCCTCCAGTACGCCCTCCTGGGTGACGTCGCCCAGGACGGTCGGTACGTGCAGGCTGCGGGCCAGCGGGATACCGCGCGCCTCCGGATCCTCCTCGACCACGACGACGGGGATGTCCAGCTCGCGCAGCCGCACCAGCACCCTGGTGCCGATCTTGCCGAGGCCCAGCAGGACCACATGGCCCGAAAGGCCGCGCGGCGGGCGGCGCAGCGAGGACGCGGTGCGCAACGAGCCGAACGCCTCCAGGACGGCGGCGACCAGCAGCGGCAGCAGCAGGAGTCCGGCCGTCCCGGACAGCAGCTGGATGACCTGGCGGGACGGCGGGTCGGTGTCCTCCACGGCGGGGTCACCCATCGCCAGCAGGTCGAGCATCGTCAGGTAGGCGGCGTGCAGCGGGCTGTCACCCGTGGTGATCACCGACGCGACGGCGAGGGCGACGACGGCCGCCGCGACGCCCAGCGCGGACCAGCGCAGCCGGCGCGAGAAGACCTGTCCGAGCGGGGCTCCCCTGCCTCCCATCCGGCTGGGCCCCCGGTCGGGTCCGGCCTGGCTGATGGCCTCCAGGACGATCGAGCCCCGGCCGGTCGCGGCGTTCACCGTCGCCCGGTCGGGCAGGAGCTGCGGCCCCTCGTCGCCGCTGCTGTCGGAGCCCTCGGCGCCCGCCGGGTCCTGGCTGGTGGAGGAGAGCAGCGCCAGCGTGCACAGCCCGGGGTCGGCGAGTTCGCCCTGCCGGGGCGGGGTGCGCTCGACCGCGCGCAGGAGCAGTCCCTCGGCCTGGATGACCTTGCTGCTGCCGGTCAGCGCGGTGGCGGCCAGGGCGGGGGCGGCCGTGTCGGCGTCGGACAGGACGGTGGTGGAGGCGTCCAGCGCGGCCGGGTCCAGGCCGGGCATGGAGACGGCCGCCGCCTGGTCGAGCAGGGTCTCCAGGTGCTGGCCGAGCTTGCGGTTGTACAGCCGGATGACGAGTCGCAGGCGGGGGTTGAGCCGACGGGCCGTCAGGGCGGCGCGGATGTTCCGCTCGTCGTCGTCGTAGACGAGCGCGAGCGCGGCCGCCCGGTCGGCGCCCGCCTCCTCCAGCGCCTCGTCCGATGGTTCGTACGCCTCGATGATGCGGACGGACTCGACCCCGGCGTTCGTGTCGCCGTCGGTGTTTCCGGCGCCCGCTCCGTTGCGGTTCATCGCCGCCGACATCCGGCCGAACAGCGCGCTCGCACGCGCGCGTTGGGTCAGCGGCAGCTCCGGGCGGCTGGTGTCCCGCCCTGGCGGTAGCAGGAGGGTGACCCGCTCCCCGTACACGTAGCGCAGCTCCACGGCGAGCCGACGGGCGAGGGCGTCGTCGCCGCAGACGACCATGTGGCCGTTGCTCGGGGGTCGTTGGGGCTGCTGAGGAAGTGGTGGCACGAAGCCCAGCATGCCTTGTTCCCTCCTGTTCAGTCGGGCGTGTCGGTGATCATCGCGTGACGGGGCGGTGGATCCGCGTCGGGATGTCGGGAACCGGCCGCCCGTCCGATGGCGGCCTCGACCGCCGCGAGCCGGTCCGCGAGCAGTCCCAGGGCGCCGACGGCCCGGGCCGCGGGATCACCGTCCGGGCCTCCGAGCGCCTGCGCGCGCACGTAGGCGGAGGCGATCGCCGCCCGGCGTTCCGCCTGCGCCGGGGTGAGCGTGCCCCGCAGGGCGGCCAGCTTCAGCAGGTTCGACTCGGCGTCATGGGTGAGCGTCCCGGCCTCGCCCGCGTAGTGGTCGTCGACGACGGCGGCGAGCTCGGCGTCGTTCATGACCGGCACGATCCGTTCCGCGATCCTGTTCATGTCGCGGTAGGAGCCCTGCAGCCGGAACGGCGGCTCGGTGCGCGTCGCGTCCGTCTGCGCCGCCGAGGCGATGTACGCCGCGTTCACCGCGAGGACGGTGTCCCTGGCGGTGAGCAGATGGCGCAGGACCGCGAGGATCCGGTCCAGTTCGGCGGAGCTGTACGGGTGCTCCAGTCGGTCCGCGCGGGCCGCCTGGTCCCCGCCGCCGCGCGGTTCGGACGCGAGGCGCACCAGTAGGTCGAGGTCGCCGCGGGAGCGGGACGCGAGCGGGGCAAGCACGGGATTGGCGGTCAGGGCGTTCTCGACGAAGCTCAGCGCGAAGACGTCGTCCCGGCCGCCCAGGACCTCGCCGAGGTTCCACACGTCGGCCCGGTTGGCGAGCATGTCCGGGATCCGGAAGCGCGCGCCGGACTCGGTGTACGGATTGCCTGCCATGACCACCGCGAACCGCTTGCCGCGCAGGTCGTAGCTGCGCGGCTGCCCGTCCACCACGCCTTCGACCCGCCGGGTGGCGTCGCAGAGCGGGATGAACTTCTGGAGGAACTCCGGCGAGGTGTGCTGGATGTCGTCCAGGTGGAGCAGGGTGTTGGCGCCCGATTCGAAGGCGAAGTTGATCTTCTCGACCTCCTGGCGCGCGGTCGCCCCGGGGGCCAGGTCGGGGTCGAGGGAGGTCACCTCGTGCCCGAGGTTCGGGCCGCTGACCTTGACCAGGACCATCCCGAGCCGTTCCGCGACGTACTCCATGAGGGTCGTCTTGCCGTAGCCCGGCGGTGACAACAGCAGCAGCAGCCCCTGTGAGTCGGTGCGCCGGTCCGCGTCGGCCGTGCCGATCTGCTTGGCCAGGCTGTCGCCGATGAGCGGGAGGTACACCTCGTCCAGCAGTCTGTTGCGGACGAAGGAAGGCACGGCGCGCGGCCTGTGGTCCTCCAGCCGCAGCCGGGAGCGTTCCGCCGAGACCAGGCTGGTGCGCAGCCGCTGGTACGCGCGGAATCCCGGCACCGTGTGCGTCCTGAAGCCGGCCGTGCGGGCGAGCAGTTCGTCCAGCCGGACCGTCAGCCGCCCCCTCTCCAGACGTGGATGGTCGCCCAGCAGACCCTCCACGGTCGCGGTGAGCGGCGCGTCGCACTCGTAGCGCTCCAGATCCGGGCACAGCTCCACGGCGACCGCCTCCACCAGGTCCCCGGCGTCCACGTCCGAGCCGCTCGAGGCGGCGTACGAGGCGAGCCAGCCCTCGACCAGCCGGTGCCGCGCGGTGAGGTCGCCGCAGAGGGCGGCGAGGTCGTCGTCGTACGCCGAACCGCCCACGGTCCGGCGGAACTTGTCCAGCAGTGTGCGGGCTCCGGCGCTCGTGGCGAAGCCCGGGGGACCGCCGGCCAACTCCTCGAAGAGGTACTCGGCGACGCCGTCCCCGGCCCCCATCGCCTCCGCCCACTCCGCCCGGAGCGTCGCGATGGCGGGGGCCGGTCCGAAGGTGTCGCGGGCGCGCGCGAGCGAACGGGCCTGCCGCGTCCAGGAGGCACGCAGGGCGTCGTCCGCGGTGTGCGCCCAGAACAGCTGGGCCGCCGCGCGGTCCGGGGAGGGGAAGCGCAGCAGGCCCGCCGCGGCGCGCAGCCGCAGCAGGGCGGTCAGGATCGTGAGGGCGTCCTCGTCGTGGACCCCGCGCTGGTGCCCCTCGTCGTACGCCGCCGCTGCCGCCTCCCGCACGAGCACGGCGAGGTCCCCCGCGGCCAGGGTGTCCGCGCCGTGCTCGTCCAGGAGCCGGGCGGCCAGGTGCTCGGCGCGGTAGACGTCCCGCGACTCCGAGGGCAGCCGCTGGTCCCAGTACGGGCGGGTCGCCGCGAACTCCGGGTCGGTGACCGGCGCCCGGTAGTCCGTGCCGGTGAGCGCGAAGGCGAGCCCGTCGCCGGAGGGCACCAGGGTCAGGTCGAAGGGCCGGCTGTTCACCGCGAAGCGGTGGCGGCCCAGCCGGATCACCGAGCCGCCGTCCGCGTACAGCTCGCCCCGGTCGCGCAGGGCGCGCGCCGCCTCCTGCCGTGCGGCCTTCAGCCGGCCCTCGAGCTCGTCGGCGCGCACCGGGTCGCCGAGTCCGCGCAGCTCGGCGGCGGTGCTGCGGACCCTGGCAACCATGGGGTCGGAGGCGAAGTACGTGTGGACGGCGTCCGGGTCCGACATCCCGGTCAGCCGCCGGGAGACGGTCTCCAGGACCCGGCCCGCCGACTCGGCGAGCCGCTCGGCGTGCCGGGCCCGGGCGTCCTGCAACGTCTGCTTCCGGCCCGAGAAGGCCTCGTGGACCTCGGTGCGGCGTTCGGCGAGAACGGCCAGGAAGTCGTCGTACTCCGCGAACCGGGACTCCAGGTTCTCCAGCCGGAGCAGCACCCCGGCCAGCTCCTCCTCGCAGGCCTCGGGAGTGCCGGCCGACGCGAGCGCCCCGGTGACGGTCTGCCCCAGCAGCGCGAACTCGGCGGCGAACTCGGCCCGCCCCTCCCGGGACATCAGCTCCTCGCGCCTCGTGCCGAGGACCGCGCGGGCGCGGTTGGTGCCGCCCAGTACCTCGGCGATCCGCTCCAGGACCGACGTGCGGACGGTGGCGTCGCCCATGTCCAGCCCGGCGACGACCTCCGTGACCGTGCCGAGCTCCTCCGTGATCGCGGTCAGCCGG
This sequence comes from Streptomyces sp. NPDC049970, assembly GCF_040660235.1. Taxonomy (NCBI): domain Bacteria; kingdom Bacillati; phylum Actinomycetota; class Actinomycetes; order Kitasatosporales; family Streptomycetaceae; genus Streptomyces; species Streptomyces sp. NPDC049970. Next base: position 278,668 of record NZ_JBFALP010000005.1, on the reverse strand, counting down.
TCCCCGGCCGCCGACGCGTCGGCGACGGTGTCCAGCGTGCCGGCCTCCGCGAGGATGTGGTCCAGGTCCGCGTGGTAGCCGGCGAACGCGTCGGGACGGGCGAGGAAGGCGACCGCCCGCTGGGCGGCCGACCCCAGATCCCGTTCGGTCTCCTCGCGGAGTGCGCCGATGCGCTCCGTGTCGGCGTACCGCATCGTGGCGAGCGTCGCCAGGCGGCCGTGTGCCCGCCTCAGTTCGGTGAGCCGGCCGACCCAGGCGGCGGCCGATCCCGGGGCCTCGCCCCGGATGCGGCGTACCAGGGCGGTGAGACCGGCGGCCGCCTCGTCGAGGGCCCCGGCGGCCTGCCTGGTCAGCTCCTGGACCGTGTCGAACTCGGCCACGATCCGCTGGGCGGTGTCCCGGAGCTCCTCCAACGGATCCGCCGGCGAGCCCAGTTCGGGGTCGGCGAGCCAGTGGTAGCGGTCCGCCGTCCGGGCGCAGTCGGTGACCAGCCGGCCGTACACGGCGGCGCTGGGGGCCGTGTCCCGGACAGCGTGCGCCAGGGCCAGGCAGTCGGAGATGCCGCGCACCAGGTCGGCATTGCCGGTCCGGGCCAGCGGGCCCGTTCCGGCGGGGCGGGACGCGGCATGGGTGTCGGAGAGGTACGGGGTCCGCCAGCGTTGCAGCGGGTGGACACGGCCGGGCCCGTCCGCACCGTCCCTGAGCAGGAACAGGGTGCCGTCGTCGAGGAGTGCGTGACCCCGGCCGAGCAGCGGGGCGGCGACCTCCTGGCGGATGAGGTTGTACGGGAGGAGCAGGGTGCGGCTCTCGTCCCGGGACCGGAAGACGTAGAGCACGTCCTCGCCGTCGGGGGAGCGGACCGTGCCCTCGAACACGGGGTCCGCGAGCTCCTCGGAGGTGTCGAAGGTCCTGGCGGTGCCGGTGGCGAGGAGGTACCCGCCCGGGAAGACGATCCCCTGGTCCTCGGGGAGCCGGTGGCAGGACGGGCCGATCGCGTCGAGGCGCCGCACGGTGGACAGCAGCCTGTTGAAGACCAGGTGGCGCCACGCCGTCTCCTTGTACGGGCGCACCCGCAGCAGGATCAGCGGCCCGGCCTCGGCGTACTCGACGGTGGCGTCGGCCAGGGACTGCAGCGGCTCGTCGACGGGCTCCTGGTGGATCACCTGGGGGGATCCGGTGGCGTCGGCCGCCTTCACGGTGAGGGCGCCGCCCAGGGTGTCGACGAGGACCGTGCCCAGCACCGCGATATGCGGATGGCGGCCGGGCACGTGGGAATCCCGTCCCGCGGGCGTCCAGTCGAAGTCGTGCGACGGAGGGAAGACGTGGTCGCGGTCGCCCCGGGCGTCCAGGAAGGCCCCGGGCGAGCCGTCCGGGCCCAGCGCCCACCGCAGGACCCGGATGTCCTCGGCGGTCTCGCCGGTGCGGAAGACGGCGAGCAGCCGCCCGTCGACGCGCCGCAGCCGGAGCAGCCTCGCGTCGCGGTAGTAGCGGTGCAGACCGGCGAACTCCCTCACGAACGCCGCGTCGTCGAGGAGCCCCGCGCCGGCCCCCCCGGTGCCGGGACCCGGCTCGCGGAGCTCTCCGGTGCCGTGACCCGGCTCGCGGAGGACGAGCACGTCACCCACCCCGGCGTCCCCGCGTGCCCCCGGCCCGCGTTCGAACCCGAACAGCAGCCGCCCGCCCACGGCCACGACATCGCGCGCCACCGCGGCGTGCTCCGTCCGCACCTGTTCGGTCGCCAGCAGTTCGAGCCCGGCCGACCCGAACTCCTCGGTCCGCCGCGCGTTGAGCGCCTCGGCCCGCCGCGCCAGCTCGTCCGCGTGCTCCCCGAGCCGCCGCCTGAGCACCTCGTAGGCGTCGGCGTCGGCATCGGTGAGGGTGATGTCGCGGTCCATGAGTGAGGCTCCCTACGAGATGACGTCCGACTGCCCGGGCCGCCGATCTGCGCCGGCGACCCCCTTCCGGCCGGGCGGCCCCGGCCGGTTGCGCGCGGCCCGGTGACCCGCCCGTCCGTGCGGTGGCCGGACGCGCCCCGGCCACCGCACGGACCGGCGGCTACCCCACGGCCGCCCCGTTGCTCGCGGCCGTGCCGGGCGAGGCGCCGGCCGACAGCGAGGACACCGTCATCCCCGCGAGACCCAGCTCCTCGGCCGCCGCGAGGAGCTGCCCGACCTGCCCGGAAGCCGCCCCGGACGACCCCATGAGCCGCATCAGCAGGGCCGACACCGTCAGGTCCCGCACATCGCCCGTGGACACCGGACCCAGCACCCGGGTCAGGTCGTCCGTGAAGGACCCCCTGCCGTCGAGCCACGGGCCCGCCAGCGCCTGTGCCGTCTTCGAGTTCTCCACGAACCCGTCCACGCTCCGTCCCATCGAGACCGACGAGACGAGCCGGTCGAGGAAGACCGAGTCGCCGCCGACGATGTCGATGTCCGCGTTCTCCAGCCCCGTCGCCAGCACGGTCGCCTGGGACTCCGCGATCTGCCGCCGCACGTCGAACTCCGCCAGCCGGATCTCCTTCTCCGCGGCCAGCCGCAGCCGGTACTCCTCGTGCCCGCGCGACGCCTCGTCCAGCGCGGCCATCGCCGCCGCCTTCTGTGTGAGCCCCTCCGCCTCGGCCTTCAGCTTCTCGCCGATCACCGCCGCGTCCGCCGTCGCCTGGGCCCGCGTGCCCTCGGCGACCGCCAGAGCCTTGACGCGCGCACCCTCCGCCTCGGCCCTGAGGCGTGCCTGGGTCGCCTGCGCCTCCGCGAGGCCCGCCTTCTCGGTGACCTCGGCCTCGGCGTCCCGGACCTGGACGTCGGCGAGTCCCGCCGCGGCGCTCTCCGCCTGGACGCCCTCCGCGAGCCGCAGCTTCGCCTGCGCGTCGAGGTCGGCCGTCTTCAGCCGGGCGTCCGCGAGCGTCAGCTGCTCCGCCGCCCGGTGGACGGCGGCGGCCTCCGCCGCCTCGGCCGCCTTGATGTCCTTGACCAGTTTCTCCTGCGCCTCGGCCTCGGCCGCGATGATCACGGACCTGCGCGTGCGCTCCGACTCCTCGACGGCCCGCAGGGTCAGGATCGACTCCTCCTGCTCGGCGACCGTACGGTCCACGGCGATCCGCTCCCGGATGACGTCGGCGACCTCCCGGCGCTCGGCCTCGACCTCCTTCGTCGCGGCGATGCGGTTCAGCTCGGTCTCGCGCTCACGCCCGATGACCTCCAGCAGCCGGTCCTTCTCGATGCGCTCGTTCTCCACCGCGATGACCCGCTCGCGGTTCTTCTGCGCGACCGCGACCTCGCGTGCCTGGTTCTCCCGCTGGATGCCCAGCTGCTCCTCGGTACGGATGAACGCGCCCTGCGAACCGAGCCGCTCCTCCTCCTGCACCCGGGCGGTGGCCGACTCCTCGCGGGCCCGCAGGGTCTCCACCTCGCGGCGCTGCTTGATCTCGGCCTCCGCCTGCCGGCGCTCCAGCTCCAGGATGGTCTCGCGGGCGTCGACGTCCTGCCGGGTGATCTCCTTCTGCTCGGTGCGCTGGAACTCGTTGGTCCGCACGTGCTCGATCGCCGTCAGTTCGGTGATCTTCCGGATGCCCTGCGCGTCCAGGATGTTGGCGCCGTCGAGCTGCGCCATCGGCGTCTGCTCCAGGAAGTCGATCGCGGCGTCGTCGAGGTGATAGCCGTTCAGGTCGGTCCCGATGACCCGGATGATCCGGTCCCGGAACTCCTCGCGCTTGGTGTACAGGTCGACGAAGTCGAGCTGCTTGCCCACGGTCTTGAGCGCCTCGGAGAACTTCGCGGCGAAGAACTCCTGGATGGCGACCTTGTCGCTGGCCCGCTCCGTCCCGATGGCCTGCGCGACCTTGATGACGTCCTCGACGGTCTTGTTGACCCGCACGAAGAACGTGATGTGGATGTCGGCCCGGATGTTGTCCTGGCAGATCAGGCCCTCGCGGCCGGTCCGCCGGATCTCGATGGTCTTCACCGAGATGTCCATGGTCTCGGCCTTGTGCAGCACCGGCATGACGACCGCGCCGGTGAAGGTGACGTCGACCTTCTTGGTCTTGGAGATGATCAGCGCCTTGCCCTGCTCGACCTTGCGGAAGAGGCGGGTGATGACGAGGACCAGGGCGATGGTGATGAGCAGGACAACGGCGATGAGCACGCCGATGCCCAGGGAGATGGCATCCATGTCAGTCCTTGGCGTCCGTGAGGCGTACGGAGATGAGGGCGCGTCCCGAGCGAGGGCACGCGGAACCACGGGCGCGGGGCCCGGTGGCGGGGGAAGGGGGTCAGCCGGCCTTGTGCGGCGCGTGCCGCGGGGCGAGTGCCGCGTCGTACGACGAGACCCAGAAGAACTCGCCGTCGGCGTCGTAGGCGTAGAGGAGCCCGGTGCTGCCGGAGGTGAGCACCTCGGCGGCTGCGGACGGCCGTACCGGCTGTCGCACCTGCACGACCGCGGTCGAACCGTCGGCCGCCGCGACCTCCGCCTGCCCGAAGTCGGAGCTGACGGAACCCGTGCGGACCGTGCAGACCTGACCCACGAAGTCCTCGCGTGACGGGGGAGGTTCCGCCGGGAAGTACCGGCGGAAGTGGCGTACGAGCAGGCGCACCACGCCCCAGGCGATCAGCAGCGCGCCCGCGAGTACGGCGGCGTGGAGCAGCGCCCGGGAGGTTCCGACAGCCCCTCCGCGCAGCACCAGGACCGAGCCGGCCAGGCCGGTGAACCAGGAGACGGCGACGAACAGCGACACCGACACGGAGACCGGCACCCCGCCGAAGCCGACCGCTTCCGCGTCGAGGTCGGTGTCGAAGGAGTCGTGTCCGGCCGCTCCGGCCAGCACCAGCAGCCAGAAGCAGACGACGACCACCAGAGCGGCGCCGAACAGGACGGCCGGGAAGGCGAGTGCTGCGGAAAGGAATTCGGTCATCGGGCCCACCCCCTGCGACGCTGTGCGTGCGTTACGGAACGGGTGGCGGGCGGACGGGGGCACCGACGCCGCGAGGCCGTTGAACGGCCTCGCGGCAACCGGATTCTCCCCCGTGATCCCCCGTTTTCTCCCCCGTGTGTTGCTGAACGGATCGTGTCATCCGGGGGCGCCGTGAGCACTGCCGGAATCCGGCAGCGTTCACGGAGTCGTCCTGCCGGGCACCGGAACCGGGCCGTGCGCGTTGGTGAGGTGAAGGTGCCGGTGACGTATGGAGGAGAGCGCAGTGGCGGAGCCCGACATCCCCGAGGAGTTCCTGGACGGCTACGCCCGGATCCTGTCCGAGGTCGCGGCCACCGGACGCCGCCTGACCCGCGACGAGTTGGAGGCCCGCCGCTCCCTGGGCAGGGAGGCGGCCGAGGCGGGGCACCAGCTCCGGGCCCTGGTGAACCTGTACCTCGCCGAGACCCGTACCGCCTGGCCGGTCGGCCGTTCCGGGGCCGGTGCGGCGGTGGTTACCGACGCGGTGCTGGCCGCGGTGGAGCAGGCGGTCGACGCCTTCGCCGAGGGCTTCGAGCGCGCGCAGCGGCTCACCGTGCGGCGTGAGGAGGCGGCGCGGCGGGAGTTCATCGACGACCTGCTGTACGGGCGCAGCGACCTGGGCCGGCTCGCCGAGCGGGCGACCCGGTTCGGGCTGCGGCTCTCGCGGGCCCACGCCGTGGCGGTGGCCGCGGGGCCCGAGGCGTACACCGAGTCCGACGCCGTGCCACGCAGTGTGGAGTCGGCCCTGCTCGCGCGCTTCAGCGGCCGGAAGATCCTGCTGACGACCAAGGACGGGCGCCTCGTCTGCATAGCCCCGGGCAGTCAGCCGGACGTCCTGAGGTACTTCGCGAAGCAGGCCCACGCGGCGACGGACGGCGGCCAGGTCGCGGTCGGCCGCCCGCACCGTGGTCCCGGCGGGGTCGTCCACTCGTACGACGAGGCGCTCGACGCCCTCGATCTGGCGAAGAGGATGGCCCTGGACGACCCGGTGCTCTACGCGAGCGACCTGCTGGTCTATCCGGTGCTGACGCGGGACAGGCAGGCGATGGCCGATCTGGTGCGCAGCGAGCTCGGTCCGCTGAAGAGGGCGCGGGGCGGCGCGGAGCCGCTGCTGCGGACGCTGTCCACGTACTTCGACTCGGGCTGCGTCGCCGCCGAGACGGCCCGCAGACTGTCGCTGAGCGTGCGCGCCCTGACCTACCGGCTGGAGCGGATACACCAGCTGACCGGTTCCGACCCCTCCGACCCCATGCACCGCTACACACTGCAGACGGCGGTCATCGGGGCCCGGCTGCTGGACTGGCCGGCCAAGGAGCTCTGAGGCGTGGTCCGTCGCGGGTGCGGGACGCTCGCGCGACGGCCGGGGCGCGGGCCCGGTGCGTACGACCCGCGGCCTCCGGGCCGTACGCGGTGGTGCGACCTACAGGTCGAACTCGTGCGGCGGCAGGTCGAGCGCGAAGCACGCCTCCCGCACAACGGCCTGCTCGGACTTGTCGAAGTCGCCGTCGGCGCCGCCGATGACGATGCCGATCTGGATGACGGCGCGGGCCTCGGCGGGCTTCTTCTTCGCCTTGCCGATCTCCTGGAGCACGCTGACCTTGCCGAAGGCGAAGTCCGCGGTCAGCTTGTCCACGTAGGCGTTGAAGCGGCGTTGCAGGTCGTCCGCGGGGAAGTTCTGCAGCACGTCGTTGGTGGCGATCAGCGAGGCGACACGCTGCCGCTCGGACGGGTCGATGGAACCGTCGGCCGCTGCCACGAGGGCGCACATGGCCATGCTCGCGTCCCGGAACGCCCCGCTCTTCAGGTCGTTCTTCTTCGCCTCCAGCTGCGTCTGCATCGTCGACGCGGATTCCTTGATCCGATCCCAAAGGGCCATGACGTCTCCATACGTTGCGTTGACTTGTGATGCGCGAACCAGTCGAACTCTACAACTGTGTAGAAGGAGCGCGGGTGGTGCGTCCGTCTCACGCCGGTGCCCCGGACGGGAACCGGCCACCCGGGAGGACGCGACGCGGGGCGCGACGGATGTGGAGCCGGCGGACGCGGCGGGTGGCGCGAGGCCCCGGGAACGCGGCCGGCCCCGGGGCACGCCCCGGGGCCGTACACGCGCGGACGGGTCGGGCCCGCCCTCCCGTCGCGGTCAGTCGGAGTCGCGTCCCGCGTGCTCCGGTGTCAGGTCGTCGTGCGACGGCATCGGCTCGTCCCGCGCCGCGGCCGGCTTCTTCCCCCGGCCGGCCAGGGCCTTCTGGAGCTTCGACGCGACGGGCTCGGTCCACCGGGCGGTGAGCGGCCCGACGATCACCAGGATCAGGACGTACGCGGTCGCGATGGGCCCGATCCGCGGTTCCGTCGCCACGGCCAGACCGGCGATGACGATCGAGAACTCCCCGCGGGCGACCAGCGTGCCCCCCGCGCGCCAGCGGCCCCGGGGGCCGATACCGGCCCGCCGCGACGCGTACCAGCCCGTGCCGATCTTCGTGAAGACCGTGACGACCGCCAACAGCGCGGCCGGAAGCAGCACCGGCGGGATCTCCGCCGGATCGGTGGACAGCCCGAAGAACACGAAGAACACGGCGGCGAACAGATCCCGTAGCGGGGTCAGCAGCTTGCGGGCACCCTCGGCGACCTCACCGGACAGGGCGATGCCGACCAGGAACGCGCCGACGGCCGCTGACACCTGGAGCTGCTGCGCCACACCGGCCACCAGGACGGTGAGCCCGAGCACGACGAGCAGCAGCATCTCCGGGTTGTCGGAGGACACGGCCCGGCTGATGAGCCTGCCGTGGCGCAGGGCCAGGTACAGCACGAACCCGACCGTCCCGAGCGCGATCAGCAGCGCGATGCTGCCACCGGCCAGGCCGACACCGGCCAGCATCGCGGTGAGCAGCGGCAGATAGACGGCCATGGCGAGGTCCTCGATGACGAGGACGCCGAGGATGACGGGTGTCTCGCGGTTGCCGAGCCGCCCCATGTCGGTCATCACCTTGGCGATCACGCCCGAGGACGAGATCCAGGTGACCCCGGCCAGCGCGACGGCCCCGACCGGACCCCAGCCGAGCATCAGGCCGGCGATCGCACCGGGCGTCGCGTTGAGCACGAAGTCGACGGCTCCGGACGGGTACTGCGTCTTCAGGCTGGTGACGAGCTCGGAGGCGCTGTACTCGAGCCCGAGCAGCAGGAGGAGCAGGATGACGCCGATCTCCGCCCCGATGGCGGTGAACTCCTCGCTCGCACCGAGCGGCAGCAGACCGCCGTCCCCGAACGCGAGTCCGGCCAGCAGGTAGAGCGGGATCGGCGAGAGCCCTATGCGCCCGGCGAATCTTCCGATGATGCCGAGCCCCAGGATGACGGAGCCCAGCTCCACCAGCAGTGCGGTCGTGTCGTGCACGGTCAGCCCTCCGCAATGATCTCGGAGAGCGTGTCCACGCCCTCACGCGTTCCGACAACTACGAGCGTGTCCCCGATGGCCAGCCGGAAGTCCGGCCCCGGCGACGGATGCGCGCTGTGTGTGCGCAGGACGGCCACGATCGACGCCCCCGTCCGCGTCCGCGCCCGGGTGTCCCCGAGCAGCCGCCCGCCGTACGGCGAACGGGTCCCGAGCGGGATGTGCTCGGTGACCAGGTCGATCCCGTCGGTCCGTACGGCGTCGATCGGCGCGGCGTCGATGAGGTGGGCGAGACCGGTGGCCTCGGCCGTGGTCAGGGGGACGGAGAGCACGCACGAATCAGGGTCGTCCTGCTCGTAGAACCCCAGGAACCGCCGCCCGTCGTGATGCACGACGACCGAGATGTGCTGACCCGACTCCGTCGTGTAGTCGTACTGGACGCCGACTCCTGGCAGCGATGTGCGGTGGGTTCCCATGGCTTCCTCCCGGGGGGCGCGCGGCGGCAGGGCGACGCTTTTGATCATCTCTTTAGCTGCCCATTACCCTAACCGGGGTCTGCCTCCGCCTGTCGGGCGCCGGGACGGGCGGGCACGTGGTGGTGCCCCGCCGGCACGCTCCGGCGGCGTCGGGGATCCGCGAGGACGGCCGTTCGGCATCCGCCCGCCCGTCGGCCCCGCCGCCGAACCGCACACGCCTCTGAGGCACCGAGGCGGCCGCGGCCCTGACATGCGTGTGGCCCTGGCGGCCCGCGGCATCACCGCGTCGGCCGCCGAGGGCCGAGTCCGGGTGCCGTCCGCCCGGTGCTGCGAAGGGCGGCCCCGGGTACGGGCCGGCCGCGGCACCGGATCGGTACCGCGGCCGGATCCGACGCGTCAGTCCTTGATCTCGATCTTCTCGCCGCCGGACGCGGGGGACGGGACCGCGGGGACCGGAGCGGTGGCGCCGGCCTTGCCCTGCAGGTTCTTCAGCAGCGCACCCAGGTCGACCCCCGTGGTGGAGCTGAGGAGCTCGATGCCCTGCGCCACGTTGTCGGTGACCGTGCGGGACAGCTGACTGGCGCCGTCCGTCGAGATGACCGTCATCTTGTCGATCGCGCTGAGCGGCTCGGACGCCTTGGCGACGACCTGGGGGAGCACCTCGACCAGCATCTGCAGGACGGCCGCGTCGCCGTACTGCTTGAAGGCGTCGGCCTTCTTCTGCATGGCCTCGGCCTCGGCGGAGCCCCTCGCCGCGATGGCGGCGGCCTCGGACTCACCCTCGATGCGCAGGGCGTCGGCGAGTGCCGAGCGGTGGAGCTTCTCGCCCTGACCGGTCAGCCGGGACCGCTCCGCGTCGGCTTCGGCCTCCTTGACCTGGGCGATGCGGCGCGCCTCCGCCTCCTGCTCCGCGCGGTAGCGGGCCGCGTCGGCGGGCTTGCGGACCTTGGTGTCCAGTTCGCGGTCGGTCAGGGCCGCCTGGCGCTCGGCGACCTTCTCCTGCTCGGCGAGCACCTCCTGCTGGCGGGCGGCCTCGGCGAGGGGGCCGGCGGCGTTGGCCTTGGCCGCGGCGGCCTCGGTCTCCGCCTTGATCTCGGCCTGCTTGAGGTAGAACGTCCGCTCGGCGACGGCGATCTCCTCGGCCGCCTTCAGCCGGGCCTGCTCGGAGGCCCGCCGGGCGATGGCCTCGGCGATGTCGGCCTCCTGCTTGGCGCGGGCGGCCTCCGGACGGCCGAGGTCCTCCAGGTAGGAGCCCTCGGTGGTGATGTCCTGGATCTGGAAGGCGTCCAGGATGAGGCCCTGGCCGGAGAGGCTGGCCTCCGCCTCCTCGGCGACCTGCCCGGCGAACGCGGCGCGGTCGCGGATGATGTCCTCGACGGACATGCGGCCGACGATGGCCCGCAGCGCGCCGGAGAGCACTTCCTGGGTGAAGCCGACGATGCCGTTCTGCTGCTGGAGGAAGCGCTGGGCCGCGGCGCGGATCGAGTCCTCGCTGCCGCCGACCTTGACGATCGCGACGCCTTCGAGGTTGGACTTGACGCCCCGCAGCGTGACGGCGCCGCGCACGGCGACGGGGATGTGCCGGCTGGAGAGGTCGAGGGTGAACTTCTGCTGGACGAACGGTACGACGAAGACGCCGCCGCCCACGACGACCTTCTGACCGCTGTTGTCGATGCTGGTGCGGCCGGTCACCGGGTCGGTGGACTTCTTCCCGCGGCGCCCCGTGATGATGAAGGCCTGGCTGGGCCCCGCGACCTTGTACCGGGTGATCACGGCGAGGGCCAGGAGCACGAGAAGTACGACGATGCCGATGACGGCGATCACTACTGGACTCATAGAGGTGTCCCCCCTGCCCTCCGAAGGGACGGCAGTGTGTTCGGTTGTACGCGTTTCGGACAGGCTTGGTGGCTCGGTGGTGGTCAGCGTTCGACGGGGCGGACCGTGACCGAGGTGGTCGAGAGCGTTGCCTCCACCCAGATCTCGGCGCCGCGTTCGACCGGTACCGCGCTCTTCGCGGAGAACTTCACGGTCTGGCCCGCGAGTCGGAGCAGGACCTCGCCGTAACCGTCGGCGGGGATCGGTGTGACGACGGACCCCGAGGTACCGACGAGATCGTCACCCCGTGGTGTGGCGGTGGTCTGATCCCGCATCAGGGCCTGGCTGAACTTCCAGGTCAGCCAGGCCGCGACGAGGCCCGACGCGGCCCCTGCCGCGAGGGCCACCGGCACACCGGCGCCGGTGGTGCCGAGCACGATCGCACCGCCGAAGCCGAGCATCGAGAGGAACCCCGCGACGACGGGCAGGGAGAGCAGGCCGTCGAAGAATCCGTTCAACAGCCCGCCCAGCGCGTCACCGAGGAGTCCTTCGAGGATTCCGTCGAAGACCAGGGAGAGCGCGAGAAGCACGATTCCCGCAATGCCGAGACCGAGAAGTACGGTCACGTGATCACTCCCCCGGTGTCCGATGCTCCCCCGACGTGCTTCCCTCGAACTGCCTGAATGGTCCCATGCCGGACTCCGCCGGGGTACTGCCGGAGTCCGGCAGTTTTCAGGGAGTTTTGATGCCGGAAAGCTGCTCGGCGAGCGTGTCCAGCGACTGGAACGTGGCGCCCAGCAGAGCGACGTGCTTCCACCGCACCACACCGTCGGGACCGATCAGGAAGACGGAGCGGCGTACGCCGATGCCCGGTGCGGCGACTCCGTACGCACGCGCGGTCTCCCGCGCCGTGTCGGCCAGCAGCGGCATGCGCAGCCCGTGGCCGTGCGCGAAGGACTCGTGGCTGTCCACACCCTGCGGGCTGATCCCCCAGACCTCGGCGTCGAGGCCCTCGAAGGTCTCCAGGCCCGAGGAGTAGGAGCAGAGCTGCTTGGTGCAGACCGAGGTGTTGTCCCCCGGGTAGAAGGCGAGCACGACGCTCCGGCCGCGGGCGGCCGAGAGCGTGTAGTCGGCACGGTCGAAGGTGTCGTCGGTGAGCACGCCACCCGGAAGGGTGAAGTCCGGTGCGCTCGTGCCGATTCGAGGTCCTGACGCCATGTCGGTGGCTCCTTGGTCCATGGAAGGTGAGAGGGGTCTGTGCCTCATACAGTGAACGGCACTTTCCACGCGCCGACACGTTCCACCCATCCGTACGCCGTCGGGCGTCGAATATGAGGGGAACGCGGGGCACGGACCCGCACCCCGGATCTGGAGGTACGTGTGGCCGAACGACCGCCGTCGGCAGCGGTGCTCATCCTCCACGGCGGCTATGAGACAGGTCTGGCTGCCCCGCCGCCCGGCGCCCTGAACCTGCCCGGCCTGCGCATGCTGCCTATATCGCGGGCGGTGTCCAGGGCGGTGCGCGGGGACTCCGGGGTGCGCGTGCAGCGCGTCCGCTACACGCACCGGGGGTGGAACGGCGCCCGCAAGGACCCGCTGCACGACGTCCTGCGGGCGCTCGACGACCTGCGCCGCGAGGCCGGCGACATCCCCGTGGTCCTCCTCGGCCACTCGATGGGCGCCCGCGCCGCCCTGCACGCGGCCGGCCACCCCCTGGTCCGCTCGGTGATCGGCCTCGCCCCGTGGTGTCCGCCCGGTGACCCGGTGACGCAGCTGGCGGGCCGCGACGTGGTCCTGCTGCACAGCACCCGTGACCGGGTGACCAGCCCGCTGGCCTCCCAGTCGCTCACCGCCAGGGCACGCCGGGCCGGTGCCCGCACGTGCCTGGTGACGATCCCGGGCAGCGACCACGCGATGATTCGCCGGGCCCACGCCTGGCACCACCTGGCGGGGCTGCTCGTGACCGGTCTGCTGGGGACGACCCCGGTGCCCGGCCAGGTCGAGGCGGCGCTGGAGCTGCCGCCCGGGGCCACCGCGTCGGAGGGCACGCTGTCGCTGGACACGCTCGGCGCGGGTGGGGCCACTGCCACGGAGATGCGGGGCGGCGCGCGGCGGCGGACGATGAGGAGAGGGGTTTCCGGCCGTCCCTGAGGGCCCGCCCGCTCCACCCGCCGGACACCGTTCCGTCTGGAGGCTCCGTTGCAGGCCGATGAGCATGCCGACCCGACGACATTCGACGTGGAAGCGCTGGACGAATTCATCGGCAGCAGCCCGGCCGCGGTCGCGGTGTTCGACACGGATCTGCGCTACGTCTACGTCAACCGGGCACTCGAGCGGCTCAACGGCATACCGGCCGCGGCCCACCTCGGCAGGACCCCCGCCGAGGTCCTTCCTCAGGTCGAAGGCCGTACCGACGTCATGGGCGAGGTGCTGGCCGACGGGCGGCCGCGTGAGTTCACCACCAGTGGGCAGACCTGGGCGGACGCCGTCGCGAGGCGCAGGTACTGGCGGGTCGCCTGCCACCGCCTCGAACGGAACGGCCGCGTACGGGGGCTCGTGGGGATAGCGCAGGAGATCACGGCCACCCGGAACCTGCGTGAGGAGCTGGAGCGCGCTCAGAGCTATCTGAAGCTGCTGGACACGGCGGCCGTCAGTGTCGGTACGTCGCTCGACATGGGGGCCACCTGCCAGGAGCTCGCCGAGTTCGTGGTGCCGGTGATGGCCGATGTCGCCGTCGTCGAGATGTTCTCCGAGGACGACGTGCACCCACGGCGCGAGCCGCCGTCCGGAGTGCTGCGGCTGCGACGGTCAGGGGTTGCCAGCATCCCGGAACTCGCAGACTCCATAGAGCAGTTCGGCGGGCCGGGCACGGACATCGACTACCAGGAGGGTGCGGCGGTGCCGCGCTGCCTGGCGACCGACCGGCCGGTGATCGAGAACTTCGCGGACGACGCGCGGCTCGGCCGGGCACTGCCCGTCCCCGAGCGGGTCGCCGCCTACCGAGCCATCGGGCTCCACTCCGCCGTCGTCGTACCGCTCACGGCGCGCGGTCATCCGCTGGGGGCGCTCACCCTGCTGCGGTCAGGGGATTCGCCGCCCTTCACCGAGGGGCTGGACGTCGTCGTGGCCCGCACGCTCGCCGGCCGCGCGGCGGTGGACGTGGACCACGCGTACCGCTACTCGCACGAGCACCACGTCGCCCGGGAGCTGCAGCGTTCCCTGCTCTCCGAGCCGCGGGGGCCGAACAAGGGCATCGAGGTCGCCTCCCTCTACCTGCCCGCGGGTGCCGGAGCGGTGGTGGGCGGCGACTGGTTCGACGCCATTCCGCTGCGCGGCGGGCGGCACCTCAAGGTGATGGGCGACGTGATGGGCCATGGCGTGGAAGCCGCCGTGGCCATGAGCAACTACCGCTCGATGCTGCGCATCATGGCCGACGACGACCAGCCGCCGCACCGCATCCTCGAACGCCTCGACAAGGCGGTGGAGCAGTCCGGCCTCGACCGGGCGGCCACCTGCCTGGTCGCGGTCGTCGACCGGCGGGAAGGCGTCTGCGAGGTGGCCAGCGCGGGCCATCCGCCGCCGGTCTTCATCGACCCCGGAGCCACCCGCGCCCGGGTGGCGCGCCTGCCGGTGGGGCCGCCGCTGGGCACGGGCATGGGCGGGTACCGCACGGCGGTCCTGCCGTGCGCTCCGGGGACGGTGCTCTTCATGTACACCGACGGCCTGGTGGAACGCAGGGGCGAGGACATCGAGGTCTCGATCCAGCGGCTCAGCCGGCTCACCATGCCGCCGAGCGGACGGCTGGAGGATCTGCTGCAGGAGATCGTGGACCGCTTCGCGGACGGCGCGGAGGACGACATCGCGGTGCTCGTCTCACGGAGCCGGGGGTACTGAACGGGACCTGGGACACGCGGCACCGGACGTGACATGGGACACCGGTTCGGCACCGGCGCATGGGATACCGGGCGGCACGGCACCGGCCCGGACGGGCCCGGAACAGCCGGTGTCAGGCGTGCTGCCGGGAGCGTCCGCGCAGCCGCCGCAGGACCAGCAGTGCCGACGTGACCAGGGGCAGCAGCCCCGCGACGGCGTCGACGGTGTTCAGCCCGTCCCGCTCGCCCCGGGTCCTGCGGATCTGCTTGACGGAGCGGATGACGGCGAGCGCGCTGCCGCCGAGGCTGAGGAGCAGACCGGCCTTGGAGTTCGTGGCTTTCCTGGGCATCCGCGTGCCTCCCGGTTGCGTCACTGCGCGGCCCCCTGTCCACGTAACCGGCTCGGGCCCGGGTCCGCAATCGGGGCCGCCGGGCCGTCCGTGAGATGTGGCTCCCCGCCCTTGCGCGCGGTGCCGGGCGGGAGTACGACCGGGGTCCTGCGCGATGGGGCCGCACGTGAAGTAGCCCTTCACGACGGGGGATGCGTGAAGGGCTACCCGTGCAGTATGACCGTTCGAAGGTCTGCCGACAACTGACCGGTCGGTCAGCGCTGTTGGCCCGCCGGAGGGTATCGGGCGGTGCTGGCGTGGGCGCCGCGCCGTGCCCGGCGGTCCGCGGGCGACGCCCGGACCGCCGGAAACCTGCTCCGGTGGCAATAGACATGACCTACCCCTACGCCTAGGCTTTCTTGTGCAGCCAGGCCATATCGGTGGCCGGTGCCGAGCAGTAGAGGTGCAGATGCCCCCGGAATCCCCGGAATCCCCGTCAGCCACGGATCGTCTCGACGACGACGACTACCCCGCTTACACGATGGGGCGAGCCGCGGAGATGATCGGTGCGACACCGGGTTTCCTCCGGGCCATCGGTGAGGCCCGCCTCATCACCCCGCTCCGTTCCGAGGGCGGCCACCGCCGCTACTCGCGCTACCAACTGCGCATCGCGGCACGCGCTCGCGAGCTGGTGGACAGCGGCACGCCGATCGACGCCGCGTGCCGCATCGTCATCCTCGAGGACCAGCTCGAAGAGGCCCTGCGCCTCAACGACGCGCTGCGGCAGCCCGCGGCCGGCCGCGGCGAAGCCGATTCCTGACCGGCGGCGGGCGCATATCTGTTTCCGTGGGCACAGAAATACGCGTAATGACCTGTGAGAGTTTATGTCGTGCACGGCTGAGTGACGTGGCAGTGATATGGCCTACAGCTCGCCCGTGCCCGAATCGTGCTACTGTTGATCTCAGTTGCAGTTGTGGTTCCCAAAACTTCAAGTGCTCTCGCCGTTATCACTCCGGTGGGCGCACTTTTGTATTTCCGGTTTCTTCCGGACGGGGCAATCATTTGCGGCGACGTAGGACTCGCACAGTGTGGGTCCACGGGCAACGCCCCGAAGGAGATATGACATGGCTACTGGCACCGTGAAGTGGTTCAACGCTGAAAAGGGTTTCGGCTTCATCGAGCAGGAGGGTGGCGGCGCTGACGTCTTCGCCCACTACTCGAACATCGCCGCCACCGGCTTCCGTGAGCTGCAGGAAGGCCAGAAGGTGAACTTCGACGTCACGCAGGGCCAGAAGGGCCCGCAGGCGGAGAACATCACCCCCGCCTGATCGCTCAGGCGAACGGCGCAGCTGGGGCCCGCACCTTGGGGTGCGGGCCCCAGCTCGTTGTGTTTTTCCCGGCACGTGGCACCTCAGCTGCCGCAGCCGTCACACCGATGGGGTAATTCCGGGTGTGCGCAGGTCATGGCACAGCAGTTATCTGCAGTCATATGGAGTGCCGAATCCAGCTGGTTCACCCGGCGGACGTACTCCGTTCATCGATATTTCACCGGCTCGTTCTTGCGATTCTTGGCGCCGTACATGGCTGCAGCCGCCCGGAAAGAATCCCTCGATACGTGCCATTCGAGGGAAAGGTTCTCCATTGAACCGCGATCGCACAGCTCGCACGAACGACCGATTCTCCCGGACCCGCTCAGGCGGATCCTCCGGTGGCAGCCGTACGGCCAACGGATTCCGCTCTGCGGGATCCGGCAGGCCCGGCGCCCCGGGTTCGCAGGGCCGCTCCGGTGGTCCGAAGCGCTCCGGCGGCTACGGCCGCCGCTCCTCCGCCGTCACGGGTGAGTTCGCCCTGCCGGTGACGGTCACCCCGGCACTTCCGGCCGCCGAGGCCTTCGCCGACCTGGACATGCCCGAGCCCCTCCTGGCGTCGCTGGCCGCCGAGGGCGTGTCCGTGCCGTTCCCCATCCAGGCGGCCACCCTGCCGAACTCGCTCGCCGGACGTGACGTCCTGGGCCGCGGCCGTACGGGGTCGGGCAAGACGCTCGCCTTCGGTCTGGCCCTGCTCGCCCGGACCGCCGGCAACCGCGCCGACGCCCGCCGTCCGCTGGCCCTGGTGCTCGTACCCACCCGCGAGCTGGCCCAGCAGGTCACCGACGCGCTGACGCCGTACGCCCGGTCCCTCAGGCTCCGGCTCGCCACGGTCGTGGGCGGCATGTCGATCGGCCGCCAGGCCAGCGCCCTGCGCGGCGGCGCCGAAGTCGTGGTCGCCACCCCGGGCCGGCTCAAGGACCTCATCGAGCGCGGCGACTGCAAGCTCGACCGGGTCGCCATCACGGTCCTCGACGAGGCCGACCAGATGGCCGACATGGGCTTCATGCCGCAGGTCACCGAGCTGCTCGACCAGGTCGGCCCGGACGGCCAGCGGATGCTGTTCTCGGCCACCCTGGACCGCAACGTCGACCTGCTGGTCCGCCGCTACCTGAACGACCCGGTCGTCCACTCGGTCGACCCAGCGGCCGGTGCGGTGACGACGATGGAGCACCACGTGCTCTACGTCCAGGGCTCCGACAAGTACGCCACGACCACCGAGATCGCGGCCCGCGAGGGCCGGGTGATCATGTTCCTCGACACCAAGCACGCCGTGGACAAGCTCACCGACCACCTGCTGAGCAGCGGTGTGCGGGCGGCAGCGCTGCACGGCGGCAAGTCCCAGCCGCAGCGCACCCGCACCCTGGACCGGTTCAAGACCGGTCACGTCACGGTGCTGGTCGCCACGAACGTCGCCGCCCGCGGGATCCACGTCGACAACCTCGACCTCGTCGTGAACGTCGACCCGCCGAGCGACCACAAGGACTACCTGCACCGCGGCGGCCGTACCGCACGCGCCGGGGAGTCGGGCAGTGTCGTCACGCTGGTGCTGCCCAACCAGCGCCGCGAGATGACCCGGCTGATGGCCGACGCCGGGATCACCCCGCAGGTCGCCCAGGTCCGCTCGGGCGAGGCGGAGCTCAGCCGTATCACCGGAGCCCAGGCGCCCTCGGGCGTCCCCGTCACGATCACCGCGCCGATCACCGAGCGCGGCAAGGGCGGCGGTTCCGGTCCCCGGAGCCGACGTGGCGCGCGCCCCGGCCAGGGACGCCGTTCCAACGCCAACACGCCGACGCCGCAGGCGCGCGCCGCAGCGGCCCAGCGCCGGGCCGGCAAGGCCGCGTAACCTCTGGCCGGTCGCCCCGGCCGACCCATTCCGGCTTTCTCTTCGACCCTGTTGAGGCACCATGCGCTGTGTCATCGCCCGCTTCCCCTTCGATCTGTTCAAGAACGAGGTCGAGGACTCGATGAAGGGCGTCAAGCCCGAGCCCGTCACCGGTGACGCGGTGGTCATCAGCCGCCGCGTCTACCCCGTCAAGCAGGTCGGCGAGATCATCACCCGGCAGGACCGGCGCGACTTCAGCGCGGCCGAGGTGACCAGGGCGCTGACGCGCCTCGGCTTCACCTGCCGTCCGGCGGAGGTGCCCGCACCCGCGGCGCCCCTCACCCCGCTGGAGAACGCGTCCGCCCTGCTCGGAACGCCCGGCGAGGCCTGACCTCCGCCGGACACCGGTCCATCCGCACCCCCGCGCCCGCTCCGGGCCGGGGGTGCGGTGCGTCCGGGCCGCCGGCCGGAGCGGTCAGGACGCGGGCTCCGGCTTCCTGGCCCAGTCCAGCCGGGGCTCCACGACGTACCGCAGGACGCGCCGGACGGGCGGGGTGCACAGGAGCGTGACCACGGCGGCGGCGACGACGGACACCAGGACGCGGCCGGCCGGGGTGGAGACCACGGCCGCGTCGAATACGTGCAGCTTGATCGCGCCCTTGACCACGAAGCCGTGCAGCAGGTAGCCGTACAGCGTGCCCGCGCCGAGGGCCGTCATCCACAGCCGCCGGTTCGGTACCCAGGCGAGGAAGCAGGCGCTGAGCACCACCGCGCAGCCGAACAGGAGCAGGGTCACCACGGCGCCCGTCCAGGCGGGCTCGCCGAGCTGCTCTGCGCCGTACCTGCGGAAGAACCACGAGGTCGTCGTGCGCGGCACCGCCCAGTACGCGGCGGCCAGCGCGACGAGGCAGACGGGAACGGACGCGAAGCGCACGGCGCGACGGCGTACGAAGTCGAAGTGGGCGGGGCGCAGCCGGAGGCCCAGGACGTAGAACGGCAGGAACTGCAGGATTCGCTGGAGCTGCAGGTCACCGCCGATGTTGCTGGTCACCGCGCCCATGGCCGCGACGACCAGGGAGACCGCCACGGGCCACCGGACCGTCTGCCAGAACGGCGTGGTGAGCCGCCACAGGAACAGCGCGGGCAGGAACCACAGCAGCCAGTACGGGGTCATCGGGCTCAGCGGGAAGTCGGGCGTCCCGGTGAGGCGCTCGAAGAGGGTGTACGCGATCTCGAACACGGCGTAGGGCACCACGAGACCGGTGACCAGCTTCCACACCCGGTCGGGGCGCAGATCGAAGCCGCGCGAGAAGTACCCGGCGATCAGGATGAAGACCGGCATGTGAAAGGTGTAGACGAAGGTGTAGAGCGTCTCGACCAGGCGTCCGCTGCCGGGCAGGGGTTCCCAGGAGTGCCCCATCGCGACGAGGACGATGGCCAGGTACTTCGCGTTGTCGAAGTACGGGTCGCGCCCCGGCCGGGGCGGGGCGGTGAGCGGTGCCCCGGCGTCGGCCGGTTCCGGGGCGCGCGAGGTCAGGGAGGGCATTGGGCCACCCTAGAGGGCGTGCGGGGCGGTGCGGACGGCCCTCAGGGCGACGGGACCAGCTCGCCCGTCGTCCCGCGGGCCGGCAGATCCTCACGGGCCGCCGGGCGCCGGCCGGTCGCATCCAGAACCGAGTGATGGGCAAAGCGGCCCAAAACAGCACAAACGGTTTGTTTTTGAGTGCTCCGGGTGGGGCCGTCCCGGGGGTCGGCGCGACCATGGCCGAGGCCCTTCGGGCCTGCCAGACTGCGCGCATGAGCGATCTACTCAACGGCAGAGTCGTCCTGATCACCGGGGCGAGCAGCGGAATCGGTGCGGCGGCGGCCCGCGTGTTCTCACAGGAGGGTGCGACCGTCGTCCTGGCCGCCCGCCGGGAGGACCGACTGGCCTCACTCGTGGCGGAGTTGAAGGACAAGGGTGCCCAAGCGTCCTACGTCGTCTGTGATGTCACGGTGGCCGACGACGCCGCCCGTGCCGTCGACTTCGCCGTCGGCACGTACGGGCGGCTGGACTCGGCGTTCAACAACGCGGGTCTCGGCGGAGACCGGACTCCCCTGCACCTCATGGGCGACGACGTGTACGACGCGGTCATGGACACCAACGTCCGCGGCGTCTGGAACTGCCTGCGCGCCGAGATAGCGGCCATGCTGCCGAGCGCCGGCGGGTGTTCCATCGTGAACAACAGCAGCGTCGGCGGACTCGTGGCCATCCCGGCCGCCGCACCCTACATAGCCGCCAAGCACGCGGTCGTCGGCCTCACCCGGGCGGCGGCGGACGAGTACGCCCAACAGGGCATCAGGGTCAACGCCGTTGCTCCGGGCACCGTCCGCAGCGAGATCACCGCCGACTGGTTCGGACGCAACCCGGGCCTGGAGGAGATGGTCAACAGCCGTACGCCGCAGGGTCGTACGGCGGATCCCGAGGAGATAGCCAACGCGGTGGCGTGGATGCTCAGCGACCGCTGCCCCTTCCTCACGGGCACGGTCATGCCGGTGGACGGCGGCTTCGTCAACCAGTGAGGCGCGCCCTGCGGCCGTCAGTCGCAGGGACCGCTCAGCCGGCCCCGGAAGACCGACTGCCCGGACTGGGTCGCGGTGACCAGCACCGAGATCTCCCCGGGGGCGGCCGACGGTACGACCTCGACGTCGATCCAGCAGGGGCGGTCGAACTCGGCGTAAAGGTCGAACGCGTTCGTCACCGTGGTCGGTTCGAACGCCCGGGGGTGCAGCGCGGCGTGCGCGGCCTGGCCGGCCGCCTCCATGAGTACGAGCCCCGGGACGTGGTCGACCGGGTGGTCGTACAGCAGGTCGTTCTCGACGTCGTTGCGCAACCGCCAGCGATGGCGGTCGTCGCCGGGCGCCAGGACCACCTCCCGGCCGGTGGCCCGTCCGACGGTGTGCGGGTCGACCGGCAGGGGCAGCGGCCACGTGTTCCAGTCGTCGGTGAGGTGCTCCCCGCGCAGCCGGCGGTAGGCGGCCGGGGATATCCAGCCGAACTCGGAGTCCGCGCGGGCCACCAGGGTGCCACCCAGGAGTACGCGGAAATCCATGCCGAGTGAACTGACGCTCCGTCCCCTCTTCTTGGGTTCGAAGACGGTTATCTCGACCCCGAGTGGAGAGGAGCCCTGCGGGGTGACGCGGAAATCCGGGACCACGGTGAAGTCGAAGTGGTGCAGCAGGGTCTGGTGGGTGAGCGGTACACCGTACGCCGCGTGCGCGACGGCCAGACCGCTCTGCCGGATGGTCTGGGTCAGCACCCGGGGGTCGTAAGGAAGCCCGACCGGGGGCGTCGGCCATCTCGCGGTGAGCGAGAACTCGCCATCCTTGAGGCGCCGCCAGCCGGTGAGGAGGACCTTGTCCTCGCGGACGAGGTGGACGGACTCCTTCGTGACCCGGCGCCGACCTTCGGTTTTGGTGCGTGGCGTGTGCGGCGGGACAACAGATATCTCGGGCACCGAAACCCCCGGTACATGGCGCAAAATTGGCGTTCCAGCGCTGATATGATACCGGTCCACCGGTATTTTTTGTACAGTCGTCAGGCCACGGTCAAGGGGAGCGCGAGTTGGCACGACAGCAACGGGCGATCCGCACCCGCAGAATCTTCCTCGAAGCGGCCGCCGAGGTCTTCGACGAGCACGGCTACGACGCTGCCACGATCGCCTCGATCCTCGACCGGGCCGGCCTGACCCGTGGCGCGCTCTACTTCCACTTCACGTCGAAGGAAGAGCTGGCCCGCGGCGTCCTGGAGGAGGCCGTCACCTCGGACGGGGTCACCCCGCAGACGTTCAAGCTCCAGGAGTGGGTGGACACCGCCCTGCTGCTCGCCTACCGGCTGCCGAGGGAGCCCATGCTCAGCGCGTCGATCCGGTTGTCCGTCGACCCTCGCGCCCGCAGCCTCTTCGGCACCCGCTGGCCCGACTGGATCGCCCTAGGCGTGGAGATGCTCACCGAGGCGAAGGAGCGCGGCGAACTCCTTCCGCACGTGGACCCCGTCGCCACGTCCCGGCTCCTCGTCGGCGCGTGGACCGGCGTCCAGCTGGTGACCGAGTCGATGGCCGAGCCGCCCGACCTGGTGAACGAGATCTCCGCGCTGCTCGAACTGATCCTTCCGAACAACACGGTCCCGGGCGTCCTGGCCAGGCTCGACATCTCCCCGCACCGGGCCGAGCGCATCATCGAGGAGAGCCGCGCGGTCGCGGTCTCCTGACCGTCCCGCGCCGCCCTGGCGGGCCCGGCCACCGCGTCACCCGATTGGCTGCGCATTCCTGCGAAGTGGCTGGTCAGCGCGCATGGTGGGCCTATGTGGCTTCGCCGAGCAGCCGTGGGCGCCATGGTCGTCCCGCTGGCCTTCCTGGTGCTCAGGGACGCGCCGGTGCGGTTCGCCGCGCCGGTACCGGCCACCGCGAGGCCGGCCGCACCGGCAGGGGCGCCGCGCCCCGCGATCATCAGCCGTGCGCAATGGCACGCGGACGAGAGCCTGGTGAAGGAGCACGCGGTGTACACCGGCTCGGTGAAGGCGGTCTTCGTCCATCACACCGGCCACCCCAACGGATACGACTGCGCCGACGCCCCCGAGATGCTCCGGGCGATGGAGCGGGCGCACGTCAGAGGCGAGGGCTGGGACGACATCGGCTACAACTTCGTCGTCGACCGCTGCGGGAACATATACGAGGGCAGGGCGGGCGGCGTCGGCCGTTCCGTACGCGGTGCCCACGCCACCGGGTTCAACGCGCACAGTGTCGGCATCGCGGCCCTGGGCACCTTCGGCCCGGGGGTGCCGGTGCCGAAGGCGCTCATCGAGGGGATCGCCAGGGTGGGCGCGTGGAAGCTGAGCCGGAGCGTCGATCCCCAGGGCCACGTGCGGATGGTCTCGACGAACGACGACAGCCTGTACGACCGTGGTGAGGAGGTCTACCTCCACGCCGTGTCCGGGCACCGTGACACCTACCGGACGGACTGCCCCGGCGAGGCGCTGTACGCCCGACTGCCCGCTATCCGGGCGGAGATGGCCAGGCTCCGCAAGCCGTAGCCGTGCGCGCGGCCGCGAGTACGGTCCTCAGCGGGCGACGAACTGGGTGAGTATCGCCTGCACCTCGTAGATGTCGACGCCCTTGGTGAAGGTCTTCTGGATCGGGGTGGCGCCGCCGGAGAGCCAGATCTTCAGTTCGGCGTCGAGGTCGAACGTCCCGGCGGTCTCCACCGAGAAGTGCGTGATGCTCCGGTACGGGACGGAGTGGTACTCCACCTTCTTGCCGGTGATCCCCTGCTTGTCGATGAGGACGAGCCGGCGGTCGGTGAAGAGGATCGTGTCGCGGATCAGCAGAAAGGCGGCGTGCACCTGCTCGCCCTGCCCGAGGAGCCGCGCGTAGTCGCGCTGCGCGGATTCCGGATCGACGGTGTGAGCGTTGCCGAACAGTGCCATGGGAGGCCCTCCACCCGAGTGAATGTGCCGACGTCCGACGCGTCGGACCAAGATAAAAAGCATATCGGCGGCTTATCTGTTCGTGCCCTTGCACACCTTCCGGAGCACAGCGGAGGACTACCGTCATGCCGGCATCACCCCTCGTCAAGCGACCCGTCGAATCGGTGCTCGCCCTTCTGCTGGTCCTCCTGAGCGTGCTGGGCCTCTCCGGCCGTAGTGCGTCAGCCGCCCCCGCTCAGGCCCCCGCCCAGGCGAAGGCCCAGGCACTCCCGGCGCAGGCCGCCGCCCGGGCGGTGCTCGCACCGACCGTGACGGCGATCGCGGCCGGTACGGACTGGGACCGCGTCGCCCAGTGCGAGAGCAGCGGCCGCTGGCACACCAACACCGGCAACGGCTACCACGGCGGGCTCCAGTTCGCCCCTTCCACCTGGCGGGCCTACGGCGGCGGGCAGTACGCACCGCGTGCCGACCTCGCGACCCGGTCCGAGCAGATCGCCGTCGGCGAACGCGTCGCGCGCTCGCAGGGAATGTCCGCCTGGCCCACCTGCGGACGGCTCGGTGCGAACAAGGCGTCGAGCTCGTCGTCGGGTGGATCGGACCGGAGTGACAACGCGCAGGCCGCCCCGCAGCGGCAGTCGAGCGGCAGTTCGAGCAGCGGTTCGTCCAACTCCTCGTCCAACTCCTCGGGCAGCACCGACGGCCGCGGTGGCGACAGCGCGTCCGGAACCACGGACGACAGCGCGAACCACGGCTCCGCCGGATCGTCGTCCGCGTCTCCGTCCTCGCCTTCTTCTCCGTCCGGCGGCGACACCGGTGCGAAGGCCCACGCCGAGGACCTGACCGACGCGGAGACGTACGTCGTCGAGTCGGGGGACTCCCTCTCGGTGATCGCCGAGCGTGCGGACGTCTCCGGTGGCTGGCCCGCGCTCTACGAGATGAACCGCGAACTCCTGGACCAGGGACCGCACCTGATCTTCCCGGGTCAGCGTCTCCGCCTGAACGCCTGAACGCCTGAACGCCTGAACGCCTGAACGCCTGAACGCCTGAACGCCTGAACGCCTGAACGCTCCTGGAATCAGGTGAGTTGGCCCCGGCGCCGACGAGCCGTCTCAGCGACCGACGGCGTGCGAGCCGCGCGAGCCCCGGACTTCTCCGGCGGCGTTCTCCGACTCCGGTACGTGTCTGTGGCACTCAGGGTTGTGGCACGGGCCCGGACCCCAGTGCGGGACGAAGATCCCGAGGGTCTTGTGCCGTTCCAGCACGGTCTCGACGGACTGCTTGCAGGCCGGACACACGTACTCCGCCTGTCGGCCGGTCTGACGCTCGGTTCTGGCCATGTATGTACCGTAATCCCGCAAAGGGTAAATCGAAACTTTTCTGGCCTTTTACCCGGTGTGCGAGTAGGCGTGCCCGGTCGGAACCTGGTGCTATGGAACAGGGGACGGCCCCGACGAAGGGACACCCGGTCATGGCACGCGCACCCTCACCGGCCGCGGTCCTGCTCTCCGTGCACGCGGTGGTCTTCGACACGGACGGCGTGATCACCGACTCCGCTCCGGCACACGCCGCGGCCTGGAAGAAGGCGTTCGACGAATGCCTGGCGTCCCACGAGGGGCAGGCGCCCTTCGACGAGGAGGAGGAGTACCGGCGTCACGTCGACGGACGGGCGCGCAAGGACGGTGCCGCCGCCTTCCTCACGTCCAGGGGGCTGGGCCTTCCCGAGGGCAGCCCCGACGACCCCCCGGGTACGGGGACGGTGTGGTCCGTCGCCGCTCGCAAGGACGAGGTGTTCACGGAGAACCTGCGTGACCACCCGGTCGAGGTCTGGCCGGGGACGGTCAGGCTCCTGCACGTGCTGAACGACGCCGGGGTGCCGTGCGCGGCCGCGTCCGCCTCCCGCCACGCGACCGAACTGCTGGCCGGGGCCGGTCTGCTGGACCTGTTCAGGACGGTGGTCGACGGCAACGAGGCGCACCGTCTGGCACTGCCCGGGAAGCCGGATCCCGCCCTGTTCACGGAGGCCGCCCGCCGGCTCGGCGTCCCGGCGGGGGACACCGCCGTCCTGGAGGACGCGCTGGCCGGTGTGGAGGCGGCCCGACGGGGCGGCTTCGGGCTGGTCGTCGGCGTGGACCGGACGGACACCCCGCAGGGTGCCTCCGATCTGCGGCGGCACGGCGCGGACCTCGTCGTCTCCGATCCGGGGGACCTGCTGATCACCGGGGAGGACTGATGGCGCGTGGCTGGACCTGGGCGTACGAGGGGTACGACCCGGAGGAGGAGCGCCTGCGCGAAGCCCTGTGCACCCTCGGCAACGGTTACTTCGCCACCCGTGGCGCCGCGCCGGAGACCCCGGCCGGCCCGTCCCACTACCCGGGTACCTACGCGGCCGGCTGCTACAACCGGCTCACCTCGTCCGTCCAGGGCCGCCAGGTCGAGAACGAGGACCTGGTCAACCTCCCCAACTGGCTGCCGCTGCGCTACCGCATCCACCCCGAGGGCGACCGCCACGGGCCCTGGCTGACCCCGGACCACGCGTATCTCGTCGAGCACGGGCAGTCGCTCGACCTGCGCGGCGGGACGCTGATCCGCCGGTCGGTCTACGAGGACGGGGACGGCCGTCGGCTGACGGTGGAACAGGAACGCCTCGTGCACATGGGCGACCCCCATCTCGCCGCGCTGCACACCCGCTTCGGCGCCGAGGGCTGGTCGGGCGAGCTCGAGGTGGAGGCGGGGATCGACGGCGACATCCGCAACAGCGGTGTCGCGCGCTACCGGGACCTGGCCGACCGCCACCTCGCGGGTTGGGAGACGGGCACGGAGGCGGACGCCATGGTGTGGCTGCGCTGCCGGACGGTGGAGTCGGACATCGGTATCGCGCTGGCCGCCCGCACCCTGGCCTCCTGCGGTCCTGAGCGGAACGGCGAACACCGGGCGGAACCGGTGCGGCAGCCGCGGGCCGTCCACCAGGTGCTGCGGCTCCCGCTGGCACCGGGCTCCGACGCGGTGGTCGACAAGACGGTCGCCCTCTACACCTCCCGCGACCCGGCGATCGGCAGCCCGTTGCGCGCCGCGGTGGCGGCGGTGGGCGACGCGCCGGCGTACGCCGGGCTGCGGGCCTCCCACCGCCGCGCCTGGGCCGATCTGTGGCAGCAGGCCAAGCTGGAGGTACCGGGGGAGCCCGGGCGCATCCTCCGGCTGCACCTCTTCCACGTGCTGCAGACCCTCTCGCCGCACACCGCCGAGCTGGACGTCGGGGTGCCGGCCAGGGGGCTGCACGGAGAGGCCTACCGGGGGCACGTCTTCTGGGACGAGCTGTTCGTCCTGCCGTTCCTCAACCTGCACCTGCCGGAGGTCTCGCGGGGGCTCCTGGACTACCGGCACCGCAGGCTGCCCGCGGCCTGCGCCGCGGCGGCCGCCGTGGGCAGGAGCGGGGCGATGTACCCGTGGCAGAGTGCCGACGAAGGGCGCGAGGAGACCCAGGAGGTCCACCTCAACCCGCGCTCGGGGCGGTGGCTGGACGACCGTTCGCGGCTTCAGCACCACGTCGGGTCGGCCGTGGCCTACAACGTGTGGCAGTACTGCCAGGCGACCGGCGACACGGAGTACCTCTACTCCAAGGGCGCCGAGATGATGATGCAGATCGCCCGCTTCTGGGCGGACAGTGCCCAGTGGGACGACTCGTTCGGGCGGTACCGGATCCGGGGGGTCGTCGGACCCGACGAGTACCACGACGCCTACCCGGGGGCGGAGTCGGCGGGGCTGGACGACAACACGTACACGAACGTGACGGCGTCCTGGGTGCTGGCACGGGCCGGTGAACTCTGCCGCGACCTGCCCGACACCCGGCGCGGGCAGCTCCTGGACCTGATCCAGCTCGACCCCGCCGAACTGGACCGCTGGGAGGACGTCTCCCGCCGGCTGTACGTGCCCCACCACCGCGGCGTCATCAGCCAGTTCCACGGGTACGGAGACCTGGCCGAGCTGGACTGGGAGGGGTACCGGGCCCGTTACGGCGACATCCGGCGCCTGGACCGGATCCTGGAGGCGGAGGGCGACAGCGTCAACGGCTACCAGGCGTCGAAGCAGGCGGACGTGCTGATGCTCGGCTACCTCTTCTCGCCCAGGGAACTCACCGCGCTGTTCCGGCGGCTCGGCCACCGGCTCGACGACGAGACATGGCGGGCGAACGTCCACTACTACGCGAGCCGCACCAGCCACGGCTCCACCCTCAGCTCCCTCGTCCACGCCTGGGTGCTGGCCAGAGTCGACCGCGACGACGCGTGGGCGTACTGCGAGGAGGCGCTGATCGGCGACGTCGCCGACATCCAGGGCGGTACGACCGAGGAGGGCATCCACCTGGGGGCGATGGCCGGCACGCTCGACTTCGTACAGCGCGGGATGACGGGTCTGGAGACCCGTGACGACGCCCTGTGGCTCGCGCCCGCCACACTGCCGCAGCTGTCGAAGTTCCGGATGCGGCTGCGCTTCCGCCGGCACTGGGACGTCGACCTGCGGCTGCGCGCCGAGCGTCTGCGGATCGCCGTGCCGGACTCGGAGCGGCCGGGAGTCCGCGTGCGCCTGGACGGCGGTTCGTACGTCATCGACCCGGGCACGTCGCGTTGGCTGGAGCTGCCGACCGACATGCCCGGCGGATCATGAGGGCCGTGCGGACACCAGGACGCCGATCCTGTCGATGCGGTGCTCCGGATTGTGCTGCGCGTCGCGCCAGAAGTTGCCGGCCGCGTCGTCCTCCGGAGTCGCGCAGGTGGAGAGGGTGATCATCGCCCGGGCCGGCTTCTCGCCCGGTTCGCCGGGAACCGGTGCACGCTGCTCCGCGAGCGAGCGCTCGGAGCGGAAGGACGTCAGCCTGCTCCCGGTGATCCGGTACTCGTACACCGTGCCGCCCTCCGTGACGAGGACCTTGGCGCCCTTCCCCAGCGACGGCAGGTCGTGGAGCGGGCCGCCGGCGGAGAGCCGGTGGGCCGTCACGAGGTAGTTCCCGACCTCGCCCGGCCCGACGCCGCCGTCCTCGCCGTACGGACTGGCGGCCACGCCCCGGTCCTGGATCCGGGTCCCCGGCGCGTCGTCCGTCGTGCCCTCGTACGGGACGACGCGCAGGTCCGTCACGCCGATCTCGGGGACGGTGAGCTCGGCGGTCTCCGTGCGCGGGTCCGTCCGGTCGGCCGGTGGCCCCGCGGCCGTGCTCGCGGGCGATGCCGCGACCGGCGGGGCGGGCCCGGCCGCGACGGCCGCGCCGCCCGCCGCCAGCACGACGACGGCCGCGCCCGCGACGGCCCGGGAAGCTCTGCGGAGTCCGTGGGTTCGGTGCATGGCGTGGTCCGGATCGGTAGCCGGGTGTACCTGGAGGCGCGGGCCGGGAGCGCGCCCGCACCTTCCAGTACACCACCGCTCACCCGATCGCGTCGGGTGGCTCGAACAGCTCGCGCACCTCGCCCGGGTCCAGCTCCGTCAGCCGCTCACCCACGTGCAGCCACCGGGTGATGCCGGCCGACTCCAGGAACGCCAGGTCGTGTCCGGCGATCAGGAGCGCCCCCTCGTAGGCGTCGAGCGCGCTCGTCAGCTGCCGCACGCTCGCCAGATCGAGGTTGTTGGTCGGCTCGTCCAGCATCAGCAGCTGCGGCGCGGGTGCGGCGAGCAGCACCGCGGCGAGCGCGGCGCGGAAGCGCTCGCCGCCCGACAGGGTGCCCGCCGGCTGCTCGGCACGTGCCCCCCTGAACAGGAAGCGCGCCAGCTGTGCCCGGATGTCGTTGTCGGCGATCCCGGGCGCCATGCGGGCCACGTTGGCCGCGACGCCCAGCCCGTCGTCCAGCACGTCGAGCCGCTGCGGCAGGAAACGCAGCGGGACGAAGGCCCTGGCCTCACCGGACAACGGCGCGAGCTCCCCGGTGAGGGTGCGCAGCAAGGTCGTCTTGCCGGAGCCGTTGCGCCCGACGAGCGCGATGCGTTCCGGTCCCTGGACGTGGAGTTCGCCGTCGCGCAGGCTGCCGAAACGGGGACGCAGCCCTCGCAGGGTCAGGACCGTACGGCCGGCGGGCACGGCCGTACGGGGGAGCCGCACCCGGATCTCGGCGTCGTCGCGGACCGCCTCCGAAGCCGTGTCGAGCCGCTCCCGTGCCTCCTGGAGCCGGCCCTCGTGCAGGCCGCGGAGCTTGCCCGCCGACTCCTGGGACGACCTCTTGTGCGCACCGGCGACGATCTTCGGCGCGCGCCGCTGCTCGTCCATCTTCCTGTTGTGCCGCCCACGCCTGGCGATCTTGGTCCGTGCCTCCTCCAGCTCGCGTTTCTGACGGCGTACGTCGGACTCGGCGGCCCGCACCATCCGGCCGGCCGCCTCCTGCCGCGTGGCCAGTGCCTCCTGGTAGGCGGACCAGCCGCCTCCGTACAGGTCCACCGAACCGGCGTGCAGGTCCGCGATGCGGTCGACCCGTTCCAGCAGGTCACGGTCGTGGCTGACGACGACGAGCACGCCGGAGCGCCAGGAGTCGACGGCCTCGTACAGCCGGCGGCGCGCGAACACGTCGAGGTTGTTCGTCGGCTCGTCGAGCAGCAGGACGTCGGGGCGTTCCATCAGCAGCGCGGCCAGTCGGAGCAGCACCGTCTCGCCGCCGGACAGCTGTCCGACGGTGCGGTCGAGGCCGATCCCGCCGAGGCCGAGCGACCCGAGGGTCGCCAGGGCGCGCTCCTCGACGTCCCAGTCGTCGCCGACCGTCTCGAAGTGCCGCTCCGCGACGTCACCTGCCTCGATCGCGCGCAGAGCCGTGCGCCGCTCGGTGATCCCGAGGGCGGATTCGACGCTCAGCCCGGTGTCGAGGGTGAGGTTCTGCGGCAGGTAGGCCAGGTGCCCGCCGACCGTCACGGAGCCGGCGGTGGGCCGAAGCCGCCCTGCCAGCAACCGCAGCAGGGTGGACTTGCCGGAGCCGTTGACGCCGACGAGGCCGGTGCGGCCCCTGCCGACGGAGAGGGAGAGCCCGTCGAACACCTCGGTGCCGTCCGGCAGCCGGAAGGACAGGGCGGAGCAGCTGAGGGACGCGGCGGGCGCGGTGGGCTGGGACATGTGGTCCTCGCAGTCGCAGGCATGTGAACAGGGGATTCGTATGCGAGCAACACGCGGCGACCGGCCGGGATCAGGAAGGGTGCGGTCCTCCGGACGTACCGGGGACGACTCACGCACCTCATGCACCGAGGTCGCATCCACGCGGGGTCACGGGCGGCAGGAAAGCTGACGCGGGCGTGACGGGTTACGGCAGGGGCCGTACCGCGCGATGTTCGCGGACCTCAGATGCGCAACGTCCACCTCTATCGGAGACGACAGGACCCGACAACCGTACGCCCTGCCCGACGGGGGCGCAGCGTATTTACGGGTGTGGGCACGGGCTCCGGGACCGGGCGGGACCGGTGCCGGCCGTCGAGTCCTTCGTCCCGACGGTTCCCCGCGGTCGTCGGGGGCCGAGGTGCCGGTATCCGTCGGTGCGTCGGCCCGTCCGGAGACGCGGGGCGGGCACGGCGGATGTACCCCTCGCCGTGCCCGCCCCCGTCCGCCTTCGCTCAGGCCCGTCAGCGCAGGGTCTTCAGCATCTCCGCGCCGAACGGCGTGATGTCCTCGGTGCGCCCACGCAGGGTCTTCGCCGCCCACTCGGGGTCGGCGATCAGCGCGCGGCCGATGGCGACCATGTCGAACTCGTCCCGCTCCATCCGGTCCAGCAGCTGATCGATGCCGGTGACCGAGGAGCCGTTGCCCTGGAAGGCGTTGAAGAAGTCGCCGTCCAGGCCGACCGAGCCGACCGTGACCGTCGGCCTGCCGCTGATCTTCTTCACCCAGCCGGCGAGGTTCAGGTCGGAGTCGTCGAACTCCGGCAGCCAGTAGCGGCGGGTGGACGCGTGGAAGACGTCCACCCCGGCCTCGGCCAGCGGTGTCAGGAGGGTGTCCAGCTCCTCGGGCGTCTGCGCGAGCTTCGCCTCGTAGGCGTCCATCTTCCACTGGGACATGCGGAAGAAGATCGGGAAGGCGTCCGACACGGCCGCACGGCAGGCCGCCACGATCTCGGCGGCGAAGCGGGTACGCGCGACGATGTCGCCGCCGTAGGCGTCCGTGCGCCGGTTGCTGCCCGCCCACAGGAACTGGTCGAGCAGGTATCCGTGTGCTCCGTGCAGTTCGATTCCGTCGAAGCCCAGTCGCTCGGCCGCGGCGGCGGCGTCGGCGAACGCGGCGATGACGTCGTCGAGGTCCTGCTGCGTCATGGCGCGGCCCTTGGGCTCGCCGGTCAGGGTCACGCCGGAGGGGCCGACCGGCTCGGCGTCGGCCACCGGCGGGGCGCCCTCGGTGCGGGTGACTCCCACGTGCCACAGCTGCGGGATGATCGCACCGCCGGCCCGGTGCACGGAGTCCGCGACACCGGCCCAGCCCGCGAAGGCGTCGTCGCCGTGGAAACGCGGAACCCGGTCGCTGGTGCCGGCCGAGGCGTGGTCGACGTACGTGCCCTCGGTGATGATCAGCCCCACGCCTCCGGCGGCCCGCCGCGCGTAGTAGTCCGCCACGTCCTGGCCGGGGACACCGTTCGGCGAGAACTGTCGGGTCATGGGGGCCATGGCGATCCGGTTCCGCGAGGTCAGTCCGCGTACGGCGAACGGGCGCGAGAGGGCATCTGCTGCACGGGCGGCGTTCTCGTCAGTCACGGCAAGTCCTGTTCTGGGGTGGGGGCAGGTCCACCCGTCGCCAACATGCGACCGGCGCTCCGGCATCCCCGTCCCCGGCCCGATGTGGTCAAGGTCTCCTCCCGGACCCGGCCGTCTCCGCGCGACCGGAGGCACCGGTCGCCGCTGCCGCGGCTCCCCGCGCCGGGTGCACGCGGAGAGCGGCCGGCCGGAGTGTCGGCGGGACCGGGGCCGGTGCGGGCTGGCAGCATCGGCCGGGCGGTGAGGTCGGGCGAGGGCGTCAACGGCCGGCGAACCGGCCACCTCACCGGCAGCCTTCGCCCACACATTCGCCCACACCTACTCCCGCACCTTCGCCCCCGCCCGAGCCACGGTCCCGCGTCATGTCGGCGTCGTGACCGCGCGACGGGAATCCCGGCCGTGAGAGGCGGACCCCATGGCGCCACGCCCCCACTGGATCTTCGGGGACCAGCTCGGCCCGCACTTCCTCGACCCCCGCCACGGTGGCCCCGACGCGAAGGCGCCGGTGGTCATGATCGAGGCGCGCTCGGTGCTCCGCCGGCGCCGATTCCACCGCGCCAAGGCGCACCTCGTGCTGTCGGCGATGCGGCACCGGGCCGCCGAACTCGGCGACCGGGTCACCTATGTCCGGGCGGAGACGTACGCCGAAGGGCTGGAACGGGCCGTCGGGCTCCGGGCGTCCCGCCGCCCCGGCGGCGCAGGTGCCGAGGACGCCGGCCGCGCGGAGCGGTCCGGTGCGGACGCCCGGCTGACCGTCTGCCACCCCACGTCCCGTCCGGCTCTCGCGTTCGTGAACGGGCTCGACGGAGTGGAGGTCCTGCCCGCGAAGGGCTTCCTCGTCCCGCGTGACGACTTCGAGGCGTGGGCCGGCCACAGCGGCGGACGGAGCCTCCGTATGGAGGGCTTCTACCGCTGGGTACGCGGACGCCACGACCTGCTGATGGACGGTGACGAGCCGGCGGGCGGCACGTGGAACCTCGACCACGACAACCGCGAACCGCCGCCCCGTGGCCACGACACGCTCGACGTCCGAGGGCCCTGGCAGCCGCGCGAGGACTCCATCGACGAGGAGGTCCGCCGCGACCTCGACCGCTGGGAGCGCGACGGCGACGTCTCCTTCGTCGGGAGGGACGGCCCACGGAGGTTCCCGGTCACCCGGCGCGAGGCTCTGTCGGCGCTCCGCCACTTCACCACCCACCGGCTGCCGGACTTCGGCCGCTACGAGGACGCCATGCTCGCGGCCGACCCGGTGATGAGCCACAGCCTGCTCTCCGTACCGCTCAACCTCGGGCTCCTCGACCCGGCCGAATGCGTCGAGCGCGCCGAGCAGGCGTGGCGCGCCGGTGACGCGCCGCTCAACAGCGTCGAGGGATTCGTACGGCAGATCGCCGGCTGGCGCGAGTACGTCCGGCAGCTGTACTGGCACTTCGGCGAGGACTACCGCACCAGCAACGCCCTGCGTCACACCACCCCGCTGCCCGACTGGTTCCTCGACCTGGACGCCGACGCGGTCACGGCCAACTGCCTGTCCACGGTGCTCGCCCAGGTACGGGACACCGGCTGGACCCACCACATCCCCCGGCTCATGGTGCTCGGCAGCCGCGCCCTCCAGGACGGCTGGGACCCGGCCGCGGTCACCGACTGGTTCCACCGCTGCTTCGTCGACGGCTACGACTGGGTGATGCTCCCCAACGTCGTCGGGATGTCGCAGTACGCCGACGGCGGCCTGATGACCACCAAGCCGTACACCTCCGGCGGTGCGTACATCCACAGGATGAGCGACCTGTGCGGCCCGTGCGCCTACCGCCCCACCGACCGCACCGGCGGCCACGCCTGCCCCTACACCACCGGCTACTGGGCCTTCATGGACCGCCACCGCACCCTGCTGTCCGCCAACCACCGAACGGCCCGCGCGGTCAAGGGCCTCGACCGACTGAAGGATCTGCCGGAACTCCTCGAGACGGCGCGACGGCGCGGGGCCTCACCGCCGTGACGCGGTCCGCCGAAGTGCCACGGGCCGATGGGCGGGTGCACCGGGGCGTTGCGGGTGTGTCGGTACGACTTATGTGGGCCGTCCCGGGAGGTTCCGCCGGTGGGACCCGTCCGCCGCGGGGGCGGTGTCGAAGCACCTGCGGACCCGCCTCCTCCGGGGAGGCGTGCCATTGACCGATCGGAGTTCCCTCGTGCGTACTCGTGTCGCGGCCATCGCTGTCGCGGTGGTCGCCGCGTCCCTGATCGCTCCTGCCTTCGCGACGGCCGACGCCGGCGATCCCGGCCCGTTCTCGCCGCGCGACCGTGCGGCAGGCAGCGGACTGACCGGTGTCGGGCTGACCTCGGCCCAGCGTCTGGTCGGCTTCTACGTCGGGCGTCCCGGCGACAGCTGGTCGTTCGGCCGGATCACCGGCCTGAAGGGCGACAGCAAGCTCGTCGGGATCGACTTCCGCGTCCAGAACGGCAAGTTGTACGGCGTCGGTGACAGGGGCGGTGTCTACACCCTGAACAGCGACGCCGAGGCCGCCAAGGTGTCGCAGCTCTCCGTCGCGCTCACCGGCGCGCACTTCGGCGTCGACTTCAACCCCGCCGCCAACCGGCTGCGCGTCATCAGCGACACCGGGCAGAACCTCCGCCACAACATCGACGATCCGGCCGCTCCGCGCACCACGACCGTCGACGGCACGCTCACCAACCCGACCATGCCGCCGTCGACCGCGCTCGGCGTCACCGGCGCCGCCTACACCAACAACGACCTCGACGCGACGACGGCCACCACGCTGTTCGACATCGACACGGTCAACGACCGCGTGTCGCTCCAGTCCCCGGCGAACTCCGGCACCCTCGCGCCGACGGGCAACCTGGGCCTGGACGCGGGCCGGTCCGCCGGCTTCGACATCTACTACCGGGCGTCCGACGGCTCCAACCGCGGGTACGCGGCCCTGTCCAACGGCGGCAGGCAGCGGCTCTACCAGGTGAACGTCCTCGACGGCGGGGCCGAACTCCTGGGCTCGTTCCCGGTGGGACGCCAGGTCGTCGACATCGCACTCCCGCTGAACCAGGGCTGACGTACAGCCGCCACCACCGGGCCGACGGCGTGCGGTTCACCCCGCCCGCCGTCGGCCACGCCCCGCGCCCCAGCCGCCGGCCCTCGGCCGCCGCGCTTGAATCCGCACGTCCGACGACGGCCGAGGACGGACGGCCGGGGACGCACGTCCGACGACGGACGGCCGAGGACGGACGCTGGATACGACGCGATTCGGCCGCAGTGCCCCGTAGGCGCGCTGCCCGAATTCGATCGCGGCACCGCCTCCTGGACATTCTTCCGTTGCTCGTCTAGTCCGTACGTGACGAATTCCTCGCCCTTCATGCCCTGCGGGACCTGTGCCGATCGACAGTCCGCCGGAGAGGTATCTCCGCCCATTCGGTGACGAGTGGATCCGGAGGCGGCGAGGACGCGGGCGGGTGAGTTCCATAAGTTTCGCGCGACCGGTCAGAACTGAAATCGGCGCTTCCCGGGCGCCGGTCGTGCCTCGGGCGAACGGAAATGCCTCCCGTCTCGTTTCAGCGGCGTATCCAATTCGGCGTGCGTGCGTAGCCCACTGTTCCGTATCGATGTGGAAGCAGGCTGCGCGAATGTGTACTTCACTCCAGCACCTCCCGCCTTTTCGGATTCCTCGCTTCGAAATTCCTGGCGACCGACGCGAGAAGGCTTCCCCTTTCTGGGGCTCCGTCTTCTCCTCAAGTGCTGCAAGCAAGCGCTGCGTTACGCCGGTAGGCGGGGTGAGACGGCCGCCGCTCTCCCCGATGAATTGCTCGGCTCCTCGGCCGGTCCCATCACGGGTGCGAAAGTATGTGGAACGGGAAGTGGGCCCCCCTTTTCGTGGTAGAGTCTTGATGAATTCACAGGACGCCACGATTAAAGGGGAATGGCGTGAATACCGAGAAGGTAACGGCTCGACGTCTTACGGCCGAAGAGGTTTCAGGCTTGGGTCTCCAGGACGGCATCTTCGTCTCGGCAGGGATGGATGGTCTTCCTCTCGACTGCTACGCCCCGGCTTTCCTCGCGGAGCCGGGTAAGAATTTCGAGGGAGGGTCCTTCGTCGCCAGGACGGTCTTCGGTGAGGAAATTCACGTCCTGCCGGACAACGCCGAAGAGAGCGGGATCTGGATCGCCGACAAGGCGGGGGAGGAGATCGAGGTGCTTCAGAGTGCCGGCGTCCTCCTGAACCTCGCCCTTTTCGTGCCCAGCGGGAACAAGGAATCCCTGGAGTCGCTCTACTCCGCCGCGCGGGACGCGTTCGGCGCAGGGGTCGTTCAGCGCTGGAGCGAGGAAGTCGCCGCGGTGCCGGACGTCAAGGTCGACCTTTACGAGGAGCCGGCCCGGGGTCGGAAGAACACGAACAACCAGAACCGCGACCGCCGTGCCCTGGACATCTATCCGACCCGAGTGCGGTTCCTGGAGCCGAGCGACGGCTGGAAGTTCGTCGTCGAGCCGCACAAGGAGATCGTCGACGAGACACCGACGATCTGACCTGACCTGATGTCGGATTGAGTCCCGAGCTTTCGTGAGAGCCCGTCAGCCTGCTGACGGGCTCTTTCCCGTACGCAGGGGTGAGCGTGCGCGCGCCGTCGGCCGAGCCGGGACGGGTGGCGCCGTGCCCCACGGACAGCCCCTGGGCCTGTCGCGGAACTCCTGCGTTTGTCGCCGACCCCCTGCGGGTTCGTCCGCGGTCCGTAACAGGACTGCCTTGCGCGGGCGTTCGTATGGGTTCATGGGCGCACGGCACGGCATCGGCGCAGGCGGCAAAGGGGCGGGCGACATGGCAAGGCACAAGGGAAGGGGAGGGTACGGCCGGCTTCTCGCGGCGGGGCTCGGAGTGACGGCGTTGGCCGCTGCCACCTCGGTGTGGACCGCACAGGCGGACCCCGCCGGAGCGCCGGCCTCGGCGCCGGCAGCCCGCCAGGGCGGGACCGTGGCCAAGGTGGCGACGGACATCGCGCACGCCTCGGACCGCGGCGACCGGGGCGTCAACATCACCATCGACGACGGGCCTGACCCGGTCTGGACGCCGCAGGTGCTGCGAGTGCTGAAGGACAATGGAGTGAAGGCCACGTTCTGCATGGTGGGCACCCAGGCCCAGGCCCACCCGGACCTGGTCAAGGACGTCGTGGCGGCCGGGCACCGGCTGTGCGACCACACGGTCTCGCACGACACCGCCATGGACACGCAGTCGGAGGCGTACCAGTCGCAACAGATCCTGGACGCCGAGCGCATGATCACCAAGGCGTCCGGAGGCGTCCGGCCGCAGTACTACCGCGCCCCGGGCGGCGCGTTCACCCCGTACAGCCGGCAGCTCGCCGCGTCCCGGGGGATGCGGCCGCTGGGCTGGAACGTCGATACCAAGGACTTCGAACTCCCCGGCGCGGACACCATGGTCGCCACGGTCAAGAACGAGATCTCCAACGGGCCGACCGTCCTCTTCCACGACGCCGGCGGGGACCGCTCCCAGACCCTGGCCGCACTGCGCGAGGTGCTGCCCTGGCTGAAGCAGCAGGGTTACTCCTTCGGCTTCCCCGTGCGGTGAGTGAGGCCCAGCCGAACCAGGCCGCCTGCCACCGTGTGCGAGTTCCACGGCTCGGGGGCTCGGGCCGCGACCTTGCTGTGCTGGTCCAGGCCGCACCCCCCGCCGGCTCTGCTGGATGCGGTTGGAGCGGGGGGTCCGGTGGGGGCTGATGCGCCGACCCCGGGACCGGGTGCGCCGACCCCGGAACGGTTTGGGTCGACGGATCAGCGGAGTCCGGCGAAGAGGTCGTTCTCGGGTACGGCCGCCCCGGTGGTGTCCTTGACGCGCACGAACGTCTCCGTGCCCATCAACTCGCCGAACCTCTCCTTGCCCATCTTGAGGAAGAAGATGTTCTCGCCCTGACTGGCGTGCGCGGCCAGCGCATCGAACTTCTGATCGCTGAACGCGGCGGTGTCCACCCATGTGGTGATCTCGTCGTCGGGAAGGCCGATCTCGGCCATCGCGGCGGTCTCGGCGGGATCCGGCTCCGGCATGTCCCCCTGGAGCTCGCGCATGGTCTCCCCGAACCGCTGCATCATCGAGCGGGGCATCGTCGTCCAGTACACCTTCGGTGCCACATCGGTCAGCTCCAGCGCCGCCATCGTGATGCGGTTTGCCTGGATGTGGTCGGGGTGGCCGTAGAAGCCGTTCTCGTCGTAGGTGACGACCACATCGGGTCGGTAGTGCCCGATGAGTTGCGCGAGTCGGGCCGCGCCTTCCTCGACGGGGGTCTGCCAGAAGGATCCGGGGGCGTCGTTGCTCGGCCAGCCCATCATTCCGGAGTCGGCGTAGTCCAGCATCTCCAGATCGCTGATCTTGAGGACGTCACAGCTCGCCTCGAGTTCTTGACGTCGCATCGAGGCGACTGCGGCCGGGTCGTGCCCGGGATCGCCCGGCTTGACGCCGTCCTTCCCGTCACCGCAACCGCCGTCGGTACAGGTCACGAGAACCGTGCGGACGCCTTCCGCGGCGTACCGTGCGAGGACTCCTCCGGTTCCGGTGGCCTCGTCGTCGGGGTGGGCGTGCACTGCCATGAGGGTCAAGGGCCGGTCAGTCATGAGAAACAGTCCTCCTGCGGAACTACGTCCTGGTCCGAACACGCGGCGGGCGCACGCGATCCTGGGGCCCGGATCCTGGTGGGGCGGACGACCTTGCGGTCTCCGTGTTCCCCGCCCGTACGGCGCCGGTCTTCCGGTCGGTGTAACCGTGCCGGCCGGACCGGCTGTTCCCGGCCCGCGGGCTCGGCTTTCCGGACGTCGGAGTTTCGGAGGTGTCCGCGCGGGAGCGTGCCGAGGCAGCCCCATGAACCCCGTGAAGACGCTCCGAGGACGGCGTTCACCCCGATGACGGGGGCCGGCCCCACGCCAGGAGTACCTGCGGCACCGCGGCGACGCAGGGCGCTCAGTCCTCTCGCCGCGCCGCCGCCTCCTGCAGGTAGGCGGAGACCATGGCGAGGTCGTCGGCGATGTCCAGCACACCGTTGACGTCGGTCGTCGGGGTGGAGGCGCCGTTCACGCCGGCGAAGAAGACGTCGAAGCGGCCGTTGCCCCTGTCCAGGTAGCCGGCGATCGTGATGGCGCCGACGGCCAGACGGTTGTTGAGTGCGTCCAGCCCGACGGCCGCCCCGGTCTTGGCGAACACCTTTCCGCGCGCGGGGCAGTCGGTGCAGTTGTCGGCCAGCAGACCGTCGACGCCGAGGACGGGCAGCGCATTCCGGAATGCCTCCGCCTCGGGGGTGTGATGCCAGTACGTCAGCAACTGCACCACCGCCTCGGGTGTGGTCCGGTCGACGGGGTTACCGCCACGGCCGTCCAGGAGCTGGACCTGCTCGCGGTCGACGCCCGCGCGGCCCAGGAAGTCGGCCAGCACCGGGAAGCCGTCCATGCAGTCCTTGCTGCCGGCCGTGACCGCCATCAGGCAGACGGCGAGGTTGCCGCCCAGGTTGTGGCTGACCTTGAAGATGAGCTTGGCGTACTGGGCGTACGGCGGGGAGGTGTACAGCGCCACGCGCGGTCGGCCCTCGTACGAGCCGGGGAGCCGGCCGACCGGGTTGGCACCGGTCGGACTCGCGGTCACCTCCACCCCGGCCCGCTCCAGCGCCTCGATCAGCGCGGTGCGTCCGAAGGCCGCCGGATCGGCGATGGGCGACACCTTCAGGGCCGGTTCGGAGCCGGCCGCGATGGTGCCGGACAGACGGATCCGGGTGCCGTTGTCGGAGGTCGTCACCTCGATGTCGGTCGGCTCACCCGCCGCCACCGTCCGCACGGTCGACGTGACGCGGTACGGGGCGACCCTCGGCCGCCAGTCCAGTCGCGCGGGCGCACCGGTGCGGGCACCGGGGGTGGTCAGCAGGTCGACGAGATTGTCGTTGATGATCAGCGGGGTCGGCACGGGGACGAAGACCGGCTCGGGCTGGAACAGCCGGTTGTCGACGATCACGTTCCCTTCGACGCGGGTGATGCCGGAACGCCGCACCTGCCGTGCGATCCGGTCGATCCCGGCGAGCGGGTCCTGCGGGGTGAGCGTGGCGCCGGGGAAGTCGTTGGCATACGTGTGGTCGAGGTCGGTGTAGTCGACCGTGCCGTCGGGGCGGGTCCGGCCGCCCATGGTGAGGTCGCCCTGGGCGACAAGGCCGAGGTCGCCGTCCAGCGTGCTTCCGCGGCGCTCGCCCACCGCGTAGACCGGCGTCCTGAAACGGTGGTCGCCGCCGAGGGCGTTCCACGCCCCGGAGGTGCCGAACAGCTTCGCCACCGATCCCGGGACGAAGAGCTGCTCGGCGAGCCGGCTGTGTACGACCCGCCCGCTGTCCGGGTCCTGCTGGAGCAGGCCCCACCGGGCGTTGGGGTAGTCGGGCTTGCGCATGATCTCCGTGATCCGCGGATCGAGCCCGCCGGAACCGCCGTCGTCGGGCGACGCTGCCGCCTGGGCTGCCGCGGCCGAAGCCGGTGCCAGGAGCAGCAGGGCACAGCATCCTGCGACAACGCGATGCCGAAGGGATCCGAAAGTCGCTCCTCGCACTGCGATACGCACCGTTCGTCTCGGCAGAGTCCTGTCCATGGGGTCAGGTATGGACCCCGGCGGGCGGCGGATACGGGCGGCGCGAACGGTTGTCACCCGAACGGCACGGCGCATTCGGCGAAAGGCGCAGCGGACGCCCGGCAGAGACAGCCGGTCAGCGATCGCGGCTGCTGCCGCCTGCTGTCGGTCGGGCTGAGGGAACGTGGTTGTCTGCGGGGTGCGGGGTGCGGGGTGCGGGGTGCGGGGTGCGGGGTGCGGGGCCGCCCGGGACCGGCAGCACCCCGGGGGCGTGGAACGGGTGCCTCGCGAGCCGCTCCGCGCGGGTCGCTGGTCCAGCCGCAACCGGGCGCGGCGCGGCAGGCCCTCCTTGAGCTGATGTACACCCCGGCCTGGCTGGCGACCCACCCTGGCCCCTACCGGACACTCGGCGACCCGGACATGCCGGCGCACGCCCGGCGCCGCCACCTGGCGGCCGGCAACCAGCACGACGCCTGGCGCCTCCTGCCTGGCGTCAGCGCCCCCACTCTGGTCGTGCACGGCAGCGACGACCTGCTCAACCCCGCCGCCAACGCCCCTCTGCTCGCCAACCGCATCCCCGGAGCCCGACTGCACATGATCCCCGGGGCGCGGCACGCCTACTTCGAAGAGTTCCGCACCCTCGCAAGCCCGCTCGTCCTCGACTTCCTCACCACAGAGCCGCAACGGTGAGGCGGGGCCGGAGAGTCCGCGCCGGGCAGCCGGCCGCGAAACCCTGGCCGCGAGGTCTGCGGCCTAGGACAGGCCGTCGAGAGGCCTGAGAAACCGGCGCTCGTAGCGCTTGATGCAGCGGGTCTCTCGAGCCAGTTCGAACGCTTGCTGACACTCCGAGTCGGACATGCTGTCCGAGCGGTACTGCTCGTACGCGGCCAGACTGGGGAAGGAGAACAAGGCGAAGGCGATGTCGCTGTCGCCCTCACTCGGCAGGAAGTAGCCGTGGTGCGTCCCGCCGAACCGGTTGACGAGCCGGACCCAGCGGCGACCGTACTCCTCGAAATCCTCAAGCTTATCGGCGTCGATCTCGTACTTCAGGTGAACGGTGATCATGCTTGCATGATGCCGCGTAACGGACGGGCACCCGTACGGTCGGGGTCGGGGTCGGGGCCGGTGGCCAGGGCGTCCGGCGCGGACATGGCCCGGCGGACACAAAGAAGCCCCCGGCCGCTGGAATCCGCCGACCCGGGGCTTTTCAGTGGAGCGGGTGACGAGAATCGAACTCGCGAGCTGGGCTCGGGCATGACCGGTGCTTGTGCTTACGGTGGCCGAATAGCGTCTGACCTGCGAATACGCCACTCTGGAGGCACTCCCGGTGCGGTCCCACGGTGCCCTTGTCCATCGCTGTCGTCCGTTCGGCTGGGCACGGATGGGGCACGACCGGTGGCGGTGCTGAGGCTGCCACGGATCCAGGTCGAGGCGTCGTCGGGGGGTGTGTCGATGCCGGGAAGCCGGGGCGGTGGGTATCGATGTGGGGCGCCGCGTTCGATGTCGGGACCAGGCCAGGGAGACGCCCGGCTCGGTGCGAGAGCGTGCGGCGGCGGCGTTTGTGGTGGAGGTGTCGACCGGACACGGGTGAGTTCCGGACAGGCCCTGCTGCGGTGTGTACAGAGGCAGTTGAGGTGGGAGGGACAAGGAGGAAGAGCAGTCGGCATGACAGCGGCCGTAACCAGTGGTTTGCGCTGCGCACCAAGCGAACAGAGTGAGCCCCCGTGCCCCAGCGGCAGGTGAGGCGAGCACCGAATCGGCTGACCGGCAGCCTTCTGGCGGGCCGTACTTCTGGGACAGTGAGAATCGAATTTCGAACCCACGGCACGCCGTAGGGGCGCACGCCCTGCCGTTCGGAAGTGCCGCAGGAGGGCTGCGCCCAGGCCCGCGGAACGTGTCGGGCAATCGCACTCAAGCACCGGATCGCGCAGGCAGTACCGACCTCGTCAACAGGAGGCACGCCCATGCACGTCCGCACCTCACATCTGCCGAGCAGACCCGTCCGGGCGGTGACGCTCGTTCTGGGCATGGTTGCCGCTCTTCTGGCCGCAGTACTTCCCGCAGCCGGCCCGGCCCACGCCGCAGTGCCCGACCGCTGGGGCTTCGCGTACCTGGACAACGCGACCCCACCCGCGGGCTACGCGCCCGACCCCTCCCGCCAGTGGGGCAGTTGGGTCTCACCGTCCGCCAATCCCGTAAAGGTCGACCAGATCGGCCTCGGTTCGTACGTGGTGCACTTCCCGCTGATCGGCGGACCGGGTGGCATTGCCCACGCCACCGCGGTGAACAGCGTTGCCCACTGGTGTCAGATCGCCGACTGGAAGACCGTGGGGTCCGGTCAGGACGTGTACGTGAACTGCTACCTCCCCAGCGGGGCACCGGACAACTCCACCTTCACGGTTCTCTACACGAGCAGCAGTGGCCTGCCCACCACGCCCTCCGGCTCTTACGGCTACCTGAACTCGGACAGCAGCGGCACCGTACTCACCCAGTACAACTCCGCAGGCTCCGCCAACGCGGTGAGCAAGGGCTCGACGGGCATCTGGAAGGCGTGGCTGCCCTCTCTCGGGCTGCCCAGCTACGCAGGCGATCTCCAGGTCACCGCGGTCGACCCGCGGCA
The DNA here is from genome assembly GCF_040660235.1 of Streptomyces sp. NPDC049970. NCBI lineage: Bacteria > Bacillati > Actinomycetota > Actinomycetes > Kitasatosporales > Streptomycetaceae > Streptomyces > Streptomyces sp. NPDC049970. Next base: position 235,282 of record NZ_JBFALP010000005.1, on the reverse strand, counting down.
GGGAGCGCGGTGCAAGGTGTCCGACTGGACACCGGGGACGGCGGGGCAGACCGTGATCGTTGCCTGCTACGACGCGTCCAACAAGCCGTACGACACCGAGTGGACTCTGAGCTACTCCTATCTGCGAGCGGTACACGGGCCGGCCTTTCCGCCGAAGTCCTTCGGGTATCTCTGGTACAACGGGTCGCTGCCCGCGCTGACCAACTACAACTCCAGCGGAGCCACCAACAGTCTGGGTGGCTCGGGAGCACCCTTCACGGTCACCATGCCGTCGGTGGCCGTACCGTCGGACACCGCCCACGTCACCGCTTACGGACACAGCGCCGACTACTGCGGCCTGTACAGGCCCTGGGACAGGACCAGTGGCTCCGTCCGGCTCTACGTGGCGTGCTTCGACCCCGGCGGAGCGCCGGTGAAGACACCTTTCTTCGCCGCCTACACCTCGGCGCTCTGACCTGGGGCACAGCTACGACCGGAGCGGGTCCCTGGAAGCGCGCTTCGGGGCACTCCGGAGTCGCCGAGCGAGCGGCACATGGCGGTGGGCCGATGCCGACGTGTCGGAAGCGCGGGCCCGACCGGATGTAACCCGGGAGTAGTCGAACGAGAGAGCCGCGCCGATCTACCAGCCTTCGGACCACGAGTGGTAGCGGGAGGCTGCCGGCGGGTTGGACCGGATGCCACGGGCTACCCGCGAAAGCAGCGCGACCAGTAGAAGGACGGGACAGGGGGGCAGAGGCGGTGCGCGGTTCCTGAACGCGTCTAGACAACGACAAAGGCCCAGGTCGCCGACCTGGGCCTTTGTCGAAGAGCGGGTGACGAGAATCGAACTCGCGCTCTGAGCTTGGGAATCAACGGTTCTTGGATAGCCGAAGTGAACCTGACCTGCACGTTCGGCCGGGGGGTGCGAGGTCGGCGTGGTCTCTGGGTGCCGCACGTGACCCCTGTTGTCCGCTCCGAAGGGCACGGATGGGGCACGGTCGCTGGGGCCGAGTAGCCTGACGTGCATCTTGCTGAGCGTGTCCGGCATCCATGCGGCCATCAGTCTTCGTGCGGAGTCTCCAACTCGTGGAGTCGTTCGCCGATGTCGGTGGCCCATGCCTGTGCCCACCGGCGCAGACCGGCGATTGTTTGCTCGTCGAGTCCGTAGGCGGCGAATTCCGTGTCGTCGATCCAGTCGGCTCCGCCCAGTCGGGCTTGAAGCTCGTTCAGGTCGAAGGAGTCGCGGGCGTGGCGCCGTCCGAGCTCTTCGAGTTCGACGTGGCTCCAGCGGTTCGTGGCGGCCTGCACGTCGATCAGGTCCCTGGCGAGTCCGCGGTCGGCCAGGGCGCGGACCTTCGTGCCCACGACATCTTCGAGGGACAACACCAAGCCGTGCTCGGTGTGAACGGGTGGCCGCCAGAGTGCTTCCTTGAGGATGTCGACCTCGCACTCTTCATGGCTGGCAGGGTCGGTGACGATCAGGCGCGCGGACAGCGGGTCTGTTTCCAAAGCACCGACCTGCCACCCGCGCTGCTCCAAGCCGATGCGTACGGCAGTCGCAATATCCTCCATGCGTTCGGGATTCTCGGTCGCGACGTCGAGGTCCTGGCTGAGCCGGTCGACCAGGCCGTGTGCCTGGACCGCGTAGCCACCGGTCAGCGCCAGAGGATAAGCACCGCCTACGGCGAGTACGTCTGCAAGCAGGCGACGGTGCAGGCCGGTGAGGTTCACGCAGCGGCCTGGGTGCTGTGAGCCAGCTCGTCGAAGGAACGTTCCCAGACCTCACGGACATCACGGCTGATCAGCGTGCGCAGGGTGGGCCACAGACTGACGAGGAGGCTGCGATTGAGGTACCGGACCAGGTCGTCGTGCTGACCCTCGGCCAGGACGATGCGGTAGTAGCTCATCCGTAGACGGGGCTGGTCGAGGTCGAACGTGGTCAGTCCCGACCACGCCAGGTGGAGTGGCAGGCTCACTGTGCCGTGCTCGGGGCCGGCGAGCTCGGAGAGCGCTGCGGGCGCGCGCCGGGCGAACTTGGCACGGCGGAGATCGGAAAGGCTGGGCTGTGATGCCATACGTCGATTATCCAGGGAGAGGCCACAGAAGCCGACCGGACGGCGACAAGGTGCCGCATACAAAGAAGCCCCCGGCCGCTGGCCTGGGGCTTTCATGGAGCGGGTGACGAGAATCGAACTCGCGCTCTGAGCTTGGGAATCAACGGTTCTTACGCTGTTGGAGGGGCTCTGACCTGCGAATTCGGATCGGGCAGGTGGATGGCTCCCGGTCTCTGGGAGCCGTGTCTGACTGCTGTTGTCCGCTCTGCTGGGCACGGATGGGGCACGAGAGCTGGCAGTGCGACGCGTACTCCGGGCGGGCCGACTGGTCAGAGGGGGATGATGCGGACTTGGTTGCCGCAGAGCTTGGTCATGTCATCGCTGTCAGACGTCAGCAAGGCGACGGGTTTCGGCTGGCGGAGCGCGACCTCGGCGACCGTGGCGTCGATGGCGTACTTGTGCCCGTGCAGTCCGGCACCTTTGAGCAGCTCCGTTGCCGCTTTCGCCGCCTGCTCGGTGACCGGCTCCACCTTGATGCGGGACAGCGTCCAGTTAAGGCGAGGCATATTGGTGCGGGAGTGGGTTACTTCCACGATGGTGTTCGCCCCGATCACCAGGTCGGCCCCCATGTCGTGGAAGACCTGCAGCATCGCGAGGACCTTGCGGTCCTGCGCGATCCAGGCGGAGAGTCCTTCCGAGTCCAGGACCACGGTTTCGATGCGCTCGCTCACGCGGCGTCCGCATCCTTGGAAGAGCCGGCGGAGCCGAAGATCCTCGCGCGGGCCTCGGCGAGTTCCTCGTCGCTGAAGCCTCCATGCTCTTCCTCGTGGCGGCGGAGGTCGTCGCCCAGAAGCTGGTGCCGGATCTGGCGGGCAACGGCTTCCGCTACATAGCCGGAGACGTTGTCCGTGAGCTTGCGTAGCTCCGCCACCTGATCGCTGGGGAGCGTGACGGTGATGCGAGTCGTGGAGGACATATGTCGAGCATACTGAAGTATGCGCGAGAGCGCTTGAGTTTGCGGCACTGACCGTGCCGGTCAAGGTCCCGCGACTGGAGGGACGGCTTCCCGGCGCTGGGGGTACCCGCCCGTGGGCCATGTGCGTATCGGTCAGAAGAGCGGTTCGAGATCGCCACGGCCATCGCTATGGGGCTGCCAGTTCCACAGCTCCTCTAGAAGGGCTCATGGGCGGGGATGTCGTGGCCCCATGCTTCGAGTGCCTTTTGGTTCGATGCAGCTGCATGCCGCTACCGCATCTGGCACGGCATGGTCAAATTCGGCCTCTGGATGTCAGTGCGGTCTGCCATGCTCCCTGTCGGAACGGTGAGGTATAGGGGGCAGCATGGCGAGGAAGACGCGGCAGCAGACGCGAAAGAAGAAGGCACAAAAAGGGGTCGCGATTTACCATGATATGAAGGTGTATGAGAATTTTGAGCGAAGTGCTCTTCGTATCTTCGAGTGCGTTAAGCAAGCGGAGAAAGTCTCGCCGGGTGCCCCCCGATTTCTCTATATTGATGTCCAAGGCCATAGGAATGAGGCTGGCGGATACGATCATGATGCCTTTGAATTGATTAAAGATTTCGCACTCGGATACTTGGGGGACTATCTCACAGAGATTAGCACTCCCCTCATGTGCGTGCGGAACCCGCGTAAGCAACGCAATGATCTCCCTCATATTCTGCAGATTACGCATCCGGATGATGGTAGTAACTATGGTTATGATGCCAGATCGCTGGCGATTCAACCTCGCGAGAAGGAACCGACTGTTCGGAAGACGGCTCCATCTGTCCGGGCAATCGCTGAATATCTTGGCCTGGACGAGGCTGCCTGCCTCGTCTGTTGGCGGAAGCCCGTAGAGCGTGCACACGTCGTCCCCAGTGCGCTGGGAGGCTCCATGGATGTCAGGAACTTTGCGCTGCTTTGCCCGGGTCATCACGCCGAGGCTCCGGACGTGGCTGATGCGGAGAGCTTCTGGGCTTGGGTCGACTATGCAGAACTGAGGGACAGTCCTGACAAATGGGTAGACGCACCGGAGGAAGTGAAGAAGTTCCTGCGGAGCCATAACGTCCGGATCGGAAAGGAAACCCGCGAACCTTTGTCATTTTTCTCGGACGTAAAGGAGGAGTTGAAATCCCTCTATGGTTGGACAGGGGGCGATTTTGAATCGGTGGCTTGGTCGGATCTGATGGATGAGTTCCATCGCGTCCTGGACGGGGCAACGGGGCGGCACTTCTCCATCGATAAAAAGGTTTCCACTTACGCCTGGGCCTATGATATCGCCCTAAGAAGGGTCAAGGGCGAAGCCGGCCGAGTCATACGGGCCACCCCATAAAGCAGCGGAGTGCGAGCAGCCCTGTAGTTGACCGACATCGCCTCTCGCCTTGAAGGTGGTCTTGACGTTCGCGGAAGGCTCACAGTTGGACTGCTGCCTCCTCCCAGGCGGTCCAGAATGTCGCTCTCAGCGTCTCCACGCGCATCCGCATCACCATGGAGCGCCTGAACCATCTGAGGGCTGCCGGTTGTTTGGAGTCGCGTTTCAGTAGGCACGAGGGTGCGGCGAAGCACGTATCCCTGTCAGTGTTCCGATTCGATCAGCGGCTGATGGTGACGCCGCACCTGGCGAGCTCGTCGGACACGACTCACCATTACTCCACCTTCGACGCCAAGGTGAGAGCGGGATGTTTGACCGGTTCGTCGAGCATGCTGAAGAGCTCTGGACGAGGGGCCTGACGGTCACCGCCTGAGCCATCGGTTAGGCCAGTGGCTGTTGGAGTGGTGCGGATCTGGTGCGAGAGCCTTGAGTTGGTCCAGACGACAGAAAAGCCCCCGGCCGTTGGCCTGGGGCTTTTTCATGGAGCGGGTGACGAGAATCGAACTCGCGCTCTGAGCTTGGGAATCAACGGTTCTTACGCTGTTGGAGGGGCTCTGACCTGCGAATTCGGATCGGGCAGGTGGATGGCTCCCGGTCTCTGGGAGCCGTATCTGACTGCTGTTGTCCGCTCTGCTGGGCACGGATGGGGCACGTCGACTGTGGGGCATCAGTCTGAGGTTCTGTGCTGGAGTGGGTGACGGAAAACGGAACGGGAGCCACCTGTGCTGCAGACGCTCCAGTGGCGCAGACGTCAGGCCCAGAAGGCTTCGGTGACGACGATCTGGGGATCGGCGTGGCGCCGCATGAAGGTGTAGATGAGCCAGCCGCGTCCGCCGGCCAGGTCCACGATGTGGGGGCCGCCGGGGCTTGTAGAGGCCAGAGGCCGGACGGTCATCCAGTGCGGGAGCGAGGCATCGGCGTCGATCCCCCGGAAGTACGGGTCCTCGGCCGTGATCAGTTCCGCACGGGCACTCATGATCAGGTCACTGCCTTCGGCGGGCATGTTCTGGAAGTCGTGCTGCGCCTGCTTCGTCCAGTCCATTTGCCAAGGCGGCCGGAGTGGTTCGTCGATCACTCTCCGGGCTTCCTCTCAGCGGCTTCGTGCCGGAGGCGGCTGTACTCCTCCAGAAGCCGGAGGGACTCCTCGGGGTCCTCGGACTTGGCGGCGCGCGTTTCGAGGTCGCGAAGGTGCGAGTCGAGGACGGGATTCCGGGCGATGGCGTACTGCGTCCACCACAGGCGCATGAAGGCGGGCACGGGCGTGATGTTGAAGGCGTCGCCGATGACGCGCTTCCAGTGCGCCTCAAAGTCCGGGAGGAGGTGCGGAGTGTGTTCCTGAATCGCCAACCGAAGTGCTTGGGGCGTGTGTTCGGGCATGGGTGGCAACCGCAGGGGTTCCCCCTCGTACCCATCGAAGTGGAGTGCGTGGGCGGGCATGGTTCGTGCTCCTTGGTGTGGAGGGTGGGTCAGGCCGCCTCGCGTCGGTCCTCGTGTGACTGGTGCCCGTGGGCCATCTGCTCGAACCACTCGGCCGGCACCAGGTAGGCGACCGTCTTTCCCTTGCGGGTGATGGCGGCGGCCTCGCCGGCGATCCGGGTCCGGTCCAGGATCTCGCCCATCCCCTTGCGCAGGTCGATGGTTGTGTACGTCTTCGTCTCCATGTGCTGAAGCATATAGCAACTATCATAGTTGACATATGTGCCCGTGGGGTGCGGCGGCTGGAGGAAGCCAGCAGGCGCATTGGGTGCAGAGCTGGGCGCGGGGTGCCTGATCGGGCTTGTGGCAACAAAAAAGCCCCCGGCCGCTGGCCTGAGGCTTTCGTGGAGCGGGTGACGAGAATCGAACTCGCGCTCTGAGCTTGGGAAGCTCATGTTCTACCATTAAACTACACCCGCGAGGCGCACCGATGATCGGCAGCGCATCGCCCACACTGTACCCCATTCCAGGCCCCCGGCGTCTTCGCCGCGGGGTCTGTGTGTTCTTCCGGAGTGTGGATGCGGCTGTGGGTGGCGGGAGTTGGGGGCGTAGCGTGGGTGGTCGGAGTGCCGCCTGGAGTGGCGTCCTGTTCATCCCCTAATGTGGCGTTCTCGTCCAAGGTTTGTTGGGGAAGGGACTTGATGGATCCGATGGAGCGCACCGTCGTCCGCTGTGCCGCAGGGCACGTTTTCGCCACCTCGTCGTTCCCGATGCAGCAGCTCGGGTCCGACCGGATCGGGCCGGGGCGGCTCATTCGCTGCCCACGCTGCGCGCGGTTGAGGCAGGCCGTTCCTGTGGTGTTCGAGCGGCGGTAGCGAGGCGGACAGAGGTGGGACAGGCGCGCGGGGCGGTCCGGTTGGGGTCGGCTCGCGCGTTCTGCGTATCCTCGGTGGGTGCTTCTCTCAGATAAGGACCTCCGGGCCGAGATCGATGCCGGGCGGGTTCGCATTGATCCGTTCGACGCTTCGATGGTGCAGCCCTCGAGCATCGACGTACGGCTTGACCGTTACTTCCGGGTGTTCGAGAACCACCGCTATCCGCATATCGATCCAGCGGTCGAGCAGGTGGACCTGACCCGTCAGGTCGAGCCCGACGGCGACGACGCGTTCATCCTCCACCCCGGGGAGTTCGTCCTGGCCTCGACGTACGAGGTCATCTCGCTGCCCGACGATCTGGCTTCGCGGCTGGAGGGCAAGAGCTCGCTCGGGCGTCTCGGGCTGGTGACTCATTCGACAGCCGGCTTCATCGATCCCGGTTTCTCGGGGCACGTGACGCTGGAGCTCTCGAATCTGGCGACGCTTCCGATAAAGCTCTGGCCGGGAATGAAGATCGGGCAGCTGTGCATGTTCCGACTGACCTCGTCCTCCGAATTCCCGTACGGGTCCGAGCGTTACGGATCGCGTTACCAGGGGCAGCGGGGGCCGACCGCCTCGCGTTCCTTCATGAACTTCCATCGGACTCAGGTGTGATGCGGCATGGCTGGTGAGATGCGGGAGAACCTGACGTACGAGGCCTTCGGGCGGGCCGTGCGCGAGCTGGCCCAGGCGGTTGCCGACGACGGTTTCGAGCCGGATGTGGTGCTGAGCATCGCGCGGGGCGGAGTGTTCGTCGCGGGTGGCCTGGCATACGCGCTGGACTGCAAGAACATTCATCTCGTGAACGTCGAGTTCTACACCGGCGTGGGCACCACCCTGGAAATGCCCGTCATGCTGGCGCCCGTTCCGAACGCCATCGACTTCACGCGGAAGAAGGTTCTGATCGCCGACGACGTCGCGGACACGGGCAAGACGCTGAAGCTGGTCCGTGATTTCTGTGTCGACCATGTCGCGGAGGTGCGCAGCGCGGTCGTCTACGAGAAGCCGCACTCTCTCGTGAAGTGCGAATACGTGTGGAAGAAGACCGATCAGTGGATCAACTTCCCGTGGAGTGTGGAGAAGCCCGTCGTGCGTCGTGACGGGCAGGTTCTCGATTCCTAGGCAGCCCTGAGGACAGAGAACGGAAGGGGCTCCCGGTGCCAGGCACCGGGAGCCCCTCTTCCGTGCTTTCGTGCGGTCGTCAGATCGTGCCCAGCTTGATGATCGAGAGCAGCGCGATCAGCTGGATCGCGGAGGCGCCCAGCGCCTTCGGCCAGGGCAGGTCGTGCGACTTGCTGACCATGGAGGTGAGGAGCGCTCCGGCGGCCAGCCAGGTGATCCAGCCGAGGATCTGCACCAGGGAGTTCTCGCCGCCGAGGAACAGGGCGAAGACCAGGCGTGGTGCGTCCGTGATCGACATGATCAGCATCGACAGGCCGACGGTCGGCTGCCAGGAGCCCGTGCCACCGAGCTGTCGGGCCAGCGTGTGCGTGACCGCGCCGAGGACCAGACCACCGACGACGAAGCCGATGCCGGTGAAGATGACGTACGGGGCGGCCGTGGAGACCTCCGCGTGGATCGCCTCGTCGCGGGCCTGGTCGAAGCCGAAGAGCGCGAGCAGGCCGTAGACGAACGTGACGACGATCGCGGTGCCCCAGACGGCGTGGTCGCGCATCTGCCAGAACGTCGGCCCGGGGCGCAGCACGATGCCGCTCAGCAGCTGCTTCCAGTGCAGCCGCGGGCCCGAGGGCTGCGCGGGGGCATGGTCGTCGGCCTGGTAGGTGTTCCCGTCGCCGTACGGGTCGTCGATGCTGAACGCCTGGGTGTGTCCGGGCGCGTTGGCGTACGGGTCGTGCTGCGGGGGCTGCTGGTACGGGTCGCCGAAGTACTCGGGTTCGCCGTTGCCGCCTCCCTGCCCGTGCCCGCCGCCCTGCCGGTTGCCGCCTCCGTGCCCCTGACCACCCCCGTGTCCGTTGCCGCCGTGCCCGCCGCCGTACGGGGCGCCCTGGGGGCCGCCGCGCGGTGCTCCGCCGTCGCCTCCTGCCGGGGGCCACGACTGCCGGCCGTAGGGCGGCGGTGGTGTCTGCGCGCCGTACGGCTGTTGCTGCTGCGGGTGTTGTTGCGGTGTGCGGTTGTCCCGGCCGCGTCCGATCCTGAATCCAGCCACACATCGAACGTACCTGGTCCGTGCGGGTGCGGGGCGGGAGCCGGGGGAACAGGGGTGCCTTTGCGGCCTAGCTGTGACATCCCCTGAGGGAACTCCGGGGGGTCCGCACCACCTGCGCACACCCGGCACCACCCCCGCACACACGGAAGCGGCCGGTCCTGCCCCCGAGGCAGGTCCGGCCGCTTCCGTGCGGCGGGAGAGCGCTACTGCACCGGTTCCGGCTCCGGCTGGTCGGCGGTCTCCGCGTCGTCCACCGGGTCGGCGGGTGTCTTCACCGACTCCAGGAGCAGCTGCGAGACGTCGACCACCTGGATCGACTCCTTCGCCTGGCCGTCGTTCTTCTTGCCGTTGACCGAGTCGGTCAGCATGACGAGGCAGAACGGGCAGGCCGTCGAGACGATGTCCGGGTTGAGCGAGAGGGCCTCGTCGACGCGCTCGTTGTTGACGCGCTTGCCGATCCGCTCCTCCATCCACATCCGGGCACCACCGGCGCCGCAGCAGAAGCCGCGCTCCTTGTGGCGGTGCATCTCCTCGTTCCGCAGGCCCGGCACCTTCGCGATGATCTCGCGCGGGGGCGTGTAGATCTTGTTGTGACGGCCCAGGTAGCAGGGGTCGTGGTACGTGATCAGACCCTCGACGGGGGTCACCGGGATGAGCTTGCCCTCGTCCACCAGGTGCTGGAGCAGCTGGGTGTGGTGGATGACCTCGTACTCGCCGCCGAGCTGCGGGTACTCGTTCGCGATGGTGTTGAAGCAGTGCGGGCAGGTCGCGACGATCTTCTTCGTCGCCTTGGCCTTCTTGGTCGAGTCGTCGTCGTCATCCTCGCCGAACGCCATGTTCAGCATCGCGACGTTCTCCTGGCCGAGCTGCTGGAACAGCGGCTCGTTGCCGAGGCGGCGGGCGGAGTCACCGGTGCACTTCTCGTCGCCGCCCATGATCGCGAACTTGACGCCCGCGATGTGCAGCAGTTCGGCGAAGGCCTTGGTGGTCTTCTTGGCCCGGTCCTCCAGGGCGCCCGCGCAGCCGACCCAGTACAGGTAGTCGATCTCGCTGAGGTCCTCGACGTCCTTGCCGACGATCGGGACCTCGAAGTCGACCTCCTTGGTCCACTCGACGCGCTGCTTCTTGGCGAGCCCCCAGGGGTTGCCCTTCTTCTCCAGGTTCTTGAGCATCGTGCCCGCCTCGGACGGGAACGCGGACTCGATCATCACCTGGTAGCGGCGCATGTCGACGATGTGGTCGATGTGCTCGATGTCGACCGGGCACTGCTCGACGCACGCACCGCACGTGGTGCACGACCAGAGGACGTCCGGGTCGATGACGCCGTTCTCCTCGAGGGTACCGATCAGGGGGCGCTCGGCCTCCGCGAGGGCGGCCGCGGGGACGTCCTTGAGCTGCTCCTCGGTGGCCTTCTCGTTGCCCTCCATGTCCTTGCCGCCGCCTGCCAGCAGGTACGGCGCCTTGGCGTGCGCGTGGTCGCGCAGGGACATGATCAGGAGCTTCGGCGAGAGCGGCTTGCCCGTGTTCCAGGCGGGGCACTGCGACTGGCAGCGACCGCACTCGGTGCACGTGGAGAAGTCGAGGATGCCCTTCCAGGAGAACTGCTCGACCTGGGAGACGCCGAAGGTGTCGTCCTCGCCCGGGTCCTCCCAGTCGATCTCCTTGCCGCCGCTGGTCATCGGCTGGAGCGCGCCGAGCGCGACCGCGCCGTCGGCGTTCCGCTTGAACCAGATGTTCGGGAAGCCGAGGAAACGGTGCCAGGCGACACCCATGTTGGTGTTGAGCGAGACCGTGATCATCCAGATCAGCGAGACGCCGATCTTCACCATCGCGGTGAAGTAGATGAGGTTCTGGAGCGTGCCGAGCGCGAGGCCCTTGAACGCGAGCACGAGCGGGTACGAGACGAAGTACGCGGCCTCGTAGCCCCCGACGTGGTGGATCGCGCCCTCGAGACCGCGCAGGGTCAGGATCGCCAGGCCGATGACGAGGATGACGTACTCGACGAAGTACGCCTGCCAGGCCTTCGATCCGGCGAAGCGGGACTTTCGGCCGGCGCGGGAGGGCAGGTTCAGCAGCCGGATCGCCATCAGCGTGACGATGCCGAGCACGGTCATGATGCCGATGAACTCGATGTACAGCTCGAACGGCAGCCAGCTGCCGACGATCGGCAGCACCCAGTCGGCCTGGAAGAGCTGTCCGTACGCCTGGAGCAGCGTCGGCGGCAGGGTCAGGAAGCCGATGGCGACGAACCAGTGCGCGAAGCCGACGATCCCCCACCGGTTCATCCGGGTGTGGCCGAGGAACTCCTTGACCAGGGTGATCGTGCGCTGCTTGGGGTTGTCGGTGCGGCTGCCTGCCGGTACCGGCTGTCCGAGGCGGACGAACCGGTAGATCTGCGCGACGGCTCGGGCGATGAGCGCAACGCCGACTACGGTCAGCACCAGCGACACGATGATCGCGGCGAGTTGCATGTGGGGCTCCTCGGGCCTGCGAGGGTGGGATCCAGCGCGTACAAGCGATTACTAAGCAGTAACTTAATCAGTCTGTGCTGACACTACTCACTTATTCCGCCACGCTGTAGCCGGGCAGGCGGTGATCTGTGTCGCTCAGGTGAGCCTTCCCCGGCAGGCGGAGTCCGCTCAGTGCCGCCCGCAGGGTGATGTGTGCGGATTGCGTCAGGATCGCCAGGTCGAGCCCCGTCCCATGATGCTCTGTGTAGTGCGCGTCCAGGAGGGCGGGTTCGTCCCAGGGCATTCCGGAGCGGGAGCGCACCTGGGCCAGCCCGGTCAGGCCGGGCCGCAGGCTCTCTCGCCAGCGCCCGGCCGCGGGCCCGAGGAGCGCCGCCTCCTCCGGGGTCAGGGGTGCGGGGCCCACCAGGGAGAGCTGTCCCCGTACGACGTGCGGCAGCCGGGACAGCAGGTCGAGGCGGAGCCGGCGGGTGCGCAGCGAGCGCAGCTCGAAGGGGCGGCCGCCCAGGCCGATCCGGGTCTCCCGCCTGAGTGCGCCGCCGAGGCCGCCAGGCGGCCCCACGGCCAGGGCCGCGGCGGCGACGGCGAGTGCCGGTGCCACCAGGATCAGCAGGGCCGATCCGAGCAGCAGGTCCAGCGTCCGCTTGGCGGTCATGGCCGCCAGGGCGGCAGTGCCGCGGTCGGCGGCGTGCCGCGCCGCGCGGGCCGGTGCCGTGGTGGAGAGGTGCCGCGTCCGGCGTGCCGGGCTCCACCTCGCGGTTCTTCGTGCCGCAGTCTGCTTCGCGTTCCGCATTGCACCTGCCCGGGATCGATGGCGTGCCGTTATGACCGTCTCGCCGCATTTTGTGACAGAACGATCCCACGGTGCGATGGTGGCAGGGGTGTGTGTCGTGCGACGCGTCCCGAGTGTCGCGGCTCCACCGGGGAACGCTCGCGGGTGCGGGTCGTGCCGGACGGTTCCTGGCGTAGCGGATCTCCAGAAAATGCCAGCTCACGGTCGGTGTGAGCACATAAGTTGAGCGTAAGTGGCTCAGGTCCTTTGACTCCGGGGTGGGAGTCGTGCATCCTTGAGTCAGATCCACTCAAGTAGTCAGTTGGAGGAATTGAAATGGCACGTGCGGTCGGCATCGACCTGGGCACGACTAACTCCGTCGTCAGCGTTCTCGAAGGCGGCGAGCCCACCGTCATCACCAACGCCGAAGGCGCCAGGACCACGCCGTCCGTCGTCGCCTTCGCGAAGAACGGCGAGGTGCTTGTCGGCGAGGTCGCCAAGCGCCAGGCGGTCACCAACGTCGACAGGACGATCCGTTCGGTCAAGCGCCACATGGGCACTGACTGGAAGATCGAGCTCGACGGCAAGAACTTCAACCCGCAGCAGATGAGCGCCTTCATCCTGCAGAAGCTGAAGCGTGACGCCGAGGCGTACCTGGGCGAGAAGGTGGCCGACGCGGTCATCACCGTCCCGGCGTACTTCAACGACTCCGAGCGCCAGGCCACGAAGGAGGCCGGCGAGATCGCGGGCCTGAACGTCCTGCGCATCGTCAACGAGCCGACCGCAGCCGCGCTGGCGTACGGCCTCGACAAGGACGACCAGACGATCCTCGTCTTCGACCTCGGTGGCGGCACCTTCGACGTGTCCCTCCTGGAGATCGGCGACGGCGTCGTCGAGGTGAAGGCCACCAACGGTGACAACCACCTCGGTGGTGACGACTGGGACCAGCGGGTCGTCGATCACCTGGTGAAGCAGTTCGCCAACGGGCACGGCGTGGACCTGTCCAAGGACAAGATGGCTCTCCAGCGTCTCCGTGAGGCCGCGGAGAAGGCGAAGATCGAGCTCTCGTCCTCGACCGAGACCACGATCAACCTGCCCTACATCACGGCGTCCGCCGAGGGCCCGCTGCACCTGGACGAGAAGCTCACGCGCTCGCAGTTCCAGCAGCTGACCGCGGACCTCCTGGACCGCTGCAAGAACCCGTTCCACAACGTCATCAAGGACGCGGGCATCCAGCTCTCCGAGATCGACCACGTCGTTCTCGTCGGTGGCTCGACCCGTATGCCGGCCGTCGCCGAGCTCGTCAAGGAGCTCACGGGCGGCCAGGACGCCAACAAGGGCGTGAACCCGGACGAGGTCGTCGCCATCGGCGCCTCGCTCCAGGCCGGTGTCCTCAAGGGCGAGGTCAAGGACGTCCTGCTCCTCGACGTGACCCCGCTGTCCCTCGGTATCGAGACCAAGGGAGGGATCATGACCAAGCTCATCGAGCGCAACACCACGATCCCGACCAAGCGTTCCGAGATCTTCACGACGGCCGAGGACAACCAGCCGTCCGTGCAGATCCAGGTCTACCAGGGCGAGCGCGAGATCGCGGCGTACAACAAGAAGCTCGGGATGTTCGAGCTCACCGGTCTGCCGCCGGCCCCGCGCGGCGTGCCGCAGATCGAGGTCGCCTTCGACATCGACGCCAACGGCATCATGCACGTCGCGGCCAAGGACCTCGGCACCGGCAAGGAGCAGAAGATGACCGTCACCGGTGGCTCCTCGCTGCCGAAGGACGAGGTCAACCGGATGCGCGAGGAGGCCGAGCAGTACGCCGACGAGGACCACCGTCGTCGTGAGGCCGCCGAGTCCCGCAACCAGGGCGAGCAGCTCGTCTACCAGACGGAGAAGTTCCTCAAGGACAACGAGGACAAGGTCCCCGGCGACGTGAAGACGGAGGTGGAGGCCGCGCTCACCGAGCTGAAGGAGAAGCTCAAGGGCGAGGACACCGCCGAGATCCGTACCGCCACCGAGAAGGTCGCGGCCGTCTCCCAGAAGCTGGGCCAGGCGATGTACGCCAACGCCCAGTCCGAGGGCGCGGCGCCGGGCGCCGACGCACCGGGCGACGGCCAGGCCAAGGCCGACGACGACGTCGTCGACGCCGAGATCGTGGACGACGAGAAGGACACCAAGGGCGGTGCGGCGTGACCGAGGAGACTCCGGGCTTCGACGAGAAGCCCGACGTCCCCTCCGACGCCGACTCCGAAGACGTCGAGCCCAAGGCCGCCGCCCCCTCCGAGGAGGAGGAGGCGGCCCCGGCCGGGGACGTACAGCAGACAGCGGCACTGACGGCTCAGCTGGACCAGGTCCGTACCGCGCTCAGCGAGCGCACGGGCGACCTCCAGCGGCTCCAGGCCGAGTACCAGAACTACCGCCGCCGCGTCGAGCGGGACCGGGTGCAGGTCAAGGAGGTCGCGGTCGCGGGCCTTCTGTCCGACCTCCTGCCCGTCCTCGACGACGTAGGCCGGGCCCGTGAGCACGGCGAGCTCGTCGGTGGCTTCAAGTCGGTGGCCGAATCCCTGGAGACGGTCGTCGCGAAGCTGGGACTCCAGCAGTTCGGCAAGGAGGGCGAGCCCTTCGACCCGACGATCCACGAGGCCCTGATGCACAGCTACGCACCGGACGTCACCGAGACGACCTGCGTGGCGATCCTGCAGCCCGGGTACCGCATCGGGGAGCGCACCATCCGCCCCGCGCGGGTGGCCGTGGCCGAACCGCAGCCGGGCGCCACGCCCGCCGCGGCGAAGGAAGAGAAGGCAGACGACGAGGAGAGCGGTGGCACCGAAGAGGTCTGACATTCCGTCCGACCACTGCGGTGAACACCGACGGGGCGTGCGGCCGGCCGTTGGGCCGGCCGCACGGCCGATCGTCCGGAAGGAGGGACGTCGATGAGCACGAAGGACTTCGTCGAGAAGGACTACTACAAGGTCCTCGGCGTCCCCAAGGACGCCACCGACGCCGAGGTGAAGAAGGCGTACCGGAAGCTCGCCCGCGAGTACCACCCGGACGCCAACAAAGGTGACGCCAAGGCGGAGGAGCGCTTCAAGCAGATCTCCGAGGCGAACGACGTCCTCGGTGACCCCAAGAAGCGCAAGGAGTACGACGAGGCGCGCGCCCTCTTCGGCAACGGAGGCTTCAGGGCCGGCCCGGGCGGTGCGGGCGGCAACTTCAACTTCGACCTGGGCGACCTCTTCGGAGGCGCCCCCGGCGGCGGGCAGGCCGGTGGCGGCGCGGGCGGGTTCGGCGGTGGCGCCGGCGGCGGTCTGGGCGACGTCTTCGGCGGACTGTTCAACCGGGGCGGCGGCGGCACGCGTGTCCAGCCGCGCCGGGGCCAGGACATCGAGTCCGAGGTGACGCTGAGCTTCACCGAGGCGGTCGACGGGGCCACGGTCCCGTTGCGGATGTCCAGCCAGGCTCCCTGCAAGGCCTGTTCGGGCACCGGTGACAAGAACGGCACCCCGAGGGTCTGCCCGACCTGTGTCGGCACCGGCCAGGTGTCACGCGGCACCGGTGGCGGGTTCTCGCTCACCGACCCCTGTGTGGACTGCAAGGGCCGGGGCCTCATCGCCCAGGACCCCTGCGAGGTCTGCAAGGGCAGCGGCCGGGCCAAGTCCGCTCACACGATGCAGGTCCGCATCCCCGCGGGCGTGCTGGACGGCCAGCGGATCCGGTTGCGCGGCAAGGGCAGCCCGGGCGAGCGCGGCGGCCCGGCCGGCGACCTGTACGTCGTCGTCCACGTCGACGCCCACCCGGTGTTCGGCCGCAAGGGCGACAACCTCACGGTCACCGTGCCCGTCACCTTCCCGGAGGCGGCGCTCGGCGGCGAGGTGAAGGTGCCCACGCTCGGCGGGCCGCCGGTCACGCTGAAACTCCCGGCCGGCACGCCGAACGGGCGTACCATGCGGGCCCGTGGCAAGGGTGCGGTGCGCAAGGACGGCACCCGCGGGGACCTCCTGGTCACCGTCGAGGTGTCCGTGCCCGCAGACCTCGGCACGGAGGCGCAGGACGCCCTGGAGGCGTACCGGAAGGCGACCGCGGGGGAGGACCCGCGGGCGGAGCTGTTCCAGGCTGCGAAGGGAGCTTGAGGTGGACGGCCGTCGACGTAATCCGTACCAGCTGACCGACGAATCACCGGTGTACGTGATCTCGATCGCGGCCCAGCTCTCGGGCCTGCACCCGCAGACGCTGCGCCAGTACGACCGCCTCGGCCTGGTCTCGCCCGACCGCACGGCCGGACGCGGGCGGCGTTACTCGGCCCGTGACATCGAGCTGCTGCGTACCGTGCAGCAGTTGTCGCAGGACGAGGGCATCAACCTGGCGGGCATCAAGCGCATCATCGAGCTGGAGAACCAGGTCGCCGCGCTCCAGCAGCGCGTCGCCGAGCTCTCGGCCGCGGTGGACGGCGCGGCCGTGGCCATGCAGCAGCGCGAGGCCCAGGTGCACGCCTCCTACCGGCGTGACCTGGTGCCGTACCAGGATGTGCAGCAGACCAGCGCGCTGGTCGTCTGGCGGCCCAAGCGGCCGAAGGACTGAGCCGGCCCGGGAGGGGCCCGCCCGTGGGTCTCACGACTCCGGGGCGGGCCCCTCCCGCGTGGTCGCGGTGTCCACGATGCCCGACCGGGTGATGAGGACCCCGAGGTGTGTACGGCTGGTGGCGCCCAGGGCCTGCATGAGCTTGGCGATGTGCGAGCGGCAGGTGCGGACGCTGATCCCGAGCTTCCGGGCCACCACGTCGTCGACGTGGCCCTCGCCGAGCAGCCGGGCGATGCTCTGCTGCACGGCCGTCACCTGGGCACCGGGGGCGGCCGTGGGCAGTTGCTGCGCGAAGGGGGTCGCCTGGGCCCAGAGCACCTCGTAGACCTGGATGAGGTAGGCGACGAGGGCGGGGTGCCGTATGCGCAGGGCAGTTCGGCGGTCGGGCGCCGCGGGGATGAACGCGACGGTCCGGTCGAAGATGATCAGGCGCTCCACGGTCTGCTCGGTGGTGCGGACCTGGAGGTGTTCGGGGGAGATCTGGTCGACGTAGTCCCGGACGGTCGTGGTGTAGCGCGCCGGGTGCTGGTAGATGTGCCGGAGCCTGGCCCCGCGTCCTATCGCCGTCCTGGCGTTGGCGATTCCCCGCTCCATCCCGTTCCGGGGGCGGTCGCTGCCCGGCTGGGCCGTGAGGACCTGTTCGTTGACGACTGCCGTCTCCTCCGTGAGGGCCGCCTCGATCGCCGGTCTCCCTTCCAGCACGGTGATCGCCAGGTCGGGGTCGGCGCTGGCGACCGAGGCCAGGGGAGTGAGCGAACGGCTGAGCGCTGCCGCCAGCTGTATGCGCTCGTCCAGTTCGCGGGTGAGCGGCTGAAGCAGGTGCGCCAGTGCGGCGGACGGGGGGACCGGGCGCATCCACCCGGCGTCACCCGGCTCGGGCCGGACGAGGCCCATGTCGATCAGGCAGGGGGCTGCCGCGAGGCCGGCGCGGGGAATGCGTCCGGCGACCACCGCCTCCTCGTAGAGCCGCAGGCCGGTGGCGCACAGTTCCCTCGGACCGTGCGAATGCGCCGGTTCGGCACCTTCGATGATGATTTGACGACCCCTCACTTCATGCAGTGCAACAAGATGACCGTGGCGCACTCCTGGCCGCGGGGGGAGTGTGGTGGTGCCGGGGGATCGGGGAACTCTCCGGGCGCCTCAGGGGCGTTACCGCGCCATTCCCCTGCCCGCGCCGCCGTGCCCGTCCGCCCGGGGACGGTCCGGGCGGCGCACGGTCAGGAGTCCTGGTCGAGGATCCCCGACCGCGCTATGAGATAGCCGAGTTGGGCGCGGCTCGTGCTGCCGAGGGTGGCGGACAGCTTCGCGACATGGGCCCGGCAGGTGCGGACGTTCATGCCGAGGCGGCGGGCGATCGAGTCGTCCACGTGTCCTTCGACGAGGAGTTGCGCTATGGAACGCTGAACTCCGCTGATGCCGCTGGTCGGTGGGTCGTACTGGACCTCTCCGAGCAGGGGTGAGGCGCGGCTCCACAGCTGCTCGAAGACCTTCACCAGGTAGTTGACGAGCCCGGGGTGGCGGAGTTCGAGGGCGACCTGGTCGTCGTTCTGGGCGGGTATGAAGGCCACGGTCCGGTCGAAGACGAGGAGCCGCTCGATGAGTTCCTCCAGGGTGCGGATCTCCACCCTGTTGTTGGCCAGCCTCGCCGCGTAGGCGAGTGTCCCCTGGCTGTGCCGGACGGTGTGCTGGTACAGCGTGCGCATGCTGACACCGCGGTCCACCACCGACAGGGCGCGTTCCAGCCCCTCGCTGAGGCGGTCCTCGCCCCTGTCTCCGCCCGGCTGGACGGTGAGCACCTCCGTGCGGCACTCGGCGGTGGCGAGATCGAGTGCCGCGTTGATCCTGTTGCCGCCCTCGAGCACCGTGATGGCGTGGGTGGTCGGCGGGTCCTGGGCGCTGATGTCCATGAACGGCTCGAAGGACTCCGCCAGCTCGACGGAGCGCCGCCTGCGTTCCTTGATCTCCCGCTCTATGGGGTGCAGGCGCTGGGCGAGCGCCGCGGACGGGGGGACCGGCCGGAGCCAGGTCGTGTCGTCCGGATCGGGGTGCAGGAGTGCGAAGTCCATCAGGCAGGGGGCGGGGCCGACCTCCGCGCGGGCGATCCGGCCGGAGCGCAGGGCACTGGCGTAAAGACGCTTTCCCTCCTCGCACAGATCGGTGACTCCGTGAGGATGTGTCCCTCTTGTGTTGATTGTGGCCATATCTCCACCCCCCATGTTCCTGAACATGCAGGAACATGATGCATCGTCCCGGTGGCGTTGTGGGGCCCAGGTGAGACATCGTCGTGGATGCGGGGGAGAGGAATCCACAAGTGAGGACGAAGCCGACTATGGATATGCGAAAGCTTCGCTTGGTGCTTGCTACGGCTTTTGTCGCGGCCCTGGCGTTCGGCGTGGCCGGCAGCGCATCCGGGCCCGGCGAGATCAGCTGGTCGGAGCAGGCGGCGGGGGCGGGCGAGATCAGCTGGTCGGTACAGGCTGCCGCGCCCGGTGAGATCAGCTGGGGTATGCCCACGACAGCCTCTGGCGAGATCAGCTGGTCGGTACAGGCGGCCGCCTCGGACGAGATCAGCTGGGTCACGCCCACGGCTGCCTCGGGCGAGATCAGCTGGAGTGCGCCGACAGGCGCAGCAGGCGCATGACCACCCCTCCGGACGACCGCACCTTCCGGCGGGAGATGGCCACGGCGTATCGCTCAGGGTGGCACTTCATCGATCTGCTCACGGCGCTCACCCGCCCGGGCGATTCGTTGATGGTCACCCTGTTCGGAGAGCCGGTCGTCGTCGTGATGGAGACGGATGAGGAAATCCGCGCCTACCGCTGTCTCCGCCGGCCCCGCGGAGCGCCGCAGCCTGTTCGCTGTGCCGTGAGGTACGGCATGATTTTCGTGAACCTCGACCAGCGGGACCATGAGCTGTTCGAACCAGAAACCATTTCCGCCACCCCCCGCAGTGCCTGAACGATTCCCCCGTCGTTACAAATCGTTCTGGCACTTCCCCCACACAACGGCGTCATCGTGACCTGAACACGATGGCGCCGTTGTGCTGTCCGGAATCGAATTGCTGAATCAACCGCTCGGTTCGTTCAGCCTTTTCCGAGGGCGCGGTCGACGGCGATCTCGATGACGACGCGCTCCGGGTTCTCCCTCGGGGTGCGCCCGTAGCGCTCCGCGTAGCGCCGTTCCGCGTCCTCGACGTGCTCGCGGTCCGTGCGCACCACCGCGACGCCCTCCAGGGTCGCCCAGCGGCGCCCCTGCATCTGGCAGACCGCGACCCGTGCCCCCTCCGGGCCCGCGGCCAGGACGTGGGCGGCCTTCCTGGTGTTCCCGCCGGTGATGACGCGGGCGAGCCGCGTCTCCGGGTCGTACGTCACGCCGACCGGCACCACGTGCGGCGTGCCGTCCGGGCGAAGGGTGGTCAGGGTGCACACGTGGCGCTCCCGCCAGAAGGCGAGGTACTCGGGGCCGGGGTTGCGTACGTCAGGCATGGGGCCAGCCTAGATACAGGGGGATCCGTGGCGCGCGGAGGCACCGCGTCAGCCTTGAGTGGAATAGACTCAACTTTGTACCCGTTGTTCGGGTCATGGTTTCGCGAAGTACCAGTACGAGGAGGAGACGGTGCCCGTGGACGCCGAGCTGACCAACAAGAGCCGCGACGCCCTCAACGCGGCCACGAGCAGGGCCGTCAAGGACGGTCACGCCGATCTGACCCCCGGGCACCTGCTGCTCGCGCTGCTCGCGGGTGAGGACAACGCCAACATCACCGACCTGCTGGCCGCGGTCGACGCCGACCAGGTGGCCGTACGCGCCGAGACGGAAAGGCTCCTGGGCGCGCTGCCCAGCGTCACCGGATCGACCGTCGCCCCGCCGCAGCCCAGCCGCGAGCTGCTCGCCGTCATCGCCGACGCCGACCGGCAGGCGAAGGAGCTGGGCGACGACTACCTGTCCACCGAGCACCTGCTGATCGCCGTCGCCGCGAAAGGCGGCCGTGCCGGTGAGATCCTCGACGGGCAGGGAGCCGGCGCGAAGGAGCTGCTGGACGCATTCGAGAAGAGCAGGGGAGGGCGCCGGGTGACCACTCCCGACCCCGAAGGCCAGTACAAGGCGCTGGAGAAGTTCGGCACGGACTTCACGGCCGCCGCGCGCGAGGGCAGGCTCGACCCGGTCATCGGCCGTGACCAGGAGATCCGCCGCGTCGTGCAGGTGCTGTCGCGCCGCACGAAGAACAACCCGGTGCTGATCGGTGAGCCCGGCGTCGGCAAGACGGCCGTCGTCGAGGGGCTCGCCCAGCGCATCGTCAAGGGCGACGTCCCCGAGTCCCTGCGGAACAAGAAGCTCGTCTCGCTGGACCTCGGCGCGATGGTCGCCGGCGCCAAGTACCGCGGTGAGTTCGAGGAACGCCTCAAGACCGTCCTCTCGGAGATCAAGGAGAGCGACGGCCAGATCATCACCTTCATCGACGAGCTGCACACGGTCGTCGGCGCGGGCGCCGGGGGCGACTCCGCGATGGACGCGGGCAACATGCTCAAGCCGATGCTCGCCCGGGGTGAGCTCCGGATGGTCGGTGCCACCACGCTGGACGAGTACCGCGAGCGCATCGAGAAGGACCCCGCCCTGGAGCGCCGCTTCCAGCAGGTCCTGGTCGCCGAGCCCTCCGTCGAGGACACCATCGCGATCCTGCGAGGCCTCAAGGGCCGCTACGAGGCCCACCACAAGGTCCAGATCGCCGACTCCGCGCTGGTGGCCGCCGCGACCCTCTCCGACCGCTACATCACGTCCAGGTTCCTTCCCGACAAGGCGATCGACCTGGTCGACGAGGCCGCCTCGCGGCTCCGCATGGAGATCGACTCCTCGCCCCTGGAGATCGACGAGCTCCAGCGCTCGGTCGACCGGCTGCACATGGAGGAACTGGCCCTCAAGAACGAGAACGACCAGGGCTCCAAGCAGCGCCTGGAGAAGATCCGCCGCGACCTCGCCGACAAGGAGGAGGAGCTGCGCGGTCTCACCGCCCGCTGGGAGAAGGAGAAGCAGGGCCTGAACCGCGTCGGTGAGCTCAAGGAGCGCCTCGACGAGCTGCGCGGCCAGGCCGAGCGCGCCCAGCGCGACGGCGACTTCGACACCGCCTCCCAACTGCTGTACGGCGAGATCCCGGGCCTGGAGCGCGAGCTGGCGGAAGCGGACGAGGCCGAGCAGGAGGCCGCCGTCGACACCATGGTCAAGGAGGAGGTCGGCCCGGACGACATCGCCGACGTCGTCGGTGCCTGGACCGGCATCCCGGCCGGACGCCTCCTGGAGGGCGAGACGCAGAAGCTGCTGCGCATGGAGTCCGAGCTGGGCAGGCGGCTGATCGGGCAGACCGAGGCGGTGCGGGCCGTGTCGGACGCCGTACGCCGCACCCGTGCCGGGATCGCGGATCCGGACCGTCCCACCGGTTCGTTCCTCTTCCTCGGCCCGACCGGCGTCGGCAAGACCGAGCTGGCCAAGGCGCTCGCGGACTTCCTGTTCGACGACGAGCGGGCCATGATCCGCATCGACATGAGCGAGTACGGCGAGAAGCACAGCGTCGCCAGGCTCGTCGGGGCGCCGCCCGGCTACGTCGGATACGAGGAGGGCGGCCAGCTCACGGAGGCGGTGCGCCGCCGCCCGTACAGCGTGGTGCTGCTGGACGAGGTCGAGAAGGCCCACCCCGAGGTCTTCGACGTCCTGCTCCAAGTGCTCGACGACGGCCGGCTCACGGACGGCCAGGGCCGGACGGTCGACTTCCGCAACACCATCCTGGTCCTGACCTCGAACCTGGGCAGCCAGTTCCTGGTCGACCCCGCGATCGGCCCCGAGGAGAAGGAGGAGCGGGTCCTGCAGACCGTGCGGGCCTCGTTCAAGCCGGAGTTCCTCAACCGGCTCGACGACCTGGTCGTCTTCTCCGCACTGACGGGCGACGAACTGGCGCACATCGCGGGGCTCCAGGTCGCCCGGCTGGCCGACCGGCTCGCCGACCGCCGAATCCACCTCGACGTCACTCCTCAGGCCCTGGCCTGGCTGGCCGAGGAGGGCAACGACCCGGCGTACGGCGCCCGGCCGCTGCGCAGGCTCATCCAGACCGCCATCGGCGACCGGCTCGCGAAGGAGATCCTCGCGGGCGAGGTCAGGGACGGCGACACCGTCAGGGTGGACCGCGCCGGCGACGGGCTCTCCGTGGGGACCGCGGCGGCTGCGAAGACCCTGTAAGGACGTAGGGACCGTTCCGTGTCCCCGGCCGGCGGACCTCGTGCCCCGGCCGGGGACACGCCTGTGTGCGACTCCGTTCGCATTTGTGCGTGCATCAGACACGTATCGCCCTGTGCATGCCCTGTGAAATCGCGCCGAAAATTCCCTTTTCATGGCCGAATGGGAGGCGCATCCGTTCGGGAGTGCCGCTTTTTGTATCCCGGCGATACATATCCGCACCCTCGATCGCGGCCGGATCTGTTCATGTGCGGGCCGACCGTGTTCCGCTCGGTGACGGGGTAATCCGGACCCTTTTCCGGTGTTCTGCGAGGTGCCGGTTTCGAATTCGGGAAACGGTAAGGTACGCGCATGACGGAGCGAATACCTGGCGATATCGGCGCGGAGTCGAAGGGCTGCGGAAGTGGCAGTCTCATTCGCCTCAGCGAATTTCGTTTGCTGTGGGCGGCATATGCGCAATCGGTTCTGGGCGACCAGTTGGCGCGGGTCGCACTGTCGCTGCTGGTCTTCGAACGCACCGAGTCGGCCGGCTGGACCGCGGCGACCTACGCCCTGACGACCCTGCCCGCCCTGCTGTCCGGCGTGCTCCTGACCGGGCTGGCGGACCGCTTCCCGCGGCGTACGGTCATGATCGGCTGCGACCTGGTGCGGGCCTTCCTCGTCGGGCTGATGGCCCTGCCCGGAACGCCGTTGCCCCTGCTGGCAGGGCTGTTGGTGCTGGCGCAGCTCTGTGAGGCCCCGTTCGGCGCCTCGCAGGGGGCCCTGATGCCGGCCGTGCTCGGTGACCGCCTCTACGAGCGCGGGCAGCGGGTCGTCGTGATCACACACCAGGCGGGACAGCTGGTCGGCTTCGCCGCCGGCGGCCTGCTGGTCGTGTGGCTGGGCAGCCACCTCTCGCTGGGGCTGAACGCGGCGACGTTCCTGATCTCCGCGGTGCTGATCCGGCTGGGCGTCAAGGCGCGTCCGGTGGACGCGGACGCCGGGGCGCGGCCGAAGCGGATGCACCTGCAGGTGCGGAGCGCGGCGGCACTGATCTGGTCGGACCCCCGGCTGCGGTCGCTGGTCGCGCTCGGCTGGCTGGCCGGGTTCGTCATCCTCCCCGAGGGGCTTGCCGCACCCTTCGCCGAGGAGGTGGGCGGGAGCGCCGCGTCGGTGGGACTCCTGCTCGCCGCACACCCCGCCGGCATGGTCCTGGGCGCGGCGATCCTGGGACGGCCGGGCGTCGGCGTGGAACGGCGCCGCAGGCTGCTCGGCCCGCTCGCGGTGGGCGCCAACCTCCCGCTGCTCGTCTACCTCGCGGGCCCCGGTGTGTCGGTCGCCCTGCTGGTGCTGCTCGTGTCGGGCGTCTGCTCGGCGTACCAGATCACCGCGGGCGCGACCTTCGTGATGCTCACCCCCGCCGACCAGCGCGGCCAGGCGCTCGGGCTGGCCCGGTCGGGGCTGACCGCCATGCAGGGGATCGGTGTCGCCGCGGGAGGCCTGGTGACGGAGCTGTCGGGGTCCTCGGCCCGGACCATCGGCGCGGCGGGGCTGGTGGGAACGCTCTGCGCGATCCTGGTCGCCGTCTCCTGGGCGCGTGCCAGGCAGACGGGCCCCGGGACGATTCCCCTCAGCGCGTAGGACTACCGGCCGCGATCGCGGCTAGGGTCGAAGCCAGGCAACCACGTGCGATCCACAGGAGTACCCAGCGATGTCTATCGACCCGTCCTCGATCCCCAACTTCGGGGGTCAGCCCGAACCGCAGGCGACAGGACCCGAGGGCCCCGTTGTCCCGGACCAGGATCTCGTCAAGCAGCTTCTCGAGCAGATGGAGCTCAAGTACGTCGTCGACGACGAGGGCGACCTCGCCGCGCCGTGGGAAGAGTTCCGCACGTACTTCATGTTCCGCGGCGAGGAGGAGCAGCAGGTCTTCTCGGTCCGGACGTTCTACGACCGGCCCCACGCCCTGGACCAGCGTCCCGTCCTCCTCGACGCGATCGACGACTGGAACCGCCGCACCCTGTGGCCCAAGGTCTACACCCACGCCCACGAGGGCGAGGAGGGCGCGGCGGCCTCGGTGCGGCTCATCGGTGAGGCGCAGATGCTCATCGGCACCGGCGTCAGCCTGGAGCACTTCGTCTCCTCGACGGTCAGCTGGGTGCGGGCCTCGATCGAGTTCGACAAGTGGCTCGTCGAGCGCCTGGGCCTGGAGCCCGCGGAGAAGAAGGACGAGGCCGAGGGCGGGGAGCCCACGGAGGCCTGATCCGGCAGTCGGGCGGAGGCCCGGACCGAGGTGCGGCCGTGTGCGGCCGGCCACCCGGGTCCGGGCCTCCGTCGTGCGGGCTCAGGACGCCCTGAGGCCTTTCAGCCGGCCGACCGCCTCCTCCAGTACGTCCACGCGCTTGCAGAACGCGAAACGCACGAAGTGCGCGCCCTGCTCGCGGTGGTCGTAGAAGACGGCGTTCGGGACGGCCACGACGCCGCAGCGCTCGGGCAGCGACCGGCAGAACGCGAAGCCGTCGCTCTCGCCGAGCGGGCGGATGTCGGTGGTGACGAAGTACGTCCCGGCGGGCTTGTAGACCTCGAAGCCGGCCTCGGCGAGCCCTGTGCCCAGCAGGTCGCGTTTGGCGCGCAGGTCCGTCCTCAGCTCGTCGAAGTAGCTGTCCGGCAGGCGCAGTGCCTCCGCGACGGCGTACTGGAACGGGCCGCCCGACACGTAGGTGAGGAACTGCTTCGCGGAGCGGACCGCGGTGACGAGTTCGGGGCTCGCGGTGATCCAGCCGATCTTCCACCCGGTCAGCGAGAACGTCTTGCCCGCGCTGCTGATGGTGACCGTGCGCTCCCGCATGCCGGGGAAGGACGCGATGGGGATGTGCTCGCCCTCGAACACGAGGTGCTCGTACACCTCGTCGGTGACGACCAGGAGGTCCCGTTCGCAGGCGAGTTCTGCGACGGCGGCCAGCTCGTCGCGGGTGAGGACGGTGCCGGTGGGGTTGTGCGGGGTGTTGAGCAGGAGCAGCCGGGTGCGGGGGGTGACGGCCGCGCGGAGCTCGTCGAGGTCGAGCCGGTAGGCGCCCTCGTGGGGGCGGAGGGTGACGGGGACCCGGGTCCCGCCCGCCATGGCGATGCAGGCGGCGTAGGAGTCGTAGTAGGGCTCCAGGGCGATGACCTCGTCGCCGGGCTCCAGGAGGGCCAGCAGGGAGGCGGCGACCGCCTCGGTGGCGCCCGTGGTGACGAGGACCTCGCTGTCGGGGTCGTACGCCAGTCCGTAGTGCCGCTGCTGGTGCTCCGAGACCGCGGTACGCAGCTCGGGGACGCCGGGGCCGGGTGGGTACTGGTTGCCGTGTCCGGCGCGCACGGCCCGGACCGCGGCCTCGCGGACGGCTTCGGGCCCGTCGGTGTCGGGGAACCCCTGTCCGAGGTTGATCGATCCGGTTCTCGCGGCCAGCGCCGACATCTCGGCGAAGATCGTCGTGCCGAACTCGGCGAGGCGGCGGTTGAGCAGCGGTCGTCCCTGTGTCATGTCCGCCATCCTGTGCCGAAGCTCTGGAGTTGCTCAAGTCTGCTTTGGCCCTCAGGACGCGCGGGAATCCACCGGTCAGTCGAGAAGCGGGGATCTCGCTTCGGGGGAACAGAGGGATGTGAGGTCGATGGGGTTGTTCTTCTTCATCGTGTTCGCGGTGGTCGTGGTGCTGGGCATGGCGGCCCTCGCCTCGGGTTCGGGTGGCCGGAGGAAGCCGCTGGCGGGCCGGGCCGGCCGTAGGGGCCGAAGCGGCTTCGACGGCGGTGGCGGCGGCTCCGACGGGGGCTCCTGGTGGGCCGGTGACAGCGGCGGCGGCCACTCCTGCGGTGGGCACTCCGGTGGTCACTCCTGCGGCGGGGGCAGCAGCTGCGGCGGTGGCGGAGGCTGCGGTGGCGGCGGGGGCAACTGAGACGGCGCCGCCGGCCCCCGACCGGGGCCGGAGTGGACGAGCTGTAGGTGCTCGGTGGGTGAACTCCCGCCGGGCACCTTTTCGTTGGGGGCGGGGAACAGGTGAACCGTGCTGCCCCCTGAGGGATGGAAACCACGGCAAGTTGGGTAAAAACGCTGTGAGCGCGACGTACTTCGTGATTGCATCGATGTAGAGAACATTCAGCCCTCGGACCCCCGTCGGGCCGGGCTCCCTCCCCCACGTGCACCGCACGGGGGTACCCCTGTCACCCCTGTCCACGTGTCACTGTGTGTTTTGCGGAGCCGATCCATGCTCACGACCCTCCAGACCGCCTACTCCGACACCCGCGCCGCCGATCTGGCATGGACGCTCGGCCGGGAGCCGCTGCCCGCCCTCGCCGTGCTCGACCTCGAACTGTCGGGCGCCAAGGTGCAGATGAGGCTGCTCGGCGCCTCTCACCAGGTGCTGATGGAGGAGGAGAGCCGCACCTGCTCCGAGACCGTGGCCTGTCTGCCGGGCAGCAGCACCCCCCTGCCCCTGGGGGTCGCCGAGCGCATGGGCGACTGGGAGTACGAGTTCGCGGCCCGCGTCGAGACGCTCTCCGAGGGCTCGTTCGCGGGGCGCGCGCAGGAGCTGCTCGCGCTGGTGGCCGACCATCCGCACGGGCTGGCCGGGACGTTCCCCGGCAGCCCCCACGCCTTCACGGCGATGCTCGCGCAGCGGACGGAGGGGCAGGTGCACTGGCGCACCTGGCACGCCTACCCGCAGGAGGGCCAGCTGGTGGTGACGCGGACGCGGGTGGGGGCGCGGATGCAGGCGCCCGTTTCGTGAGGGGGGTGCGCGGGTCTGTGCGGAGCGTGCCGAGCGCGCGTCACTTGCACCCTTGTGGGTGACAAGCGGCGACCTTTTCGTCACGTAGCGTTCGTTTCATGATCGACCAGCAGACGCCCCTGCGCAGCGGTGCGGCGGGGATTCCGGTGCGGCCGAGGACCGGACGGTTCCTCGTGCTGTCAGTGGTCTTCGTCTGCGCCGCCTGCGGCCTGGTGTACGAGCTGGAGCTGGTCGCGCTCGCCTCGTACCTGATCGGCGACTCGGTCACGCAGGCCTCGGTCGTGCTCTCCGTGATGGTGTTCGCCATGGGCATCGGATCGCTCCTCGCGAAACGTTTACGCGGCCGAGCCGCTGTCGGATTCGGGCTGATCGAGGCCGCTCTCGCACTGGCCGGCGGCAGTTCGGCGCTCGTCCTCTACGCCTCCTTCGCCTGGCTCGGGGAGTCGCGCTACGCCCTGGTGGGCTTCTCGCTGGCGATCGGGATCCTGATCGGTGCGGAGATCCCACTGCTGATGACGCTGATCCAGCGGGTCGACCGGCAGGACGCGGGCGGGGCCGTCGCGGACCTCTTCGCCGCCGACTACGTGGGCGCACTGGTCGGCGGGCTCGCCTTCCCCTTCCTGCTGCTGCCGATGATGGGCCAGCTCACCGGGGCGCTGTTCACCGGAGCGGTCAACGCGGCGGCCGGCGGAGCGCTGGTGCTGTGGGTGTTCCGGCGGGATCTCGGCACCCGGTCGCGCTGGCTGCTCATCGTCGTCAACGTCGTCGTGATCGCCCTGCTCGCCACGGCGACGGTCCTGGTCGACGACTTCGAGCGGGCGGCGCGGCGCGCGGTCTACGGGGACCAGGTGCGGGTCGCCGTGCAGACCGGGGTGCAGGAGGTCGTCCTCACGGGTGCGGGGCGCGGCTCGCTCGACCTCTATCTCGACGGACGGCTGCGGGTCAGCTCCCGCGACGAACACCGCTACCACGAGGCCCTCGTGCATCCGGCGATGAACGGACCCCACCGGCGGGTGCTGATCCTGGGAGGGGGAGACGGCCTCGCCGCCCGCGAGGTGCTGCGCTATCCGGACGCGGCGTCGGTCGTGGTGGTCGAGCTCGATCCGGCCGTCACCCGGCTGGCCCGTACGGACCGGGTGCTCGCCGGACTGAACGGGCACGCGTTCGAGGACCCGAGGCTCACCGTCGTCACCGGGGACGCGTTCACCTGGCTCCGCACCACGCACCAGCGCTACGACGTGGTGATCTCGGACCTCCCCGACCCGGGGATCACCGCCAGTACGAAGCTCTACGCGGCCGAGTTCTACGGACTGGTCGCGGAAGCCCTGGAGCCGGACGGGCGTCTGGTGGTGCACGCCGGGGCGCCGGGCAGCAGGCCGTCGACGTTCTGGACGGTCGAGGCGTCGGTGCGGGCGGGCGGCCTGATGACCAGGCCCTATCGCGTCGACGGCCGTTCCACCGGCTTCGCGGCGGGCCCGGACCGGGCCACGGGCGGGTCGGAGGCCCCCCGGGACCGGGGCTTCGTACTGGCGTCCCCACGCCCGGTGGGGCCGCTCGGCCTCGATCCGCGGGCACCGGTCCTGCGGACGCTGGGGGAGCGGGAGCTGGCGGCGGCGGGACGCTCGGCGGAGCGGTCGCGGCAGGGCGGGGCGCTGCCGTCGACGCTGGTGCACCCGAGGTACTGGGAGGAACCATGAGCGTCCGGGCGCTTCCGGTGCGGCGCGTTCCGCAGGGCGTACGGGGTGTGGATGCGCTGACGGGACGGCCGGGGCTGAGTAGGCTCGGTCGTTATGGAGCATGAGGTGTTCGTTCCGGTTCCGGTCGCGTCCCTACGGCGGACGCTGGGTGATGCCGCGCGCGTCGCGCGCTGTGTGCCGGGACTCCAGCAGGACGCGGACGCGTCGGCGGGCCCGTTGGCGGGCCGGCTGAAGTTCCGTGCCGACGGCCACACGATCACGTACCGCGGTGCCCTGACACTGCGGCCCTCCGGCGACGGGGACGTCTTCTCCGTGACCGGGGAGGGTGTGGAGGCCCGCGGGGCGGGCTCGGCCGAACTGGCGCTGACGATCGGGCTCACGGGGACGGACGGCGGTACGACGGTCGTGTTCTCCGGGACGGCGAGCGGTGACGGCCGCATCGTGGAACTGGACGGGGCGGTCGCGGTCGCGGCGGCCCAGCGGTTGCTGGACCGCTTCACGCAGCAGTTGGTGACGGAGACCCTGGCGGTCCGGGACGACTCGACTGCGGTACGGGACGACTCGACACCGTCCGGTGGACAGGACACGGAGCAGTCGTCGGCTCAGAAGCCGTCCGGCCCGGGACCCGGGAAGTCGCCGTCCGGGCCGGAGTCCGGGGCCCAGGGGCCCGAGGAGCCGGAGTCCGGGGCGCCGTCGCCCCCCGAGCCGCCGTCCGGCGACAACGAGTCCGTGTTCGACACCCCCGTCCCGCCGCCGTCCCTCGACCCGTCCGCGGAGCTGGAGTTCACCGTGCCCGACGAGCCGCCCGCCGAGGCAGCGCACGCCCGCCGCACCATGATCGGCCGCAGTACCGAGGAGGTCGACCACGCCCCGCCGCGCGGCCGGTACGCCCCGGTTCCGTCGCCCGAGGCGGGTGCCATGGGGATCACGCTGCGCTGGGCCGCTCCGGCGGCGGCCCTGGCGATCGCCTCGGCCGTCGTGGTGGGAAGGGCTCTGCGACGGCGGAGGCCGTAGGCTCACCGCGCCTTGTGACCGCGCGGGGCTCGACCGCCCCGCCGCCGCAGCCGTGGCGGATCCGGGCCGAAGACGCTGGGCGCGGCACCGCGCAAGTAGTGTCGGGGTGTGAGCGATGTTGGGAAGAACGTCCGGCTGACCGCCGGCGACGCCGAGTTGACCGTCGACCCCGTCCATGGCTGCCGGATCAGCAGCCTGCGGATCGGAGGCACCGAGCTGCTGCGCCAAGGCGAGCGGTACGGCTGCTTCCCCATGGTGCCGTGGTGCGGCCGAACCGGCGACGGACTGTTCCGCAACGGCGGCGAGCCGCACCGACTGCCCCTGAACTCGCCGCCGCACGCCATCCACGGCACCGGTCGGGACACCGCCTGGAAGCCCGCCCGGCAGGACACGTCGGTAGCGGCCTTCTTCTACGACCTGGCCGACCCGTGGCCGTACCAGGGCCGGGTGACGCAGTCCTTCGAGCTCGCCGAGGACTCGCTGACACTGAGCCTCGGTGTCGAGACGTACGGCGACTCGTTCCCCGCCCAGGCCGGTTGGCACCCCTGGTTCCTCCGGAACACCGGGGGACAGGACGTGCGGATGACCTTCGAAGCCGCCTGGCAGGAGGAGCGCGGGGACGACCACCTGCCGACCGGACGCCGGATCGACCCGCTGCCGGGCCCCTGGGACGACTGCTTCGGGATGCCCGACGGCGTCGACGTGACGCTCACCTGGCCCGAACAGCTGGAACTGACGGTCAGGAGCCGGGACGAGTGGGTCGTGATCTACGACGAGCAGGCCGAGGCGGTCTGCGTGGAGCCGCAGTCCGGGCCGCCGAACGGGCTGAACTCGGCGCCCCGGCTGGTCACCCCGATCGAGCCCCTGGAGATCACTGCGACCTGGAGTTGGACGCGGCTCTGAGCCCGCGCGGCAGCCCTTACCCTCGTTGACATGACTGACGTACGCGCTGAGCTGCTCCAGCAGATCAAGGACAAGGCCGTGGTGCACGGCAAGGTGACCCTCTCCTCGGGGCTGGAAGCCGACTGGTACATCGACCTGCGCCGGATCACGCTGGACGGCGAGGCCGCGCCGCTGGTCGGCCGGATGATGCTCGATGCCACCGCCGAGTTGGACTACGACTGCGTCGGCGGGCTGACACTGGGCGCCGACCCGGTGGCCACGTCGATGCTGCACGCCTCGGCGGCGCGCGGGAACAGCCTGGACGCGTTCGTCGTCCGCAAGGCGCAGAAGGCCCATGGGATGCAGCGCCGCATCGAGGGCACGGACGTCAAGGGCCGTCGCTGCCTCGTGGTCGAGGACACCTCCACGACCGGTGGTTCGCCGCTCACCGCGGTCGAGGCGGTCCGTGAGGCCGGCGGCGAGGTCGTGGCCGTGGCCACGATCGTGGAGCGCGGTGCGGCCTCGGCGATCGCCGAGGCCGGTCTGCCGTACGTGAGCGTCTACTCGGTTGCGGACCTCGACCTGTCCTGACCTGCGACTTCTTCGGAGGACGGCCTGTTTCACGTGAAACGGGCCGCCCTACCCGACGGGCAGCGTGGAGCCGGGGCGAGAGTCTGGGAAGATGGGGGCGACGATGACGTCGCCCCCAGGTCAGGGACCAAGCACTGCACACCCGCACATCCCAAGGAGCGGACAGATGCCCATCGCAACCCCCGAGGTCTACGCCGAGATGCTCGACCGGGCGAAGGCAGGCAAGTTCGCCTACCCGGCCATCAATGTGACGTCGACCCAGACCCTGCACGCTGCACTGCGCGGCTTCGCGGAGGCGGAGAGCGACGGCATCGTCCAGATCTCCACCGGTGGTGCCGAGTTCCTGGGCGGCCAGTACAACAAGGACATGGTGACGGGCGCGGTGGCCCTTGCCGAGTTCGCGCACATCGTCGCCGCCAAGTACGACATCACCGTCGCGCTGCACACCGACCACTGCCCCAAGGACAAGCTGGACGCGTACGTACGGCCGCTACTGGACGTGTCCGCCGAGCGTGTCGCCAAGGGTCTGAACCCGCTGTTCCAGTCCCACATGTGGGACGGTTCGGCCGAGACCCTCGCCGACAACCTGTCCATCGGCCAGGAACTGCTGGCCAAGGCCGCCGCCGCCAAGATCATCCTTGAGGTCGAGATCACCCCGACCGGTGGCGAGGAGGACGGCGTCACGCACGAGATCAACGACGAGCTGTACACGACCGTCGACGACGCGCTGCGTACGGCCGAGGCTCTCGGTCTGGGCGAGAAGGGCCGCTACCTGCTGGCCGCGTCCTTCGGCAACGTCCACGGTGTCTACAAGCCGGGCAACGTCGTCCTGCGTCCCGAGCTCCTCAAGGACCTGCAGGAGGGCGTCTCCTCCAAGTACGGCAAGCCCGCCGGCAGCCAGCCGTTCGACTTCGTCTTCCACGGCGGGTCCGGCTCCACGGCCGAGGAGATCGCCACCGCGCTGGAGAACGGCGTCGTGAAGATGAACCTCGACACCGACACCCAGTACGCCTTCACCCGCCCGGTCGCGGACCACATGTTCCGCAACTACGACGGTGTCCTGAAGGTCGACGGCGAGGTCGGCAACAAGAAGACCTACGACCCGCGCACCTGGGGCAAGGCCGCCGAAGCCGGCATGGCCGTGCGTGTCACGGAGGCGTGCTCCAACCTGCGTTCCGCCGGCACCAAGCTGAAGTAAGTACGTCACGGACGTAGCGGGTGGGCCCGGTCTCCCTTCGGAGGCCGGGCCCGCTCTGTGTCCGAGGGATGGAGATCCGCTGTGAGCACGGCTGCGCGCTACGACTTCGACACCGCCATCGACCGCCGGGGCACCTGGTGCGTCCAGTGGGACGGAGTCGCCGACCGCTTCGGTGTGGACGGGCTGCTGCCGTTCACCATTTCCGACATGGACTTCGAGACCGCGCCCGAGGTGCTGACGGCACTGCGCGCCCGCCTCGACCACGGGGTCCTCGGCTACACGACCTGGCAGCAGGACGACTTCCGGTCAGCCGTCGCGCACTGGTACGCGACCCGGTACGGCGCCGAGATCGACACCGACCGGCTCGTCTACGGCCCGTCCGTGCTCAGCCAGTTCTCGCAGCTGCTGCAGATGTGGACGGCCGAGGGCGAGGGCGTGGTCGTCCACACGCCGACGTACGACGGTTTCCGCAAGGCGATCACCGGGCTCGGGCGGGAGCTCCGGGGTGTGCCGTTGGGCGACGTGCCCGCTCTGGAGCGGGAGTTGGCGCGGGCCGACGCGCGGGTCCTGGTCCTGTGCTCGCCGCACAACCCGACGGGGCGGGTGTGGACGGAGGCCGAACTGCGCGAGATGGCGGAGTTGGCACGGCTGCACGGGGTGGCTGTGATCAGCGACGAGATCCATGCGGACTTCGTGCATGACGGGCGGGTGCACGTGCCGTACTCGCGGATCGCGGACGAGTTGGCGGGTGCGGGAACAGACGCTGGTGCCAGTACTGGTGGAGGCGCGGGCGGGGGCCGTTGGGCGGTCGTCACGTCCGCGTCGAAGTCCTTCAACTTCCCCGCGCTGACCGGTGCGTACGGGCTGATCGGGGATCCCGCCGACCGGACGGAGTACCTCCGCCGGATGGAGACGGCGGAGGGGCTCGCCTCGCCGGCGGTGCTCGGGCTGACGGCGCACATCGCGGCGTACCGGGATGGGGCGGACTGGCTCGACGCGGTCCGGGCGTACGTAGCGGGCAACCTGGCGCTGGTCGCTGAGCGGCTGAACGCGGCCTTCCCCGAGTCGGTGTGGGAACCGCCGCACGCTGGCTATCTCGCGTGGATCGATCTGCGCCCGCTGGGTGTGGACGACGAGGCGCTGCAGCGGGTGCTGATCGAGCGGGAGAAGGTCGCGATCATGCCGGGGGCGGCGTACGGGGCGCCGGGGTTCCTGCGGCTGAACGTGGGGTGCCCGCGGAGCAAGGTGGAGGCAGGGCTCTCCGCGCTGGTGCGGGCGGTGGGCGCGGTGCGGGCCGGGTAGGACGGCGGGTGGCCCGGACTCCGCTCCTCTGGCCGCAGAGTCGCGGAGCCGCGATGCTGCTCCTATGACTGATGCGGACGGCGACGGGATCCGGGTTGCCTCGCCCGTGGGCAGGTGGGTGGTGCTGACCACGGTGCTCGGGTCGAGCATGGCCCTGCTCGACTCCACGGTCATCAACGTTGCCCTTCCCCGCATCGGCGAGGACCTCGGCACCGATCTGGCCGCCCTGCAGTGGACCGTGAACGCCTACATGCTCACGCTCGCCGGGCTGATCCTGCTCGGGGGCGCGCTCGGGGACAGGTTCGGGCGCCGGCGGGTGTTCGTCGTGGGGGTGGTCTGGTTCGCCGTCGCCTCGCTGCTGTGCGGGATCGCGCCGAACGCGGAGGTGCTGATCGCCTCGCGGGCGCTCCAGGGCGTCGGGGGCGCGCTGCTCACCCCCGGATCGCTGGCGATCATCCAGGCGAGTTTCCACCCGGACGACCGGGCCCGTGCCGTCGGGCTCTGGTCGGGGCTCGGAGGGGTCGGGGCGGCGGTCGGGCCGTTCCTCGGCGGGTGGCTGGTGGACGGGCCGGGCTGGCGCTGGGTGTTCCTGCTCAACCTGCCGATCGCCGCCGTATGCGTGCCCGTCGCGCTGCGCCACGTCCCGGAGTCCCGGGACCCGGACGCGCACGGCCGGTTCGACGTGCTCGGGGCAGGGCTCGCCGCGCTCGCACTCGCACTGGTCACCTACGCCCTGATCGAGGTGCCCGAGCAGGGCGCTTCGGTCCTGGTCATCGGCTCGGCGCTCGGCGGCGCGGTGCTCGCGGCGGCCTTCGTGCGGGTGGAGCGGCACCGGGCCGACCCCATGGTGCCGCCTTCGATCTTCGCGTCCCGGCAGTTCACGTCGGTCAACATCGTCACGTTCTGCGTGTACGCGGCCCTCGGAGGGTTCTTCTTCCTGTCCGCGATCCAGCTCCAGGTGGTCGCCGGTTACTCGGCGCTCGGCGCCGGTACCGCGCTGCTGCCCACCACGGTGCTGATGCTCCTGTTCTCCGCGTCCGCGGGCGACCTCGGCCGGCGTATCGGGCCCCGGATCCCGCTCACCGTCGGCCCGCTGCTCGCCGCCACCGGGATGCTCCTGATGCTGCGCGTCGGACCCGGCGCCTCCTACGTACAGGACGTCCTGCCCGCGGTGCTCGTGCTGGGGCTCGGCATGGTCACCCTCGTGGCCCCCCTCACCGCTTCGGTGCTGGCCGCCGTGGACACCGGCAGGGCGGGGCTCGCCAGCGGGATCAACAACGCCGCCGCACGTGCCGCCGGGCTGCTCGCCGTGGCGGCCCTGCCGCTGCTGGCCGGAATGGGCCCGGAGGCGTACCGGGACGCCGGGGAGTTCGCCTCGACGTTCCGGCGGGCCATGCCGATGTGCGCCGGGCTGCTGGTGGCGGGTTCGGTGATCGCCTTCTGTGCGGT
This sequence comes from Streptomyces sp. NPDC049970, assembly GCF_040660235.1. NCBI lineage: Bacteria > Bacillati > Actinomycetota > Actinomycetes > Kitasatosporales > Streptomycetaceae > Streptomyces > Streptomyces sp. NPDC049970. Next base: position 199,474 of record NZ_JBFALP010000005.1, on the reverse strand, counting down.
GCGGAAGCCCGCGGAACCCGGTCGTGGGCCGCGACCCGCGTGCGCGACGCACTGCGGTGTCACGGCCCCGCCCTTGGAGCCGGAGGCGGGATCCAGGCACACTTGAACCATGTCCATCCACGAGAACCTGCTCGGGGGCCCCGCCCCGACCCACCTGCCCGACGACCCGGAGCCGCGCGAGCTGCTCGCGGGCGGCGCGGCACCCGCCGACGTCGCCGCCAAGTACCCCAAGTCGTCGCTCGCCTGGGCGCAGCTCGCCGACGAGGCGTTCGAGGGCGGCCGGGTCATCGAGTCGTACGCGTACGCACGTACCGGCTACCACCGCGGCCTCGACGCGCTGCGCCGGGCGGGATGGAAGGGCCACGGCCCCGTCCCGTTCGAGCACGAGCCGAACCGCGGCTTCCTGCGGGCCCTGCACGCCCTCGCGCGCGCCGCGCAGGCGATCGGTGAGCAGGACGAGTACGAGCGCTGCTCGACGTTCCTGCGGGACTCCTCGCAGACGGCCGCCGACACCCTGGGCTGAGCCGGCCCACTCCCTCCCGGGCCCCGCGGGCTGCCGTCCGCGGGGCCCGGCGCGTCCTCGGGAAGGCCGTTAGGATGCCGAGCAGGGGACCGGAGCTCCACCACCTCAGAGGAAGGGGCGGACCGCTACCCGGAAGCTCGTGTCGAGGAGACAGAAATGTCGACGATCCACCCCGACCCCGAAGCCACCGGTGCGGACACCCCGCACCTGGACTTCGCGGGAACGACTCCGTACGAGGACTATGTCCAGGCGGATGTCCTGACCCACCTCCAGCACCTCCGCTCGGACGATCCCGGCGAGATGGTCTTCCTGGTCACGACCCAGGTCATGGAGCTGTGGTTCACGGTCATCGTCCATGAGTGGGAGACGGCGGCGCACGCCCTGCGCGAGGACCGCATACCGGTCGCCCGCGACGCGCTGAAGCGCTCACTGCGGGAGCTGGAGGCGCTGAACGCCTCCTGGAAGCCGCTGGCGGGTCTGACCCCGGCCCAGTTCAACTCCTACCGCGGTTCGCTCGGCGAGGGATCCGGTTTCCAGTCCGCGATGTACCGGCGGATGGAGTTCCTGCTCGGCGACAAGTCCGCGTCCATGCTCGTGCCGCACCGTGGCGCCCCCCGTGTCCACGCGGAGCTCGAGAAGGCACTCCACCAGCCCGGCCTGTACGACGAGGCACTCGCCCTGCTCGCCAGGCGCGGCTACCCGGTGCCCCGGTCGGTGCTCGAACGCGACCTGTCGCAGAAGTACGAGCCGTCCCCCGCGGTCGAGGCCGCCTGGGCGGAGATCTACGCGAACCCGGACCAGAACGACGAGCTCCTGCGGCTCGGCGAGGTCCTGACGGACGTCGGCGAGCTGGTGTGGCGCTGGCGCAACGACCACCTCACCGCCACCCGGCGGGCGATGGGCTCGAAGACCGGTACCGGCGGGTCCGCCGGGGTCGCCTGGCTGGAGAAGCGGGCCACGAAGAACGTGTTCCCCGAGCTGTGGACGGCGCGCAGTCATGTCTGATCTCGAGGAGCGCGCCGAGGCGCTCGACGCCGCCGACGAACTGGCCGCACTGCGGGAGCTCTTCGTCCTCGACGACACCGTCTACCTCGACGGCAACTCACTGGGCGCGCTGCCCCGCCACGTCCCCGCGCGCATGCAGGACGTCATCACCCGCGAGTGGGGCTCCCTGCGCATCCGGTCCTGGGACGAGAGCGGCTGGTGGACCGCGCCCGAGCGGGTCGGCGACCGTATCGCCCCGCTGGTCGGTGCCGCGGCCGGGCAGATCGTGGTGGGCGACTCCACCAGCGTGAACGTGTTCAAGGCCGTGGTCGCGGCCGGTCGGCTGGCGGTCGCCGGGCGTGACGAGATCCTGGTCGACGCCACGACGTTCCCCACGGACGGGTACATCGCCGAGTCGGCGGCCCGGATGACGGGCCACCGACTCGTCCCGGTCGCCCCGGACGACGTGCGGGCCGCCCTCGGGCCGCGTACCGCGGTCGTCCTGCTGAACCACGTCGACTACCGCACGGGCAGGCTCCACGACCTGCCCGGTCTCACCGCCGCGGTCCACCAGGCGGGCGCTCTCGCCGTCTGGGACCTGTGCCACAGCGCGGGCGCCCTGCCGGTGGGCCTCGACGCGCACGGCGTGGACCTGGCCGTCGGCTGTACGTACAAGTACCTGAACGGCGGGCCCGGTTCGCCGGCCTACCTGTACGTCGCCGAGCGCCACCAGGGCGCCTTCGACTCCCCGCTGCCCGGCTGGACCTCGCACGCCGACCCGTTCGCGATGACCCCGGGCTACGAGCCCGCCGAGGGCTCGGTGCGGGGCCGCGTCGGCACCCCGGACATCCTGTCCATGCTGGCGCTGGAGGCGTCGCTGGAGGTGTGGGAAGGCGTCACGGTGGAGGCGGTCAGGGCGAAGTCCCTCGCCCTCACGGACTTCTTCCTGGAGTGCGTCGCCGCGTACGTCCCCGGAGGCCGGGTCACCGCGATCACGCCCGCTCCCCACGCGGAGCGCGGCAGTCAGGTCTCGCTGCGCTGCGACGGCGCGGAGGCGGTGATGCGCGTGCTCATCGAACGCGGAGTGGTCGGCGACCTGCGCCGTCCGGACATCCTGCGCTTCGGCTTCACCCCCCTGTACGTCGGCTTCGCGGACGCGGAGCGGGCGGCGCGGATCCTCGCCGAGGTGACAGGGGCCTGACCGTCCGCCGCCGTATCCGTCCGTGCTCCGGACCGGTACGGCGGCGGGCCACCGTACTGGTACCGTCCCCGCAGGTCAGTCGAGTTGGGCACAGGCGTAGGACGGTTGGAGCATGATGTCGGATTCTGCCGCGCGTGAACGGGACGCCGCCGAGGCCGAGTCGGCCTTCGGGCATCCGGCTGTCGCCCCCGACCGGTCCGCGGCCTACGGCAGTCACCCCGACCAGGTGATCGACTTCTATGCCCCGCGCGACGGCCGGGACGGCGCGCCCCTCGTCGTCGTACTGCACGGCGGGGCCTATCGCGCACCGTACGACCGCGAGCACGTGTCGCCGTTCGCCGACTTCCTGGCGCGGCGCGGCTTCGCCGTCGCCAGTGTCGAGTACCGGCGCGGCGGGGAGATCCCGCAGCAGGGCGGGGCCGGTCCCGTGGCGGGGCGCTGGCCCGAGACCTTCGACGACGTGGCCGCGGCGATGGACGCCCTGCCGGCGCTGGCCGCCCGGGAGCTGCCCCAGGCCGATGTGCGCAGGACCGTGGTCACCGGGCACTCGGCGGGCGGGCACCTGGCGCTGTGGGCCGCCGCCCGGCACGTGCTCCCGGAGGGCTCGCCGTGGCGGCTGTCCACGTGGCCCCCGCTGCGCGGGGTGGTCGCGCTGGCGCCGATCGCCGACCTCGCGAGCGCGGCGGGGCTGGACGTCTGCTCCGGCGCGCTGCACCAACTGCTCGGCGAAGGGGACGACTTCGAGGCGCGGAGCGCCCACGTCGATCCGGCCCTGCTGCTGCCGACCGGCATCGCGACGACCGTCGTCCAGGGGGTGGAGGACACCACGGTGCCGGCGGCGGTCGGCGACGCGTTCGTGGACGCCGCGGCGAAGGCGGGCGAGGTGGTGGGGCTGACCCTGCTCGACGGTGTGGGGCACTTCCCGCTGATCGACCCGTCGGCGGACGCCTGCGCGGTGGTGGCCGAGGAGATCGCCCAGCTGGCCTGGTAGTCCTTGCGACGGACGGCCGGGGATCCGCTTCACTGCTGACGACCGCGGGCCGGACGCACGCCTACCTTGGACGTGTGACCGACACCAAGACCAGAAGCCCGGAGTTCCGGCTGGCCGCGGGCGCGATAGGCGGCCTGCGGCAGGACCTCTTCCACGACGCGTTCGAGTACCGTCCGCTGGACCCGCTGGGGACCGGCGGGCCGGTGATCCGCCGACTTCCCGGAGCGATCCGGAGGCGGGCGGTCTGGTTCCCGCACGTGGTGGTCGGCGCGGTCGCCCTGATCGCTCTGCTGGTAGGCGTCTTCTCGTCGAACACCTACTCCCCGTTCGGGATCGCGACCATCATCACCGCGTTCCTGCCGGCCGCCACGCTGCTGATGACGCTGCTCCGTCCCGTGCTCGCCTTCTGGGTGTCGATCGCATCGGTCCCGGTGATCTGCATGGTGGGCAGCGGGGACTGGCCGTGGGCGCCGAACGCCTTCATATGCCACTTGGGCGTCCTGATCGTCGTCGCGGCACGGACCAGGCCGCGAACCGCAGCCTGGATGTGGCTGATCACCCTGCTCACCGGCTCCTTCATGGAGACCATCGGCCCCTGGAACCCCTCCTCCAGCAACGGCGGCATGATCTTCACATCCGCGTTCGCCCTGCTCGTCGTGACGGTGGTGCAGACCCGCCGCGACGCCCAGCGCGAGGTGACCGTGCAGCGCACCGTCACCGCCGTCGAACGCGACCGGCGCACGCTCCTGGAGGAGCGCACCACCATCGCCCGCGAGCTGCACGACGTCGTCGCGCACCACATGTCCGTCGTCGCCATCCAGGCGGAGGCGGCCCCGTACCGTGTGGAGAACCCGCCGCCCGAGCTGGAGCAGGCCTTCGTCACCATCCGCGAGAACGCCGTCGCCGCGCTCACCGAGCTGCGCCGCGTCCTCGGCGTCGTGCGGGCGGAGGACTACGAGGCGCCGGACGCCCCGCAGCCCACCCTCGCCGAGATCGACCGGCTGCTGGACAACGTCCGGGAGGCCGGTCTGGAGACGGAGAAGACGGTCACCGGCGCGGTGCGGGAGCTCCCGCAGGGTGTCGAGCTGTCCGCCTACCGGATCGTCCAGGAGGCGCTGAGCAACACGCTCCGGCACGCGCCGGGCGCCACCGCCAAGGTGGAGATCGGCCATGTGCTCGGCGGGCTGGGGCTGCGCGTCGTCAACGGCCCCGCCAGGGGGCTGGTCAAGCCCTCGCCGGGCGCCGGACACGGGATCACGGGCATGCGGGAGCGGGTCGCGATGCTGAACGGGGAGATGACGGCCGAGACCACGGAGGACGGCGGCTTCGAGGTCGCCGTGTTCCTCCCCGTACCGGCGGCCGAGACCGTCGCCACGAAGGGCGGGGCGGCATGAACGACACCATCCGGGTACTGATCGTCGACGACCAGATGATGGTCCGCGAGGGTTTCTCCGTGCTGCTCAACGCGATGCCCGGCATCGAGGTCGTCGGCGAGGCCGTCGACGGGCGGCAGGCCGTCTCCCAGGCCGCGGCGCTGCGGCCAGACGTCGTGCTGATGGACATCCGGATGCCGGAGCTCAACGGCATCGAGGCGACCCGCGAGATCGTCGCCGCCGACGCGGACGCCAAGGTGCTGGTCCTGACCACGTTCGATCTCGACGAGTACGTCTACCAGGCGCTGCGCGCCGGTGCCTCGGGCTTCCTGCTGAAGGACGCCTCGGCCAGGCAGCTCGCCGACGGCGTACGGGTGGTGGCGTCCGGCGAGGCACTGCTCGCGCCGACCGTGACCAAGCGCCTGATCACCGAGTTCTCGAAGATCGCCGAAGCGCCCCGGCCCCCCGCCATGGCCCGGATCGGCGACCTCACCGAACGGGAGACGGAGGTGCTCGTGCTGATCGCCCAGGGGCTGTCGAACCTGGAGATCGCCTCGCACCTGGTGGTCGCCGAGTCGACGATCAAGACCCATGTCAGCCGCATCCTGGTGAAGCTGGGGCTGCGGGACCGGACCCAGGCGGCCGTGTTCGCGTACGAGGCGCGGCTGGTCACCCCCGGATAGCGCGAGCCACGGATAGCGTCTGCCCATGCACGTGTCCTTCGACCCCTGGTCCCCGGCGTTCGTCGCCGATCCGTACCCCGCCTACGCCGCGCTGCGTGCCACCGGCCGGGCGCACTACTTCGAGCCGACCCGGCAGTGGCTCGTCCCGCACTACTCCGACGTGTCCGGGCTGCTGCGCGACCGGCGTCTGGGGCGGACCTACCTGCACCGCTTCGGCCACGACGAGTTCGGCGTCACCGCCCCGCCCGCCGCGCACGAACCGTTCCACACGCTCAACGGCAACGGGATCCTCGACCTGGAGGCCCCGGACCACACCCGGATCCGGCGGCTGGTCGCCAAGGCCTTCACACCCCGCACGGTCGAGGCGCTGGCCCCGACCGTGGAGCGGCTGGCCGCCGGGCTCGTCGGTGGCCTCGTCGCGGCGGGCGGCGGCGACCTCCTCTCGGAGGTCGCCGAACCGCTGCCGGTGGCCGTCATCGCCGAGATGCTCGGCGTCCCGGAGTCCGACCGGGGGCTGCTGAGGCCTTGGTCCGCCGCGATCTGCGGGATGTTCGAGCTGAATCCGCCGGAGGAGACCGCGCGGGCCGCGGTGCGGGCCTCGGTCGAGTTCTCCGCGTACCTGCGGGAGCTGATCACCGCGCGGCGCGCCGACCCGGGCACGGACCTGGTCACCGCGCTCATCGCCGCCCATGACGAAGAGGACCGGCTCACCGAGCAGGAGATCGTCTCCACGTGCGTGCTGCTGCTCAACGCCGGCCACGAGGCCACGGTCAACGCCACCGTCAACGGCTGGTGGATGCTCTTCCGGCACCCGGAGCAGCTGGCCTCGCTCCGAGGCGACCACAGCCTGCTGCCCACCGCGGTGGAGGAACTGCTGCGCTACGACACCCCGGTGCCCATGTTCGCGCGGTGGGTGCTGGACGACATCGAGCTCGACGGCGAGGTCATCCCGCGGGGGTCGCAGGTCGCGCTGCTCTTCGCGTCGGCCAACCGGGATCCGGAGCGTTTCGCCGACGCGGAGACGCTGGACCTGTCCCGCGCGGACAATCCGCACATCTCGTTCGGCGCGGGCATCCACTACTGCCTGGGCGCCCCGCTGGCCCGGCTCGAAATGGCCGCGTCCTTCGGAGAGTTGCTGCGCCGGGCCCCCGGTATGCGGCTGGTGGCGGAGCCGGAGTGGAAGCCGGGGTACGTGATCCGGGGGCTGCGGGAGCTACTGGTCGAGCTCTGAGAAGGGGGTGCCGGAGAGTCTCGGACGGTCCGGCCCGCCCGGGTTCGCCCATGTGTGCAGACCCCAGGCGGACAAGGCGAGGACGCTCCCGGCACACACGGCCGCGACGAGGATCCGGGAACGGGTTGGCCCGGGCCCGCGCAGCGGGCGCAGGATCAGCAGCCAGGCGAGCGGGGGGAGCAGGGCCCCGGCGAGCAGGACGAGGGGCAGCTCGGTCCACAGGACGGAGAGGTCCGAGCCCTGCCCCTCGAATCCGCCGCCCATGTGCAGGCGGGTGCGCCGTGACGAGCTCCAGACGAACAGGGCGGTGACCGCCCCGACCGCCGCGGTCGCGCACCCGCCGTACCCTGCCGCGTCCCGTTGCTTCACGACTGTGAGGACACCCGGCTGCTGCGGCCGGTTCCCTACTTCGCCCGCAGGTCCCGTCGGCGGAAGCCCTCCAGGCCGACGAGGAGCAGGGCGGCGGCGACCAGGGTGAGGACGGCCAGGGGCGTCCAGTCCATGGGGGCCGCGGGCAACGGCGGGACATGGCCGAAGGGGGACAGGCCGGTCACCCAGCCCGGGAACCGGAGCAGTTGCCCCAGGTAGCCGGTCACGAACGCGTACACCGGCACCAACCACGTGGCCTGGGCCGCACCGGGCAGCCGGCCGAACAGGACGGCGGCGACCCCGGCCGTGACCCACAGCGCCGGTGCGTAGGCGAGCGCCGCACCGGTCAGCGAGAGCACCAGCCCGGAGTCGCCGGTCGAGGCCGCCCCCGCGGCGCCCGTACCGAGGCCGGCCACCAGCAGCAGGACCGTGCCGCCGACGAGGGCGACCGCCAGATGGCTGCCCGCCCACCGGGCACGGGAGAGACCGGTCGCCAGGAGGAGTTCGGCGCGGCCCGCGTTCTCCTCGGCCAGGGGCCGTAGCGCCGCCGTCACGACGTGCACGGAGGCGACGACCGCGAGGATCACGATGATCATCGAGGCGAAGGACTCGGCCGTACTCGCGCCGCCGATCCTCCGGAGCGCCTCCTGGACCGGGTCGATGTTCTTCAGCATGTCGTCGGCCTCGCCGAGGATCGACCCGTACATCACGCCCATCAGGAACAGTCCGGTGCCGAAGCCGGCCAGCATGGAGCGGTGCAGCCGGAAGGCGAATCCCAGCGGTCTGAGCAGCGCGCCGGAGGCCGTCGGGCGGCCGGGCCGGGCGGCGCGGAGCCCCGCGCCCACGTCCCGCCGTGTCGACAGGGCGAATCCGGCACCGGCGCAGAGGCCGGCGAGCACCACGCAGAGCAGCAGCGGCCACCAGCGGTTGTCCACGTAGGGGTAGGTGCGCTGGATCCAGCCGATCGGGGAGAGCCAGGAGAGCCCGTCCTCACCGCCCGCGTCACCTGCGGCCCGCAGGGCGTAGGCGAGGCCGATGACGGCCAGGGCCATGCCGGATGCGCCCCGGGTGTGGGCGGTGACCTGTGTGGTGATCGCGGCGACCCCGGCGAAGACGAGGCCGACGGCCGCGTGTGCGAGGCCGTAGAGCAGCGAGCCCGTGGCGCCGCCGGGGGCCAGGTCCATGGCCTCGAGACCGACGGCGAGCAGCAGGGCCAGTACGAGGTCGGCGATCACCGCGACCCAGAGCGCGGCGGCGAGATGCGCGTGACGTCCGACGGCGGTGGAGCGGACCAGTTCGGCGCGGCCGGTCTCCTCCTCGTCGCGGGTGTGACGGGTGACGATCAGGGCGCTCATGAGACCGACCAGAACGGCCAGGAAGCCGAGCATCTGATGGCCCATCATCGAGCCTGTGCTGTAGTCGTCGAGATAGTGCCGGGGCCCGGTCATGGCGAGTCCGGCAGGGCTGTCCACGGTGTCGAGGACGGAGGCGCGGGCCTCGGGGGCGGCGTACAGCGTCCCGAACTTGCCGGCCGTGGACAGCGTGCCGAGGAACAGCGCGAGGATCCACACGGGCAGCCGGACGCGGTCCCTGCGCAGGTTGAAGCCGACCAGGGCGCGGGTCCCCGTCAGCGACCCGGAGCCGCCGGAGGCGTCGGCCGTCGCAGGGGTGCTGACGGCGGGCACGGCGCTCATCGCGCGTCCTCGTGGGCGGTCGCCGGGCCGTGGCCGTGGGCGGCGAGCTCGTCGCCGTAGTGGCGGAGCATGAGCTCCTCCAGGGTCGGCGGGTGGCTGATCAGGCTGCGTACGCCGAATTCGGCGAGCCTGCGCACGGCGCCGTCGAGGTGGCCGCTGTCCACGGTGAACCGCACCCGGCCTCCGCTCCCGGTTCCGTCGTCGGTGGCCTCCAGGGAGTGCACGCCGGGCAGGAGGTCGAGCCCGGCGGCGGGCCGCTCCGTCTCCGCCTCGATCGTCGTACGCGTCAGATGCCGCAGCTCGCTCAGCGACCCGGACCGCACGGTCCGCCCGAGCCGGATGATGCTGACCCGGTTGGCCAGCCTTTCGACCTGGGCCAGGACGTGGCTCGAGAGCAGCACGGTCCTGCCCGCGGCCTGCGCCTGCAGGATCACGTCCTGGAAGACCACCTCCATGAGGGGGTCGAGCCCCGCGGTCGGCTCGTCCAGGAGCAGCAGCTCCGCGTCGGAGGAGAGCGCGGCGACGATGGCCACCTTCTGGCGGTTGCCCTTCGAGTAGGCCCGGCCCTTCTTCGTGGGGTCGAGGTCGAAGCGCTCGATGAGTTCGTCGCGGCGCCGGGTGTCGGCCCCGCCGCGCAGACGTGAGAGCAGGTCGATGGCCTCGCCGCCGGTGAGGCCCGGCCACAGTTCCACGTCGCCGGGCACGTAGGCCAGGCGCCGGTGCAGCTCGACGGCGTCGTGCCAGGGATCCCTGCCGAGCAGCCGGACCGCGCCCGCGTCGGCGCGCAGCAGCCCCAGCAGGACCCGGATGGTCGTGGACTTCCCGGCGCCGTTGGGCCCGAGGAAGCCATGGACCTCGCCCGTTTCGACGGTGAGGTCGAGGCCGTCCAGTGCGTGTGTCCGCCCGAACGCCTTGTGCAGTCCGGCGACGCTGATTGCCTTCGTCATGTTTCTGAAAGTACGGCAGGTTCACAAAGTTATGAAGTTAAGGAAGCGTATAAAGTCGAGCCGTGAGCAGATCAGAGGAGACGGCGGAAACCATGAGCGGCGCGGCCGGGGAACCCGGGAGGGCAGAAGGGAGCGGGCGCGACGAGGACGCGGTGTCACGCTTCGTCGAGCGCTTCGCGGCCGAGATGACGGAGGCCGGGATGCAGCGGATGGCCGCGCGCGTCTTCGCCTCGCTCCTCGCTGACGACGACGGCTCCATGACCTCGGCGGACCTCGGCAGCCAGCTCCGGATCAGCCCGGCCGCGGTGTCGGGGGCGATCAACTACCTCACCCAGGTCAGCATGGTCGGCCGCGAGCGGGACCCCGGTTCGCGCCGTGACCGCTACCGCCTGCACGACGAGATCTGGTACGCCACCTTCGCCAACCGGGACCAGGTGCTGACCCGCTGGGAGCGCACCCTCAGGGACGGCGCGCGCTCCCTCGGCGAGGACACCCCCGCCGGGGCACGGCTCGTGGAGACGGCGGAGTTCTTCGAGTTCATGCAGGCCGAACTGGTCGGCGTCCTGGACCGGTGGCGCGAGAGCCGCAGGACGTCGGGTTAGGGCCGGGAACTCGCGGCGTGAGCCGCAGGGCTCGGAGTGAGGGCCGTCGGGCCCGTGCTCAGCCGACCGCCTCCGGGAGCACCAGCCCCCAGGCGCCCGCGCGAACCGTCCAGGTCCGCGTTCTGACCGGGCCGGCGGCCTGTATGTCCGCGCGGTAGCGGAAGTCCGGACCGGCGACCGTGACCGCCTTGGCCTCCGCCGTGAACGTCTCGCCCGAGGTCGTGTGGATCACCACGTCCGCCAGGCCCCCGTCCCGCTGGGTGGTCACCGACACGCCCTCGACCGGACGGTCCAGGTCGTTCAGCAGGACGCCGTCCGCCTCGACCCGCAGTCGGTGCGCGCCGGGCGGCGAGGAGGGGGAGGGCGGAGCGGGACGGACCAGGGCTGCCATCAGCGTGCGGCAGGTGTCCCAGACCGTGTGGGGCGCGTCCGGCCCTGAGCTCACCGCCGGGATGCGCAGGTCGCCCAGGACCACACCGTCGCTGTCGTCGACCAGCAGGTCCAGTCTGCGTACGGTGCCGTCGAGGACCGCGCGCGCCGCCGCGACCGCGCCGTGGGGCACACCGAGCGCGTGGGCGAGTTCAAGGGTGTGCGCGGCGCCTACCGGGACCAGGGAGAGCGCCCCGTCCGAGAGCTCCCGCTCCCGGTGCAGCTGGGACACGGCGCGCAGCAGCGCGTGGTCGTCGCCGATGACCACCGGCCGTCTGGCGCCACGCCTGGAGAGGGCCCTGGCGAACTCGTCGGGGCCGTCCGGAAGGCAGATCTTGGTGTGCGCGCCCGCGCCCAGCACGTCCTTCGCGATGCGCACGGACTCGCCGTCGTAGCGGCGGGCAAGGGGGTCGATGAGCACGAGTAGCTGGTGGTCGCCGTCGCCGGGGGGCTCTGCAGCCGACACCTCGGTCCTTCCTCGGGTAGCATCTTGGTGCAAGAGCCCCTTGCGCTATTGCGCCAGGGGCTTCGTCTATTCCGGGGCACCCGGTTCGACGGCTCAGGCTTTGCCGTACATCGTCGTACGGCAGGTACGACCTTTACGTACGCCCCCTGGCCTTGGACATGCCCCGCCCGGAAGGGGTGTACGCCTGTGCCCGCACTTGTGCTGCTCGGTGCTCAGTGGGGTGACGAGGGCAAGGGGAAGGCCACCGACCTCCTCGGTGGATCCGTTGACTATGTGGTGCGATACCAGGGCGGCAACAACGCCGGCCACACGGTCGTCGTAGGCGACCAGAAGTACGCACTGCATCTCCTCCCCTCCGGAATCCTGTCGCCGGGGTGTACCCCGGTCATCGGTAACGGTGTCGTCGTCGACCCGGCGGTCCTGCTCTCCGAGCTGAGCGGCCTGAACGAGCGTGGCGTCGACACGTCCAAGCTCCTGATCAGCGGTAACGCTCATCTGATCACTCCGTACAACGTCACCGTCGACAAGGTGACGGAACGCTTCCTCGGGAAGCGCAAGATCGGCACGACCGGGCGCGGTATCGGCCCGACGTATGCCGACAAGATCAACCGTGTGGGCATCCGCGTCCAGGACCTCTACGACGAGTCGATCCTGGAGCAGAAGGTCGAGGCGGCACTGGAGCAGAAGAACCAGCTGCTCGCCAAGGTCTTCAACCGGCGCGCGATCGAGTCCGGCAGGATCGTGGAGGAGATGCTCCAGTACGCGGAGCAGCTCAGGCCGTACGTCGCCGACACCACGCTGATCCTGAACGACGCCATCGACGAGGGCAAGGTCGTCCTCTTCGAGGGCGGCCAGGGAACCCTGCTGGACGTCGACCACGGCACCTATCCCTTCGTCACCTCGTCGAACCCGACCGCGGGCGGCGCCTGCACCGGATCCGGTGTGGGCCCGACGAAGATCAGCCGGGTCATCGGCATCCTCAAGGCCTACACCACGCGGGTCGGTGCCGGACCCTTCCCGACCGAACTTCTCGACGAGGACGGCGAGGCGCTGCGCCGGATCGGCGGCGAGCGCGGTGTCACCACCGGCCGTGACCGTCGCTGCGGCTGGTTCGACGCCCCGATCGCGCGGTACGCGACCCGGGTCAACGGCCTCACCGACTTCTTCCTCACGAAGCTGGACGTGCTGACCGGCTGGGAGCAGATCCCGGTGTGCGTGGCGTACGAGATCGACGGCAAGCGCGTCGAGGAGCTCCCTTACAGCCAGACCGACTTCCACCACGCGAAGCCGGTCTACGAGATGCTGCCGGGCTGGTCCGAGGACATCACGAAGGCCAAGACGTTCTCCGACCTGCCGAAGAACGCGCAGGCGTACGTGAAGGCGCTGGAGGAGATGTCCGGCGCCCCGATCTCCGCGATCGGTGTCGGCCCCGGCCGTACCGAGACGATCGAGATCAACTCCTTCATCTAGGAGCATCAGTGGGGACCGCGCCCGGCGCGGTCCCCACGGGCACCGGGGTCGAGGTGACGACGGCCGTTCCTTCCGCGCGGAAGGAACGGCCGTCGTCGTTCCGGTGGGCAGCGTGGTGTCGTGCCGTCCCGCGGGTCGGGCGGTGGCGAACGGGCGGCTCGGTCCTGGCCGCATTCGTCCGCATGCCCTGCTGCGTCGCGCACGGCAGGTGGCCGTTGGCGCGCACGACCTCTTCGCCGCGACCCTTCCGGTGAAGTTCGCTCTGCGTCCAACAAGGCGATGGAGGAGCGGAGTTGGGGAGTCCTGGCAAGAGGGCGATTTCTGGTCTAGACCTTGACAGGTCCAGACCATCAGGGCTTGAGTGGCGGTACCCCCCATGGCGGTGCACGCTCGGCGCGAGCGCCGCGACGAAGGAGTGATCACGTGGTCAAACGTGTCATGAGCCTGATTGTCGCGCTGGGCGCGGTCATCGCGACGCTCGTCGTTCTTCCCGCCACCACGGCATCGGCCGCGGCCTGCGCCCCGGCCTGGAGCGCCTCCGCCGTCTACTGGGGCGGCGGCTCCGCCTCGTACAACGGTCACAACTGGTCCGCGAAGTGGTGGACCCAGAACGAGAAGCCCGGCACCGTCGACGTCTGGGCCGACCAGGGCAGTTGCGGGGGCGGTGGCACGGACCCGGGTCAGCCGGACCCCTCCGGCTTCGTCGTCAGCGAGGCCCAGTTCAACCAGATGTTCCCGGGCCGGAACTCCTTCTACACCTACAGCGGTCTCACCGCGGCCCTGAGCGCCTACCCCGGCTTCTCCAAGACCGGCAGCGACACGGTCAAGAAGCAGGAGGCGGCCGCGTTCCTCGCCAACGTGAGCCACGAGACCGGCGGCCTCGTGTACATCGTGGAGCAGAACACGGCCAACTACCCGCACTACTGCGACACCAGCCAGTCGTACGGCTGCCCGGCCGGCCAGGCCGCCTACTACGGCCGTGGCCCGATCCAGCTCAGCTGGAACTTCAACTACAAGGCCGCCGGTGACGCGCTGGGCATCGACCTGCTCGGCAACCCCTGGCAGGTGGAGCAGAACGCCGCCGTGGCCTGGAAGACCGGCCTCTGGTACTGGAACACCCAGTCCGGCCCCGGCACCATGACGCCCCACAACGCCATCGTCAACGGCGCCGGTTTCGGCGAGACCATCCGGTCCATCAACGGCAGCCTGGAGTGCAACGGCGGCAACCCCGCCCAGGTCCAGAGCCGGATCGACAAGTACCAGGCGTTCGTCCAGATCCTCGGCACCACCCCCGGCTCGAACCTGAGCTGCTGAGTCCGACCCCGCCCCTCGGGGGCGCTTCCGGCATCTGCCGGAGGCGCCCCCGATTCGCTTTCCGGGAAGGGCGGTTGGCAGGATCACGCACCATGAACCCGGACAGCGACGGCACCCCGCCCACGAGCACCGAGTCCCGCCTCGCCCTGATCGACGAAGTCCTCACCCTGCCGTACCCCGTGACGGAGGAGAGCGAGGACAACGGCGTACGCGACAGCGGCCCCGCGCACCATCTGCTGATCCTGCTGGCGAGCCGTGACTTCTGGGACGACAGGTCCCCCGAGATCGTCGAACCCGCGGAGCAGGAGATCGAGGCCGAGTTCAGTGTCCTGGCGACCGCGCTGAGCGAGCGGTGGGGCGAGCCCGAGACGGTCGAACTCTGGCCCTACCTGGCGGAGGACCTCGTGGCGGAGGACCTTCCGGACAGGGATGGGGATGGGGATGGCGACGGGCGGGGCCCGGGTCCCGTTCCGGAGCCGATGGGGCGGCTCTGCAGCCTGGCGGGCAGCATGCAGGTCTGGCGCGTCCCCGGAGGCACCCGGTGGCTCGGCCTCGCCGTGGGCCAGGCCGATCCCGAGTTCCCCATCTGGCTGCTCGCCGCCGTCGGGGAGGTGGCGACGCTTCCGGGGTGAGGCGCTGCCGAGTCGCGCAGCCGCAGGCGTCGTCGTAGCCGTCGGAGGCCAGGAGCCCGGTTCCGGGACCGGCGTCAGAGCATCTGGGGCTTGACGGACATCAGCAGGTGCTGGTGCGTGGGATGCGCGGTGTCCTCCTCCCCGCCGGTGATCATGGCGCGCTGCCCCGGACCCATCAGCCGCATCCGGACCGTCGTGTCCTCGAAGGAGGACAGCGCGTCCATCAGGTACGCGGGGTTGAAGGCGACGGTCATCTCCCCGGCCCCCTCCAGGGTGGCGGGCAGCCGCTGCGACGCCACGTCGTCCTCGAACCCCGCCTGCAAAAGCACCGAGCCGTCCGGTCCGCCGGTGAAGGTCATCTGCAGGGGGCTGCCGCCGTCCGCGACCACGGACACCCGTCTGACGGCCTCCACCAGCCGGCCCCGGTCCAGCACGGCGACGGCGGGATCGGCGAGCGCGAACAGCTTGTCGTGGCGCGGCAGTCTGCCGTCCAGGAGCCGCACCGTCGTCCGCGTACCGGCGTGTTCGAAGCCGACCGACCCCCCGTCGACGGCGACACTGACCTGGCCCGAGCCGCCGAGTGACCTGGCGATCTCGGCCAGCCGACGGGCCGACACCACGACGTCGGCCCCGGCCTCGGGCGCCGTCGCCTTGAACGGCAGGGTGCGCACCGCGAAGCGGTACCGGTCGGTCGCGGCCAGCGTCATCGTGGATCCGTCGAGCCCGAGCCTGATGCCGGTGAGCGTCGGCAGGGTGTCGTCCCGCCCGGCGGCCACCGCCACGTGCCCGACAGCCGCGGCGAACTCCCCGGCGTCCACCGCGCCCCGCACCTCGGGCAGCGGCGGCAGCGCGGGGTAGTCGTCGAGCGGCAGGACCGAGAGGCCGAAGCGCGAGTCGTCACCTGCGACCGTGAGGCGCGAGCCCTCGACCGCGCACTCCACGGGCCCGTCCGGCAGCACCTTGCAGATGTCGAGGAGCCGTCGCCCCATGACCAGCACCTTCCCGGCCCGGACGGTGTGGGCCTCCGTCTCGACGAGGGCGGAAGCCTCGAAGTCCAGCCCGGAGACCCGGAGTCGGCCGGCGTCCGCATCGAGGAGCAGACCTCCGAGTACGGGCACGGGGGACCGGGCGGGCAGGACCCGGGCAGCCCGGGAGACGGCTTCGGTCAGCGCGCCACGTTCGATGCGGAACTCCACGGCAGGGGCCTCTCGTCCGGTGTGCGGCACGGTCGAGATCCACGCTAGGCGGCACCACTGACAACCGGTGCGGGCCGACGACAGCGACCACCCCCGTGAGCCGCTGCCGTCGTGTCGCCCGGACGTCCCCCGACATCCGGCGCCATACCCGGACCAGGACGTTCCGACGTCCCCCGACGTCTCCCGAACGCCCCGGAACACCTTGGGAACTCTAGGCGGGCGGGGCTGTGGGCCGGGAGATTCAATTCGCCCCGTGTGGCCCGCGACGGGTATCAAACCGCACAGCCGTCCCGGTACTCTGCACTCCGGTTTCGGAGTACGAACGTTTCGGGCGGCAGGCGGGCGGCGAACGGGGGACATGTGGGCGCGCGGGAACGGGCCGACGACGTACTGCTGATGTACCGGCTGGCGCGGACCGGCGGGTCACCGGAGCTGCTGCGCAGAATCGCCCAGCGGGCCGAGGGCTGGGCCGGGATCCTCGACAAGGACGGTACGGTCCTCCAGGCCGTGGCCGGGAACGCCCGCTGGTCCGGGCACGAGGCGACCGGCATCGCCTCTCGTGCCGCGCGCGTGCTGACGGCCCGTGGCACCGGCTCCTACTCCCTGGACACCGGCGAGTGCGCCGCGTTGCTGCTCCCCCTGGACAGGGCGCCCGACGGCCGGGAGACGGTCCTCGCCGTGGTCACGCCGAAACCGCTGCCGCCGGGGCTGTCCACGTTGCTGGCCGACGCGGTGATGCCGCTGGCCCTGTCCTGGGCGTCCGAAACCCTGGAGCGCAGACGGCGGCGCGTGGACCTGGCGGACTCCCGGGGGCGTGAGGCCGTGCTGCACCTCCTCATGACCGGCCAGCTGTCCATCGCGCGTCAAGTGGCGGGCGCACTGCGGCCGAAGCTCCCCGATCCCGTGCGCGTCTGCGTCGTCGAGTGCTCCGGCGGGCAGCGGGACGAGGTGGCCCGGATCTGCGCGGACATCTCCGCCGGCCGGGCCTGGATCGTGCGCTGCCCGGTGTACGCCCGTCACCTGATCCTGATCATGCCGGACGAGGACGGAACGGGCCCGGCGGGACCGGACGGCGGCCGCACCCTCGACCTGGCGGTCGCCGGACTCGTGGACGACTGCGTCGTCGGCGTCAGCGAGGCGGTGCGGCTGTCCGACACGGCGACCGCCTACCGACAGGCCTTCCACGCCCTCGCCGTCGCCCGTGGAACCCCTGGACGCCATGCCAGGTTCGGCACCGCGCAGGAACCCGCCCTGCTCGTCGGCGCCGCGGGGGCGCGTTGGGCAGACGCCCTGCTCGCACCGCTGCTCACCCATCTGCCACGCCGCTCGCAGGACCCGGGCAGCCAGGAACTCGCGGCGACCGTCGCGTCCTGGCTGGCGTTCTCCTCCCACGCCACCCGGCACCTGAAGATCCACCGCAACACTCTGGCCGCCCGGTTGAAGCTGATCGGTGAACTCCTCGGCCTCGATCTGGACCGGGTCGCGGACCAGGCCGCCGTCGACCTGGCCCTGCGTATCAGGGCCGCCCCCACGCCGCAGGTTCCGGGTACCCGGACGGGGACCGGGACCTGCGGCGCGGTCCCGGGGGAGCTCGACACCGTCCTGTGTACGCCCGGGATGCGGGACTGGGCCGCCCATCAGGTGCGCCTCATCGAACCGGCCGGACCCACGGGCGAGGAGACCCTGCGGACCTGGCTGCGCTGCGAGGCCCGACTGAGCCCCACCGCGGTCGAACTGGGGATCTCGGTGCCCGGTGCGCGCAAGCGTCTCGGTCGGCTGGAAACCCTGCTGTGCCGGTCGCTGCTCCGCACCCCGAGCGCGCGGTACGACCTGTGGCTCGCCTTCCGGGCGTTGGACCTCGCGGAGTGAGTCCGCCGTGCCCGGCCCGTGCCGCACGCCGCTCCGGCCGGCCCGTCGTCGCCGGGCTCAGTCCGTTCTGGTGTACGTCAGGCTCTCGCCGGTGTCGGTGATCTCGCGGCGCAGGGTGCCGTCCGGCAGCAAGGTCAGGACCGTCGGCCTGCCGGGTGTGCAGGACGAGACCGGTTCCCCGGCGGTGACCTTCGAGGGGCCGATGTGGACCGGGGAGCCCGAGGAGGGCTCGCCCTCCAGCTCCGCCTGGAACACGCAGCGGTAGGAACCGCCGGTGTCGAGCGGGCCCTCGGCTGTCAGTGACAGAACGGTGTCGCCCACGGCGCCCTGCTGGAGGACGAGTTGGCGGGTGGGCGCGCCGGCACCACTGCCGACGGTCCCCGACCAGGTACCGAGATAGCCGGACGGAATGGTCCCGTCCGTGCTTCCGCCGTCCGACGAGGAGCCCTGGCCGGAGTCGGAACCCCCGCCGTGCGAGGCCGTGGGATAGCCGTCGCCCCGCATGAAGGCGTAGACCCCCCAGGCCACACCGGCGGCGACGACTACCGCGACCACGCCGAGCAGCAGGGCGGAACCGGTCACCCGCCGGCGATCACGCCCGGGGGCGGCCGGGTTGCCAGGGGGCGCGGCGTACGGGGGAGTGGGGCCGTATCCGTAGGCAGGGGCGGGGTGTTGCGGATAGCCGTACGAGGGCTGTGGCGCAGGGGCCCGCCCCGGTCCCGTCCGGCCGCCCGACGCGGGAGGGCCGGACGGGCGGGTCGCGGCGGAGGAGTGTCCGGCGGGCGCCGGAAAAAGCTCCTGCGGACGCCGCCCCGGTGCGGAGGACGGCCCGCCGCCTCCCGGTCCCGGTGCGGAGGACGGCCCGCCGCCTCCCGGTCCCGGTGCGTACCGGACGCCCGTCGGGAGGCCACCGGACGCCGGGCCTCCCGATGCCGGACCGCCGCCCTCCGCCTCCGCCTCCTCCTCCGGGTCCTCGGAGTCCAGCAGTTCCACCGCGTGCCGCCCCAGTTGGGCGATCAGCGCCCCGGGCAGCCAGGGCTCCGCCGTGTCCGTGCCGCCGAGCCGTTCCCGCACGGCGTCAGGGGAGGGGCGAGCGGCGGGGTCCTTGGCCAGGCACTCCCCGATCAGCTCGACCAGCTCCGCAGGTACGCCGGTGAGGTCCGGGTCCTCCTGCGCGATCCGGAACAGCAGCGCGTGCACCCCGCTGTCCGCCGAACCGAACGGAGGCCGGCCGGTCGCCGCGTACGCGAGCACCGAGCCGAGGCAGAAGACGTCGCACGCGGTCGTCAGCCGCTCGCCCCGCACCTGCTCGGGCGCCATGAATCCGGGTGAGCCGATCATCGAGCCCGTACGGGTGAGACCGCCCTCGGCCGCGGTCTCCAGGGCCCGGGCGATACCGAAGTCGATGACCCGCGGACCGTCGATCGTCATCAGGACGTTGGACGGCTTCAGGTCACGGTGGATCAGACCGGCGCCGTGGATGTCCTGGAGGGCTCCCGCGAGTCCGGCGCCCAGGACGCGGACGGAGCGTTCGGGCAGCGGACCGTACGCCCCCGAGTCGGAGACCGCCGTGCCGGAGCGGCCCGAGACGATGCGGTGGAGCGAGGGGCCGGCGACGTAACCGGTGGCCAGCCACGGCACCACCGCGTCGACCCCCGCGTCGAGCACCGGCGCTGTCCAGGCGCCCCCGACGCGTCGGGCCGCCTGCACCTCGGCGCGGAAGCGGTCGCGGAACCGCTGCTGTGCCGCGAGCTCGGTACGGACCAGTTTGATGGCGACCGTGCGCCCGCGGTCCGAGCGGGCCAGGAAGACCTGGCCCATCCCGCCCGAGCCGAGGCGGCCCAACAGGCGGTAGGTGCCGATGCGTTGCGGATCGCCGGGTCCCAGCTTCTCCATGGTGCGCTTCCTCCCCCGTACGGTGATGGCGGACCGAGGTCGAGAATAGCGGCGCGCACCCCGGGTGCCGTCGTCAGTTCCCGGGGGAGTCCGGTGGCTGCGCGGACGCGGTCGTCAGGGTGTCCATCGCCTCCGACAGGCGCTCCAGCACCGCGACGGTCCTCGCGAACTCCTCCTCACCCAGTTCCCCGGCCAGCCGCGCCGCGAACTCCGCGTGGCCGGGGTCGATCCGGCTCACCGCGGCCCGCCCCGCCGGCGTGGGCCGGAGCAGCTTGGCCCGCCGGTGGGCCGGGTTGGCGACGTACTCCGCGAGACCCCGGTCCACCAGCAGGTCGGCGATCCGCTGCACGCTCTGCCGGGTGATCCCCATCGCGCGGGCGATGCCGGAGACGGGGAGCGGCTCGCTCAGGACCGCGCCTAGCACCTGCCAGCGGGCCGCCGTGAGTCCGGCCGGCCCGGCCAGCTCCTCGGCGACGGACAGGAACCTGCCGTTGAGCCGGAACACCGCGATCGCCGTGCGGCTGAACCGGTCGGGGTTCTCGCCGCTCTTCCCGCTCATCCTTCGAGCACCTCGTACGCGCTCGCGTCCGAGTCGTGGAAGAGCCGGAACCAGGCGTCCAGCTTCTTCGCCTCGTAGACCCCGAGCAGCCCGAGGATCTCCCTCGCGAAGGCGACCGGTTCGGTGGGGCCGGCGGTGACGAGAGCGCCGCGGGAGGGCCCTGGGGCGTCCGTCACCGCGTCGGCGTCGACGTAGTGGCCGCCGCCCGCGTACCCCGTGGCCGCGAGGTAGTGGGACACGGCACTCGTGTGGGCGCGGTCGTCGAGCAGTCCCTCGCGGGCCAGCCCCGCGGTGGCACCGCAGATGGCGGCCACCGGCACGCCCGCGTCCAGGAAGGCGCGTGCCGCCCGAGCGAAGGGGGCGAGTGTCCCGCCGGTGTCCCAGAGCGACGCGCCGCTGAGGAGCAGCAGCCCGCTGTCCTCGGGCCGCAGCACGCCCAGTGCGAGATCGGGCCGGACGCGGAGTCCGCCCATCGTGGTGACGGGCGCGGTGGTGAGGCCGACGGTCCGCACGGTGTGACCGTGCCGGGTGAGCTGTGCCGTGGCGAAGCCCGGCTCCCAGTCGGCGAAGGTGTCGTAGACGGCCAGGTGGACGGTCGTGCCGGTCATGGTGGCCTCCGGTGGCGGAACGCGGGAACCGTATGACAGAAGGCTGCCATGATGACAGCATGCTGTCAATTTGCGGTGCCACCCGGTACGGGAACCCGACACCCTGCCGAGCGGGGCGGCCCACGCCATACAAAGTGGCCATGGAGGACGGCCGGGACCACCGCCTACGCTCGCCGCATGACCCCCGATGCCCCTCGCGCCCCGTACGTCGACCCCGTAGCGGGCGCGGCCGTGAAGGCCGCCGACCGCGCCCACGTGTTCCACTCCTGGTCCGCCCAGGGCCTGATCGACCCGCTCGCCGTCGCCGGCGCCGAGGGGGCGTACTTCTGGGACTACGAAGGCAACCGCTATCTCGACTTCACCAGCGGCCTCGTCTTCACCAACATCGGCTACCAGCACCCCGCGGTCGTCGCCGCGATCCAGGAGCAGGCCGGGAAACTCGCCACGTTCGCCCCGGCGTTCGCTGTCGAGGCGCGCTCCGAGGCGGCCCGCCTGATCGCCGAGCGCACCCCGGGCGATCTGGACAAGATCTTCTTCACCAACGGCGGCGCCGAGGCCGTCGAGAACGCCGTCCGCATGGCCCGTCTGCACACCGGACGCCCGAAGGTGCTCTCCGCCTACCGCTCGTACCACGGCGCCACCGCCACGGCGATCAACCTCACCGGCGACCCGCGCCGCTGGGCGTCCGACAACGGCTCGGCGGGCGTCGTCCGCTTCTGGGCGCCCTTCCTCTACCGCTCCCCGTTCCACGCGCGCACCGAGGCCGAGGAGTGCGCCCGCGCGCTCCAGCACCTCGAGGACACGCTGGCCTTCGAGGGCCCGGCGACCGTCGCGGCCGTGGTCCTGGAGACCATCCCCGGCACGGCGGGCATCATGACGCCGCCGCCCGGCTACCTCGCGGGCGTCCGCGAGATCTGCGACCGGTACGGAATCGTCTTCGTGCTGGACGAGGTGATGGCCGGATTCGGGCGCACCGGGCAGTGGTTCGCCGCCGACCACTACGAGGTCGTGCCGGACCTGATCACCTTCGCCAAGGGCGTCAACTCCGGTTACGTGCCGCTCGGCGGTGTCGCCATCAGCGCCGAGATCGCCGCCACCTTCGAGACCCGCCCCTACCCCGGCGGACTCACCTACTCCGGACACCCGCTGGCCTGCGCCGCCGCGGTCGCCACCATCAAGGTCATGGAGGAGGAGAGGACCGTCGAGGGCGCCGCGCACCTCGGCGAGCACGTGCTCGGTCCCGGACTGCGGAAGATCGCCGAGCGCCACCCGTCGGTCGGCGAGGTGCGGGGGCTCGGCGCGTTCTGGGCGCTGGAGCTGGTCCGCGACAGGGAGACCCGCGAGCCGCTGGTCCCGTACAACGCGACCGGTGAGGCCAACGCGCCGATGGCGGCCTTCGGCGCCGCCTGCAAGAAGAACGGCCTCTGGCCCTTCATCAACATGAACCGCACCCACGTGGTCCCCGCCTGCAACATCACCGAGGCCGAGGCCGAGGAGGGGCTCTCCGCCCTGGACGCGGCGCTCTCGGTCGCCGACGAGCACACCGTGTAGAACGCACCGGAACGACGCCCTCCCCCGTGACCGGTACCGGACGGACGCCTGGCTTAAGGTGACCCAAGCCGAGAACGGGAGGGGGCGTCATGGGCGCGGGCGTGACCCGCAGCACGCTGCGGCAGCAGATCGCCGACGCACTGCGTGACGAGGTCCTCGCTGGGCGTATGCGGCCGCGGGTGGAGTTCACCGTCAAGCAGATCGCCGAGCAGTACGGGGTGTCCGCGACCCCCGTACGCGAGGCGCTCTTCGACCTCTCCGCGCAGGGGCTGCTCGAATCCGACCAGCACAGGGGTTTCCGGGTCCGTGAGTTCACCGTCGCCGACTACCGGTCGATGGTGGAGGCGCGCGCGCTGGTCATAGACGGCGTGTTCCGTGGGATCTTCGACGGAACCGGCTCGGCGCCGGCCGTGGTCGCCGCCCACCGGCCCGCCCTCGTCTCGGTACGCCGCCGGGCCGAGGAGGCCGCACGGGCGGCACGCAGCGGCGACCTGGACATACTCATCGGGTACGACCTGCGGTTCTGGCGGGAGCTCGGCGCGGTCATCGGCAACACGTACATCAACGACTTCCTGCAACGGCTCCGGATGCAGGCCTGGGTCTTCGCCGTCCCGTACCTCCGGGGTGACGGCGACGTGTGCGACTGGCTGTGGAACGGCCACCAGGAATTGGTCGAGGCGATCACGGCCGCCGACGGACCCGCCGTACGCACGGTGCTCGACGACTACTACGCGCACGGACTGAGCTGGGCGGACCGGCTCGCCGCCGGGAACCCCCCGCACCCGGGTCACTGCGCCGGCTGACCCCGGGCGCGCACCGCCGCCCCACACCCTGTGCGCGAGGTCCCGGTCGCATTACGCTGTCCCGACCATCGCACGAACCCGTTGGAGAGCGAGACTTCGTGGCCTGTGACCTGTGGCTGGTCCCCCTCGTCGATGTGCTGTGCCACAGCCCCGACAACCCGTTCGCCGAAGAGATCGCCGTCTACGACAACGCGCTGACCGAGGCGGGGCTGCCGCCCGTGCCCGTCTACGCCTACATGCCCGGCCTGACCGGGGACGTCGCCCCGGTCGCGGGCTTCGACTACGACGCCCTGCACTTCCTGCGCCGCGCCTACCTGCTCCAGCTGAGCGGGCTCGCCGTCACACCCGTCGACGAACTGGGCGGGGACTACGAGCAGTTGCTGGAGATGTTCGAACAGAGCGCACAGGCGTCGCACATGGTCTGGCACTACGACCACGCCGGGGCGTACGTCCCGCTGGACTTCCCCGCCCCGCTCTCCAACGACCAGCTCCTGGAAGGCGGCGGCCCACTGGGCTCGGCCCACGGGCTCCTGCGCGAGCTGGAGTTCGTCGCCCCGTCCATCGGCATAGACCCGGCCAACCCCCCGGCCGCCCCGCTTCCGCCGACCGGGCCGACGACGCTGGAGGAGCGGGCCGCCTCGGTCCCGTACGACGAAAGTCCGTTCGCCCGGGAGCGGCACGTCTGGCTCGGCCTGCACGCGGCGGCCACCCGCAGCCTCGCGCAGGGCTCGATGATCATCTTCAGCTGACCGGATTCCGGTACCGGGCTCGTATGTCTCCGGTACCGGGTCTCCGGAACCGGGCGTGGACGTCTCCGGAACCGGGCATGGACGGTGAGGGCCGGGCGTGGACGTCTCCGGAACCGGGCGTGGACGTGAGGACCGGGCGGGACGGCGAGGGCCGGCCCCGCCCGTGCCGTGCCCCTCAGCGGGGAGGCTCCGGGGGCCTCTGGCGCGGCATGTTCGGACGGGCGACCGACGGCATGGTGAGCCGGCCGTGGGACACCCCGGGCTCGGGGCGGCCGCCGGCCCCGCCGGACACCAGCGACTGCATGCCCATCGGCGCGGGCCCGGCCCGGAACTCCACCATCCAGTCCGCCGTCTCCGTACGGACGAGTTCGGTGATGTCCTCCGAGAACCGGCGCAGCACGCCCAGGCACCGCTCCGCGGCCTCGCTGGCCGTGCCCTCGGTCGGCCCGAGCATCTCCCGCACGCACTCCGACGCCCAGTCGAACTGCAGCACCTGGAGGCGCCGCTGCACGGCCTGCGCCGTCGCCAGGTTCCTTATCCAGCCGGAGGTCAGTCCGAAGTACCGGTCGCAGCCCATGCACGCGGCGCCCAGCAGCAGCGACAGATAGCCCCAGCCCGCCGACCCGTGCAGCTCGCCCGTCAGATCGAGCAGGGGGAGGGCCGCGCCCGCGATCACCCCCACCGCCGTGCCGACACGGAGGAGCCGGGCCGTGCGCCGCTTGCGGATCCGGTCGCGCAGATACCAGTCGGCGGTGTCCAGGGCGCCGGCCTCGACCCAGCGGTAGAGCTCGTCGAGCCGTTCGGCGGGCTCGCCCCAGTCGCCGAGCGGGAAGGCGCGGCCGGTCAGGTCCCGGGGGCCCGAACCGTAGCGCGTGGTGGACCGTTCGGTTCCGGTACCCGCGCCGGATCCAGCGCCGGACTCCTTGCGGGGCTGCCCGTCGGGCTGCATCTCCGGCTGACTCACCGGGGCACTCCTCTGCACTCTGCGCTCGGCGCGTGACGACGCGGATCGGCACGGTTGTCGGTCACGGATGGGACGGATCTCCGGCATATGACCGGGTCCCACTCGTGTAACTCTGCGTTACCTTCGATGTGCGTGTGCGTAGGGATACGCGTCCTCTTCCTACCGCCGAATGGTGGGGCATGGGGTCGAAATCGCGGGATTCCCGGGTGCGCACGGCCTCTGGTCAGGTATAGGAGCGCGGCAGGCCGGTTTCGGAACTCACTCGAAAGAGTTGCTCCCCTGCGGGTGGGGCGCGGCGTCCGGTGAGCACGTAGGCTCGGCGTACCGAAACAATCCGTCGTCGAAGTGCCAGGAGTGACCGTGATTCCCGGTGGTGGCCAGCCCAACATGCAGCAGCTGCTCCAGCAGGCCCAGAAGATGCAGCAGGAACTCGCCGTGGCCCAGGAGGAGCTCGCCAGGACCGAGGTCGAGGGCCAGGCCGGCGGCGGCCTCGTGAAGGCCACGGTGACCGGGTCCGGTGACCTCCGCGGCCTCGTCATCGACCCCGGCGCCGTGGACCCGGAGGACACCGAGACGCTCGCCGATCTGGTGGTCGCCGCGGTCCAGGCGGCGAACGAGAACGCCCAGCAGCTCCAGCAGGAGAAGCTCGGCCCGCTGGCCGAGGGCCTGGGCGGCGGCGGGATGCCCGGCCTCCCGTTCTGACCCCTGCAGCCACCCGCACGCACCGGTCGCGGCGCGAGCGGGAACAAGGAAAGGCGATCCGTTGTACGAAGGCGTGGTTCAGGAGCTCATCGACGAGCTGGGCAGGCTGCCCGGCGTCGGTCCCAAGAGCGCGCAGCGGATCGCCTTCCACGTCCTGCAGGCCGAGCCCACCGACGTACGCCGTCTGGCCCACGCCCTCCTCGAGGTGAAGGACAAGGTCCGCTTCTGCGAGGTCTGCGGCAACGTCGCCCAGCAGGAGCAGTGCGGTATCTGCCGCGACGCGCGCCGCGACCGCACGGTCATCTGCGTGGTCGAGGAGCCCAAGGACGTCGTGGCGGTCGAGCGGACCCGTGAGTTCCGTGGCCGTTACCACGTGCTCGGCGGCGCGATCAGCCCCATCGAGGGCGTCGGCCCCGACGATCTGCGCATCAGGGAGCTCCTGGCCAGGCTCGCGGACGGTTCGATCACCGAGCTGATCCTGGCGACGGACCCCAACCTCGAGGGCGAGGCCACCGCGACGTACCTCGCCCGGATGGTGAAGCCGATGGGCCTGCGGGTGACACGGCTGGCGAGCGGACTGCCGGTGGGCGGCGACCTGGAGTACGCCGACGAGGTCACGCTCGGCCGTGCCTTCGAGGGGAGGCGGCTCCTCGATGTGTGACCTGACATCTGATGGCGGCTTTACGTCCGGCGGCGCTATCTTCTACCCACCGTTCGCGACCGTGCCCACGGGAGGTCCCCTCGATGTCTGACGCCACGCTGAATTCCGTCACGCAGGACCCGGACGACTTCGCCGTCCAGATCGCGGACCAGATCAAGACGTTCATCGTCGCGGTCACCGAGGTGTCCAGGGAGGACGAGCCCGAGAAGGCCGTCCCCGTCCTCCTCCTCCAGGTCTCCCAGCTGCTCCTGGCCGGCGGCAGGCTCGGCGCCTACCAGGACATCCTCCCGGACGAGCGGTACGAGCCCGATCTGGGACCCGAACCGGACGCCGACGGCCTGCGTGAGCGCTTCGCGGAGCTGCTGGAGCCCATCGACGTCTACTCCGAGGTCTTCGACCCGTACGAGCCCCGTAAGCCCCCCGTGCCGCACCGCATCTCCGACGACCTGGCCGACCTGGTCACGGACCTCGGCCACGGGCTGGCCCACTACGAGGCGGACCGCACGGCGGAGGCCATGTGGTGGTGGCAGTTCTCGTACTTCTCCAACTGGGGCTCCACCGCGTCGGCGGCCCTTCGCGCCCTGCAGTCGCTGATCGCCCACATCCGGCTGAACCAGCCGCTCCAGGAGCTCGACGGGCTGGACACGGACCAGGACCCCGGTGACGGTGACCTGGCGGAGGAAGCGGGCCGCGTGATGGCCGCGGAGATCGGCGGGCCGCTCGGCCTGCGGCCCGTTCTGTAGCGGTCCGCGGCTTTACTCGCCCTGCGCCCCGCTGTGTCCTGGGACACAAAGAGGCGTGCGGTTCGAAGATGCCGGGCAGCAGCCCCGTACGAGCGGTTCGGAGCGACCTGCCGTCCGTGTGGTGGGCGGGACATCTCACCATCCGGTATCGACAGGTCGATTCCGGGCTGCTCGTTAAACTGAGCCGACCGCACCATTATTGAGCGAGGAGCGCACGTGGGCCTTGTCGTGCAGAAGTACGGAGGCTCCTCCGTAGCCGATGCCGAAGGCATCAAGCGCGTCGCCAAGCGAGTCGTGGACGCCAAGAAGAACGGCAACCAGGTGGTTGTCGTGGTGTCCGCGATGGGCGACACGACGGACGAGTTGATCGATCTCGCCGAGCAGGTATCCCCGATGCCTGCCGGGCGTGAGTTCGACATGCTGCTGACCGCCGGAGAGCGGATCTCCATGGCCCTGCTGGCCATGGCGATCAAGAACCTGGGCCATGAGGCCCAGTCGTTCACCGGAAGCCAGGCCGGTGTCATCACCGACTCGGTCCACAACAAAGCGCGCATCATCGATGTCACGCCGGGCCGCATCCGGACCTCGATCGACGAGGGCAACATCGCCATCGTCGCGGGGTTCCAGGGCGTGAGCCAGGAGGGCAAGAACATCACGACCCTCGGGCGCGGCGGCTCGGACACGACCGCCGTCGCGCTGGCCGCCGCGCTCGACGCGGAGGTCTGTGAGATCTACACCGATGTGGACGGTGTCTTCACCGCCGACCCCCGGGTCGTGAAGAAGGCCCGGAAGATCGACTGGATCTCCTTCGAGGACATGCTGGAACTGGCGGCGTCCGGTTCCAAGGTGCTGCTGCACCGCTGTGTCGAGTACGCACGCCGCTACAACATCCCGATCCATGTCCGCTCGTCCTTCTCCGGACTCCGCGGCACCTGGGTCAGCAACGAGCCGCAAGGGGACCAGCAGGTGGAGCACGCCATCATCTCCGGAGTCGCCCACGACGTCTCCGAGGCCAAGGTCACGGTCGTCGGCGTGCCCGACAAGCCGGGCGAGGCCGCCGCCATCTTCCGCGCCATCGCGGACGCCGAGATCAACATGGACATGGTGGTGCAGAACGTCTCCGCCGCCACGACCGGGCTGACGGACATCACGTTCACGCTGCCCAAGGCGGAGGGCCGCAAGGCGATCGACGCCCTGGAGCGCAACCGCACCGGCATAGGGTTCGAGTCGCTGCGCTACGACGACCAGATCGCGAAGATCTCCCTCGTCGGCGCCGGCATGAAGACCAACCCCGGTGTCACCGCCGGCTTCTTCGAGGCGCTGTCCGACGTCGGCGTGAACATCGAGCTGATCTCGACGTCCGAGATCCGCATCTCGGTGGTCACCCGGGTCGACGACGTCAACGAGGCCGTGCGCGCCGTGCACACCGCCTTCGGTCTCGACAGCGACTCCGACGAGGCCGTCGTCTACGGAGGCACCGGCCGATGACCGTGCGCCGCCCTTCGCTCGCGGTCGTGGGTGCGACCGGGGTGATCGGCGGCGTCATGCTCCAGATCCTTTCGGAGCACGCGGACGTCTGGGGCGAGGTCAGACTCGTCGCCTCCCCGCGTGCGGCCGGCACCGAGCTGGTCGTCCGAGGCCGGGCGACCGAGGTCCTCGCGATCTCCGAGGACGTGTTCGACGGTGTGGACGTCGCCCTCTTCCTGGTGCCGGACGAGGTGTCCGCGCAGTGGGGCCCGGTCGCCGCTGCCCGGGGCGCCGTGGTCGTGGACGACTCGGCGGCGTTCCGGCTGGACGACGACGTGCCCCTCGTCGTGCCCGAGATCAACTCCCATGCCGTGCGGCGCAGGCCGCGCGGCATCGTCGCGTCCCCGAACTGCGCGACCCTCTCGCTCATCGTCGCGGTCGGTGCGCTGCACGCCGAATTCGGTCTGCGGGAACTGATCGTCTCCTCGTACCAGGCGGTGAGCAGCGTGGGCCGGGACGGCGTCACCGCGCTCCGCGAGCAGCTCGCCTTGGTGGCGGGCACGGAGCTGGGCACACGGCCCGGGGATGTGCGGCGGGCTCTGGGCGACGGGGAGAAGAGCCCTTTCGCCGCCCCGGTGGCCCTGAACGTGGTCCCGTGGGCGGGGACCGACGCGGGCGACGGCTGGTCGTCGGAGGAACTGGCGATCCGCGAGGAGTGCCGGAAGGTCCTGGGTCTGCCCGGCCTCAAGGTCACCGCCACCTGTGTCTACGTCCCCGTCGTCGCGGCGCACTCCATGTCGGTGCACGCCCGCTTCGAGAACGAGGTCGCCGTGGACCGCGCCCACGAGGTCCTGGCGACCGCGCCCGGCGTCGTGCTCTTCGACAGCCCGGCTGCCGGCGACTTCCCCACGCCCTCGGACGTGGTGGGCACCGACCCGACCTGGGTCGGGCGGGTGCGGCAGTCGATGGACGATCCGCACGCCGTCGAGATGTTCATCTGCGGAGATAACCTCCGAAAGGGTGCGGCCCTCAACGTGGCCCAGATCGCCGAGTCCCTGGCCGGAGAATTTTCCCGGACCTGATCGAACCTCTTTTGTAGGATCTGTGTGAGCCCTGTGGGCAATTCGCTGATCTGAACCTCTTGAGCTGGGGTGTTGTCGTATCCGACGATGATCTCCTGAGCTTCTGCAACCGTTGGTCGGATGCGGCGCGTCTACGTCGTCACTTCTTGCGTGACTGGATGTGTTTTCGGGGCATTTGGGGAAGAGCGGGTACGGATGAGGGCATGTCGCACCGCATCGAACGTGGTGCCGTTGGCGTACAACCCTGACGGGGGGATGAGTGTCCAACTGGCGTGGCAGAGGTTCTCGACATCACAGTGGTGGGCCCGTTGCGAGGCGCTTCGGTGCGCCCGCTCCGGCGGCCCCGCGCACCCGGCGGTATGCCGGTGATCGCGCCCATGCCCGCCGCGCGTCCCACCCGGCTGCCTTCGCAGCGCGAGGGCGCTGAGGAGACGGTGGCTGCGGGAACGACGGTCGATCATCTGACCGAGACCTATCGCGCCCACTACCGTTCGCTGCTGGGCCTGGCCGCCCTGCTGCTGGACGACACCGCGTCCTGCGAGGACGTGGTGCAGGAGGCGTTCATCCGGGTGCACTCCGCGCGGAACCGGGTGCGTGAACCCGAGAAGACGCTCGCGTATCTCCGGCAGACCGTGGTCAACCTCTCCCGCTCCGCGCTGCGTCGGCGCATCCTCGGCCTGAAGCTCCTCTCCAAGCCGATGCCCGACATGGCGAGCGCGGAGGAGGGGGCGTACGACCAGCTGGAGCGGGACGCCCTGATCAAGGCGATGAAGGGGCTGCAGCGCCGCCAGCGCGAGGTGCTGGTGCTGCGCTACTTCTCGGACATGACGGAGGCTCAGGTCGCCGAGGCGCTGGGCATATCGCTCGGTTCGGTGAAGGCGTACGGCTCCCGGGGTATCGCGGCACTGCGCCTTGTGATGGAGGCGCAGTCATGAACGGGCCCGAGAACAGGCACGACGATGACCGGACTGGAAACGGAATTGTGAACGACGGGCTGGACGGCAACCCGAACACCGATCCCGAGCAGGACGGTGAACGTAAGCAGGACAAGGACGACAGCGGCGCGGTCGACGGCGCGGAAGCGGCCCCAACGGCCGCCGGTGGTGGTGCACCAGCCAGTGGTGGTGGCGCACCCGCCGGTGGTCCGGTGCCCGGTGGCGGTTCCGGGTCCGTGGACGGTTCCGGGTCCGGCTCCGCGGATGGTTCCGGGTCCGTGGACGGTTCCGCGCCCCGCGACGTCGAGGACGGCGATGGCCCCGCGTCCGTCGGCCGTCGCCCCGCTTCCGCCGCCGGTGGTCCCGTGCCCGGCGCCGGTGAGGCGTCCGGCGACGGTGGTCCCGGTGGCACGCTGACCGCGCTCTTCGGAGCCGGGACCGCCAGCACCCGTGGCGGAGACTTCGGTCGTGTCCCGAGGGGTGTCTCCGACGCAGGGGAGGACGCCGGGAAGTTGGACGAGGCCGAGCTGCGCCGGATGCTGCGCGGGGCGGTCCACGGCCTTGAGCCCTCGGACGGCACCCTCGACCACCTGTGTCGCGCGGTGCCGGCGCGGCGCGCCCGGCGGCGTCAGGCCGTGGTGGGCGCGGCCGCTGCGGCACTGCTGATCGGTACGGCGGTCCCCGCCTTCGTGCATGTGGCGAACTCGGACGGCTCGGTCACTGCCGACCCGGCCATCGCCGGGCACGGCCAGCAGGCGCAGGGGGGCAGCGGCGAGGACGCGGGCTCCGGGTCCGGCGTCCAGGAGTCGGCCGGGCCCGAGGACCACCGGAGCGCGGGGGCGGAAGGCGAGGGCGGCGACTCCTCGGCCCCGGCCGAAGGCTCCGACCCCGATGCCGAGGGCAGCGGGAGCGAGTCCCTCGACAACACCCCGGGCGGGAAGACCGCCGCCGCCACGGCCTGCGACCCCGGTCAACTGGGTATCGCCTCCGCGGAGGCAGGCGCCGCAGGCGCCAACGGCACCGTGTACGGAACGTTCAGGATCGCCAACGTGTCCGGCAGTTCCTGCTCGGTGACCACCAACGGCACGGTCGGCTTCCAGGCGGCGGGTGCGGCCGACCCGCTGAAGATCAGCGTCGTCCAGCACACTGCGGGCGACCCTGCCGGCGGCCTGCCCGATCCTTCCCTGGAGCCGGGCACGGTGTTCCTCAAGCCGGCGATGGCCTACGAGGTCCGCTTCGCCTGGGTGCCGTCGGACACCTGCCCGACCACCGGCGGCTCGCCCAGCCCCACGCCCACCGACGGAGTCGGAGGCGGCGGCGACAGCACCGGGACCACCGCGGGGACGGCGGACACCGCCGCGCAGTTCGGCAGCGCCGACGAGGGCCCGGCGGACGGCAGTATCGCGGTCACACACACACCGGAGACGGGAGCGCCGACAGCGGAGACCACGATCTCCAACGCCTGCGCCGGAACGATCTACCGCACGGGCGTCCTGGAAGCCTCGTAGCCGGAGATGGGCGGGGGCCGCCCGAACCTGCCGGGTTCGGGCGGGCCCCCGCCCATCTCCGTACCTCGCTGTCGTACCTCGGTGTAGTTCAGTCGGCGTCGGCCGCGAGTCCCAGCTCGACGTCGCGAGCGGCCTCCGCCTCACGGCGGACCAACCGGAACCACATGAAGAGGACGAAGCCTCCGAAGACGAACCACTCGCCGGTGTAACCGAGGTTCTGGAACGCCTTCAGGTCGAGTCCGCTGCCCTGAGCCGCCGCGGCCGGCACCGGCTCCATACCGCCGCCCGAACCGCCCGGACCACCCGAGCTTCCCTGACCGCCCGGACTTCCCGGACCGGCTTCGGGCAGGGTCACCCAGGCGTCGTACACGTCGTACGGGACGAGGTTCACCAGGGACGCGGCGCTGATCATGCCGAGCTGCCCCTCGGGGAGTCCGCCCGTGACGTCCACGCCCTTGCTGCCACTGTTCTCGGAAGCCTGCAGATCGCCGGTCACGGTCACCACACCGGCCGGTGCCGCCGGGACCTCGGCGCTGCCGGGTGTCCCCGGCAGCCAGCCCCGTACGACGGGCAGGGCCTTGCCGCCGTCGGTGCGCAGCATGTCGAGCACGTAGAAACCGCTGCGGTCGTCCAGCTTGCGCCCGGGGACGAGGAACTGGTCGGCGTAGGTCCCGGTCGCCATGGCGGGGCGTCCGGAGGTCTCCGTGCTCACCGGAAGCAGCTCGTCGAGCGGTTTCGCGGCGCGGGTACCCGGATCCGGGCGCTCCTCGGCCTCCTCATGGGTCTGGACGCGGTCCTCGAAGCGGCCGAGCTGCCAGGTGCCCATGAACACGCAGAACGGTATGGCCAGCACGACGAAGAGGTTGATCCCCCACCATCGCGGGGTCAGCAGGAACCGGTACACCCCTCCACGGTACGGTTCCGCCGTCCGGGCCTCCGGAGCGGGGTGCACCATTTATCCGGACCTTATGCCGTCGGCCCCCGCCCCTCCCCGGCCCGGTCGACGCCCTGCGCCGGACCCAGGTGCCGCAGTGTGAAGTCCAGTTCCAGCCGGACCTGTTTGACGCGCTCCTCCACGACGAGCGAGCCGTGACCCGCGTCGTACCGGTACACCTCGTGGACGGCGCCCCGGGCCGCGAGGCGGTCCACGTAGTTCTCCACCTGGCGGATCGGGCAGCGCGGATCGTTGACGCCGGCCGAGATGTAGACGGGTGCGCGCACGGCGTCGACGTACGTCAGGGGGGACGACGCCTCGAAGCGCTCGGGCACCTCCTCCGGGGTGCCGCCCAGAAGAGTGCGGTCCATCGCCTTCAGAGCCTCCATCTCGTCGTGGTAGGCGGTGACGTAGTCCGCGACCGGGACCGCTGCCAGCCCGAGGGCCCAGGCGTCAGGCTGCGTGCCGAGACCGAGCAGGGTCAGATAGCCGCCCCACGAGCCGCCGGCCAGCACCAGCCGTTCCGGGTCCGCGAGCCCCGATTCGACCGCCCACTCCCGGACCGCCGCGATGTCCTCGAGTTCGATCAGGCCGACCCGGTGCTTCAGCGCGTCCGTCCAGGCACGGCCGTAACCGGTCGAGCCGCGGTAGTTGACCCGCACGACGGCGAAGCCGTGGTCCACCCAGGCGGCGGGACCCGATGCGAAGGCGTCGCTGTCGTGCCAGGTCGGTCCGCCGTGTATCTCGAAGACCGTGGGGAACGGCCCGTCACCGGTGGCCGGCGTCTGGACCAAGGCGTGGACCCGGCCTCCCGGACCGTCGACCCAGACGTCGCGCACCGGCACCGAGGCCGGCGCCTTCGCTCCGGGCGGGTCGAGGACGACCGTGCCGTTCGTGGACCGCACGACGGGTGGCTGCGCTGCCGACGACCAGAGGTACTCGACCGTGCCGTCGGGGCGTGCCGTGGCGCCCGAAACCGTGCCGGCAGGCGTCTCGACCCGCACCGCGTCCGCTGAACCCGGCTCGTGGCGCCACAACTCGCTGCGTGCCTCGAAGCTGTGCTCGACCAGCAGCGCCGAACCGTCCGGGTACCACTCGGCGCCCACGTCACCGGGCAGATCGATCGGCAGGTCCGTCTGCGTCCCGGCGACCGGGTCCCAGATCATCGGCTCCCATCGGCCGCGCCGCTGGTGCCCGACCAGCAGCCGGGTGTCACCTGCCACCGGGGCGAAGCCCAGCACCGAAAGGCCCAGCTCCTTCGTGCCGCCCTCGGTGTCGTCCAGCTCGGCGACCGTCGAGCCGTCGGGGCGCACCACCCGCAGAGCGGAGTGCATCGCGTCGCCGTGCTCCGTGTGTTCGAGGGCGATCAGGGTCCCGTCGTGGGAGAGGTCCCCGACTCCGGCGGACTCCCGGTGCCGGTAGATCACGACCGCTCCCTTCCCGGGGCGCACCAGGTGAACGGTCGTGCCGTCCTCGTCGGTCGAGCGGCCGATGACCGCCGTGCCGTCCCGCCCGATCGCCAGCCCGGCCGGGTAGGAGGGCTCGAGGCCGGGCGCGGCCGTCTCGTCCGCACCGCCGTCGAAGGGCTGCCGCATCCACACGCCGAACTCGTCGCCGTCGGTGTCGGCGAACCACCAGACCGTCTCGCCGTCCGGCGTCAGCACTCCGTCGGTCGTCCCGTTGGGCCGGTCGGTGACCTGACGCTGCTTCCCGGTCACCCGGTCCCAGGCGTACAGCTCGTAGGTGCCGGTGGCGTTCGAGACGAAGAGGGCGCGGTCCGGGGCGTCCTCGGCCCAGTCGGGCAGGGACACCCGGGCAGCGCGGAAACGCTGCTCCCACTGTGGCGGCTCCTGCTCCCGCTCGGGCACTGACGCTTCGTTCTGTGTGTCGCTCATGGCCCCATCCAACCCGATGTGGCCGTGACGCCGGGCAGCCTGTGGACAACTGTCCACACGTAACCCCAGCCTGTGGGTAACTTTCCGGCGCGCGCGCCAGCGGTTCCCGGCAGCACGCGCGAGACCCGCGCCCGTGGCGGACGCCCCGGCCGACCGACCGCCGGCTGTCAGTGGTGTGCGCCACACTCGGGGGCATGACGGAGATGGCCCGGGGAGCCGGGCAGAAGTGGGGAGCCGCGGAGGTTCGTGCGGCGGTGGAGGCGCATCTGGCCGCGGCGGACGCCCGTGACTGGGACGCGTTCGCCGCCACCCTCGCCGACGACGTGGTGTACGACCTTCCGCAGAGCCGGGAGCGGATCCTCGGCAGGGAGCGGTACGTCCGGTTCAACCAGGAGTACCCGGGGGACTGGCACGTCCGGGTCGAGCGAATAGTGGCCGACCCGGGGAGGGGCGGCAGGCCGCCGTCCGGACGGTGTGCACCGTCGGGTCGGAGGAGATGCCCGCCGTCCACTTCTTCAGCTTCGACGCCGGCGGCCGGATCACGGAGGTGACGGACTTCTGGCCCGAGCCGTACGAGCCTCCGGCCGGCCGCGAGCACCTCGTCGAGCGGTATTGAGGCCGGCGGACGGGCCGGCGTCCGGAACGACGCGAGGCCGTGGGCGACGGGGCAGGACAGGGCGCGTCCAGTGACCTGGGGTGCCGCACGGGGCGGGGCCCGGAGCGCTGCGGGTGCGGTGCCCCCGCCCGGTCCCCTCGCCCGCTGACACCGGCGCGGCGGCACCTCCGGGGACGACCCGGTGATGCCGCCGAGTGGACCGGGCGGGCAGAAGCGTCAGCGGGCGCTGTTGTCCGCAGCGCCCCGAAGGGCTATGCCGCGGAGCGGAAGGCCGGCAGGTAGCCGTTCGACTGCCCGACGGCCTTGGGGTGGTAGGAGTTGGTGATGGGGATGGACACGCTGTGGATCCAGGCGTCACCGGAGCAGAGCTCGTGCCCGGTGAACTCGTCCACCACGCTGGAGAAGGTGAACCCCGCGTCCGCCGCCCGCTTGGCGAGGACTCCGTTGAGCACGTCGGAGGCGTTGTTGATCGCTCCGCGCTCGGTCTCCGTGAGCCCGGCGATGCAGCTACCCGACAGCTGGTAGAAGCGCGGGTAGCCCAGGACGACCACGCGGGCCTGCGGCGAACGCGAGCGGATGCCCGCGTACAGCGAGTCGAGCGCCCCCGGCAGTGTGTTCTGCGCCTGCGAGATCGCCGTGTTCACCCGGCTCACACAGGTTGCCTCGCTCTGCAGGACGCAGGTCTGCATGACGTCGGCGAAGCCGACATCGTTGCCACCGGCCGTGATGCTGACGAGCGTGGTCGACGAAGTCAGCGCGCTCAGCTGACTGCTCGCCACGGAGGACGTCGTCGCACCCGAGCAGGCGACGAACTTGAACGACGAGGGGGCGTTCGCGTTCTTCCAGAGGTACGGGTAGGCGTTGGTGCTGCGCAGGCAGTCGCCGCTGTCCGACGTGTAGCTCCCGGCTCCCACTCCGGAGGAGTAGGAGTCACCGAGAGCGACGTAGTCGGCCCCTGCGGCGGAGGCTGGTTGCGCGAAGCCGAGTGCGGCCACGGCGGCGATCGCGAGAGTGAAGACGGAAGCCCGGAAGGTGCGTACTGACATGGCTGCCAGCCCTTCGAAATGTGGGGGGTGAGTGGGGAGTTCGTGGGGCGAGCACGTTTGTAGCAGCTCCCGGTACCCGTCGGTAAGTGCTCTCGGAAGAAGTCGTCTGATATGCCCGAATGATCGTTCGGTGGTCGATGCTCCGCGCGTAGATAAACCTTCAACAGGCCCTCGAATGAGTGAAGTTGCGGGTCGAGTCGAAACTCTGCGTGACTCCTGTGAGCCGCTCCCAGCGGGCGTCCGTCCTCCCGGACCGGGCGCCGCGGGACACCTCCGCGCCGTCGTCACGCCCGCTCCGGGCCGTCGCATGACTGCGGCCGCCAGGAGTCCTGGCGGCCGCAGTCATGGGTGTGGGTTCAGCTCTACAGCGTGCGCTCCAGCCGGTCCGCCATCAGCCTGCTGAAGCGGGAGGGGTCGGTCAGCTCGCCGCCGTCCGAGAGGAGGGCCAGCCCGTGGACGAGCTCGGCCGTCTCGGTCAGCTCGGTGGCGGAGTCGGAGTCGTCGCCCTTCGACGCGTGTGCCTTCTTCAGCCCGCTGATCAGGGCGTGCGAGGGGTTGAGCTCCAGGATGCGCTTGGTGTGCGGCACTTCCTGGCCCATGGCGCGGTACATGTTCTCCAGGGCGGGGGTGGCGTCGTGCGTGTCGGACACGATGCAGGCCGGAGAGACGGTCAGCCGGGAGGAGAGCCGCACCTCCTTCACGGTGTCGGCCAGCTGTTCCGTCATCCAGGTCAGAAGACCGGCGTAGTCCTGCTGCTGCTTCTCGCGCTCGGCCTCGACCTCCTTCTTCTCCTCGTCGCTGTCCAGGTCGACCTCGCCCTTGGCGATGGACTGCAACGGCTTGCCGTCGAACTCCGGCACGGACTGGACCCAGACCTCGTCGACGGGGTCGGTCAGCAGGAGGACCTCGAAGCCCTTGGCCCGGAACGCCTCCATGTGGGGCGAGCTCTCCATGGCGGCGCGCGATTCGCCGGTCATGTAGAAGATCTGCTCCTGGCCCTCCTTCATCCGCTCCACGTACGAGCGCAGGGTGGTCGGTTCCTCCTCGTCCCTGGTCGAGGAGAACGAGGAGATCTCCAGGATGGCGTCGCGGTTCTCGAAGTCCTGGAACAGCCCCTCCTTGAGGACCCGGCCGAATTCCTTCCACAGGGCCGTGTACTTCTCGGGGGCGTTGGACCTCATGTCCTTCACCGTCGAGAGCACCTTCTTGACCAGGCGGCGCCGCATCATCTCGATCTGGCGGTCCTGCTGCAGGATTTCCCGCGACACGTTGAGCGAGAGGTCCTGGGCGTCGACCACACCCTTCACGAAACGGAGGTAGGTCGGCATGAGGGCTTCGCAGTCGTCCATGATGAACACGCGCTTCACATAGAGCTGCACTCCGCGCTTGTGGTCCTGCATGAACAGGTCCTGCGGTGCGTGTGACGGCAGGAAGAGAAGTGCCTGATATTCAAAGGTCCCCTCCGCCTGCATGCGGATGGTTTCGAGCGGGTCGGTCCAGTCGTGGCTGATGTGCTTGTACAGCTCGCTGTACTCCTCATCGGTCACGGAGTCCTTCGACCGTGCCCACAGGGCCTTCATCGAGTTGACCGTCTCGGTCCCGGGCTCGGCGCCCTCCTCGCCCGACACCGCCGCCATGCGGATCGGCCAGGTGATGAAGTCCGAGTAGCGCTTGACGATCTCCCTGATCTTCCAGGGCGAGGTGTAGTCGAAGAGCTTGTCCTCGGTGTCCTCCGGCTTGAGCCGCAACGTGACCGAGGTGCCCTGCGGGGCGTCGTCGACGGGCTCGACGGTGTAGGTGCCCTCGCCGCCGGACTGCCAGCGGGTGCCCTTCTCCTCGCCCGCGCGCCGGGTCAGCAGGGTGACCTCGTCGGCGACCATGAAGCTCGAATAGAAACCCACACCGAACTGGCCGATGAGCTCCTCGGACGCTGCGGCGTCCTTGGCCTCCTTCAACTCCTGGAGGAATTTGGCCGTACCGGAATTCGCGATGGTTCCGATCAGCTGCACGACCTCGTCGTGCGACATTCCGATGCCGTTGTCGCGCACGGTCAGTGTGCGCTTCTCCTGATCCGCCTCGATGGCGATATGCAGGTCGGACGAGTCCGCCCCGAGGTTTTCGTCACGGAGGGTTTCCAGTCGCAGCTTGTCCAGCGCGTCCGAAGAGTTGGAAATGAGCTCGCGCAGGAACACGTCCTTGTTCGAGTAAATCGAATGGATCATCATCTGTAGGAGCTGACGCGCTTCTACCTGGAACTCGAATGTCTCGGCCGGCATGGGTGCGGTTTCCCTTTCTGGGTAATTGATCTGAGTCGACACATATCGTAACCAGACCCCGGAGCACTCATGTGCCGCGTGAGGCAAGGCTGTTGACCTCAGAGAGCCCCGGCGTCGTGGATGTGGGCGGCGGACTCGGGTGATCCAGGACGGGGACGGACGCCCCGACCAGGCAGACTGTGCGCATGGGCGATGCGCGAACGGCTCTCGGGGCAACCCCCGGCCTGCCACCGGTGATCACGTGTCAGGTACCCGGCACCTTCGCCCGGGGGGTCATGGCCGAGCGCCATCCGGCGCTCGTCGAACAGGTGCGGGAAGCCTTCCCGTACGGGCCTGAACAGCACCGCGCCCTCGACGACCTGCTGCACGAGATCGTCCACGGTGTCGTCGAACCGCCCGGACCGGAGGACCCCGGCCGTGAACTCTGGCTCGGGTGGGGGCGTGGGCACTTCGGGCGCCCCTGGTTCGAGGCCCCGTTCCTCTGGGCGGAGAGCTACTTCTACCGCAGACTCCTTCAGGCCGTCGGCTATTTCGCTGAAGGCCCGTGGCAGGGTATCGACCCCTTCGCGCCCTTCAAGCGGGCCGAGCTGTCCGGCGGCACGGTGGACGAGGAGCTCCGCGCCCTGGACGCACTCGCCGGCCTCCCCGAGGACGAACGGGCGGCCGCTCTGCTCCAGGCCTCACTCTGGGGCAACCGGGCGGACCTGGGGTTTCGCGGCCCGGCCGGTGATTCCTCCCTCGGTGAGCCCGATCGCAGCCTGGTGTCCGACGGCACCGGGGAGCTGTGGTCGCTCCTGCCGGCCGGGCAGAGTTCTGCCGTCGCGGTCATCGCGGACAACACCGGACGCGAGCTCATCCCCGACCTGGTGCTCATCGACCATCTGCTCCGACACGGCCGTGCGGAAAGGGTGGTGCTCCACGTCAAGCCCCACCCGTACTACGTCTCCGACGCGATGACGGCCGATGTCGTCGACTGCCTGCGCCGCCTGGGAGAGGCTCCCGGCGAAGCGGGGAGGGCCGGTGCGCGGCTCCGGGACGCGATGACGTCGGGCCGGCTCGAAGTGCGTACCCACGCGTTCTTCTGCGCGCCCTTCCCGTACGAGCTGATGCCCGATGAGCTCCGGGCGGAGCTGGCAGGCGCCACCCTGACGATCCTGAAGGGCGACCTCAACTACCGGCGGCTCGTGGGTGACCGGCTCTGGCCGCCGACCACGCCGTTCGCCGATGTCACGGCGTACTTCCCGGGGGCTGTGGCGACGCTGCGCACGCTGAAGTCCGACGTCGTCGTGGGCCTGGACCCGCGGACCCTGGAGCGGCTGGAGGAGTCCGGACATGCCTGGCGCACGAGTGGGACGCACGCCTTGGTCCAGGTGGGCGCCGGTCGAGGCTGAGCAGCCCTCAGCGCCTTACTCCGTGCCGGGTGACGAGGTCGTGCCAGCCTTGTTCCAACTCCTCCGGCGGAATGCCCCGTTCGCAGGTCAGGTGATGGACGAGGGTCGCGTCGATCGACCCGAGGAGGGTGTGGGCGAGCAGCTCCGGATTCCCGTCCACGCCCGTCCGGCGCAGCAGCATGGCGACATGGCTCAGCCGCAATCGGTAGGCGGGTACGGCGAAAGTGCGCAACGGGTCGGCGCGAGAGGCCAGAATGAGTCCGTGGTGGTCACGTTCGTGGCGCATCACGGCGGGCCCGAAGGCGTGCAGTCGCTCGGCGGCGGGGGCGTCCGGGCCCATCGGCGGCGGTCCGGACAGGAACGCGGCCTGGAGGAGGGACTCGCGGTGGTCGAGGAGCGCGATGAGCAGGCCGGTGCGGTCCTTGAAGCGCCGGAAGACGGTGCCCTTGCCTACCCCGGCTGCGGCGGCCACCGATTCCATCGTGAGGTCCGCCGCCCCGCACTGGGCCATGAGCTTCGATGCGGCGTCGAGCAGGAGTGCCCGGTTGCGTGCCGCGTCCGCCCGGAGCTGCTCGGGTTCGCCTGCCGGGGCGAGCGCGAGGCTTGTCCGCGCAGCGCCGGGGCCGGGGGGCCCGGGCAGCTGGGGAGGGTTGGCACTCATGGCTCCAGGGTAGCCCGGAAGACTGCAAGTGGACCGCGGTCCGCTTAGGTGGTACAACTTTAAACGGACCGTGGTCCGCTTGACTCGACTGTCTCCGTCTCCCGGGAGCTTCCCCATGTCTGTACGCATCCTCGCCCTCGTCGGCAGCCTCCGCGCCGGCTCGCACAACCGCCAGCTCGCCGAGGCCGCGGCCAAGCACGCGCCCGAAGGCGTCGAGGTCGAGCTGTACGAGGGCCTCGCCGACGTCCCCTTCTACAACGAGGACATCGACGTCGAAGGCGCTGTACCGGCCGCCGCCGCACGGCTGCGTGAGGTGGCGGGCCGTGCCGACGGGTTCCTGCTGTTCTCGCCCGAGTACAACGGCACCATGCCGGCCGTCCTGAAGAACACGATCGACTGGCTGTCGCGTCCGTACGGCGCGGGCGCCATCACCGCCAAGCCGGTCGCGGTGGTCGGCACCGCCTTCGGTCAGTTCGGTGGCGTGTGGGCCCAGGACGAGGCCCGCAAGGCCGCCGGTATCGCGGGCGGAGCGGTCCTGGTGGACGCGAAGCTGTCGATCCCCGGCTCGGTGACCCGCTTCGCCGAGATCCACCCGGCCGACGACGCCGAGGTCGTCACCTCGCTCACCGAGGTTCTCCGTCAGGTCGCCGAGGGTGCCGCCGCGACCGTCTGATCCGTTGTCCGGCCGCGGTCCGGCCGTGAGGCCGTACTGCCGCCGCGGTTCCGTGTGGGCCCGGCCCGCTTTCTCGTGTTCGCGAGGGAGTGGGCCGGGCCCACACGTCGTTGCGCAAGCCCTTCGCGCGCCGGGTCTCCGCTCCGTGTGCCGCGCCCCTGTCTGGGCGGCAGTACATTCGGCGATATGGCCAACATAATTGTTGACAATCCTGTTGGCCTGGATTTAGGTTCGACATGCACTCACTCAGGGTGGCAGCCACGCCGGAGCGAGCCGGTCCGGTGGTGGGGAGCGGGTCGGGTGACCGGCTCCCGCTCAGCCGCGGCAGGTGCTCTCGCGCGGCGGGACGGCACCGGCCCGGCGGCTGGTGCGGCGCCTGACCGGCGTGCTGCGGGCGGCCGTGTCGCGCGGGTGGGTGACACCCCGTCCAGCAAGGAGAGCTCAGCGATGACAGAAGAGACGGCACAGAGCGCCGGGGGAGCAGGCATGAGCGGCGTCGTCGTCACCGGACCGCCCAGGGCGGACGCGCGGGACATCGAGGCCCTGGCCGGATACGGCGTGGCCACCGTGAGCGAGGCGATGGGCCGCAAGGGCCTGATCGAGCCCGGGCTGCGGCCCGTCCAGCAGGGCGTACGGATCGCGGGCAGCGCGGTCACGGTGCTCAGCTGGCCCGGCGACAACCTCATGATCCACGCGGCGGTCGAGCAGTGCGGCGAGGGCGATGTCCTGGTCGTCACCACCACGTCCCCTTCCACCGACGGCATGTTCGGGGAACTGTTCGCCACCGCGCTCCAGAGGCGCGGGGTGCGCGGTCTGGTGATCAACGCGGGGATCCGCGACACCCAGGAGCTGCGGGACATGGGCTTCGCCGCCTGGGCGAAGGCGGTCTCGGCGCAGGGCACGGTGAAGGCCACCGGCGGGTCGGTCAACGTACCGGTCGTCATCGGTGG
This sequence comes from Streptomyces sp. NPDC049970, assembly GCF_040660235.1. NCBI lineage: Bacteria > Bacillati > Actinomycetota > Actinomycetes > Kitasatosporales > Streptomycetaceae > Streptomyces > Streptomyces sp. NPDC049970. Next base: position 156,830 of record NZ_JBFALP010000005.1, on the reverse strand, counting down.
CCAGTCGGTCCGGCCGGGGGACATCGTCCTCGCCGATGACGACGGTGTGGTGATCGTGCCCCGGGAGCGGGCACGCGAGACAGCCGAGGCATCACGGGCGCGGGAGGCCAAGGAGGCAAAGGCGCGTGCCGCCTTCCTGGAGGGCGAGCTCGGGCTGGACCGCTACGGGCTGCGCGAGAAGCTCGAGGCCCTGGGTGTGCGCTACACCGCGTACGCCGACCAAGAGGGCGACGGCGGCGGTCGGAACAGTCGCGCCGTCCGGGACCGTCAAGCCGGTCACGGTGGCGAGGCCGGTGAGACCGGTCGTGCGGGCGGGTCCGGATCATGACCGGGCCGCAGGAGCCGGAAGGGGTCCGCTGCCTCCTGATGCGTGGCGGCACCTCGAAGGGCGCCTACTTCCTGGCCGGGGACCTGCCCGCCGACCCGGCCGCCCGCGACGCCCTGCTGCTGCGGATCATGGGCAGTCCCGACCCGCGGCAGATCGACGGAGTGGGCGGGGCGCACCCTCTCACCAGCAAGGTCGCCGTCGTATCGGAGTCGGAGCACCCCGACGCCGACGTCGACTACCTCTTCCTCCAAGTCTCGGTCGAGAAGCCAGAGGTGTCCGACCGCCAGAACTGCGGGAACCTGCTCGCCGGGGTCGGACCCTTCGCGGTGGAGCGCGGCCTGGTGGCCGCAGGGGACGGGCGCACTTCGGTGCGCATCCGGATGGTCAACAGCGACGACCTGGCGACCGCGACCTTCCCCACCCCCGGTCGGCGCGTCGACTACACCGGCGAGGCGCGGATCTCCGGGGTCCCCGGCGAGGCCGCGCCCGTGCTGATCGAATTCGGGCAGGGCGCGGGGCCCCTCCTGCCCACGGGCCGGGCGCGCGACGTCGTCGCGGGTACCCCGGTGACGTGTGTCGACAACGGGATGCCGACCGTGCTGATCGCCGCGGCGTCCCTGGGCGTCACGGGCTACGAGAGCCCGCGGGAACTGGAGGAGGACACCGCTCTGCGGAACCGGGTCGAGACGATCCGCCTCGAAGCCGGCCCGCTCATGGGACTCGGTGACGTACGTGCCACCACCGTGCCCAAGCTCAGCCTGCTGTCCCCGCCCGCCCACGACGGCGCGGTGACGACGCGTACCTTCATCCCGCACCGCTGTCACACCGCCCTGGGCGTCCTGGGTGCCGCGGGGGTCGCCGCCGCTCTGCGCATAGACGGCAGCGTCGCGGAGGGCATCGCCCGGCTGCCCGAACACGGCGACCGGCTGCGTATCGAACACCCCACCGGATTCATCGACATCGAGGCCGCCGTCGGAGCCGGCGCCGACGGCGCCCCCGCCGCCCGACGTACCGCTGTCGTGCGTACCGCGCGCAAGATCTTCGACGGAACCGTCTTCCCTCGGCCCGCGTAGACGGCTCCGCCATCCGCAGCCTTCTCGCGGAAGGCGCGGCCGATTCCCCATTACCGTTTTGGTTGCCCCGCAACGGGCGCCCCGTTGCGGGGCGCCCACGCCGGCCGTGCCGAACCGTCCGCCCCGGCCCCGGACGCGAGTGTCCGGTTCTTCACCGCCCCCTTCGAGACCGTCGACGGTGAGCCGGGTGCCGCGGTCCACCTGTGCACCGCCGACGACCACGAGCACCACGGCCTGCTGCGGGACAGCCGCCGGGAAAGCCTCCCGGGCGCGGCGCTCTGCCGCTCGCCACCGACGCGACCACCACGGCCCACACCGTTGTGACGGAGACAGTGAAGCCTGAAAGTACGTCGACCCCGCCGCACCCGAATGCCATGATCTCGACGTACGGAGCCCGGCCCGAACCGACTGGAAGGACGCCATGCCCGCCTATGTCATAGCCCACCTGAAGGACGCGGCCCTCCACCCGGACATCGCCGATTACGTCGAGCGGATCGCCGGAACCTTCGAACCCCATGGCGGCCGCTTCCTCGTGCACGTCACACCGCACGAGGTCAAGGAGGGCAGCTGGCCCGGGAACGTCGTGATGATCGGCTTCCCGGGGATCGCCGAGGCACGGGCCTGGTGGGACTCACCGGCGTACCAGGAGATCGCACCACTGCGCTCGCGGCACATCGAGGGCGACATCATCATCGTGGACGGCGTCCCCGAGGGATACGACCCGACGGCCACCGCGAAGGCGATGCGCGAGACGCTGACCGCCGAGTAGCTCTCGGACGGACGGACAGAAACAGGTCAGGCGCCCTCTGCTTACAGAAGGCGCCTGACCTGCGATTTCAGCTGTCGGGGTGGCGGGATTTGAACCCACGACCTCTTCGTCCCGAACGAAGCGCGCTGCCAAGCTGCGCTACACCCCGATGTCCACCGATTGTCCCGGCGACATCGATTACTTTAGCCCACCGGCGCCCGGAGGCGAAATCCGGTATTACGCTCGGCCGTGGGTCTCAGTCCCGGGGCGTCAGCGTCAGCAGGGTCGCCTCAGGGGGGCAGGCGAAGCGGACCGGGGTGTAGCGGTTCGTGCCGCAGCCGGCCGAGACGTGCAGGTAGGCACGCCGGTTGCCGACCGTGTGGGCGGAGAGGCCCTTCACCCGGTCCGTGTCCAGGTCGCAGTTGGTGACGAGGGCGCCGTAGAAGGGGATGCAGAGCTGGCCCCCGTGGGTGTGGCCCGCCAGGATCAGGGGGTAGCCGTCCGCCGTGAAGGCGTCCAGGGAGCGCAGGTACGGGGCGTGGACGACGCCGATCGAAAGGTCGGCGTCCGTCTCGGGACCGCCGGCGACCTCGGTGTAGCGGTCCCGCTTGATGTGCGGGTCGTCCAGGCCGGTGAAGCCGATCTCGAGACCGTCGGCCTTGATCCGGCCCCGGGTGTTGGTCAGGTTCAGCCAGCCCGCCTCGTCGAAGGCGTTCCGCATCGGCTCCCACGGGTTGTGCACGACGCCGACCGCCGGGGCGTTCCCGTTGAGGCCGTGCTTGCCCCGGGTCTTCTCCAGGAGGTAGAGCGCGGGGTTGCGGAGCTTCGGGCCGTAGTAGTCGTTGGAGCCGAAGACGTAGACCCCGGGGAACTCCATCAGCGGGCCGAGCGCGTCGAGCAGCTCGGGCACACCTTCCGGGTCGGAGAGGTTGTCGCCGGTGTTCACCACGAAGTCCGGGCGCAGGCCCGCCAGGGACTGGAGCCAGGCACGCTTCTTGCGCTGACCGCTCACCATGTGGATGTCGGAGACCTGCAGTACGCGCAACGGGCGCGCCCCGTGCGGAAGCACGGGAATCGTGATGCGGCGTAGCCGGAACGAACGTGCCTCGAATCCGGCCGCGTACACGAGGCCGGCGGCACCGACCGCAGCGCCGACTGCCGTTACTTTCAGGGGTACTCCGTAGCGTGCGCGCATGGGGCCATCGTCGCAGACGCAGTGCTGCGGGACGAAAACAGGCGGGCGGCAGGTGCCTGGTACCTGTCACAATCGGCGCATGACCACGCTCAAGTCCAAGCTCAAGGAAGACCTCACCACGGCCATGAAGGCGCGTGACGAGCTCACCTCGTCCACCCTCCGGCTCACCCTCACCGCGATCACGAAGGAAGAGGTCAGCGGCAAGACGTCGCGCGAACTCTCCGACGACGAGGTGCAGAAGGTGATCGCGAAGGAGGCGAAGAAGCGTCGTGAGGCTGCCGAGGCCTTCGCCCAGGGCGGCCGGGCCGAGCAGGCCGAGCGGGAGAAGGCGGAGGGCGAGCTGCTCGACGCGTACCTGCCCAAGCAGCTCTCCGACGACGAGCTCGACGTGATCGTCGCGCAGGCCGTCCAGGAGGCGAGGAGCGCCGGTGCCGAGGGGCCGCGGGCCATGGGTGCCGTCATGAAGATCGTCAACCCGAAGGTGGCCGGGCTCGCCGACGGCGGCCGGGTGGCTGCGACGGTGAAGCGGCTTCTCGCGGGCTGAGCGGCGGGGATGGAACACGTGAAGGAGGGGCGCTCCCGGACCGGGAGCGCCCCTCCTTCACGTGTTCGTCCTGCGAGTCGGGCGGTCAGGGACCGTTGCCGCCCCGCCCGCCTCCGTCGTTCCCACCGATGATGCCGGGCGGGAGGGTGATGCCGCCGATGGGGTCGGCACCGGGACCTCCGTCGTTCCCGCCGTTGCCGTTCCCACCGCCGTTGTCACCGCCGCGGCCCTTGTCCCGCTCCTTCTCCTTGCCGCGGGGCAGGGAGACCGGATTGAAGGACGGGGTCTCCGAGGCGTTCAGCGCGCCGGTCATCGCGGTGCGCCAGATCGGTCCGGGCAGGCAGCCGCCGCAGACCTTGTCGTAGTACTGACCACCGATCGTGATGTTGTACATCGGCACCTTCTTGGCGCCGTCGGATCCGACCCACACGGCAGTCGAGAGGTTCGGGGTGTAGCCGACGAACCACGCGTCCTTGCGCTCCTCGGTCGTCCCCGTCTTCCCCGCGTTGTCGCGGTCCGAGAGGCCCGCCAGCGTCCCGGTGCCGTCCTCGACCACGCCCTTGAGCATGGCGTTGATCGTGTCCGCCGTCCGCTCGCTCATCGCGCGCGTGCACGTGGACTTCGGCACCGGCACCTTCTTGCCGTTGGCGTCCTTGATCGACTCGATGGCGATGGGCGTGCAGTAGGTACCACGGTTGGCGAACGTCGCGTAGGTCGCGGCCATGGAGAGCGGGGTGCTCACCTCACTGCCGAGCGTGATCGCCGGCTCCTCGACGAGTTCCTTGCTGTCGCCGCGCTCGTAGCCGACCTTCTTGGCCATCGAGACCGTCTCGCACAGTCCGGCCTTCTGCTCCAGGAGGGCGAAGTAGGTGTTGATGGACTTGCCGAGCGCGCTCGTCATGTCCCAGGTCCCCTTCTCCTCCTCCAGCTCGTTCTGTACGGACCACTCGCCGCCGCCAGGGGCACCTGAGCAGTTGACGTACTTGTTCTTCGGGACGGACATCTTCCAGTCCGTCGAGAAGGTCTGCGCCGGGCTGACGCCCTTCTCCAGAGCCGCGGCGGCGGTGATCGGCTTGAAGGTCGAGCCGACCTGGAAGCCGTAGGTGCTGCCGCCCATCTTGTTGTTGGCGGCCAGGTTGAGCACCGTCTCGTGCTGCTTCTGGTCCAGGCCGTACGGGCGGGACTGGCTCATCGAGAGGATCTTGCCGCTGCCCGGCTGGACCTGCACGACGGAGGCCGCGATCTTGTCGTCCTTGTCGACCTTCAGGGTGGAGGCCTCGCTGGACGCCGCCTGGGCACGCGGGGACAGGGTGGTCCTGACCGTCAGACCACCGAGGTTCCACAGCTTGGTGCGTTCCTCGTCCGTCTTCCCGAAGGCCGGGTCGGTGAGGATCGTCTTGCGGACGTAGTCGCAGAAGAACCCGGAGCCCTTGACGGCGGTGATGCAGCCGTTCTTGGGCTGCTTGACCTTCAGCTCGACCGGGGTCGCGATGGCCTTGTCGGCCTCGGCCTGGGAGATGCTGCCCACGGCGGCCATGCGCTGCAGCACGGTGTTGCGCCGCTTGGTCGCTTCCTCGGAGTCGTTGACCGGGTCGTAGCGGGTCGGCGACTGGACGAGGCCGGCCAGCATCGCCGCCTCCTCGACCTTCAGGTCCTTGGCGTGCTTGGAGAAGTAGCGCTGCGACGCGGCCTCGACCCCGTAGGCCTGCTGCCCGAAGAACGTGATGTTGAGGTAGTTCTCCAGGATCTTCTTCTTGCCGAGTTCCTCCTCGACCTGGATCGCGTACTTCAGTTCACGCACCTTGCGGCCCAACGTCTGCTGGGTGGCCTGGGCGACCTTGTCGGGGTCGTCGCCCGCCTCCTCCACGAAGACGTTCTTCACGTACTGCTGGGTGAGCGTCGACGCGCCCTGCGCGGCGCCGCCCTCCTGCACGTTGCGGTTCATCGCGCGCAGGATGCCCTTGAGGTCCACCGCGCCGTGCTCGTAGAAGCGCGAGTCCTCGATCGCGACGATCGCGTCCTGCATGTACGGCGAGATGTCCTTCAGCGGGACGACCGTGCGGTCACGCGAGTAGACGGTGGCGATGGTTCCGCCCTCGTTGTCCAGGATGGTGGTCCGCTGGCTCAGCGGTGGGGTCTTGAGGTTCGAGGGGATCTCGTCGAATCCCTCGACCGTCCCCTTGGCCGCGAGCCCCAGCGCGCCGGCGGCCGGCAGCGCGATGCCTGCCAGTACAGCTCCGGAGAGTGCGGCGACACCGAGGAACTTGGCGGCCTGCTGGGTCGTCGTCAGACCCCCGCCTGAGCGCTTCTTTGGCATGGGGGCAGCCTACGTTCTCATTCGCCGGACACAGGTACAGGCCTTGGCCTAAGCTGCTCTCAACTGTCACAGCAGTCCGATTTTGTATCAACCCCCAAGCGCAGCCCTTTGCAGCTTTCAGCCACACCCGAAGGCGCTCCCGAATTCGCCGCTTGTGTCGCTGAATGTCCGCTGCGACTTGGGTATCCTGTCCCGATTCCATCGGGATAGTCACGCATGTCCTCGCATCACTCCTCTGGGTGATCTGCCGCGTACGCATAGTCCGTTCGGGCCATTCAAGATTGGGCCCGAAGGGGGTGTTGTGCTGTCGCCACCTTCCGTAACGTCCTCAACTGGCAGCGGTGAATATGCCGCTGCCGCCGTGGGGGAGCCTCGATTCGGGAGAGGACGGCGCCGGCATGGGCTGGGTAACCGACTGGAGTGCGCAGGCAGCCTGCCGCACTACCGATCCGGATGAATTGTTCGTACAAGGGGCAGCGCAGAACAGGGCCAAGGCGGTGTGCACCGGTTGTCCGGTGCGGACCGAGTGCCTGGCCGATGCGCTGGACAATCGCGTCGAGTTCGGCGTGTGGGGTGGAATGACGGAGCGGGAACGCCGCGCACTGCTGCGGCGACGGCCCACCGTCACGTCCTGGCGACGCCTGCTGGAGACCGCGCGCAGTGAGTACGAGCGGTCCACGGGCATGCTGCCCGCAGCGCCGGGTCTCGACGACGACGGACTGCACGGAGGCGTACTGCACGACGACGAACTGCACGAGACGTTCGCCGCCGTGGGGTAGTTCCGCGTGGGCTTCCGCCGGACGGGGGAGCCGACGGAGGTCTACACAGCTCCGGCCGGAGCGGAACCGGCCGCGAGTCGTTCCCCGACGGCCCTGAGGCCCGAGAGGTCGTGCACGTCACCGGGCAGCGCGGCCACCTCGGTCACCGGGACCTCGGGGTGGAGCGCCGTGAAGCGCTCGCGTGTGTGCTGCTCGCGTGCGACGACCTGCATCCGCTCGGCGTGCAGCCGCAGCAGACCCGCGGTCAGCTGCTCGACGGATACGGCGTCCGTGGCGGGTGTGTCCTGCCTGCCTGCTTCCGTGTGCGTGGTCGGCTCGGACGCGCCGCGCGGCTCGGTCCCGGGGGCGCGGGATGTCCCGTCGTGCTGTGTCGGCTCGTGTCGGGGCGGCTCTGTGTTCGGCTCGGGGGGGAGTGGTGACTCGGGGGCTTCGGGAGAGGTGGCGGCCACCGGGCCGGCCGGGTCACCAAGGGCAGCCTTCCCTGCCGTCTGATCCACAATGCCGACGTCTTCAAGATTTTCCGCGGCCGCCACCGCACGCTCCGCGGAGAGCCGTGAGGCCTCGCTGCCGTGCACCCGGTTGAGGACCAGGCCGGCCAGCGGCATCTCCTCCGCGGCCAGCCGTTCCACGAAGTACGCCGCCTCGCGCAGCGCGTCCCGCTCGGGGGTGGCCACCACGAGGAACGCCGTGCCGGGCGCCTGGAGCAGCTTGTACGTCGCGTCGGCCCTGGTTCGGAACCCGCCGAACATCGAGTCCATCGCGGCGACGAAGGTCTGTACGTCACGCAGGAACTGACCGCCGAGCAGCTTGCCGAGCGTCCCCGTCATCATCGACATCCCGACGTTGAGGAACTTCATCCCGGCCCGCCCGCCGATCTTCGCCGGGGCGATCAGCAGCCGGATGAACTTCCCGTCCAGGAAGGAGCCGAGACGTTTCGGCGCGTCCAGGAAATCCAGCGCGGAACGGGACGGCGGGGTGTCGACGACGATCAGGTCCCACTCGTCGCGCGACCTCAGCTGCCCGAGCTTCTCCATCGCCATGTACTCCTGCGTGCCCGCGAACCCGGCCGACAGGGACTGGTAGAAGGGGTTCTCCAGGATCGCGCGGGCCCGCTCGGCATCCGTGTGCGCCTCGACCGTCTCGTCGAAGGTGCGCTTCATGTCGAGCATCATGGCGTGCAGCTCGCCCTCGCCGTCGATGTCCTCCACCCGGCGGGGGACGTTGTCCAGCCGGTCGATGCCCATCGACTGCGCGAGCCTGCGTGCCGGGTCGATGGTGAGGACGACGACCTTGCGGCCGCGTTCCGCCGCCCGTACCCCGAGCGCCGCCGCGGTCGTGGTCTTGCCCACGCCGCCGGATCCGCAGCACACGACGATACGGATCCCCGGATCGTCCAGGAGCGCGTCGGTGTCGAGCCACGGTGCGATGTCCGTGCCCAGTGTCATGACCCCACCCCTTCTCCGGATCCGCTTCGCTTCCGGCTGCGGGGTGTCTGCCCCGCCGCGTCCGCGGTGTCGTCGCCCACGCCCTGCTTGCGGAACTCCGAGGCCAGCTCGTACAGCGCGGCCAGGCCCACTCCCTCGCCCATCAGTGGGAGCTCGGCCATCGGCAGCCCCAGCCCGGCCAGCACCGCGCGCTGCTCGCGCTCCAGGCCGACGCGCTGGGCGTGCTCGGCGGCCTGCGCGACCAAGGGGCGTACGAGTCCCGCGGAACCCGTCACGCCCGCCCGGGTGAGCGTCTTCGCGATCTCCTTGCGGCGGCCGCCCGACGCGGTGCGCAGCGCGTCCTCGTCGAGCAGGTGCGGCCGGACCATGTTCACGACGACCCGGCCCACGGGCAGTTCCGCGGCCCGCAGCTCCGCGATGCCGTCCGCGGTCTCCTGGACCGGCATCTCCTCCAGGAGCGTCACCAGATGGACGGCCGTCTCCGGGGACTTCAGGACGCGCATCACGGCCTGCGCCTGATTGTGTATCGGGCCGATCCTCGCCAGCCCCGCCACCTCGTCGTTCACATTGAGGAAGCGGGTGATGCGGCCGGTGGGCGGGGCGTCCATGATCACGTGGTCGTAGACGAACCGGCCCTGCTTGTCCTTGCGGCGTACCGCCTCGCACGCCTTGCCGGTCAGCAGGACGTCCCGGACCCCGGGGGCGATGGTGGTCGCGAAGTCGATCGCGCCGAGCTTCTTGAGCGCCCGGCCCGCGCTGCCGAGTTTGTAGAACATCTGGAGGTAGTCGAGGAGCGCGCGCTCGGCGTCGATCGCGAGGGCGTGGACCTCGCCGCCGTCCGGCGCCACCGCGATCCTGCGTTCCTCGTAGGGGAGGGCCTCGGACTCGAAGAGCTGGGCGATGCCCTGCCTGCCCTCGACCTCGACCAGTAGGGTGCGCCTGCCCTCGGTCGCGAGGGCGAGCGCGAGTGCGGCGGCGACCGTGGTCTTACCGGTCCCGCCCTTGCCGCTGACGACCTGGAACCTGCTCACGCCTTCGAGCCTAACCAGTCGGCAGGCAGGCTACGCACGAGGCCGCGTGTGCCAGGCATTACAGTCGGCGTATGACCAAGTGGGAATACGCGACCGTGCCCCTTCTCGTGCACGCGACCAAGCAGATTCTGGACACCTGGGGCGAGGACGGCTGGGAGCTGGTCCAGGTCGTTCCCGGCCCGAACAACCCCGAGCAGCTCGTGGCCTACCTGAAGCGGGAGAAGCCGTAGTGGCGGGCGCCGTCGAGGCGAAGCTCGCCGAGCTCGGACTGGCGCTCCCGGACGTCGTGCCGCCGCTGGCCTCCTACCAGCCGGCCGTGCGGTCCGGGGTGTACGTGTACACCTCCGGCCAGCTCCCGATGGTGGACGGCAAGCTGGCGGTGACGGGCAAGGTCGGCGCCGAGGTGACGGCGGACGAGGCCAAGGAGCTCGCCAGGACCTGCGCGCTGAACGCCCTGGCGGCCGTGAAGTCGGTCGCCGGTGACCTGGACCGGATCGCACGCGTGGTGAAGGTCGTGGGCTTCGTCGCCTCCGCCGCCGACTTCACCGGGCAGCCGGGGGTCGTCAACGGCGCGAGCGAACTGCTGGGCGCCGTCCTGGGCGACAAGGGCGTGCACGCCCGCAGCGCCGTCGGCGTGGCCGTGCTGCCGCTGGACGCGCCCGTCGAGGTCGAGGTCCAGGTCGAGCTCGTAGAGGCCTGATCCCGTACGTCCATGATCCCGTCCGGTCACGAGACCGGGCGGGATCACGCGTGTACGGGACAGCCAGCGGCGCCCGGACGCCCTCGAACATCGGCGCGGTTCCGGATAGCCTCCGGCCATGTCCAACGGTCAGTGGTACCCACCGGAATGGCCCGCTCGTATCCGGGCCCTCGCCAGCGGCGAGCTGACGGCCGTGACCCCCAGGCGGGCGGCCACGGTGATGCTGCTCCGGGACGACCGGTCCGGGACGGGCGCGGGGGGTCCGTCTGTCCACATGCTCCGCCGGCGTACCTCGATGGCCTTTGCCGGGGGCGCGTACGCCTATCCGGGTGGCGGGGTCGACCCGCGCGACGACGACCGGCTCGTGCGCTGGGCGGGACCTTCCCTGGAGACCTGGGCCGGACGGCTCGGCGTGGACACGCCCGCGGAGGCCCAGGCGGTCGTCTGCGCGGCGGTCCGTGAGACGTACGAGGAGGCGGGCGTCCTGCTGGCCGGGCCCGCCGCCGACACCGTCGTCAGCGACACCACGGGCGCGGACTGGGAGGCCGACCGTGCTGCCCTCGTGGCCCGCGAGCTGTCCTTCGCCGGCTTCCTGGAACGCCGCGGCCTGGTGCTGCGCTCCGACCTGCTGGCCGCGTGGGCGCGCTGGATCACGCCGGCCTTCGAGCCGCGCCGGTACGACACCTGGTTCTTCGTGGCCGCGCTGCCGGAGGGCCAGCGCACCCGTAACGCCTCCACGGAGGCGGACCGCACGGTCTGGATCCGGCCCGACGAGGCCGCAGACGGCTATGACCGGGGCGAACTGCTGATGATGCCGCCCACCGTGGCCACCCTGCGGGCGCTGAGGCCGTACCGAACGGCCGGGGAGGCGCTGAAGGGGGCGGAATCCCAGGACCTCGCTCCCGTGCTGGCAGAGGCCCGCATGGAGGGTGACGAGCTGGTGCTGAGCTGGCCGGGGCACGAGGAGTTCACCAAGCACGTCCCGGCGGAGGGCGGGCACACTCCGTCCGCGCCGGGCGGCGGCGCGGAGGGGGAGTCGGCGTGAGCGACGCCGCCGCACTGCCCGGGCAGCCCCGCGGCGGGGTGCTCTCCGGACCCGCGACCACCCGCACCGTCAACGTCCTGGCCCCGAACGCCTCGGCGATGACCCTGGAGGGGACGAACACCTGGATCGTCGCGGAACCCGACTCGGACCTCGCCGTCGTGATCGACCCGGGGCCGCTCGACGACGTACACCTGCGGGCCGTCATCGACACGGCGGAGCGGGCGGGCAGGCGTGTGGGGCTCACCCTGCTCACGCACGGCCATCCCGACCACGCGGAGGGCGCCGCCCGTTTCGCCGAGCTCACGGGCACGAAGGTGCGGGCCCTGGACGCGGCCCTGCGGCTGGGCGACGAGGGGCTCGCGGCGGGCGACGTGATCACCACGGGCGGGCTCGAACTCCGGGTGGTACCCACCCCGGGGCACACCGCGGACTCGCTCTCCTTCCACCTGCCGGCCGACGGCGCCGTGCTGACCGGCGACACGATCCTCGGGCGCGGCACCACCGTCGTCGCGCACCCGGACGGGAGGCTCGGCGACTACCTGGACACCCTGCGGCGGCTGCGCTCGCTGACCGTCGACGACGGGGTGCACACGGTCCTCCCGGGCCACGGCCCCGTGCTGGAGGACGCGCAGGGCGCGGTCGAGTTCTACCTCGCCCATCGGGCGCACCGGCTGGCTCAGGTCGAGACGGCCGTGGAGGCGGGGCACCGGACGCCCGCCGAGGTCGTGGCGGCGGTGTACGTGGATGTGGACCGTTCGCTCTGGCCGGCCGCGGAGCTGTCGGTGCGGGCGCAGATGGAGTACCTGAACGGGTACGGCCTGATCTGACCGGGCTCTCGTCCGTCCGTCGGGTCCGTCCGCCCGGTGTCCGGTCCCTCTGCTCGGCCCGTCGCATGCGAAAGGCCCCACCGGGAGGTGGGGCCTTTTCGAAGGATGCTGCGACTCCTCGGGGGCGTTCCCGCCCGCAGGGTGTGCCGCCTGCGCGCCGGGAGCGTCAGCGGGACCGCTTCGCCAGCCGCTCCACGTCGAGCAGGATCACGGCACGGGCCTCGAGCCGCAGCCAGCCGCGGCCCGCGAAGTCCGCGAGCGCCTTGTTGACCGTCTCGCGGGAGGCGCCGACCAGCTGGGCCAGCTCTTCCTGCGTCAGGTCGTGCACGACGTGGATGCCCTCCTCCGACTGCACGCCGAAGCGGCGCGACAGGTCGAGGAGCGCACGGGCGACACGGCCCGGTACGTCGGAGAAGACCAGGTCGGACATCTGGTCGTTCGTCTTCCGCAGCCGGCGGGCGACCGCGCGCAGCAGCGCGGTGGCCACCTCGGGGCGGGCGTTCAGCCAGGGCTGCAGGTCTCCGTGACCGAGGCCGAGGAGCTTGACCTCGGTGAGCGCGGTCGCGGTCGCGGTGCGCGGGCCCGGGTCGAAGAGCGACAGCTCGCCGATCAGCTCGCCGGGGCCGAGGACGGCCAGCATGTTCTCCCGCCCGTCGGGGGAGGTCCGGTGGAGCTTCACCTTGCCCTCGGTGACCACGTACAGGCGGTCGCCCGGGTCGCCCTCGTGGAACAGCGCGTCACCGCGCGCGAGGGTCACCTCACTCATCGAGGCGCGGAGCTCCGCGGCCTGCTCGTCATCGAGCGCCGCGAAAAGCGGGGCGCGCCGCAGAACGTCGTCCACGAGTTCTCTCCTTGTCGGCCTGTTCAGGGAAGCGTCGTTTCCATGATGCCGGACGGTAAAACAGTGCGATCGATCACAAACCAGTTTGACGCACGGGCGTGCCGGACCCTACGGCAGGGGGCCGATCGGGCGTGGATACGTGGTGACCGGCGCGGATGTCGGTGCCGGGCTCTAGGCTGACCGAGTGTCCGGAACGCCCGTGACAGCGCAGGCCAAGGGGGCTGATGGGGTGCCGGAAAGCAGGAATTCCGCCGTGGGCGAACACGCCGTACGAAAGAGCAAGAACGACGCAAAGCGGGCTTCCGGGGCGGCGTCCGGCCGGGCCGCCAAGCCGGAATCGCATCTGGCCATGGTCCGCCGCGCCCGCCGGATCAACCGGGAGCTGGCCGAGGTCTATCCGTACGCCCATCCCGAGCTGGACTTCCGTAACCCCTTCGAGCTCCTGGTCGCCACGGTCCTGTCCGCCCAGACCACTGACCTGAGGGTCAACCAGACCACCCCCGCGCTGTTCGCCGCCTATCCGACGCCCGAGGACATGGCGGCCGCGGTCCCCGAGGAGGTGGAGGCGATCATCCGCCCGACCGGCTTCTTCCGGGCCAAGGCGCGGTCGCTCATGGGGCTGTCGGCCGCGTTGAGGGACGACTTCGGCGGTGAGGTCCCGGGGCGCCTCGTGGACTTGGTGAAGCTGCCTGGCGTCGGTCGCAAGACGGCCAACGTCGTCCTCGGCAACGCGTTCGGCGTGCCCGGCATCACGGTGGACACACACTTCGGCCGACTGGTCCGGCGCTGGAAGTGGACCGAGCAGGAGGACCCGGAGAAGGTCGAGGCCGAGATCGCCGCGATCTTCCCGAAGAGCGAGTGGACGATGCTCTCGCACCGCGTGGTCTTCCACGGCCGCCGCATCTGCCACTCCCGCAAGCCTGCCTGCGGTGCCTGCCCCATCGCGTCTCTGTGTCCTGCCTACGGCGAGGGTGAGACGGACCCGGAGAAGGCGAAGAAGCTCCTGAAGTACGAGATGGGCGGTCAACCCGGGCAGCGCCTCAGCCCGCCCCCGGACTATCCGGGCAGCCCCGCTCCGCCTCTGGGAGCCGGGTGAGAGCCGCACCTCCCCGGCCCGTCGGACCGGGCCGGGCGGAACGAAATGGCAGACGACAGGCGTTGGCACGACCGGGGCGCCCGTGACGCACGCGGAAAGACGGGGGTGCCCATGAGACACGCACAAAGGACACGGGCCGTGGACGAGACGCCCGCCCCGGAGCGGAATCCTGCCCACACCGGCACGGCTCGCCAGGAGCCTGCCCTCGACGAGCTCGCCCACGACGACGCTGTCACCGTGACCACGGAAGGACTCCCCGGGTGGCTGGAGCCCGTCGCCCGCGCGGCACGGACCGTCCGGGCCCAGCAGCTCAGCCGCTTCCTGCCGCCCGAGAACGGTGCCGGACGCCAGTCCGCCGTGCTGATCCTCTTCGGTGAGGGCCGGCGTGGTCCCGAGCTGCTCCTTATGGAGCGGTCCGGCTCCCTGCGGTCCCACGCGGGCCAGCCGTCCTTCCCCGGGGGCTCCCTGGACCCGGAGGACGGCGACCACGCGACCACCGGGCCGCTCAGGGCCGCGCTGAGGGAGGCCGAGGAGGAGACCGGGCTCGATCCGAGCGGCGTCCAGCTCTTCGGCGTCCTGCCCCGGCTCTACATCCCGGTGAGCGGCTTCGTCGTCACACCCGTCCTCGGCTGGTGGCGGTCACCCAGCCCCGTCGGCGTGGTCGATCCGGGTGAGACCGCCCGCGTCTTCACCGTCGCCGTGGCGGATCTCACGGATCCGGCCAACCGGACGACCGCGGTCCAGCCGAGCGGCCACAGCGGTCCGGCATTTACGGTCGAATCCGCACTGGTCTGGGGCTTCACAGCCGGTGTGATCGACAGGATTCTGCACTACGCGGGATGGGAACGCCCCTGGGACAGGACCAGGCAGGTGCCGCTCGACCGGCGCGCATGACAGGCTGACTCCCGTGCTGCGCTGTTCCGGGCCTGGCCCGGACCCCGTCGAACCGGACGGGCCAGGTGACGAATCTGCGAGGCTATAGACGGTGAACGTGCTGGACATCCTGCTGCTCGTCGGCGCCGTGTGGTTCGCGGTCATCGGGTACCGCCAGGGTTTCGTCGTCGGCATCCTGTCCGTGATCGGTTTCCTGGGCGGCGGTCTCGTGGCCGTCTACCTGCTGCCGGTCATCTGGGACCAGGCGACCGACGGGTCGGAGGTCTCCTCCACCGCTGCCATCGTCGCGGTCGTGATCGTGATCGTCTGCGCCTCCGTGGGCCAGGCGTTCACCACCCACCTCGGGAGCAGACTCCGCCGACACATCACGTGGTCGCCGGCGCGTGCCCTGGACGCGACAGGGGGCTCCCTTGTCAACGTGGTGGCGATGCTGCTGGTCGCCTGGCTGATCGGCTCCGCCCTGGCAGGTACGTCGCTGCCGACCCTGGGCAAGGAGGTCCGCAGCTCGTCCGTGCTGCTCGGCGTCTCCCGGGTGATGCCCGCTCAGGCGTCCAACTGGTTCACGGACTTCTCCTCCGTACTCGCCCAGAACGGCTTCCCGCAGGTCTTCAGCCCCTTCGCCAACGAGCCCATCACCGAGGTCGAGCCGCCGGACCCGGCGTTGGCCGGCAGTCCCGTGGCCGCACGCGCCAAGAAGTCGATCGTCAAGGTCGTCGGTATGGCGCCGGGTTGCGGCAAGGTCCTCGAAGGGACCGGCTTCGTCTTCTCCGACCACCGGGTCATGACCAACGCGCACGTCGTCGGCGGTGTCGACGAGCCGACCGTGCAGATCGGCGGCGAAGGCAGGCTGTACGACGCCAAGGTGGTCCTCTACGACTGGCAGCGCGACATCGCCGTGCTCGACGTCCCGGATCTCGATGCCGAGCCGCTGCGCTTCACCGGTACGGACAACGACGCGGAGAGCGGCGACAGCGCAATCGTCGCCGGCTTCCCGGAGAACGGCGCCTACGACGTGCGCTCAGCGCGTATCCGGGGCCGGATCGACGCCAACGGCCCGGACATCTACCACCGGGGCACGGTCCGGCGCGACGTGTACTCACTGTTCGCGACCGTGCGCCAGGGCAACTCCGGCGGACCGCTGCTCACGCCCGAGGGCAAGGTCTACGGTGTCGTGTTCGCCAAGTCGCTCGACGACCCGGACACCGGATACGCGCTGACGGCCGACGAGATCCGTCAGGACATCGAGCTCGGCAGGTCCTCGGCCCAGGAGGTCGACAGCCAGGGCTGCGCCCTCTGACAGTCGTGTGCCCTTCCCGGTCAGGGAAGGGCACTGGTGCGGTCCACGGAGGCGGCGGTCACGCCGTCAGGCGCGGGACCCGGAACCCTCATGGTCCGGGGGCCTGCGCCTGGTGTGCTGTCCGGTCGGCTCTCCCGTCATCCGCGGGGATGGCGGAGCCGCGCCGACACCCAGCGCGCCCGGCGCGTGAGGATGCGCGGAATTCCCAACCGGAGATCATGAAAATCACTCACATCGTGCACCCGGCTCGGAGAGCCGCCCCCCTCATGAGTGCTCGGACCAGCAGGAGCGGTCGAGCGGCGGTTGCGTGCTACGTCACTGAAGTCGCGCGTCCAGCCCATACCCCGACGTCTGCCCGTGACCCAAGGTCGGTAATCGTGTGCGAGTCGGCCAATTGGCTTATGCGGCAGGCAAGTGGCTGTTCGTCAGACACCAGTACCCATCGGTCAGCGGTCGGGCTCCGGGTCCTTGAGCCAGTTGACGAGTTCGGTCGAGAACCCGACCGGGTCCTCCTCGTGGGGGAAGTGCCCCAGACCGTCGAAAAGTCGCCACCGGTACGGTGCCTCGACGTACTCGCCGGACCCGGCGGAACTACGGGTGCGGATCGCCGGATCCAGTGAACCGTGCAGGTGCAGTGTCGGTACGCGCACCGGACGCTTCATCCGGCGGTTGAACTGGACCCCGTCGGGACGCGCCAGGGAACGGACCATCCAGCGGTACGGCTCGATCGAGCAGTGAGCCGTCGACGGGATGCACATCGCGCGCCGGTAGACGTCCACCGTCTCGTCGTCGGGGAACTCCGGGGTGCGCGGTCCCGACCAGTCGCGGATCATCCGGGCCACCAACGCCGCTTCGTCCGCGACGAGCTGACGCTCCGGAACCCACGGTCGCTGGAAACCCCAGACGTGCGAGCCCGCCCTTGACTGTGCGGGGTCGGAGAGCATCGAGGAACGCCAGCGCCGTGGATGCGGCATCGACGACACCACGAGCCGTCGCACCAGCTTCGGGCGCATCACGGCAGCCGTCCAGGCGAGGTAGCCGCCCATGTCATGGCCCACCAGAGCGGCGTCCGGCTCGCCGAGCGACCGGATGACCCCGGTGACGTCGAGCGCCAGGTTGGCCGGGTCGTAGCCCCGGGGCGTACGGTCGCTACCGCCGACCCCGCGGAGGTCCATCGCCACCGCGCGATATCCGGCGTCGGCCAGGGCGGTCAGCTGGTGGCGCCAGGTCCACCAGAACTGCGGGAAACCGTGCAGCAGCAGGACCAACGGGCCGTCGCCCAGCTCGGCGATGTGGAAGCGCGCGCCGTTGGCCGCCACATCGCGATGGGTCCAGGGCCCGGCGATGCGGACGGGGCCGCCGGAACCGGCAGGCGCTCCCAACGGGCCGACCGGGCCGGACGCGCTGAAAGCGGATGCGCTGAAATCGGGATCGGTCATGTGGACGAGCGTGTCACGGCGGCCGGCTTGTCCAGGACCGGACGGCTCTCGATCGCCTTGTCCGCCGGCGAGCTGCCCCGGCTCCGTTCGATCACACCCGCGGTCACGACGGGCCGGGGGTGCGGCTTGACGCCCTGCAGGACCGCCGCGGTCTGCTTGGCCGAAGCGATGGACTTCTCCGGCGGCTTGACCTTCTTGAACTTGGCCAGTCCGAAGAGGGCGAGAAGAATGCCCAGCAGGATGAACGCGCCGCCCACGATCAGGAACGACCAGGCGAGTCCGAGCCCGAGATTGTGGATTCCGTACGCCGCGGCGAAGCTGAGGACGGGGATGGCGAAGAGGATCAGCACACCTGTGACGATGAACGCCACACTGCCGATCGCGCCTCGCTTGACGTCCTGACGCACCTCGGCCTTGGCCAGCGCGATCTCGTCGTGCACCAGCGCGGACATTTCGGCGGTCGCCGAAGCGAACAGCTGGCCGATACTGCGGTCGGTGCTGCCCGCGTAGTTGCCGGGGTCGCTCATCCCTGACTCCCTCTTCTCTTCCGTACATCCGATGTCAGATCATGCCGGACTGTCCGGCTCACTGCTCGCTGCCCCCGCCCGTTCGGCAAGGCGGCGGTGCTCGGCCGCCTTCCGTTCGAAGATCGCGGCCATCCGCAGGTGGTACTCGGGGTCGTCCTGCTCATACACGTCGGGAACCCCCGATTCGTCCTCGTCGAGTTCCTCCGCGTCGTACAGGGCCCTGTATCTGCGTACCCGGAGTTTGAGCAGTACACCGGAGAGTACGGCGGCAATCAGGGAACCGATGAGGACCGCTGCCTTGATCTCGTTGATCATGTCCTCGTCGCCGGCGAAGGCCAGCTCGCCGATGAGCAGCGAGACGGTGAATCCGATACCGGCCAGTGTGGCCACGGCGAAGACGTCGGCCCAGGCCAGCTCCTTGTTCAGCTGGGCCCTGGTGAAGCGGGTGACGAGCCACGTGCCGCCGAAGATGCCGAGGGTCTTGCCGACGACCAGGCCGAGCACCACGCCGAGTGTTTCGGGCCGGGTGAAAACGCCGGCGAGGGCATCGCCCTTGAGAGTGACACCGGCGGAGAAGAGGGCGAAGAGCGGAACCGCGACTCCGGCCGACAGGGGCCGGACCAGGTGCTCGATGTGCTCCCCGGGGGACCGGGCCTCGCCCTCACGCCTGGTGCAGCGGAGCATGAGCCCCATGGCGACACCGGCGATCGTGGCGTGGACCCCGCTGTTGTACATCAGCCCCCAGATGACCAGGGCGAGCGGGACGTAGACGTACCAGCCCTTCACCCCGGCACGAAGGAGCAGGTGGAACACGACGAGGCCGACGAACGCGCCGCCGAGCGCCAGGAAGTCGATGCTCTCGGTGAAGAAGACCGCGATGATCAGGATGGCGAAGAGATCGTCGACCACGGCGAGCGTCAGCAGGAAGGCGCGCAGCGCAGCCGGCAGCGAGGTGCCGATGACCGCGAGGACGGCGAGGGCGAACGCGATGTCCGTAGCGGTGGGTACGGCCCAGCCGGCCGCGGAACCTCCTCCGAGCGCGGCGGTCAGCGCGTAGAGGACTGCGGGGACGGCCATGCCGCACAAGGCCGCTGCGACAGGGAGGGCCGCCGCGCGGGGGTCGCGGAGCTCGCCGGCCACCAGTTCGCGTTTGAGCTCGACGCCCGCGACGAAGAAGAAGACCGCGAGCAGTCCGTCGGCTGCCCAGTGGGCGACCGAGAGATCGAGTCCGAGAGCCGCCGGGCCGAAGTGGAAATCGCTGACCGACGCGTAGCTCGAGCCGGAGGTATTCGCCCAGAGCAACGCGGCGACCGCCGCGGCGAGCAGGATGACGCCGCCGACCGTTTCGGTGCGCAGGGCCTCGGCGACGTAGTTCCGCTCGGGAAGCGGGAGCCTGCCGAACAGGGTGCTGCGGCGGTCGGACGAAGGAGCGGGCGGGGCCACGTGAGGAACCTCCGGGTCGGATGACGGCTGTGGTGGCATGGCGGACACACATGCCGACCAGACTTCCCGGCGCCCCTGTGGAGATTTCGTCTGAAGTTGTTGTCGCCTCGCACGGTCGCGGCTCGCACCTGTGCATGGCTCGCACCTGTGCACAGCGAACGCTCGTGTGCTTCCACCGACGTCCTTTGCCGGTGGTCGCATCCGACGTGCTCCGTCGAGGAAGACAGCGGAGGAAGAAGTCGAGGTGAGCACAGTCTACCTGGGGCATCAGGAACGGTATCGGGATCCGGCGGCCGCTGCCCGGCGGCGTGCACCTGCTCCTGTTGGCCGCCGCTCCAGGTGCGGTTCGTATCCGGCTGTCCGCCGCCTTACCGTGCGGTAATGGTCCATTGGGCCGGCCAGGGCTCGCCGCGTGCCCGGCCCCGCTCGTACCGAGGGGCACCCGGCGGTGCCGGGTGCCCCTCGCAGCGATATGAACGGAACACGCCCTGGTGACGGGCGGGTTCAGACTCTCCGGCCGGGCCGACCGAACCGGTCCTGGCCGAGGAACTGCCTGGTTCAGGTCGGCCTTCCGACCGACCTGTTCCGGTCCGCCTAGTCCTCGGAGGACGCCCCCGGCAGCTGCGTCTGAATGAGGGACATGACAGAGGAATCGGTCAGGGTCGTGACGTCACCCAGCTCACGGTTCTCGGCGACGTCGCGCAGCAGCCGACGCATGATCTTGCCGGACCGGGTCTTCGGGAGCTCCGCCACGGGCAGGACCCGCTTGGGCTTCGCGATCGGCCCGAGGGTGGTGCCGACGTGGTTGCGCAGTTCGGCGACCAGTTCGTCGGAAGCGGTGGCCGTGCCGCGCAGGATGACGAAGGCGACGATGGCCTGACCGGTCGTCTCGTCGTTGGCACCCACCACGGCGGCCTCGGCGACCGAGGGGTGTGAGACGAGAGCGGACTCGACTTCGGTGGTGGAGATGTTGTGTCCGGACACGAGCATGACGTCGTCGACCCGGCCCAGGAGCCAGATGTCTCCGTCGTCGTCCTTCTTGGCACCGTCGCCGGCGAAGTACTTGCCTTCGAAGCGGGACCAGTAGGTGTCGATGAACCGCTGGTCGTCGCCCCAGATGGTGCGGAGCATCGACGGCCACGGCTCGGTGAGGACGAGGTAACCGCCTCCGCCGTCGGGTACCTCGTTGGCCTCGTCGTCGACGACGGTGGCGTTGATGCCGGGCAGGGCGCGCTGGGCGGAGCCGGGCTTGGTCTGTGTGACTCCGGGAAGCGGGGAGATCATCATGGCGCCGGTCTCGGTCTGCCACCAGGTGTCCACGACGGGGCACGTGTCGGCGCCGATGTGCTTGCGGTACCAGATCCATGCCTCGGGGTTGATCGGCTCACCGACGGAACCGAGGACGCGCAGCGACGAGAGGTCGAACTTGGCGGGGATGTCGTCGCCCCACTTCATGAACGTGCGGATCGCGGTCGGCGCGGTGTAGAGGATCGTGACGCCGTACTTCTGGACGATCTCCCAGAAGCGTCCCTGGTGCGGGGTGTCGGGTGTGCCCTCGTACATGACCTGGGTCGCGCCGTTGGCCAGCGGGCCGTAGACGATGTAGGAGTGTCCGGTCACCCAGCCGATGTCGGCGGTGCACCAGTACACGTCCGACTCGGGCTTGAGGTCGAAGACGGCGTGGTGGGTGTAGGCCGCCTGGGTCAGGTAGCCGCCGGAGGTGTGCAGGATGCCCTTGGGCTTACCCGTGGTCCCGGAGGTGTAGAGGATGAACAGCGGGTGCTCGGCGTCGAAGGCCTCCGGGGTGTGCTCGGCCGACTGCCGTGCGGTGATCTCGTGCCACCAGACGTCCCGGCCCTCGTTCCAGGCGGTGTCCTGGCCGGTGCGGCGGACCACGAGGACGTGCTCGACGCTGTCGATGCGGGCGACGGCGTCGTCGACGGCGGGTTTGAGGGCGGAGGGCTTGCCGCGGCGGTAGCCGCCGTCGGCTGTGATGACGACCTTGGCATCGGCGTCCTGGATACGCGCGGCGATGGCATCGGCGGAGAATCCGCCGAAGACCACCGAGTGCGCGGCGCCGATGCGGGCGCAGGCCAGCATGGCGACCGCTGCCTCGGGGATCATCGGCAGATAGACGGCGACCCTGTCTCCCTTGGCCACACCCAGCTCGGTGAGGGCGTTGGCGGCGCGGGAGACTTCGTCCTTCAGCTGTGCGTAGGTGATCGCGCGGCTGTCGCCGGGCTCGCCCTCGAAGTGGATGGCGACCCGGTCGCCGTTGCCCGCCTCGACGTGCCGGTCCACGCAGTTGTACGCGACGTTGAGCTTGCCGTCCGCGAACCACTTCGCGAAGGGCGGATTGCTCCAGTCGAGCGTCTCGGTCGGCTCCGTGGCCCAGGTCAGGCGGCGGGCCTGCTCGGCCCAGAAGCCCAGCCGGTCCGCCTCGGCCTGCTCGTACGCCTCCACTGTCACGTTGGCGTTCGCGGCCAGATCGGCAGGCGGTGTGAACCGCCGCTCCTCCTTGAGCAGATTGGCCAGGCTTTCGTTGCTCACGACATCTCCCATTCCCAGGGTGTCCGTTGTGTCCCGGAGGACAGCTCATCAGGCCGCGGGCCAGGTGACAAGTGTCTGCCAGGAATTGGTTTAGACCTGTGCTTCGTGTATGGAGCGAGCCATACGTCCCGCTTCCGCGGGCAGCGGTGTGCTGCGGAAGCGGGACCACAAGGTCTCACGGACCGGATGGGCCGGAGGTTCAGGCACCGACCACGGTGTCGGGTGCCAGACGCGGGATTTCCGCACCAGGCTCCGCATCGCACTCCACGCCGGGAACGACCTTCACGAAGACCTCGTCGGGTCCGGTGCCCGAACTGACGCCCTCGGTCAGCAGATAGGCCTGAGCCTCACCGACATGGAAGTACATCCCGTGCAGCTGGAGGGAACCCGCGGCGAGCCGACGGGACACCGACTCGTGCGCCCGCAGGTGCTCCAACTGCTGGACCACGTTGGTCAGGCAGAGCTGCTCGACTGCGTCGGTGGGCATCCGGCCCGCGATGCGCGCCCAGGAGTGGTTGCGGGAGCGCATCCTCTCCAGGCTCGGCAACCCGTGCCGCAACCAGCGCCACAGCGGCGTGCGGGGTGTCTCGGGGGCGGCCCCCAGGAGGGCCTGCATGGCACCGCACCCGGAGTGGCCACAGACGGTGATGGACTCCACCCCCAACACGTCCACCGCGTACTCGATGGCGGCAGCCACGGAGTCGTCGTTGCCTGCGGTGCTCCCCGTGCCAGGTGAGGGCACCAGGTTTCCGACGTTCCGTACGGTGAAGAGGTCGCCCGGCCCGCTTGCAGTGATCATGCTCGTGACCAGTCGGGAGTCGGCGCAGGTGATGAACAGTTGGGAGGGCCGTTGTCCCTCGGCCGCGAGGCGGGCCAGCTCCTCACGTACCAGCGGCGCCGTGGTGCGCTGAAACGAGCTGAGGCCGCTGAGCAGCCGATGCGCGCCGTGCCGCTCGGGTGGGGCGGCCACCGTGGTCGGCGGAGGGGTTTCCGCGACGAGGGGGGAGGCCTGGGCGGTGGCCGTGGGAACGGCCTCCTGCACCTGGTCATGGCAGTGGTGGTTGCGCCACGGTGTCCATGGGCGGCAGCACGAATGGGCTGCCGACGCGGGCTCGGCGATCCGGCCCCCGGAACGCCCGGTGAACTCGATCCGGCCACCCATCGATGTCTGTGCCGCGTACCAGTCCTGGATCGTCTCGTAAGCCGCGTGGTCCATGAAGAAACCGTCCAACTCGACCACGGCGTCGACGCCGTGGGGGAGCCGTCCGAGAGTCCGGCTCAGCCGTGGGACGGCCAGAAAGGTCAGCTGCCCGCGAGCAGTCACCAGGTATCGGCCGTCCTGCTCCGTCACGGTGATCCGCGTGCGGGCGAGACGGTGAAGGGCCACGGCCACAGCCACGACGATGCCGATGGCCACGCCCTTGAGCACGCCGGCGAGGATCACTCCGGAGATCGTGGCTCCGTAGACCAGGAACTCGCGGTGTTTGTGGACCTTGCGGATATGCGCGAAGTTGACCATCTGGATGCCGACCACCATCACGAGAGCGGCGAGCGCGGCAAGAGGAATCCATTCCAGTGCCGTGACCAGCAGTGCGGCTGCCAAAAGCACCCAGACCCCGTGCAGCACCGTGGCGGCACGGCTCTCCGCACCCGCCCGCACATTCGCGGAACTGCGCACAGCGCCACCGGACACGGGCAGCCCCCCGGCCATCCCCGACAGCGCGTTGGCCACCCCCTGGGCCCGCAGCTCGCGGTCGAGATCGGAGCGCTTCACGGGCGCAGACGGCGCGGTCCCGTCCTTCGGCGCGGCCGCGGCCCGGTCGGCAGACATCTTGTCCACGGAGACCGCGGCGAGCAGGGACTCCAGGCTGGCGACGAGCATGACGGTGAAGACCGCCGTGGCCAGCGCGGCGAACGGGCCGTTCGGAAGCTCGGGCAGTGCGTGCGAGCGCCAGGACGGAAGGTCGACCCGGGCGATCCCGGGCGTTGCCGCGGCGGCCACGGCGGTAGCGATGGCCACCGCAGCGAGTGCGGCTGGGATCCTTCCCATCGTCGCTCCGACCCGGCCTGGCATACGTGGCCACACGACGAGAAGGACGATCGTCAGTGCCCCGATGAGTGGGGCGGCCGGTTCGAACTGCGCGAGCCGAGAGGGAAGCGAGAGCGCGTTGTCGAGAGCTGAACTCCGGGGTGCCCCGCCGAGCACGATGTGCAGCTGGGCCAGTGCGATGGCGACTCCGATCCCCGCGAGCGTGCCGTGCACGATGGCGGGGCTGACGGCCAAGGCTGCGCGTGCTGCCTTCAACGAGCCCAGAAGAATCTGCAGGAGTCCCGCGCCGATGGTGATCGCGCAGGTGGTGCGCCACCCGTAGAGCTGGATCAACTCTGCCGTGACGACGGTCAGTCCGGCGGACGGCCCGCTGACCTGGAGGGGTGTTCCTCCGAGCAGTCCTGCGACGATGCCGCCGATGGCCGCGGAGACAAGCCCCGCGGCCAAGGGTGCGTCCATGGCTACGGCCAGGCCGAGCGACATGGGTACGGCGATCAGGAAGACGGTGATCGATGCGGACAGGTCGGCGCCGGAGACGCGAAAGCGTCCGCGGCGGGGTGGCGGCGGGCTGTGAGGCCGTTTGAGGCCCGATGCGAGAGAAAAGCGTGAACTTCGGGATGAGTGGTCGTTGCGGGTAGGGGCGCAGGCAGACATGTTCCCGTCTCCTCCGGGGCAGCGCGGTCGCGGTATGTGAGTGACGGCGGCCGTGAATCACGGCGTGCGGCGGTGGGGTGAAGCGGCGGGATTTCTCAACTCTCAGTAAATGAATCGTAATGGAGGGTAAAGAGTGGTGTCCATGTTTTCGAGCAAATAGAGCATTCAGTCACTCGTACTAGTGAATAAGCAGCTTTTCATTCGGCTTGTCGTACTGATTCCCGCAGCCCTGCGTGTGAGGTTGGCGGCGCCGTGTCGCCGCCAAGACGCACGACTCCTGCGAGGAAGAGGGTGGACGGATGATGGCCGCCACGAAGCGGATCGCCCTGGGTGCCGTGCTCACGGCGCTGATCGCCGGCCTGGCCGGCTGCTCCGGACCCGGGACGGGGGCCGCCGGTTCCGGAGCCGGAAAGAAGCCTGCTGAAGGGAACTCCCCGGCTGCGGCGCCGAAGGGGGCGGTCACCCTCATCGGCGACGGTTCCACCGCCTTTACCGGGGTTCAGCCGAAGCTCCCTGCGGCCGAGCCGCTGAAGCCCGGTCAGAAACCACCACAGTTCGTGGTGTTCTCCTGGGACGGTGCTGGGGAGGACAGTCAGAAACTCTTCTCGCATTTCCGGGCTGTCGCCAGGAAGTACGACGCCAGGATGACGTACTTCCTCAGTGGCGTGTACCTGCTGCCGGAGGAGAAGAAGGCTCTTTACGATCCGCCGCAGCACTCGGCGGGCCGTTCCGACATCGGGTTCAACGACACGGAGGGAATCCGGAACACTCTGACGGAGCTTCGTGCCGCATGGCTGGACGGCAACGAGATCGGTACCCACTTCAACGGGCACTTCTGCGGGCCGGACGGTGGTGTCGGTACCTGGTCCGTCGAGGAGTGGAGGAGCGAGATCAACCAGGCGAAGTCGTTCGTGAAGAGCTGGAAGACCAATGCTCCGGACCTCAAGGCCGAAGCACCGCTGCCTTTCGACTACGACAGGGAGCTCGTCGGCGCACGCACTCCGTGTCTCGAGGGACAGAAGAACATGGTCGCGGCGGCGCGGACAATGGGGTTCCGCTATGACTCCAGCGGCATCGGCAACCAGGTCTGGCCCGCGAAGAAGGACGGCCTCTGGGATCTCCCGCTGCAGCTTGTCCCCGTGCCGGGCAGGGCGTTCGAGACGCTCTCGATGGACTACAACTTCATGTTCAACCAGTCGGGCAAGACCCAGGGCGACCCGGATCAGCACGCGTACTGGGGCAACCAGATGCGGGACGGTCTGCTTCAGGCGTTCGACCGGGCGTACAACGGGAATCGTGCTCCGCTGATCATCGGTAACCACTTCGAATCCTGGAACGGTGGCACGTACATGCGTGCGATCGAGGAGACGGTCAAGACCGTGTGCACGCAACGGGACGTGCAATGTGTGTCCTTCCGTCAACTCGCCGACTGGCTCGACGCGCAGGACCCGGCGACGCTCGCCAAGCTCGGGACGCTGAAGGTGGGCCAGAAGCCCAAGCCCGGCTGGGCGGGCTTCCTCGCCGACGCGGTGCCTGGCAAGTCCGCGGGCAGTCCCGTGCCTGCCGGGCCGATGAACCAGCCGGCAGGCACGGGCGCCGACGGGAGCGCTGAAAGGGAGTAGCCCTCCGGCGCGTGTCCGTCTCCGGTCAGGCAGGTTGGGCGGCGCCCGCCTCCACGGGGTGTTCATGCAGGACGAACGCGGGGTCGACCTGGGCAGCCAGGTCGGCCCCCGTCTTCTCGTTGCCCCAGCTCTCCGCGTTCTTCAGGTGGAAGTGCACCATCTGCCGCGTGTAGCGCTCCCAGTCGCGCAGTTCGTACGAGTCCTCCGCAGCGTCCTGCAGGGCCTGCAGAGCCATCCGGTTGTCCGCCTCCAGCAGGTCGAACGGGGCGGGCCTGCCCTTCTCCATCGTCCGTACCCAGTCGGAATGGCCGATGCCGACCAGCAGGTCCTCGCCCACCTCGGCGCGTAGGAAGTCGAGATCGTCCTGGCTCTGGACCTTGTTGCCGACCACCTTCAGGGCGACGCCGAAGTCGCGCGCGTACTCCCTGTACTGCCGGTAGACGGAGACGCCCTTCCTGGTCGGCTCGGCGACGAGGAAGGTCATGTCGAAGCGTGTGAACAGTCCGGACGCGAAGGAATCCGATCCCGCCGTCATGTCCACCACCACGTACTCGTCCGGTCCGTCGACCAGGTGGTTGAGGCAGAGCTCGACCGCCCCCACCTTCGAGTGGTAGCAGGCGACCCCTAGATCGGACTCGCTGAACGGGCCGGTCGCCATCAGTCGGATGTCCCCGTCGTCGAGCGTGACGGTGCGGGCGCAGGCGTCGTAGACGGGGTTGTCCTCGCGGACCCTCAGCAACCGCGATCCCTGTCCGGGCGGTGTTGTCTTGATCATGGTCGCGGAGGAGGTGATGCGGGGGTTGTCCCCGCGCAGGTATTCCTTGATGAGGGGCAGCTGAGCGCCCATGGCAGGCAGCGCGGAGGCCTCGTCCTCGTCGAGGCCCAAGGCGGCTCCGAGGTGCTGGTTGATGTCGGCGTCCACCGCGACGACATGGGCTTCATTGGCGGCGAGGTGGCGGATGAAGAGCGAGGACAGCGTTGTCTTGCCGCTGCCGCCCTTCCCCACGAAAGCGATCTTCATGTTCACCTAGGGTAGCGGCCCAATCGCTCAACGTCGTCACGCTTCGTGAAGAAGGACACTCCAGGGCGGTATCCGCACATGAGGCGCGTAGCCTTCCTACTTATGAGTACGACTTCCTCGGACCCGCTTGCCGCCTTGGGTGCCCTGCCGGGGGTCACCGACGCCGTGGACTCCGTGCGTAAGGCCGTGGACCGTGTCTACGGCCACCGGGTCATGCGTCGCCGCAGTAACGAGGTCACCGCCGAAGCGGCCCTGCGTGGCGCCCGCGGCTCGGCGGCGCTCTCGGGTGCCGACTGGAATCTCGAGGAGGTCCGCAGGCGCACGGACTTCAGCGGCGAGGACGAGGCCCGCATCATCGGTGCCGCCCTTCGGCTCACGGCGGAGGCGGGTCAACTGCTCTCCATCTGGAGGCAGTCGCCGCTGCGTGTCCTGGCCCGACTGCACTTGGTCGCGGCGGGCGGGGCGACTCCCGATGACGGCGTCGGCCGGCCGCGGTTTCCGGGAGAGCCCGTCCGGGAGCCGCTGATCGAGGCACTTCTGCCGGACGCCGAAGAGGTGTCGGGGCGGCTCGACGGACTGTCGCGTCTGATCATTTCCGGGGGTGCGGCATCAGCCCTGGTGACTGCCTCTGTCGTGCATGGTGAGCTGCTGGCTCTGCGCCCCTTCCGCTCGCACAACGGCATGGTGGCCAGGACCGCCGAGCGGATCGTGTTGATCGGTAGTGGTCTCGATCCCAAGTCGGTCTGCCCCGCCGAGGTGGGGCACGCCGAGCAGGGGCGCGCGGCTTACGTGGCGGCCTTCGAGGGGTATCTCTCGGGTCGGCCGGAGGGAATGGCAGCCTGGATCGCCCACTGCGGTCGCTCGGTGGAGCTGGGCGTCAGGGAATCCACCGCCGTTTGCGAGGCCCTGCAGCGAGGCGCGGCCTAGGTCGAGGTTCCCCGGGGTGCGTGGACGTGTCGGGAAAAGGGTGCGGCGGTACCGATTCCGGTACCGCCGCTGGCACGTCCGCCGGGTTACCAAGCGTCCTCGATGCGTGCCCATCAGGTCGGGTTCTTTGCCCGTCACCTGGTGCGGCTGGCCCGTAATCGACGGGTCGACGTCGCGTGGGTACTCGGCTTTCGTGGGCGGTCCGTGGGGCCGATCGTGCGTGAAAAGGTGATCCTCTCGGATGTCCCTGGTCTCGCGGGCCGTTGACTCCTTTGTACTCCAGGACGGGGTGTGGCGGTACCCCTGAGTCCGCTTCTTTTCTTTTATGTTCAAACTTGGGCGAAACGGTCATCGAGTTCTGAGTCGCTATCGGCGATCCTGCCCGATGTGTACAGCCTCCGGCCGTCGGTCAGGCGGTGAGCGCGGCTGCGCGACGGCGATTGGTGTACCAGACCAGGCCGGCGGTCAGGGCTGCCGCGCCCACTGCTGCGGCGGCCACGAGTGCCGGGCGAGGCGGCATCGAGAACATGGGGAGGCGCTGCTTGAGCCGGACGGGGCGGTTGAAGACGAGAATCGGCCATTTCCGGAGGATGGCCTCGCGTCGCAGGGCGCGGTCCGGGTTGACGGCGTGCGGGTGCCCCACCGATTCGAGCATCGGCACGTCTGTGGCCGAGTCACTGTAGGCGTAGCAGCGCGAGAGGTCGTAGCCCTCCGATTCGGCGAGGGATCTGATCGCTTCCGCCTTGGTCGGCCCGTAGGCGTAGTACTCGATCTCGCCGGTGAAGCAGCCGTCGTCCCCGACGACCATCCGAGTCGCGACGACTCGGTCTGCGCCCAGCAACTCTCCGATGGGCTCGACGACTTCGGCTCCGGAGGTCGAAACGATGACCACGTCACGCCCTGCGGTGTGATGTTCCTCGATAAGAGTTGCGGCCTCGTCGTAGATGATCGGGTCGATCAGGTCGTGGAGGGTTTCGGCGACGAGCTCCCTGACCTGCTGTACGTTCCATCCTTTGCAGAGTGCCGAGAGGTACTCGCGCATCCGTTCCATCTGGTCGTGATCAGCGCCTCCGGCGAGGAACACGAACTGTGTGTACGCGGTGCGCAGTACGGCGCGGCGGTTGATCAGCCCGCCTTGGTAGAAGGACTTGCTGAAGGTCAGCGTTGATGACTTCGCAATGACCGTCTTGTCCAGGTCGAAGAAGGCTGCGGTACGCGGCGAGAAGCAGTTTTCCACAAAGGTGAGCATAGGGGCCCACCATTCGGCGTAAACCCCGGCGGGTGGGTTTGCTTGAGAAGGTGCTCGGGTACACCATGGAAGTCACGGATCGTTCGCGACCGTGCTAACCCGGTCCGGCTCCTCCCCCCCCTGAGTCGGCCGTGGGGACGACCCCCGCTCTCCCCCCCGGCGGGGGTCGTCGCATGTCCAGACGCTCTTTCCTCCTGGAATCAAGGCATGCTCCTCTCCCCCTGCGTCGGCGTGCCAACTCCGCTGCGAGCTCCCTCGATCATCACCCGTGACTCAGTGTAGTGGAAGTGCTGCGCTGTGAAATTCCCCTGTACGAGCTACGGAGATATTCACAACGCTGGGATTATCCACAGTTCTTGAGCAAGATCCACATGATTTTTCGAGGCGTTGCATGTTGATTCCACCCGTGAAGTCCGCGGGTTCCGGAATCGCGCGTCTCGGAAGGGTTCGAGATCGCCGCGAAACCGCACTGGAGGGACTGGAAGAAGGGGGCGGAGATCGTGGCTGGATCTATCGCGGACGTGGAGCTGTCCAAGGCCGAGAAGACGGACTGCGGACCCATGATCGTAACCTCGGATGCTGATCTGCTGGACGACCTGCTCAGGCTGTGCGCGGCCGCGGGGGCCGTGCCCGAGGTGCATCACGGGCCACCGGGCGAGAGGGGTGGATGGGAGCGCGCTCCCATGGTTCTGGTGGGGGACGACGCGGCACCGCAGTTCCGGGGGATGCCGCGTAGGCGTGGCGTCATGCTTGTCGGACGGGACCAGGATGATCCGGACGTGTGGCGGCGCGCGGTCGAGATCGGGGCCGAGTACGTATTGCGGCTGCCGGACTCGGAAGTCTGGCTCGTCGACCAGATCGCCAATGCGGCAGAGGGCGTGGGCGGGGCGGCCCTGACCGTAGGAGTGATGGGAGGGCGCGGTGGTTCCGGCGCATCGACGCTGGCCTGCGCTCTGGCCGTGACGGCGGCCAGGTCGGGCCGACGGGCCATGTTGATCGACGGCGATCCGCTGGGCGGGGGCATCGACGTGCTGCTGGGCGGTGAGGAATCCCAAGGGCTGCGCTGGCCGGATTTCGCCCGTTCCAAAGGGCGAGTTGGCGGTAGGGCGCTGGAGGAGGCCTTGCCCGCACTGCACGGTCTGCGAGTGCTCAGCTGGGGGCGGGACGACGAGGTGATCGTTCCTCCGCAGGCCATGCGGTCGGTGCTCGCCGCTGCCCGTCGGCTCGGTGGAGTGGTGATCGTGGACCTGCCGCGCAGAGTCGATGAAAGCGTTGCGGAGGCGCTGGCGCAGCTGGATGTCGGACTGCTGGTCGTCCCTGGCGAGCTGAGGGCGGTGGCGGCGGCCCAGCGAGTGGCCTCCGCTGCCGGGATGGTTCTGGAGGATCTCCGGGTCGTCGCCCGTGGTCCCTACACGGCCGGCCTGGACGAGCAGTGGGTTGCGCAGGCCCTGGGACTGCCTCTCGTGGGTGATCTGCCCATGGAGGTTGGGTTGTCCGTGGCTCAGGAAGGAGGTTCCCCTCCTGGTGGCAACCCGCGCGGGGCCCTGGCTCGGTTCTGTACCGCGTTCTGGGACGCGGCGGATGCAGCAGGACGCTCGGCCTCCGGCCCGGCCAGGCACTCCGCGGGAGGCCCGCGATGACTGAGGCACTTCTCGAGGCGGTACGGCAACGACTGGCGCGCAGCGGGGCGGAGCCCACTCCTGCGGGGGTGGCCGCCGCACTTCGGGAACAGGGACAGGGACGGCTTCTCGGGGACGCTGAAGTTCTCGGTGCGGCGGAGGAACTGCGTGGCGAGCTGGTCGGCACCGGAGTTCTGGAGCGGCTGCTGGCCGATCCGGCGGTGACCGATGTACTGGTGTCCGCTCCGGACCGGGTCTGGGTGGACCGTGGGGGAGGCCTCGAACTGACCCGAGTCACTTTTCGTGATGCGGCGGCGGTCCGGAGGCTCGCTCAGCGGCTCGCGGCGGTGGCCGGACGCCGGCTCGACGACGCCCGGCCGTGGGTGGACGCCCGTCTGCCGGACGGGACGCGGATGCACGCGGTCCTGCCCCCGGTGTCCGTCGGGTCGACCTGTCTGTCGCTGCGGGTGGTGCGGCCCAAGGCCTTCACTTTGGCGGAGCTCGTAGGGGCGGGGACGGTTCCGCCAGGTGGTGACCGACTGCTGAGAGCCTTGGTCGAGGCCCGGGTCTCCTACCTGATCAGCGGTGGAACGGGGGCGGGGAAGACGACGTTGTTGTCGAGTCTGCTGGGTGTGGTCGGCGAGCGGGAGCGCATCGTGCTCGCCGAGGATTCGGCGGAGCTGCGTCCGGACCACCCGCATGTGGTGCGCCTGGAGTCGCGTCCTGCCAATCAGGAGGGGGCAGGGCGGGTGACACTTCGGGACCTTGTGCGGCAGGCGCTGCGCATGCGTCCTGACCGACTGGTCGTGGGTGAGGTGCGGGGCGCCGAGGTGACGGAGTTGTTGGCAGCTCTGAATACTGGACACGAAGGCGGATGCGGCACGGTGCATGCGAACGCCGCCGAGCATGTCCCCGCGCGTCTGGAGGCGCTGGGGACGGCGGCCGGCCTCGACCGGGCCGCACTCCACAGTCAGTTGGCCGCAGCACTGTCCGTAGTGCTCCACCTCGTACGGGACGACAGGGGGCGGCGTCGCCTGGCCGAAGTGCACGTACTCGAACGGAACTCCGCCGGCCTGGTGATCACCGTGCCCGCTCTCATTTGGGGACCCGGGGGGTTCGTACCGGAGCGTGGCTTGCGGAGGCTCGGGGCGCTGATCGGGGAACAGCCGTGACCGCGGCCGGTCCGGACCCGCTCATGCGGGTGCTGGCGTGGGTGATGGCCGCGTGCGCGGGGTTGGCGGGCTGTCTGGCCGTGACCCGGGATCCGGGGGCACGACGTGCACGGGCCCTGTTCACACGAGAGGGTGACGAACTGCCAGGCTTTGCAGCGGTATGGGGCGTGATCCTTGCGTTCTTCGACCGGCGGCGGGAATGGCTGTGCGCTCCTGTGGCCGTACTCCTGGCTGTGCTGGGCGAGTCGGTACTGCCTCTGCTCGCAGGAGCTGTGGCGGTACCGCTGGCGGGGCGCTGGATGCGTCGCAGAGCGCTGCGGCGCGAGTACGAGAGAGCTGCCGACGCGGTGGCGGCGCTCTGCGGAGCGGTGGTTGGCGAGCTGAGGGCAGGGCGCGAGCCCGGTCAGGCCTTGCTTGTCGCCGGGCTGAACTCGGGCGCGCTGGGCACAGCCGAGTCCGCGGTCCTCGCGGCGGCGCGCTTCGGCGGTGATGTGCCGGGCGCGCTGCAACAGGCCTCGGCGGGCTCCGGCCTCCAGGGGCTCGCCGGAGTTGCGGCCTGTTGGCGGGTGGCGGTGGATGGCGGGGCCGGCCTCGCGGTCGGTCTGGCGCGTCTGGAGAGCGCGCTACGGGCGGAGCGACGGCGACGCGAGGAACTCCGGGCCCAGTTGGCGGGTGCCTGGTCGACGGTGGTGGTCCTGGCCTTGCTGCCGGCGGTCGGTCTAGGGCTGGGCGCGGCACTCGGAGCGGATCCACTGAGGGTTCTGCTGCATACGCCAGGCGGGCTGGTCTGCCTGGTCACGGGCGGTCTGCTCGAGGCTGCCGGGCTGTTCTGGGCATCGCGGATCGTGCGAGCGGGGGAGGAGGCGTGAACAGGCTGTCCGAACTCTGGGAGGGGTCTGGGGCGCGGACGGCTGGAGTGGTGCTCGGCGCGGTCTCGTACCTGGCCCTTGTGCTGGCAGCGGGGCGGCGCACGCGGGCGGCACGCAGACGGGGGGCACTGCTGACAGGGTCTATGCCGGCCGGGCGGCGGCTGAGTCTGAGGATGTCGGGCGCTCGGGTGATGGCCCGGCACTGGACCGCGCCCCTTGCTTCCTGGGCGACGGGTTGGATCCTGGTCGGCGGAGCGGTCGGCTGCGGTGTCGGCCTGGCGGCGGGGTACGGAGCCTGGCGATTGCAGCGTTCCCGTTGGGGACGCAGAGACGAGGCTGGGGATGCGGAAGCCGCTCTGATCGCCCGGCAAATGCCTCTCGCCGCAGATCTGCTGGCTTCGTGCATTTCGGCGGGTGCCGGTCCGCGAGACGCCGCGGAGGCGGTGGGGGAGTCCATGGGCGGGCCGATCGGTGACCGGCTCGCGCGCACTGCGGCCGAGATCAGGCTCGGTGGTGAACCGGCTGACGCGTGGGGCCGGTTCGGAGAGATACCGGGAGCGGAGGCACTGGCGCTCTGCCTGGAGCGCGCCGGTACGACAGGCGCTCCGGCGGCGGAGCCGGTCTCCAGGCTCGCGGATGAGATGCGAGCCGAGCGGGCGAGCGCGGCAGTGGCACGTGCCCAGCGAGCCGGCGTGCTGATCACGGCGCCGGTCGGCCTCTGCTTCCTGCCTGCCTTCCTCGCGGTGGGTGTGGCACCGGTGGTGATCGGTCTTGCTACCGGCTTGTTGGACCGCAACTGAAGCAGGCCGGGGTGCTTTACGAGGGGCCTGGGCCACCTGTCCACAGGAAACCGGATCGGTTGCGCGGCTAGGGGCGCGAGCGGTGGACGGAGATCGTGCCCGGTGTCGGGGCGGGTCGAAAGCTGTATTCAGTTCGGCCCGAGGCCGTAACGGTCGCCCGATTCTGCCTTTGCGTCGCGCCTGAATCCGAGACATCGCCGGGGCACTCCGGTCCTCGTGTGGGTCAGAGGCCAGTCCGGGCCGAGCACAGTCCGGTCCGGATCCACGTCCAAGTCGAAACCCCAGCCGGGGCGGAAGCCGAAGTCACGGCGAGGCCGAACCCGAGGCGAACCCAACCGAGGAGGAATTCCTGCCGAAGGCGAAGTGCCGAAACGCGTCCGAGTCCGAGTCGAAGTCCGAGTCCGAGTCGAAGTTCCGAACGAGGTAAAAAAGTGGGGGTCGAGATGAGTGTGAGTGCGAAGGTCAGTGCGAAGGCCGTGGGGCGGGCGCTGAGCGCGGTCAGCCGTACCTGGGAGGCCGTGGTCGGCAGCCGTGTCCGACGTGGCGGTCCTGACAGGGGGATGACGACCTCCGAGTACGCGGTGGGGACCATCGCCGCCTGCGCGTTCGCGGCCGTGCTCTACAAGGTCGTGACCAGCGGAGCCGTGCTTTCGGCCTTGCAGTCGCTGATCAAGGACGCGCTCGATGCGAAGTTCTGAGGCAGGGACAGAGCGGAGCGCGTCGGACACACCGGCGCCGGGCCGCGACCGCCGCCCCCGTGACCTGGGAGCGGTGACTGCGGAAGCCGCGATGGCTCTCCCCGTCCTTGTGGCATTCGTCATGGCCCTTGTCTGGGCACTGGTTGTCGCGTCCGACCAGATTCGCTGTGTGGACGCTGCGCGGGCCGGAGCACGGGCTGCTGCCCGGTCCGAGCCGGAGGCAGCCGTACGGTCCGTAGCGAGAGAAGCGGCACCTGACAGGTCCAGCGTGGCCGTGGAGCGGGCAGGAGAGCTGTGGCGCGTCCGAGTGGAGGCAGCGACGCCGGGCCCCGGGCCACTGGGCCTGACGCTGAGCGCGGAGGCGGTCGCGTTGGCCGAGGACACGCTGGCGGTGGAGCCGTGAGGGCGAGGAACGGTGTCCTGCCGGCCACGGGGGAGACGAAACGCGTTTCCAGGGCCGGGGATCAGGGGCTGGCTACGGTCTGGGCGGCCATGACGGCGACGACCCTCTGTGTGGTGTTCGCGGTGGTGCTTGCTCTCGGCCAGGTCGTGTCCGCCCGTCACAAGGCCGGTGGTGCGGCGGATCTGGCGGCACTGGCGGCAGCCGACACCGCGCTACGCGGTACGGCGGCGGCGTGCGGGGCGGCGCGTGAGGTCGCGGTGGCCCAAGGAGCGGAACTCGTACGGTGCGTCGTTCAGGGCGAGATCGCCGATGTGACCGCCCGCTCGCGCTTCGGCCCCTACGCGCCGGAGGTGAGGTCCAGGGCCGGCCCCCCGGAGGGGCCGTGAGCCGCAGGAGCCGCAGGACGGGCCCTCCGGAGGTCGACGAGCCCATGAGGAGGTCTACCAGCCTCACGACCGCCGGCGGCCGTGTTCACGCGCGTGGGCTCCTTACTCGTTCACGCGTGCGGTTCATGACTCGTTCATGCCCCTCGAGCTCTTCGGCAGAGGGTCCGTCCCGGAGTCCGGTGGTGCGGTCCTGAGTAGCTCGCTCAGGAGGCGTACGGCGCCTCGCTTGTGCAGTGGCTCGTTGCCGTTGCCGCACTTGGGAGACTGGATGCAGGACGGGCAGCCCGCCTCGCACTCGCAGGACGCGATGGCCTGACGCGTCGCCGTCAGCCAGGTCTTGGCCGTGTGGAAGGCGCGCTCGGCGAAGCCGGCCCCACCCGGATGGCCGTCGTAGACGAACACCGTGGGAAGGAGTGTGTCCGGGTGCAGCGGAACGGAGACGCCGCCGATGTCCCAGCGGTCGCAGGTGGCGAAGAGCGGCAGTATCCCGATGGAGGCGTGTTCCGCGGCGTGCAGGGCGCCACCGAGGATCTCGGGGTTGACCCGGGCAGCATCGAGTTGGTCCTCGGTGACCGTCCACCACACGGCGCGCGTGCGCAAGGTCCGGGGCGGCAGGTCGAGTTTCGTCTCACCCATGACCTCTCCGGTGAGCAGCCGCCTGCGCAGGAAGGAGACGACCTGGTTGGTGACCTCCACGGAACCGAAGCAGAGCCGGCCGTCACCCCAGGGGATCTCCGTGTCGGTCTCCAGCACGGCGATGGCCGTCGTATCGCGGGCGTTGGTCGAGTACGGCGGGGTGGCTTCCTCCACCAGGGCGACCGAATCCTCCAGGTCCAGTTTCCGGACCAGGTACGTCCGGCCCTGATGAAGGTGGACCGCTCCCTCGTGAACAGCCGTGTGCGCGGCTGATTCGTCGACCGTCCCCAGCAGTCGGCCGGTTCCTTCCTCGACGATCTGGACCGGACGCCCGCCCTCGCCGCGGATGTCCGTGAGGTCCGCGGCGCGTTCGCGGCGGGTCCAGTGCCAGCCGGTCGTCCGCCGGCGCAACAGTTTCGCGGCCTCCAGCTGGGGCAGCAGGTCGGGAACCGCGGGGCCGAAGAGCGCGATGTCGGCTTCCGTGAGAGGCAGCTCGGCGGCCGCGGCACAGAGGTGCGGGGCCAGGACGTACGGGTTGTCCGGGTCCAGGACGGTCGACTCCACGGGCTGCTGGAACAGCGCCTCGGGATGGTGGACGAGGAACGTGTCCAGCGGGTCGTCCCTGGCGACCAGCACGGCCAGGGCTCCCTGTCCCGACCTTCCGGCGCGGCCGGCCTGCTGCCACAGGGAGGCCCGGGTGCCGGGGTAGCCGGCGATGACGACGGCGTCCAGGCCCGAGACGTCGATGCCCAGCTCCAGGGCGGTCGTCGCGGCGAGACCGAGCAGCTCCCCCGAGTGCAGGGCGCGCTCCAGGGCGCGGCGCTCCTCGGGCAGGTAGCCGCCCCGGTAGGCGGCGACGCGCCCGGGCAGGGAGCGGTCCACCTCGGCCAGCCGCTCCTTCGCGATGACGGAGATGAGCTCGGCGCCACGCCGGGAGCGTACGAAGGCGACGGACCGGATGCCCTGGAGCGTCAGGTCGGTCAGGAGGTCTGCGGTCTCGGCCGTGGCGCTACGGCGTACAGGGGCGCCCTTCTCGCCGTGCAGGTCGGTCAGCGGGGGCTCCCAGAGAGCGAAGACCAGCTCGCCCCTCGGCGAGGCGTCGTCCGCGACCTCCTTGACCGGCAGGCCCGTGAGACGGCCTGCGGCGACCGACGGCTGTGCCGCGGTGGCGGAGGCGAGTAGGAACACGGGATCGGAGCCGTAGCGGGCGCACAGGCGGCGTAGGCGGCGCAGCACCTGGGCGACGTGGGAGCCGAAGACGCCGCGGTAGGTGTGGCACTCGTCGATGACGACGAAGCGGAGAGAGCGCAGGAAGGAGGCCCAGCGGGGATGGGACGGAAGTATGCCTCGGTGCAGCATGTCAGGGTTCGTCAGGACGTAGTTGGCGTACTGGCGCACCCATTCGCGTTCCTCGACCGGCGTGTCCCCGTCGTAGACGGCGGGGCGGACCGCCGAGCCGAGGGGTGCCGCGAGCGCTTTCACCGCGCGGCGCTGGTCGGCGGCGAGGGCCTTGGTGGGGGCGAGGTACAGGGCGGTGGTGCCGCGGCCGTTCGGGGCCTGCGAGCCGTCGAGGAGGGTACTCAGTACCGGCGCGAGGTAGGCGAGCGACTTGCCGGACGCGGTGCCGGTGGCGATCACCACGGATTCACCGTCCAGGGCGTACTCGGCCGCGGTGGCCTGGTGCGTCCACGGATGGTCGATTCCGGACAGACCGATTGCCGAAATCACTTCCGGCCGGATGCGATCAGGCCAGATGGCATGGGTTCCCGCACGTGGGGGCAGGTGCTCCGTATGAGTGATGCGCGCTGCCCGGCTCGCCCCTGCGGCGAGCCGGTCGAGTACCACCGCCGGAGAGGGGCGCGAGCCCGCGTTCTCGGGTGGTCGACTGGGGCGGTGATTCTTGGCCATCGGCACCGAGTGTGTCACTGGCATGACGGACAATGGTCCCAAGGCGTCGTGCATGGCTGTTGGTAAGTGATTGAATGCCATCGCGGCTGGCGATCCGTCCCCTGACCTCCGTCGGGGAGACCGAGGGGCGACCGCTCGATAGCAAGGTGCTGGAGGATCCGTGGACCTGTCCCTGTCGACTCGCAATGTGTCCGGCCCTGGTGGCGACCGTACGGTCGTCGAGGTCGGTGGCGAGATTGATGTGTATACCGCGCCCAAGCTGCGCGAGCAGTTGGTCGAGTTGGTGAATGACGGCAGCTACCACCTGGTTGTCGACATGGAAGGCGTCGACTTCCTCGACTCCACCGGCCTCGGCGTGCTCGTGGGTGGCTTGAAGCGTGTCCGAGCCCATGAGGGCTCACTGCGCCTGGTGTGCAACCAGGAGCGCATTCTCAAGATCTTCCGGATCACAGGTCTGACCAAGGTGTTTCCCATTCACACCACGGTCGACGAGGCTGTCGCGGCCACCGACTAGAAGCGTCGGCGCAGGTCGGCCGCACAGGTCGGCAGGCAGGCAGTGACGGACCGGCAGGCGGCAGCAGACTGGCCGCCATGAGCAGGTGGCCGACCATGTGGTCGGCTGCCGGCTTCGTCGGTTTCCGGAAGTGAATGAGAACAGGGGTACCGGGTGTCACGCCCGGGCCTCTGAGAAGCACGCCCGTACGTTCGAGGGGGATGGCATGCCAACCGTTGAACTCCGCTTCAGCGCTCAGCCTGAACACGTCAGGACGGCTCGCCTCGTGGCGGCCGCCGTGGCACGCAGGGCAGGCGTCGATGAGGCGGTGCTCGACGAGGTCAGGCTCGCCGTCGGTGAGGCGTGCAGCCGTGCCGTCGGTCTTCACCGGAGCCATGACATCACCGCGCCTGTCACCGTTGTCCTGACCGAGGAGGAGAAGGCGTTCTCCATCGAGGTGGGTGACGGGCTGACCGCGGGTAACACCTCGGCGTCAGGGGCGCCGGGCGCAGGACCGGACGCCCCGGAGAGTGACCCCGGCAGCGAGGACGAGATGGGCCTTGCCGTCATCAGCGGTCTCGTCGACGACGTGGAAGTCCTCTCTGGCGCGGACGGCGGAGTGATTCGCATGACCTGGCCGACGGCTCCTGCCGTGGCGCTGCCCTGAGCCCCCGCCTTCGGGCTGCTCCGAGCCACCGTCTTCGCGCAGCCGTCGAGCAGACCTGTCTTCGCGCAGCGGTCTGGCCACGCTGCTCCGCACAGGCGTAGAGCCGACCGCCCTGTAGTACCGCTCAGCTCATACCGCTCAGCCGCTCCGCCTCGTGAGGGCGCCCGGAACTCGATGCTTTCCGGGTGGACGGTCGGTTTTGCGTGCCGAGCCACCTACGCGACGCTGTCTGCGCTGCCCTCCCCTTGCAACCTCCGCTCAAGTCAAGGCCAACGGCTGTCGCTCCCGGGGCCGCCATCGCTCCACCGCCCCTTTCGCCACCTCCTCTGGCGTCGTCGTGCCCGAACCGCCCCGCCGTTGTGAGAGTCCGCTCCGTGCGAGCAGCGGCCGCGGCCGTCCCGTGGCCATCCCGCTGTCGTGCGATCCGAGGGAGCGTGTGACCTCGGACGTTGAACTGGCCGGTACGGGCGCCCCGGCCCCGCATGCCCCGCCCTTTCCGCCTCATGCGGTCGATGACGGACACGCATGCCCGCCGGCTCTCCCGGGTGCGGTCCGCCGTCTTCGACGCATCGGCGAAGCTTTCCGGCCACGCCGCAGGCCCCCGCGCAGTCGCCTCCGTCCGGACCCGTCCTGCGCGCAGCCGCCTGGCCCCGCCCTCGGGTGGTCGCACTGCGCCTGTCGTCGCCACGGCTTCGCCCCGACCATCCAGGGGCCGAGCGCGCCGCCCTGCGGCCGTCGCCGGTGAGCCGTGACGTCACTTCTGGCGCTCGCCGTGATCGCGCATTCGGCCCGGCTGATCAGGGAATTCATCATTGCGCTTGATCGATGATCTCCGAGAATTCCATGAGTGCCATGCCTCTGCCCCATTACTGCATTCGGGCCCTCTCCCGGGCGAGATCATTATTCATTGGGTGGAGGAAACTCGATTTCATTGACCACCCACTGTTTTGATCAGGCTCGGCTCCCTACAATCCGTCCACGTCTTGAGCGCTGAGCGTCAAGGAGGACGTATGGCGGAGTTCTTCAACACCCCAATGGCAGAACTGGCGCACGTTTCCGTACCTTCAGGCCGGCCCACCTCACTCGCAACAGCAGTACTCACCCATGACAACCGGCTGATCGTCGTGGCCGTCGCGGTCGTCGCCCTCGCCGCGCTGGTCGTCGCCCGACTGCTCGCCCGCCAGGTCCTGGCGGCGGGTGAAGGCACCGAACGCATGAAGGAGATCGCGGCTGCCGTACAGGAGGGTGCGAACGCCTATCTGGCCCGGCAACTCCGTACCGTCGGTGTTTTCGCCGTAGTCGTGTTCTTCCTGCTCCTGCTGCTTCCGGCCGACAACTGGTCCCAGCGCGCGGGGCGCTCGCTGTTCTTCCTCGTGGGTGCGCTCTTCTCTGCGGCCACCGGATACATCGGTATGCGGCTTGCCGTCCGCAGTAATGTCCGCGTGGCCGCAGCCGCGCGTGAGGCGACACCCGCCGAGGGGGAACCGGAGAAAGATCTCACCACCGTTTCGCACAGAGCGATGAAGATCGCTTTTCGCACGGGCGGTGTGGTCGGAATGATCACGGTGGGCCTCGGTCTGCTGGGTGCTTCCTGCGTGGTGCTGGTGTACGCCGCCGACGCGCCCAAGGTGCTGGAGGGTTTCGGCCTCGGTGCCGCACTGATCGCCATGTTCATGAGAGTCGGAGGCGGGATCTTCACCAAGGCCGCCGACGTGGGTGCCGACCTCGTCGGCAAGGTGGAGCAGGGCATCCCCGAGGACGACCCGCGCAATGCCGCCACCATCGCCGACAACGTGGGCGACAACGTCGGCGACTGCGCGGGCATGGCGGCCGACCTCTTCGAGTCGTACGCCGTCACGCTCGTCGCCGCGCTCATCCTGGGCAAGGCCGCCTTCGGGGACTCGGGGCTCGCCTTTCCTCTGATCGTTCCGGCGATCGGCGTGGTCACGGCGATGATCGGGATCTTCGCCGTCGCCCCCAGGCGCGCCGACCGCAGCGGGATGAGCGCCATCAACCGCGGGTTCTTCGTCTCCGCCGTGATCTCCCTGGTCCTGGTGGCTGTGGCGGTCTTCGCCTACCTGCCGTCGTCGTACGCGGACCTGGACGGGGTCACCGACGGTGCCATCACCTCGCACGGCGGCGACCCGCGTGTCTTCGCGCTCGTCGCCGTGGCCATCGGGATCGTGCTCGCCGCCCTGATCCAGCAGCTCACCGGCTACTTCACCGAGACCAGCCGGCGCCCGGTCCGGGACATCGGGAAGTCCTCGTTGACCGGCCCGGCGACCGTCGTCCTCGCGGGGATCTCCATCGGTCTGGAGTCGGCCGTCTACACCGCGCTCCTGATCGGTCTCGGGGTCTACGGGGCGTTCCTGCTGGGCGGTACGTCGATCATGCTGGCACTCTTCGCGGTGGCCCTGGCCGGTACCGGTCTTCTCACCACCGTGGGTGTCATCGTCGCGATGGACACCTTCGGTCCGGTCTCCGACAACGCCCAGGGCATCGCCGAGATGTCGGGGGACGTCACAGGTGCGGGGGCTCAGGTCCTGACGGATCTGGACGCCGTGGGCAACACCACCAAGGCGATCACCAAGGGCATCGCCATCGCCACGGCGGTGCTGGCGGCGGCCGCGCTCTTCGGGTCCTACCGGGACGCCATCGCGGCAGCGGTCGACGACGTGGACGCAAGGGCCGGGGAGCTCGGGCTGAGCCTGGACATCTCGCAGCCGAACAACCTGGTCGGGCTGATCCTGGGTGCGGCGGTCGTCTTCCTCTTCTCCGGGCTGGCCATCAGCGCGGTCTCCCGTTCGGCCGGAGCCGTGGTCTACGAGGTGCGACGGCAGTTCCGTGAGCACCCCGGGATCATGGACTACACGGAGAAGCCGGAGTACGGCCGCGTCGTCGACATCTGCACCAAGGACGCGCTGCGTGAGCTTGCCACTCCCGGGCTGCTCGCCGTCCTGGCGCCGATCGCGGTCGGGTTCACCCTGGGCGTCGGGGCGCTCGGCTCGTATCTCGCCGGGGCGATCGCCACGGGCACGCTGATGGCGGTCTTCCTCGCCAACTCCGGTGGTGCGTGGGACAACGCCAAGAAGCTGGTCGAGGACGGTCACTACGGTGGCAAGGGAAGTGACGCCCACGCGGCGACGGTCATCGGAGACACGGTCGGCGATCCGTTCAAGGACACGGCGGGCCCGGCCATCAACCCGCTCCTCAAGGTGATGAACCTCGTGGCACTGCTCATCGCCCCGGCCGTGGTGCAGTTCAGCTACGGCGATGACGCGAACGCGTGGGTGCGTGCCCTGGTGGCGGTGATCGCGATCGCCGTCATCGTCGTAGCGGTCTACGTCTCCAAGCAGCGGGGTGTCGCCGTGGGGGACGACGACGCTCCCGGAGGCGGCGACGGAGGGGGAGGGCCCGCCAAACCCGCCGATCCCGCCGCTGTTTCGTGAACGGCGTCTGCCGCTGAACGCCTCACCCCTGGGTGACGTCCGCTCAGCGAGGCTGTGGACGTTGCGACCTGACGCTCCGTCCACCGCCTCGTGCCCCGGCGGGTACCGCGGATCAGTAGCGGAGCCGCACGAGTGTCCAGGCAGTCAGGTGAGTTGTATCTCCCTCATTCCCCTTGGTGCAAATGGCTGCAAAGGAATGCATATCGGATGCCTGGCGCCTGAATGTCGCCCACTTGGCGTGTAAATTCCGGGGCCGAGAGCCTTGGAAGGGACGCAATCCGGTGAACAAGAAGCTTGCAGCCGCACTGTCCGGCAGTGCGGTACTCGTACTGGCACTGTCGGGTTGCAGTGACGACAGCGACAACAAGGTGAACGACTGGGCGAAGAAGGTCTGCGACCAGGTCCAGCCCCAGCTGCAGAAGATCGCCGACGCCAATGCCGCGATCCAGCAGCAGACGGCCGACAACAGCAAGCCCGCCGACGTCCAGAAGACGGACTCGGCAGCCTTCCAGCAGATCTCGCAGGCCTACAAGGCACTGGGCTCAGCCGTGCAGTCGGCGGGCGCACCGCCCGTGGACGGCGGCGAGACCACGCAGAAGGAGGCCGTGAAGGAGCTCAACGCCTCTTCCGTGGCCTACGCGAACCTGAAGACGAAGGTCGACGCGCTCGACACGAAGGACCAGGCGAAGTTCGCCGACGGCCTCAAGGGCATCGCCGACCAGCTGAACAAGATCAGCACCAACGGTGACCAGGCGTTGAAGAAGCTCCAGTCCGGCGAGGTCGGATCCGCGATGGCGAAGCAGAAGGGCTGCCAGAAGCCGACGGCCTCAGCCCCGCCCGCCTCGGCGCCGTCCGCCCCTGCCCCCGCGTCGAAGTCCGCGGCGCCTTCGGCCTCGGCGACCGAGAAGGCGTAACCGCGGGAGGTCGTACAGGCGCGGGGGAAGGCGTAGCGGCGCGAGGGAAGGCGTACCGGGGCGGCGCGTGCGAGCGGCGCGCCGCACGGGCGGGCACTCGCACGAGCGGGACCGCTCCCGACCCGCTCCGCGGCGGCAGTGCCCGTCCGCACGGTCGTATGCGGTGAACAGCCGGAAGCCTGGCGCAGCAGGCTCTTCACAGTGGCCCGGTGGCCCTTCGCGGGCACCGGGCCACTGCCGTTGTCGGTGGGAGCGGCCACAATGGACGAGTGAG
The DNA here is from genome assembly GCF_040660235.1 of Streptomyces sp. NPDC049970. NCBI lineage: Bacteria > Bacillati > Actinomycetota > Actinomycetes > Kitasatosporales > Streptomycetaceae > Streptomyces > Streptomyces sp. NPDC049970. The sequence goes on along the minus strand of NZ_JBFALP010000005.1, from coordinate 112,900 downwards.
TACGCCCAGCCTTCCCGCATCCGACCGCGCCCTACGACTCCGTGAAGCACTGATCGCCGCCGCGTTCACCGCCGACGGCCTCCTCGAACGGCTCGGTGCGCCCGCGTACGCCGCGCTCGCACGCAGTGAGACCGTCCCCGCACTCCGGGCCACCCGCGGGGACTCGCCGCTCGACACGCTGGTGCGGCTTTTCCTTCTGCAGCGCCCCGTCCAGGCCTCCGCGGCAGCCGTCGCGCTTCCGCTGGAGGAGTGCGTGCAGGACGGCTGGGCTGTCCGCGAGGGCGATCTGGTCCGGGCGGCCGTCGATGTACGCCCCTACGGCGGGCCCGAGGGCCAGGACTGGTTCATCGTCTCCGACCTGGGATGCGCGGTCGGCGGGGCCGGCGGCATCGGCTCGCACGAGGAGGGGGTCGTCCTGGGCGTCGGCGGGGCGTCCACCACGCTGGCCGGCATCACCGTGCGCAGGCCCGTGGCGTCGGCCCTCGACCTCGGTACGGGTTCCGGTATCCAGGCGCTGCACGCCGCCCAGCACGCCATCCGGGTCACGGCCACGGACGTCAACCCGCGCGCCCTGGAGTTCACCCGCCTCACCCTCGCGCTTTCCGGCGCGGCGCCGGCCGAGCTGCTGGAGGGTTCCCTCTTCGAGCCGGTGGGCACGCGGACGTACGACCTGATCGTGTCCAACCCGCCGTTCGTGATCTCGCCCGGTGCCCGGCTGACCTACCGCGACGGCGGCATGGGCGGCGACGACCTGTGCCGGACCCTGGTGCAGCAGGCCGGCGACCGGCTCAACGAGGACGGGTACGCCCAGTTCCTCGCCAACTGGCAGCACGTGGAGGGCGAGGAGTGGCAGGACCGGGTGCGCTCCTGGGTACCCGCCGGCTGCGATGCCTGGATCGTGCAGCGCGAGGTGCAGGACATCACGCAGTACGCCGAGCTGTGGCTGCGTGACAGTGGCGACCACCGCACCGACCCGGCCGTCTACACCCAGCGGTACGAGGCCTGGCTGGACGAATTCGAGGCCCGCCGCACCAAAGCAGTCGGCTTCGGCTGGATCACGCTCCGGCGGTCCGCCGCCGCAGCCGCCGGTCATCCCTCGGTCGTGGCCGAGGAGTGGCCGCACGCAGTGGAGCAGCCTCTCGGACCCGCCGTCGAAGCCCATTTCGCGCGGCAGGACTATCTCCGCGAGCACGACGACGCGGCGCTGCTCGCCGCGCACTTCACCCTCTCCGAGGAGGTCGTCCAGGAGCAGGTAGGGGTGCCGGGCGCCGAGGACCCGGAGCACGTGGTGCTGCGTCAGCACCGCGGGATGCGACGGGCGACCAAGGTCGACGCGGTCGGGGCCGGATTCGCCGGTGTCTGCGACGGCTCGCTGCCCGCCGGCCGGATCCTGGACGCCATCGCCCAGTTGATGGCCGAGGACCCGGTCCTGCTGCGCGACCGCACCCCGCAGTCGATCCGGCTGCTGGTCGAGGAGGGCTTCATCGAGCCGGTACGGGACGGCGCGTCGGCCGGCTGAGACCGAAGGCCCGCTTGCGGGGACTGTTCCCCGTGCCGGTTCCTTTCCTCTTGCCCCGAACCCGGAGCCCGCCTCCGTGTCCGGCGGGCCCGCTGCCACGTTCGGGTCCTGTTCGGGGCCTCCTCGGCCCGCGCCGACCGGGGTGCGTCCGCGCGTTCCCCGTGCCGGTGCGCCGTGTTCATCCGGGGTTCGTGGCGGCGACGTCCCGGCGTGGCAGCCTCCCCTCAGCCGAGCCGCCCGCGAGAGTCGTCGCGCACGAGGGCGGCCGATGACGAACGTGAGGGGTACGGACATGGAGAGCGTCGCCGCTGTCTTCGCCGGTACGGCATTCGCCCTGTTCGGTACCGCTCTCCTGGTCTGGACGGGGGCGCGCACCGTGCAGCGTGCGCCGGTGGCGCTCGGTGTGAGCCCCGTCGCCTCCACCGCTCTCGCCACGCTCTTCGGCGTACTCTTCCTCGTCCTCGGCGTGTGGTGCTTCACCCGCATCTGATCCACTTCGCCGGCCGGTCCGGCCACCCGCCGGGTACCGGCCGACCGCCTTCCCCGACAACACCCCGAAACCCGCAGGCGGCGGCTCCGCGAAGAGCGGGGCGAGCGGTCCGGGCGGCAGGAATGGCGGATGTCGGGTTACCGTTCGAGTGGCCGTTGCGGGCTTTTGCCGTTTGACACGGGGGCGGGTTGTACCGTCACACTCCGCAGCGACAGCACCGCGAGCAGCTCACAGAGCTGCCCGGATGCCCCACGAGTGCCGACCGGAGAGAAGAGCGAAGTTGTCCCCGACCAGCGAGACCGCAGGCCGCCGACTCGTCATCGTCGAGTCGCCTGCCAAGGCGAAGACGATCAAGGGCTATCTCGGCCCCGGATACGTCGTCGAGGCGAGCGTCGGGCACATCCGCGACCTGCCGAACGGCGCCGCAGAGGTGCCCGACGAGTACACCGGTGAGGTACGCCGCCTCGGCGTGGACGTCGAAAACGACTTCCAGCCGATCTATGTCGTCAACGCGGACAAGAAGGCACAGGTCAGGAAGCTCAAGCAGCTCCTGGCCGAATCCGACGAACTCTTCCTCGCCACCGATGAGGACCGCGAGGGCGAAGCCATCGCGTGGCACCTGCAGGAAGTCCTGAGGCCCAAGGTCCCGGTCCACCGGATGGTCTTCCACGAGATCACCAAGGACGCGATCCGGGCCGCCGTGGCCAATCCGCGCGAGCTCAACCAGCGCATGGTCGACGCCCAGGAAACCCGCCGTATCCTCGACCGCCTCTACGGCTACGAGGTCTCGCCGGTCCTGTGGAAGAAGGTCATGCCGCGGCTCTCGGCGGGCCGCGTGCAGTCCGTCGCCACCCGCCTGGTCGTCGAGCGGGAGCGCGAGCGCATCGCCTTCCGCTCCGCCGAGTACTGGGACCTGACGGGCACCTTCGCCACCGGCCGTACCGGCGACGCCTCCGATCCCTCGACGCTCACCGCCCGCCTCAGCGCGGTCGACGGGCGCCGTATCGCCCAAGGCCGGGACTTCGGCTCCGACGGGCAGCTCAAGCAGGGCTCCGCTCAGACGCTGCACCTGGACGAGGCGAACGCCCGCGCCCTGGCCGCGGCGCTCACCGAGTCCTCGTTCGCCGTCCGCTCGGTCGAGTCGAAGCCGTACCGTCGCTCGCCGTACGCGCCCTTCCGCACGACGACCCTCCAGCAGGAGGCGAGCCGGAAGCTGGGCTTCGGGGCGAAGTCCACGATGCAGGTGGCGCAGAAGCTGTACGAGAACGGCTTCATCACCTACATGCGTACGGACTCCACGACCCTCTCGGACACTGCGGTTTCCGCGGCCCGTGCCCAGGTCACGCAGTTGTACGGGGCGAACTACCTGCCCGAGAAGCCGCGCACGTACGCCACGAAGGTCAAGAACGCGCAGGAGGCGCACGAGGCGATCCGTCCCTCGGGCGACCGCTTCCGGACCCCGGCGGAGACGAAGCTCACAGGCGACCAGTTCCGGCTCTACGAGCTGATCTGGAAGCGCACCGTCGCCTCCCAGATGAAGGACGCCACGGGCAACTCCGTCACTGTGAAGATCGGCGGCCGGGCGAGCGACGGCCGGGACGCCGAGTTCTCCGCGTCCGGCAAGACGATCACCTTCCACGGCTTCATGAAGGCCTACGTCGAAGGAGCCGACGACCCGAACGCCGAGCTGGACGACCGTGAACGCCGGCTGCCGCAGGTTTCCGAGGGTGACGCGCTGACGGCCGACGAGGTCTCGGTCGACGGGCACGCGACGAAGCCGCCGGCTCGTTACACCGAGGCCTCGCTGGTCAAGGAGCTCGAAGAGCGCGAGATCGGCCGTCCGTCGACGTACGCCTCGATCATCGGGACGATCCTGGACCGCGGCTACGTGTTCAAGAAGGGCACGGCCCTCGTGCCGTCGTTCCTCTCGTTCGCCGTGGTCAACCTGCTGGAGAAGCACTTCGGCCGGCTCGTCGACTACGACTTCACCGCACGCATGGAGGACGACCTCGACCGCATCGCGCGGGGCGAGGCCCAGTCCGTGCCGTGGCTGCGGCGCTTCTACTTCGGCGCCGGTGACGACACGGCCGGAGCGGGGGCGGCGTCCGACGCGGGCAACGGCGACGGAGACCACCTCGGCGGCCTCAAGGAACTGGTCACGGACCTCGGCGCGATCGACGCCCGGGAGATCTCGTCGTTCCCCGTCGGCAACGGCATCAAGCTCCGTGTCGGCCGCTACGGCCCGTACATCGAGCGCGGCGAGAAGGACTCCGAGGGCCACCAGCGCGCGGACGTGCCGGAGGACATGGCACCCGACGAGCTGTCCGTCGAGCTCGCGGAGGAGCTGCTGGCGAAGCCGAGCGGCGACTTCGAACTCGGTGCGGACCCGGTCAGTGGCAACCAGATCATCGCGAAGGACGGCCGCTACGGCCCTTACGTCACCGAGGTCCTGCCCGAGGGCACGCCGAAGACGGGCAAGAACGCGGTGAAGCCGCGGACGGCCTCGCTCTTCAAGTCGATGTCGCTCGATACGGTGACGCTGGCCGACGCGCTCAAGCTGATGTCGCTGCCCCGCGTCGTCGGTGAGGACGCCGAGGGCGTCGAGATCACCGCGCAGAACGGCCGCTACGGCCCGTACCTGAAGAAGGGCACGGACTCGCGTTCGCTGACGTCGGAGGACCAGCTCTTCGACATCACTCTCGAAGAGGCCCTCGCGATCTACGCCCAGCCGAAGCAGCGTGGGCGGGCCGCCGCCAAGCCGCCGCTCAAGGAGCTGGGCACCGACCCGGTGAGCGGTGCCCCGGTGGTCGTGAAGGACGGCCGCTTCGGCGCGTACGTCACGGACGGCGAGACGAACGCGACGCTGCGGACCGACGACAGCGTCGAGGACATCACGCCGGAGCGCGGCTACGAGCTGCTGGCCGAGAAGCGTGCCAAGGGGCCTGCAAAGAAGAAGACGGCCAAGAAGGCGCCCGCCAAGAAGGCACCGGCGAAGAAGGCCGCGACGGCCAAGAAGTCCGCTGCCAAGAAGACGACCGCCACCAAGACGACGGCCGCCAAGAAGACGACGGCGAAGAAGGCCACCGCGACGGCGAAGAAGACGGCTTCGGCTTCGTCGGAGGAGAGCTGACCTTCGGCCGCGGGCCGTGCCTGAACGCCGGAGGGGCTGGGACGATCCAGCCCCTCCGGCGCTCGTGCGTGGAGTGATCGGCGCCCCTCCGGGCATATGTTCGGACGCGGCCCCCGGGCACCGCGTCGCTCCCGATAGGCTGGGCGGATGACGCGAGCCGAGCAGCCACCTGTCGTGAGCCCCACCTCCGACACACTTGCCGCAGACTCACGCGAGCGTGCCGTACGAGCCCTGTTGCGAGTTCCCCCGCTCCGGCGGTTGTGGAGCGCCCAGCTCGTCGGCAGTGTCGGCGATTCACTCGCCCTTCTCGTGCTTGTGCTGTTGTCGCTGCAGGCGGCGGTCCTCGAGGGCTCCTTCGGGGCCGGGTACCGCGGGGCGGCTTTCGCCGTCGCCGCCGTGTTCGGCGCCCGGATTCTTTCCACCGTGCTCTTCGGAGCCGTACTCCTGGGGCCGCTGACGGCACTCACAGCGCCCGGCGGTCCTGTCGACCGCCGCTGGCTGATGATCGGGGCGGACGGGCTGCGGCTCGCTCTGCTGGTCGTCGCACCCCTCTGGATCGACTGGATGCCTGACAAGGCGCTCATGATGATCCTGATCACCGTCTTCGTGGCGGGTGTCGGCGAGCGCCTGTGGGCCGTGGCCAAGGAGAGCGCCGCCCCCGCGCTGCTCCCGGCCCCGCCCCTGGAGGGCGCCGCCGTACGTCCGCTTCCCGACCACCTCGACGCCCTGCGCAGGCTCTCCCTGCGCACGAACTTCCTCGCCGTTCCGGCGGCCGCGGCGGTCCTCGTCGTCGCCGCGCTGATCGCGGAACTGCTGGGCACCGGCCTGGACTGGTTCTCCTTCCACCAGGCGGCCCTCGGTTCCTACGTCGCGGCGGGACTCTTCTCCGCCTCGATCTCGACCCTGTACTTCCTGGAACTCCCGAACACCCAGACGCCCCGCCCGCGTTCGCCGCTGGAGGGTCTGCGCCGTCCTGCCGTCGAGTCGGGACCCGACAAGGGCCGTACCGGCAGCATCCCGCTGGTCGTCGCCGCGTCCGCGGCGGTCGCCGGGGCCATCGCCGCGGCTGCCGCCGTCTCCGTGCTGCACGCCGCCGACCTCGGCGGTGGGCCCGCGACGTTCGCCCTGCTGATCCTCGTCCTGACCGGGGGCACCGCGCTCGGCATCCGTACTGCGCGCAAGGTGCTGCCCGCACTGTCGCGGCGTCGGCTGCTGGCGCTGGCCACCGCCGTGACAGGCGTGGCGCTCCTCGCGCTCGGTCTGGTGCCGGACACGGCCACCGGGCTGCTGATCGCGCTGCTCGCCGGTTACGCGGCGGGGGTCGCCGCCCACATCGGGCACGCGGTCATCGACCAGGAGACCGAGGCCTTCCGCCAGGCCAGGAACACCGAACACCTCCAGGCCGTCGTCCGGGTGCTGGTCGCGCTCGGCGCGGTGGGCGGCCCGCTGCTCGCCGCCGCCATCGGGCGGCACCGGCTCGGGTCCGGCGACTTCGTCTTCGCGCACGGTGGGGCGGCGTTCACGCTGATGCTCATCGGCGCGCTGCTGCTGCCCGTGGCGGTGATCGTCCTCGCCAGGACCGACGACCGCGCCGGTGTGCCGCTCCGCCGCGATCTGCGCGAGGCTCTGCGCGGTGGCGACCCGGACGTCGCCCCCGCGGCGAACGGCTTCTTCCTCGCCCTCGAGGGCGGCGACGGAGCCGGCAAGTCCACCCAGGTCGAGGCGCTCGCCGACTGGATCCGCGCCAAGGGGCACGAGGTCGTCGTGACGCGCGAGCCGGGGGCAACCCCGGTCGGCAAGCGGCTGCGCTCGATCCTGCTCGACGTGTCGTCGGCCGGGCTGTCGAACCGTGCCGAGGCCCTGCTGTACGCCGCGGACCGGGCCGAGCACGTCGACTCCCTCGTCCGGCCTGCGCTGGAGCGCGGCGCGATCGTCATCTCGGACCGGTACATCGACTCCTCCGTCGCCTACCAGGGTGCGGGCCGTGACCTCGCGCCCACCGAGATCGCCCGGATCTCGCGTTGGGCGACGAGCGGGCTCGTACCGCACCTGACGGTGCTCCTGGACGTCGACCCGCAGACGGCCAGGGAGCGCTTCACCGAGGCGCCCGACCGGCTCGAGTCCGAGCCGGCCGAGTTCCACACGCGTGTGCGGTCCGGCTTCCTGACCCTCGCCGCGGCCGACCCGGCCCGGTACCTGGTGGTGGACGCCGGACAGGAACCGGAAGCGATCACCACCGTCGTACGCCACCGGCTCGACCGGCTCCTTCCGCTCTCCGAGGCCGAGATCCAGGCTCAGGAGGACGCGCGCAGGGCAGCCGAGGAGGAGGCCCGGCGCAGGGCCGAGGAGGAGGCCGCCCGCAAGGCCGAGGAGGAACGGCTGGAGCGCGAGCGGCAGGCTCAGCTCGCCAAGCTCCGCGCCGAGGAGGAGGAGCGCAAGCGACTCGAGGAGGAAGAGGCCCGGCGGCGCGAGGCCGAGCGACAGGCGGAGGAGGCCCGGCAGCGGGCCGAGGACGCCCGCCGCCGCGCCGAGGAGGAGCGGGCCCGTCTCGAAGCCGAGGACCGGGTGCGCGAGGCCGAACAGGAGCGGCTGCGCCTGCAGGCCCAGGACGAGGCCAGGCTCCGCAAGGAGGCTGAGGACCTGCGCCTGGAGAAGCAGCGCAGGGCCGAGGAGGCGCTGATCCGGTCCGAGGCGGCGCGCCGCCGTGCCGAGGCCGAGGCAGCTGCCCGTGCCGAGGAGGCCGCTGCCGCCGCTGCCGCGAAGCGTTCCCGTGAGTCCGGTTCCGGGGCCCGTGGGTCCTCCGTGCCGGACAACGAGCTCACGGTGCCGACCCCGGTCGTGAATCCGAACGAGACCACGCAGCCGGTACCGGTGACCCGGCCCGACGGTCCGGCATACGACGCTGAGGAGACCACGGTCCTGCCGCCGGTGCGCGACGCGGACGAGACCGCCGTGCTGCCGCCGGTGCGCGACGAGAAGCCGTCCGACCGGGTGCCGCCCGGTGTCTTCCGTGACGAGCGCCGTGCCCCTCGGGCCGAGGGTGAGAACGAGCGCACGCGCGAGCTTCCCCAGGTCAGTGACGACCCGGAGGCAGGCCGGGCGGCGAAGGAGGGTCGCGCTCCCCGGAAGCGGCCGCGCTCGGACTGGGCGGAGGAGACCCCGCTCGACGATCTGCCCTCGCTGGCCGACGAACTGCTCGGCGGCCAGGACGACGACCAGCGTGGCTCCGGCAGCAACGGGCGCCCGCCCCGTCGCTGACGGGCGGGCGGCGGGCCCGGTGCTCCGTCGGTGATCGACGGGCCCGGCGCCCCGCGTCGTGAGTCGGCGGGCCGCGCGCCCCGTCGGCTCCACCCGGGCGGGGCCCGGGGCCCGGTCCCGTGGGACGGAACGCCGGGATTGTCGGACCCTTCCCGCACAATGGGAAGCCGGACGGGGAAGCCGGCTTTCCCGCACCACACCACCGGAAGGGCGGTGACCATGACCGTATGGGACGACCTGGTCGGACAGGACCGGGTGCAGGAGCAGCTCGGTGCCGCCGCCCGGGACGCCGATGCGCTGGTCACCGTCCAGTCCGCGGGCGGGACGGTGCCGCCCGGCTCGAGGATGACCCACGCCTGGCTCTTCACCGGTCCGCCCGGCTCCGGCCGGTCCACAGCCGCCCGTGCCTTCGCCGCTGCGCTCCAGTGCACCAGCCCCGACCGGGCGCTGGGCGGCGCGCCGGGCTGCGGATTCTGCGACGGCTGCCACACGGCGCTCATCGGGACCCACGCGGACGTCGACGTGATCCGCACCGACCTCCTCTCCATCGGCGTGAAGGAGACCCGCGAGCTGGTCCGCCGGGCCCAGTTGTCGCCGGCCGTGGGCCGCTGGCAGGTGATCGTCATGGAGGACGCCGACCGCCTCACGGAAGGCGCGGGGAACGTCCTGCTGAAGGCCGTCGAGGAACCTGCCCCCCGCACCGTGTGGCTGCTCTGCGCGCCCTCCCTGGAGGACGTGCTGCCCACGATCCGTTCCCGCTGCCGTCATCTGACGCTGCGTACGCCACCGGTGGACGCCGTCGCCGACGTGCTGGTCAGGCGTGACGGCATCGACCCCGAGCGTGCCGCGTCCGCAGCCCGTGCCACCCAGGGGCACATCGGCCGGGCGCGTCGCCTGGCCACGGACGAGCGGGCGCGCGCCCGCCGCGCCGCCGTGCTCAAGCTCCCGCTGCGCGTCCACGATGTCGGTGGCTGTCTCAAGGCGGCCCAGGAGCTGATCGACACGGCCACCGACGACGCCAAGCAGGCTGCCGACGAGGTCGACGTCAAGGAGACCGAGGACCTGAAGGCGGCGCTCGGAGGTGTGGCCGGTGGCAGGATGCCGCGCGGGACCGCGGGTGCGATGAAGGAGCTGGAGGACAGGCAGAAGCGCCGCAGGACGCGCACGCAGCGCGACAGTCTGGATCTCGCGCTCAGCGAGCTCACCGGGTTCTACCGCGATGTGCTGGCGCTCCAGCTCGGCTCCCGGATCGCTCTGTCCAACACGGACGTGCGGGAGGCACTCGACCGGATCGCCGAGTCGTCCACCCCCGAGCGCACCCTGCGACGGATAGAGGTCGTGATCGCCTGCCGCCGTGCGCTCGACCGCAACGTGGCTCCCCTGCTGGCTGTCGAGGCGATGGCCGTGGCCCTCCGGGCCGGCTGATACCGGCAGCTCGCTGAGGCGGCTCGGCGTAGCCGCGTACGAGTGTCCCGTGGCTCCCGCGCGGGGCCGTACGCTCCCGCGTGGGGCCGCCGGGATGAGTGAATTCACCCGTATGAGCCGGGAATCGATCGAGTCGTCACCCTGCGGCTACGCTCCGGGGATGGACACCAGGCGCCTGCTCCGTACGTTCGCCACCGCGCTCGGCACTGCCGGCCTACTCGTCTCCGGCTGCAGCAGTGGCGGTTCGGCGCCCAGCGCGTCGGCGACGGGTTCGGCCGCCACCGAGGAGCTCGAGCCGTACTACGGCCAGAAGCTGAGCTGGCGGGACTGCGGCGTCGAGGGCTTCCAGTGCACCACGATGAAGGCACCGCTGGACTACGAGAAGGCGGGCGAAGGGGACATCCGGTTGGCGGTCTCCCGCAAGAAGGCCACCGGTCCGGGCAAGCGGATCGGCTCGCTCCTGGTCAACCCGGGTGGTCCCGGCGGCTCGGCCATCGGCTACCTCCAGGGATACGCGGCCATCGGCTATCCCGCCCCGGTCCGGGCGCGGTACGACATGGTGGCCGTCGATCCCCGCGGGGTGGCCCGGAGCGAACCCGTCACATGCCTGACCGGCAAGGAGATGGACGCCTACACACAGGTGGACCAGACCCCCGACGACGAGGACGAGGTCGCCCGGCTGAACGCGGCCTTCAAGAAGTTCGCGGCGGGCTGCGAGAAGCGCTCCGGCAAGATCCTTCCGCACGTCTCCACGGTCGAGACCGCGCGTGACATGGACATCCTGCGCTCGCTGCTCGGTGACGAGAAGCTGCACTACGTCGGCGCCTCCTACGGCACGTTCCTCGGCGCGACGTACGCCGACCTGTTCCCCGACCGGGTGGGCCGTCTTGTCCTGGACGGTGCGATGGACCCCTCGCTCCCCGCGATCGAGATCAACCGCGACCAGACCGCCGGCTTCGAGACCGCGTTCCAGTCCTTCGCGGCGGACTGCGTGAAGCAGCAGGACTGTCCCCTGGGCACCTCGTCGACCGCCGACGCGGCCGTAGCGCTGAAGAAGCTCTTCGCCGAGCTGGACACGGAGCCGGTGCCGACGGGCGAGACCCGCAAGCTGGGCGAGTCCCTGGCGACGACGGGGGTGATCGCCGCGATGTACGACGAGGGCGCCTGGCCCCAGCTCCGCGAGGCTCTCGCCGGTGCGAAGCGCGGCGACGGATCCGGCCTGCTCGCCCTGGCCGACAGCTACTACGAGCGTGATCCGAGCGGCAAGTACGCCAACCTGATGTTCGCCAACGCCGCCGTGAACTGCCTCGACCTCGCCCCCGCCTTCTCCGGACCCGCAGAGGTGGAGAAGGCCCTCCCGGCCTTCGAGAAGGCTTCCCCGGTCTTCGGGAGGGGCTTCGCCTGGGCGGCCCTGAACTGCGACAACTGGCCCGTCGAGCCCAGCGGCACTCCGCACCGGACCGAGGCCGAGGGCGCCGCGCCGATCGTGGTGGTCGGCACCACCCGGGACCCCGCCACCCCGTACAAGTGGGCCGAGGCTCTCGCGGACCAGCTCTCCTCCGGAGTGCTCCTCACCTACGAAGGTGACGGGCACACCGCGTTCGGCCGTGGCAGCGACTGCATCGACACGGCGATCAACACCTATCTGCTGGACGGCACCCCGCCCAAGGACGGCAAGAAGTGCACCTGACCTGCGCATACGTCCACGAGAGCGGGCGGTACCGAGCACCCTTGGAAACTGTGTAGACTTGGCGTCGCTGCTGACCGCACCATGGTGCGACACAGCTTGCCGCCTTAGCTCAGTTGGCCAGAGCAACGCACTCGTAATGCGTAGGTCTCGGGTTCGAATCCCGAAGGCGGCTCCGCTTAAGCCTCAGGACTCACTCGCCGTGACCTGGGGCTTTTGCTTTTACTGGATGCGCCGGCGACGCCGGGCGCGGGCCGCGCGAGTGTCGCTGGTCTCAGTTCTGGTCTCAGTGGGGCCCGGATCCGGCTTCGCCGGCGAGGGTACGAAGAACTCGCCCATGCGGCGCATGGCCTCCTTCGACAGGTGTGACCGTCCCTTCACGTAGCGCCGGGTCTGGCTGATCTGAGTGTGCCGAAGGATCTCCATGATGGTGGGCATGTCCACGCCCAGTTCGTTCAGGATCGTGCCTGCCGTGTGGCGACTGCCGTCGTACAGTCGGCGGTCGTCGATCCCAGCCTCCACAAGCAGCTCCTTGAACTCCTCGTAGTCGGCGCGCGGGTCGAGCGGGCGCCCGTCCGGCCGCGAGAAGACGACGTCGTACTCCTGCCACAGTTCGGCCGCTGCGGCTCGCATCTCGTCTTGCTGCGCCCTGTGGTCATGAAGGAACGGGACAAAGACGGGCGGGATCGGCACGGAGTTCTGGCTCTTCTTGGTCTTGGGCCGGGTGAAGACCAGACCGCCCTCCTTGCGCGCGGCGCAGGCGCTCGCGTGCTTCGTGCACGTCTTGGCGCAGGGCCTCGGGCAACCGCGCTTGTAGCCCTCGTGCGTGGTGCAGTTCGGCGGGCACGGGCTGAAGCGGTGGAGGCGTGCTCCGCAGGCGTGCGGGTCGTCGCAGCCGTGCCGCCATGTCAGCCGCTGAAGCTGCCACTTGGGGTGGAACAGTTCTGCCTCCAGGTCGACGTACTGCCACCGCAACCCGAGAGTTTCGCCCTGCCGGAACCCCATGCCGACGCCGACGATCCACCGCATGAAGGAGGGCCGCCTCGCCGCAGCTTCAAGGAACGCCTTCGCTTCCTCCTGCGTGAAGGGGTTGGCCTCCGTCTCGTCGACGCTGGGCGGGTCCACGAGCGTGGCGACGTTCTCGCCGATGATGCGGCGGCGGTGGGCAATCTTCAGGGCGCGGGACAGAATGCGGTGCACCTTCACCACGTGAGACGGTGCGTGTCCGGCATCGAGCAGCGCCCGATACATGCGTTCCAGGTGCTCCGGCTGAAGCTTGTCGATCCGATGCTGACCGACCCCCGGGATGATGTCGTTGCGGGTCTTGGACCAGTAGTCATCCAGCGACCGCGGCTTGAGCTTCAGGCTCGCGATATCGGTGAGGTAGGTCTCCATCCACTTCGCTACGGTCGGCTTGCGCCCGGCGGCCGGCGCGCGGCCCTGGTCGCGGAGGCGCTCCAACTCCCGCACCTTGCTCTTGATGCCGGGCTCGGTCTTGGCGCGACGGTGGCGTCGGTCGGGACTGCCGTCGTTCTTCAGGCCCATCGTGACGCGACCGTGCCACCAGCCGTCGGCGCCAAGGTAGATGGACGATTCCATGTTGGGCTTGCGCGGGCTCATGTGTTCCTCCATGCAGGAGGCGCCCCGAGCGGGATGCTCGGGGCGCCTCAGGGGGTGCTCAGGTCAGTTGGGGAGAGGGGCGAGGTTCTCCACGTACGTTTCGAGATCCGCACGCCGGATGCGGCGGATGCTGCCCAACTTGATGTACTTGAGCGCCCCTTCGGCCATCAGCTCGTAGACGGTCGACCGGCCGACTGCGAGAGCTTCGGCAGCTTCCTCCGGCTTGTACAGGAGCCGGTCGACGGTGGCGGCGATCGCGGTGCTCATCCGGGGTGCCTCCTGGGCAGTCGTCTTTGCCTTCGGGGGTTGAGCTCAAGACCTCGGCCGCGTGTGTCCGAGGTCCGGATTTCTGCGTCATTGCGTCATCAGCGTCATTCGGGCTTCTGACCTGGTGTTTTGTGTGACGCACTGAGTTCGGCCGCGTCATCGGTGCGTCATGGGCTCCGTCATCCGTGACGCAGCCCATGACGCAGATGACGCAGGATGACGCAGAGGCCGTCGTCTGCGTCATGGCCGTATCCGCAGGTCAGGTGCCACTTATCGGCCCGCATGACGAACATGACGCAGGATCTTCCCTCTTAGGAAAAAGAGAGGGGCGTCTGTTGTGGTGCGGTGCGCCTTCCAGCGTGAAGAAGGAGCCGCTGCGCGGCACGGCCTTGGGGCGGCGTTCCGCCGAACAGCAAGAGGAGCACGTCGCCGGGCTGGTGCTCTTCTTGCTGTTCGGTCGGTGACCGTATGCGGTCAGAACGCCCGCTTTTGCTCATGCTGGGCCCGGGCGGCCATGCGGGTCATTTCGAGGTATCGACCCTCGCTGGTGCGACCGGTGTCGACGAGGAGGCCCCGGGCTGCCAGCGTCGGCTGGAGGCGCTTGAGCCGGTCGGAGAGGACTTTGCCGGTGGTCGCCCAGCCCTTGGGCAGGGGACGGAAGTCATCGCCGCTGTAGACGCCGCTGAGCAGGTGCAGCCACTCCGTGGATGTCATCCGCTGCGCCCCACCCGGCTCGATGGTGTCGGCGTGCTTAAGGACGGTCTGCGCGAGGAGGTCACCCTCGATCACGTCGTCATTCAGGTCGTCCAGACTGGCCCGGTACGCGGTGAGCGCCCCGAGGCCGGTGGCAGCATCGAGCTGGGCGCACAGGTGCGCGAAGTCGGCCATCCGTAGATCGGTGGGCGTCTCCACCTCAACCGCGCGGACCTTCACCGTGAGGTCTAGCAGGGAGCCGAGAACGACCGGCAGCACCTCCGCATAGTCCACCCAGAGTTCCGCCTCGGTCCGCCGGATGCTGGGCCGCTCCAGCCGCAGGGGCAGGAGTCGTTCGGCGAGGTCGGGCCGGATGACTCCCACGTCGATGCCGGTCAGGAGCAGGGGGCGGCGGTAGCCAACGCGGTGAACGTCCCCGTCGGTGAACAGGGCGCGTTTGACGCTCTCGGCTCCGGTGACGATGCAGCACATGGCGTCAGACAGGTCCGGCGTCATGTGGGAAAGGTTGTCCAGGGCGGTGACCCATCCGGCCGCCACCGCCGCGATCAGGTTCTCCTCATCCTTCGGCGCCCGGCGCAGATCGCCGCTCATACCCTCGATGATCCGCACGAGCATCCGCCCGCCCGTGGACTTGCCCGCGCCCTGAGGCCCGGTAAGGAATGGGGCCGGTACAGGCACGGACGGCCCCAGGCAGCCGATGAGCCAAGCGATGGCCAGGCATTCAGTCTCAGCCCCTGCGAAGTTGCACAGCCTGAGCAGCAGGTCGATGCCCTTGCCGTCGGTGTCCTTGGCTGGCAGCGGGAGTTCCCCAGTGAGCTGGGTGCGCCGCCAGCAGACCTCGCGGGGGTCGGGGGTGAGGATGTCCCAGCCGGTGGGGTGGATGCGTACGGACTGCCCGTCATCGCGGCCCAGGTCCAGCCACGTTGCGCCGTCGTATCCGGGGGCGACGCGGATGTGGACGGGCTGCACGTCCTCGGTGAGTGCCAGGGCTTCGATCAGGTCGAGCGCTTCTTTGAGCGCGGTTCCGTTGAATACGCCGTAGCCGTCCTTGAACAGTCCGACCATGAGTTCCTGGCGGTGGCTGCCTGTGGTGCCTTGTGAGCGGATCGGGCGGGCGACGGGGTGGCCGTTCTTCTGCGCGTAGACGGTGCCGTCGGCGGTGCGGAAGTACCGGAAGTGTTCCTGCGCGTAGTCGGTGATGATCTCGCGGGCGGGGTTCTTCTCGTCCTCGGACATGTCAAAGTCCCAACCGGGTGAGGGCATTGGTCCATGCGTCGTTGCAGTGCCGGGCGGTCTCGCCCTTGCTCTGGGCGGCGGTAAACAGCCGCTTGATGTGGGCGTCGGTGAGGCAGCCACACTGGCCGTGAGCGGACAGCACGGCGAGGAACGTGCGGTAGACGGTCGCGTGGACCGTGCTGCGGGCCTCGGTGATGCGCTGCTCTGCCATGGCGATGCCCCGGTCCAGGTAGGCGGGCATGCGGTGGGGGCACTGCCCGACCCCGGCCCGTGCGGGCACGGTGATGGCGCAGGGCGCCGGCCGGGCCGTGGAGGGTTCCTTGACGGCCAGCGCGCGCACGATGTCCTGCAGGCGGGTCATGGTGCCGGTGCCGGGACCGAGCCACCGGGCATAGGACATGGTCGACTTGATGTCGATGTCGGGCCGGACCGCGTTCACGGACCGCATGGTGCCCCGGTAGATCCAGTGCTCGCCCCGCGTTGTGGGCACGGTCCGCGTGGCCGGGAGGGTCTCGCGGGCCCACTCCACGGCCTGATCGTTGTCGAGGTCGACGACGGTCAGCCCGGTGCCGCCGGGGTGGTAGGCCACGGCCTGCGTCTGCTCCCACACGGGCGCCCACGGGCGCCCGGTGAGAACGGCGGGGTCGGTGGTCGCGGCGGCCCACGCGTGACAGACGCGCGGGCAGTCGCACGGCCCAGGCACCTTCATGTTCGGCCGACCGCCGCAGGCATTGCCCCGGCAGGAGCGGCAGTTCCCGAACGGGACCTTCCCCGCCCGCAGAGGCAGCACCGGCACGCCGCGTGCGGCCAGGGACAGGGCTGTTCCCAGGTGGGTGTTCATGCGGCCACCGCCCGCATGGAGATGATCCGGGCTGCGCCGATCAGCTCGGTGTAGGCGGGCGGGATGGCTTCGGTCAGTTCCTCGCGGATGTCGGTCCAGGTGATGCCCATGGCCTGCTGCATCTCGGGGACGGTGGCTTTGCCGCCGCCGGCGCCGTACGCGGCGACGTACGGGCCGTCGCGGTAGACGCCGTGCCGGTAGCCGCGCACGTAGCCCCGGTGCTGGGGGTGTGCGGGTTGCGGAACGCTCCACCCGCCCCCGAGCTCGAAGATGCGGTGACGCAGGACGTCGAGCCTGAACATCTCGCCGCACAGCCGCAGATCGGCCCGGACAGGGGCTTTCCCGTTCGGCTGCTCGATGACGTACGGCAGGCCCGTCGCATCGAGCAGGGTGCGGAGTTCGGGGATGAGCTGGACGTGAGCACGCCCCCAGCCGCGTGCGGCGTTGGTGCCCACGGTGAGGGCGCATCCGGCCTGGCACGGCGGGGAGGCGTGCACGGCCGCGTACTGCTGGATCTCCCCGGACGCGATCAGTGCGGCGAGGTATTCGAGGGCGTCGGCGCGGTGGAAGGTGAAGGGGTAGTTCGGGCGGTCGACGATGTCGACGCCGGTCACCTTGAACCCTGCCCGGTTGTAGCCCATGGCCGCGCCGCCGGCGCAGCAGAAGAGATCCAGTAAGGCGGGCCGGTGGTCGGCTGCTCGCCGGATCGGGACGTGTTGAGTCATGCTGGGTCTCTCCAGTTCTCTGATGAGGGTTGCTGGACGACGGCGGCCCCGGACTTTGGCGAGACGGGGGCCGCCGTCGGCGTAGCTACAGGTCGTCGTCGGTGTCGTCGATGGGGCCGCAGTAGCCGAGCGGGCCGGACGCGTTGTGTGCGCGCTCCAGCGCGTCGGTCAGGGCGAGGGCGAGCCGTTCGGCGTCGCGCAGCGCGGCCACGGCGGTGGTGGTGTGCTGGGTGGGGGTGCCGTGGTCTGCGGTGAGGTGTCCGGCCTTGTGGACGTCGGTGAGCGAGCCTGCGATTTGGTCGAATGCCTGCGGCAGCCGGTGGGCGAGCGAGGCGAACGAGCCGATCGCGCTGTAGATCGTGCCGGGGTAGGCGATGGCGGGCTCGGTGCGGGTGGGCAGGGTGGCGTGGTTGAAGGCGCGTACTGCGTCGGCGGCCTTGGACGGGTGCCGAGTCGGGTCGGTGTTGCGTGTACTCACGAGGGTTCCTCTCGGGTCAGAAGGACGACATCGAGGTCTGGGGCGTGCCGGTCCTCGGCAGCGCCGGTCACGGGGTCTGGGCTGCGGTGCGCAGGAGGGCGATGACCTCACCCTGTGTGCGGTCGGGCATGTCGTTCCAGCGGTGGTAGGGCAGGGTGCAGCCGCGGGCGCGCAGGACGGCCTGCATGCGCTGTCCGGCACGGTCGACGGTGGTTTCGTCGCCGATCCCGAGGCGGTAGAGGACGGCCTGCGCGCCGAGGATGCAGCGGCGCCCGGAGCGGGTGCGGTGCGCGTTCTGGACCCATCCGTACCGCTCGATCACCAGGGCGGTGAGTTCCAGGTGTTCGGCGACGGTCACCGCCCGGGCGGTGGTGTGGCGGCGCCGGACGGCAGGGAAGCGAAGCACCCAGTCCGGCAGGACCCTCAGCATCCGGCTGGGCAGTTCCAGCGCGGGGGCGGTGGCCGGCGCGGTGGTGCCGAGGGCTTCGGTGATCAGTTCCTGGGTGGTCTTGGTGACGAGTGGGTGAGCGGTGGTGGGGGTGCGGGCGGCGAGGTACTGCTCGATGTCGCGTACGAGCTGGGCGGCGCCGACATCGCCCAGCAGCGCCGGGACCGGAGCAGGCCACGGGGCGGCGGCGGCCTGCTGTGCGGGTCGGCGGATTGTGGTTGCGGGGAGCATGCGGAATCCGTTCCTCTGCTGGGTCAGGGAGGCGGAAGCACCCCCTGCGGGAGGCGCGTGGAGGGGGTTTCAGGGGTGCTGACCTGGGGTGACTCCCTGCCTCCCTGAACATCATTTGTGCAGGTCACGTACAGGGAGGCGGGTCAGGGAGGCGGTCAGGGAGTTCTCCCTGCCTCCCTGACCCGCCCGGGGTGTGCTCCCTGTGTTCAGGAGGCGGAAGCGGAACCGTCGTCGTCGCGGTTGGCGAGGGCGCGGGCGATGCGTTCGCGGCCGATGACCATGCGCCCGTCGGACTTGTAGGGCTCGGCCGCCGTGCCGTCCAGCACGCGCTTGAGGTCGGCGTGCGTCCAGCTTCCGTAGCTGTCGGCGGACAGCGTCGCGAGGCGCTGCAGGACGTCCTGGGTCAGGACCCGGTTCGTGTCTCCGATGACCGTGGCGATGTCCGCGAGCGGGTCGCGGACCTCGTCGCGGTCGATGACGTGGAGGGTGGTGACGCCGTCGCGCAGGGCCCGGGCGCGGGCGGTGATCTGCGCGGCCGTGTCGTTGTCGATGTAGTGCGTGCGCACCGTGATGGATGCCTGGCCGGCCGGGATCGCGATGCCGTCCGACGCGACGACCAACGTGCCCTTGTCCAGGCCGGGGCGGAGCAGGTTCGGGGCGGCGCCGCCGTCAACGGCCTTGTCCCCGAGTGCCATGCGGGCCTGCGATTCGGTGCCCAGGGCGAGGGAGGCGCGGGTGTGGGCGCCCTCGCGGACCAGCTTGGGAAGGTTCTGGTCGGTCGGGTCCTGGGTCCCCTGCCACAGCGTGACGTTGACGGCCCGGCCCTGGTTGTGAATCTTCCGCGCGGCCATGAAGTAGCGGGAGGTGGCCTTGGACCCGCCGTAGGGGCGCTTCTTCTCGTCCACCTCCGGGCACATGAACGCCACCTGTGCTTCGTCGACCAGGAGCACGAGCGGCGGGAACACGGTTCCGGGCGGGGCCTGGAGGCGGCGCTCCATCTCGGCTACGCCGTCTTCGAGCATCTCGGTCGTGTCGACGACGTGGTCGTCGGTCGGCCCCTGGATCAGCACCGTGGCCAGGCCATCGAACATCGCCCAGTCCCCGGCACCCTTCAGGTCAGCGATGCGGAACTCCACCGACTTGTCCAGGGCCAGCCACAGGGCGAGCGC
Organism: Streptomyces sp. NPDC049970; assembly: GCF_040660235.1. Taxonomy (NCBI): domain Bacteria; kingdom Bacillati; phylum Actinomycetota; class Actinomycetes; order Kitasatosporales; family Streptomycetaceae; genus Streptomyces; species Streptomyces sp. NPDC049970. Next base: position 93,662 of record NZ_JBFALP010000005.1, on the reverse strand, counting down.
GCGGAGTGCTGCGGTCTTGCCCTGGTTGGACAGGCCGGTGATGAGCAGGTGGCGCTGGTAGAGGCTGATGGCGGCGGCATCGCCGCGCAGGTCCTGACCCCACGGGGCGCGGCCCTTGGCGTAGTCGGCGGTCAGGGTGTCGTCGGTGGTCAGCGGGGACGGGCCGATCGGCTCGTCCAGCGCGCCGGAGTCGGCGACCCACAGCCGGACCGTGCGGGCCGCCTGGGGGATGGTGATGAACACTTCGTGCTCATGCCGGGACAGGTTCTCGGCGAGCTTGCGCCGCCGGTTCTGCACCTCGTTGGTGGACACCCCGGACGGCAGGGTGACGTCGACTTCGACGCCGCATCCCGCGATCCGGATCGGCCCCAGCATGGCGGCGCCGGCGTCGCCCATCTCCTTGATGGCGTTGCGCAGCGGGGCGATACCCAGGTTCCGCAGGGCCAGCACGACCACGGACGGAGTGACCGGCTCACCCTCACTGGAACGCACGTTGGCGGGCAGGGCCCACTGCGGTGCGGCCTGCTGGTTCTTGCCCACCGCCCACAGACCGAACAGCACCGCCCACGGTCCCAGGGTCACGAGCGGTCCCCAGGTCACGGTGATGATGAAGATGACCCAGCGGACCAGTTCGACCAACGCCATGGTCGGGGCGGCGATGTCGGTGAAGTCCTTGTTCGCGACGGCCAGCATGATGCCGAGGATCAGCAGGCCGCCCGCGCCGATCGCGGCGCCGGCCGCGATGCCCCGGGCGGCGTCCATGGGTGCGGTGAGCAGGTCCATGCGGCGGCGGTGACGCTCCTGACGAAAGCGCTGCCCGCGCTCCTCCCACTCAGCCGCCGCGTCCATGTTCCCCGCGGCTTCCGCCGCACGCAGCAGACGCTCATAGCGGGAGGCGGTACGGCCCTCCCAGGTACGACGGGCAACGATCCGCGTACCGCCCACGACGTACAGCCCGTGGCGGGCAGCGGCGCGGCACGCGGTTTTGGTGTGGTCGTGGGTGGCCACCGTGCGGATACCCCGCGCGGAGCGCACCCACAGCGGCACAGACGGCCTCTCAGCGCCCGGCGCTGCTACAGCAGCGGCCGGGGCCACAGAGGGCGTCTGGGGGGCGGGTGTGGGGTCTTTGAAGAGGTTGATGACGTTCTCGGACATGTCGGTGTCTCCCGTCAACTCCCCCGGATCCGGGGGCGGTAGGGGTGAAGTGGTGGGGGTGGGTCAGGCTGCGGCGGCGGAGGGGACGACGCGCTTGGCGAGGTACTCGCACCCGTACGCCTCGCGCTCTTCCTGCTCCAGGCAGCGGTCGTGCTCGCGGTTCTGCCGGCGGGACAGCCGCTCGACACCGAGGTCGTTGCGCAGCCCGGCAACGAGCCGGTCGTACACGTCCTTGCGGCTGGTCTGCATGGCGTGGACCAGTTCGTGCACGAGCGTGATGGCGAACGTCGCCTCGTTGGGGTGCTGGTCGACGTTGATGACGACCAGGACCCCGCCGTCGGCGAGCGGAATGGACCGGCCCGCGACGTCGCGGGCCTCCCGCTTCGCGGACCGCAGGGCACGGGCCTGAACCCGCTTGTCCGTGCATCCGGCGGTCTCGAACTCGGCTGCGGTGGTCACGTCGGCCAGGTGCCGTTCCGAGGTGAGGACGACCTGCACGTCGGGCATCCGGCCGGGCACGGCCCGGTCCACGACGCGGACGGCCTCTTCGGCCAGGCGCTGGGCGGTCTTCAGGGTGGCTCGGTAGCCGGGCAACTTGTGTGTGGTGACGGTCAGCTTCACTACGTCTCGTCTCCGTTCATCGCCGCAGCTCAGACGGCGGAATCGGTGTCCAGGTCGTGGCAGGGCACACACATGCCGAGCGAGCGCGGGATGCAGTACCCGGCATCGCGACGGCAGTTCGGGCAGGTGCGGCGAGCCCGCATCGCCTTGGCCAGCGCAGCCGCGCGGCCAGGCGTCATGGGGCGTACGGGCTTGGCGTGGTCGATGCGGTAGAGATAGGCGACCAGCGGGGCCCGGCGGCGGCGCGGGCGGTGGAGCACGGCGGCGACGTCCTGTCCGCCGGGCCGCAGCCCCAACGCCCGCAACTGCCTGCGAGTGGCGTATCCGTCCGGAGCGAGACGCCACCGGAACTCAGGCAGCGTCGCCATCAGGCGACCATGCGTTTCCACGCGCCCCGCAGCCGGACCTCTGATGCCGAGTGGCCGGCCGCCCGGAACCGGGTGGCCATCTCGCGGTAGGACAGGGCCGGGGTTTCGCTGTGCCGGATCTCGTCGACCAACGCGTCCAGCGCGTCATCGGTGAGGGCGGGCGCCGCTTCCAGGGCGAGCGCCGGGACAGGCTCGGTGGGGCCCCAGACGGGGAGTTCCCAGCGGGGTGTGACGCCGGGTGTGACGGGGGTCGTCACACTGGTCAGGGCCCTGCTGGTGTCCTCCCCGTTGCGTGCTGTCTCCAGCGTCGACCATGCCTGGGAGAGGGTCTGTGCGGTCTTGGCCTGGACGCGTGCGACGCGTGACCCGGCTTCCGTCACGGCCGTCAGCCGGGTCTCCTCGGTCGCGGCCTCGGCCCGCAGCCGGGCGCGGGCCACGGCCGCTTCGTCGCGGGCCTCCTGCTGGATACCCCGGATCGATCCCAGCGCGGTCGGGGTGAGCGCGGTCTGTTCCCACAGCCCGTGCACCAGCCACAAGGCTTTGGCTGCGACGGGCAGCCAGGCCACGGCAAGCCACGCGCCGGCGGACTCCTCGGCCAGCAGTGCGTGGGCGACCAGGACGCCGGTCGCGATCAGGCCGAATGCCCAGCCGACCCCGGTGACCACGCGGCTGTGGTCGCCCTGCGCGGCGAGGCGGCGTTCGTAGGCGAGGGTGGCCAGCCATCCGCCGTCGATCCCGATACCGACGACCAGAGCGACGGGCCACGGCATCGCCGTGCCGAGCCACATCATCACCACGGCCAGAGTGAGGACCATGGACACCGCCGTCATCGCGACGGCCGGCAGAACGGTCTTGGCCTTCATGCCGCACCGCCCCGCTGGGCACGGCTGTAGCGCACCCAGCCGATGACCTGGGCGAGGACGCCGCCCGTGGCCAGCCAGCGCCACGACGGCTCATCCAGCAGGGATGCCAGGCCCGCCCCGGCCAAGGCCAGTGCGATGCCAGCGAACACGACGATCAGTGCGCCCCTCTCTGAGGTGGTGTTGGCGCTCATGCCGCACCGCCCGTCAGGGGCGAGGCGGCGCGGTTGGTGAGGTCCCGCCGCGCCGCCAGGACCCGGTTGTGGGCCCGGCGAACGCGCCGTACGTCCAGCTCGTTCGCCGGGCGGTCGATGGTCATGATCTGCGCGTCCAGCAACTCGACTTCCGCCCGGATGAGCGGCATCTCCAGCTCGATCGCGTCCAGCTCAGCGGCCGACGGCTCGAAGTCGAGCGAGGCGGCCGTAACAAGGTCCTGAAGTGCAGCGATGATCTGCATGGGTCGTTTTCTCCTAGCGGTAGGACGGCCCAACAACAGCGGCCCCGGTGTCTCACCACCGGGGCCGCGCGCCGTCTGCGGGTGAAGCGGGAAAGGGTGTTCCGGCTCCCCTCTGCCCCGCCCGTACGAGACGGGCGGAGGAGGCAACCGGCCGCAGCAGCCGAAGCGTGTGCGGTGTGGTTGACGTGCGTGTCTCCTTCGGGGGCGACTCCCGTTTCACGGAAGAGCCGCTAGCCCGTTGTAGGCAGAGACATGACCTTTCGGTCTCGTGCCATCCGGTTGACAAGGGGTCCGGTGCCCTCCCCCCGACCGATGCGGGGCTCCTGTGCCGTGCAGCCCACCGCCGTAGGGCAGAGGGAATAAGCCGCAAGCAAGCACACTTGAAGGAGCTGCACCACTTGCTCAACTTGTTGGTACAAGCTGATGCAGTGATGGTGCACCAACGGACTGTGAAGCGTCAAGCGATCGGGGCCTACATGTACCAACAAGTTGAGCGAGTGCGTCATGATGGAGTCATGAGCAAGCAGCCGAAGTACCGGCAAGTCGCGGATGCTCTGCGCCGCGAAATCGACAACGGGACGTATCCGCCCGGGTCGCGTCTCCCCTCGGAGAGCGAGCTGTCGGCGCGTTTCGACGCGTCGCGGAACACCGTGCGGTCCGGGCTTGGCCTGCTCGTTACGCAAGGGCTTGTCACGTCCAGCCAAGGCCTCGGGTACGAGGTGGCCAAGCATGAGGTGTTCGAGCTGAACGCCTCTCGGTTCGAGAACCTGAGCTTCCCGCAGAACGGGGACGCTTACAGCACGGACGTCACGGCCGCGGGCCGTCGGCCGCACCAGACGTTCAGGGTCGAGATTCTGCCTGCGCCGGCCGAAGTGGCGGAGCGGCTCAAGATCGACCCTCAGTCACGCACCGTTCTGCGGTTCTGCCATCGGTACGTCGATGATGTTCCGTGGTCGACGCAGGCCACGTACTACCCGGCGTGGCTGGCCGATGAGGCACCCCGCCTTGCGGAGCCGGGCGACATCGAAGAGGGCACTACCCGATACCTGGCCGCTCATGGGACCGAACAGATCGGTTACTTCGACGAGATCTCGACCCGCATGCCGACCCCGGACGAGGCGCGGTTGCTGGAGATTGGGGCGGGGGTGCCGGTGCTCCTCTGGATGCGTACCGGGTACTCGGCGGAGCGGCCCATTCGCTGCACAATCACGACGTTCCGGGGCGATTTGAACCGGATGAACTACGAGATCGGCGACCAGGCCGCGCGAAGCGAGAACGAACCTAAATGAAGATAACTTCCGCTTGCCCAGAAGACGTGACCAAGCTCTTGGCCTTCCGCGAAGAGGCAGCGACCTGGCTTAGGCGTCTGGGCAGCGACCAATGGCAGCGCCCTTATCCTGCGGATCGGTTGCTCGCCACAATCCGAACAGGGGCTGTCTTCCTGGTCATGGATGACGAGGTGACGGCAGCCACCATCACGCTCTCGCCGGACGTGGAAGAGGGACTGTGGACCGAGCAGGAGTTGAGTGAGCCGTCCAGGTTCGTCACCAAACTGACTGTGGCCCGAACCCATGCCGGGCAGGATATTGGTGGCCGGCTTCTGGATTGGGCCGGAGATCGGGCCTATCGCGATGGCGCGAAGTGGCTACGCCTAGACGCCTGGACGACAAATGAGGCGCTACAGCAGTACTACCTCGGGCAGGGATTCGAGCACGTGCGCACGGTGTGGGAGGGGGATGCGGTTAACGGAGGTCCCCGTGTATCTGGGTGGCTTGCGCAGCGTGCAACGGCGCCAGCGGACCATGGCTTCGAAACTGCACCGTCTGTGGTGCGCCGTACCGAACCGCACCGCTTTCCACCGAATATTCAGTAGCTCCATAGGCATTTGTGGGGGCTGCTGGGTGCCGGAGGTGAATCAGCCTCTCGCTAGGAGCCAGTTATCCGGCGAACGGCCGTACCAAGAACTGTCGCCATACGAACAGGAACTGCGTTACCAATTTGCCGCTCGATTGCCCCATATTCCCCTTGGAAATCGTAATCATGCGGAAACGTCTGGAGGGTGGCGGCTTCTCGCAGGGTAATGCCGCGATTTTCTTCCGGGTGAATGAAGGTACCGCACGCAGGCGTCGTGCACCGTGTCGTCATCGTGGGAGACGGAACATTCCATTTGATCCGCCCGTAAGATGCTGTGGCATTTTTTCTACCTAGCCGCTTATGGCACTCAAGCTGATGTTCCTCCGGAAGATCGAATCTTCCTCCGCCCACTGGAATGGCCGCTATGCGGTTCAGAACCTTGTCCGAGCTTCTGCGGGATCGGTCGAGCGGATCCCCCTCACGGGCTCCGGACTGTAGGCCTGCAAAAGCTTCCCTAACAGACATCGACCCGCGAAGATCAGCAACGACATCGGAAATATCTGAGGGCATTTTCGTCCGCTTGCCCCTTACCGCCAGCATGATTAGGCGACGCCTGCGCTGCGGGACGGCGAACTCGGAAGCTTCGAATCGATAAATCATCGACACATACCCGAGGCTGCTCATAGATTCCCGCACGTATTGAAGGCGCGCATCCTTGGCCAGGCCGGGAACGTTTTCAAGAAGGACCGATTGAGGCATGAATGCGCGAACGAATCTCACGGTATGAACTACGAGATCATTGCGCTCTTGATCAGTCAAACCTTTGCCGGACGCGAGCGAAGAGAATCCTTGACAAGGGGGGCAGGTCTTAAGCAACGTCAACTCGCCGAGGGATAGTCCCAATTGCTTACGCATCGCAGACGCCGGCAGCCGACGGATATCTGTTTCCCACAGATGTGCAGACGGGTGATTTTTCGCATGCGTTGCGGCAGCGCTGGGGTCATTCTCAACTGCGCCGAGGACGGAGAAGCCGGCTCCTGTGAGCCCCTGCGTGGCTCCGCCGGCCCCCGCGAAGAGATCGATGGCAGAGGGCTGTGTCACAGCTGGATGCTAGCCCACAAGGTCATGTTGTGACTATGGCTTGCGCTCCCTGCAACCCTCGTGCGCCCTAGCCAAGCTGACTACCCCTCATGCAAGATGTCGCCTCCACGAGCGCAATCCCAGGGGGGACTTGATGCTGGAGCAGTCAGACCACCACGAGCAGCTGCCTATGCACACAGCTGACGAGCGCGACACCCCGCACGTGGGAGGCGAGGGCAGCGCCGATGCAACGCACGTCTACACCATGCGCATCAGTCGGCTGACCATCGACAAGCTCGGCATCAAACTCTACGACCGCGTCGCCGCGGTTCTCGCCGAACTCATCGCTAACTCGTACGACGCTGATGCCGAAAACGTTACTGTCACTCTGCCGTGGGGTGCCTTCCTGTTCGACCCGAAGACGCCCCACCTGTCTGCTGCCTATGAGGTCGTGATCTCCGATGACGGCCACGGCATGACCCCCGACGAAGTGAACCACCACTACCTGACCGTCGGAGGCGATAGAAGGACACGAACCGGCAGCGACAAGTCTCGCGAAAAGCATCGACCTGTGATGGGCAGGAAGGGCATTGGGAAGCTTGCGCCGTTTGGTATTTGTAAGACAGTAGAGGTCATTTCCGCTGGTGGCGAGAAGACCGAGGACGGCTATCTGACCTCTCACCTGATCCTGCACCTACCCGAGATGCTCGCAGACACAGAAAAGGACTACAATCCCGAAGTTGGTGGGTTGGATGGTACCTACTCCACAGATCACGGGACGACTATCAAATTGCGGGACTTCTCTCGAAAGAGGGTTCCTAGTCGGGACGAGTTGGATCGCCAGCTCGCGGGCCGTTTTGGGCTTGAGCGCAGCGACTGGCGCGTTTGTGTGAAGAACGCTTCCGCCCTATCGGAGCAGTTCACGCTTGGGCAACTGAAGATCGACCTCATGGATGGCACCCGAATTGATTTGGCTAATCGGCCAGTTCAGTTCGAATCGTCTTTTCTGCCTGTCACCGGCTATGTCGCCTATAGTGACAAGTCCTACAAGGACGCCAATATGGCTGGCGTGCGCATCTATGCTCGCGGCAAGTTCGTTGCTCAAACTATGGATTTCGGGATTGTCACTGGATTCCACGGCGAGTTCAAGCTACGTAGTTCCATCGTGGGAGAACTTCACGCGGAGTGGCTGGATGAAGATGAGGATCTCATTCGATCTGACCGGCAGGACATCATCTGGTCTTCGGATTTGGGTGAAGCGTTGAGTACATGGGGTCAGGATTTGATGCGTGAACTTGCAAAACGTAGCGAAGAGCATACTCGGCGAGCAAAGACTCGGGAATTCATGGAGGCGTCAAAGCTTGAGGAGAAGCTTGTCCGGGCCGCACCTTCTGATCCGGTCTACCGAGACAGTGTCAAGGAGGCTGCGGCACTCCTCGTGAGGGATTCCGATAGGGATTCGCTCAAGGATCCGGAGCACGTTGAACGCATCAGCAAGCTGGCTATGTCTCTGGGGCCTCATCGAAGCCTCCTGCAGACGCTGCGAGAAGTGGCTGACACGACCGAAACCACGATCGACGCCGTCATGGATCTGTTCCACAAGGCGCACATTGCGGAGATGTACTCGCTGGGGCAGGTCGCAGCTGAGCGCTTGGAAGTTGTCGCGAAACTCGAAGCTCTAATCGCAAATGGAAAGACGCTGGAGCGGCCGCTGCAGGAGTTGATCGAACAGGCTCCTTGGCTCCTGGCCCCTGAGTGGACTCCGCTAGGTATGAATGAATCGCTAAAGCGAGTCAGGGCAAGTTTCGAGGTGTGGTATGCCAAGAAGTTTGGGGTGGAGATCAACACCACTGCCATTGAGCGAAGGGCGAAGGAGCCAGACTTCGTTTTGCTGCATGACTCGGGCGTTCTCTGGATCGTAGAGATCAAAAGGCTCGGATATAAACTGACCGACGCTGAATTCCTGAACGCAATGAACTACATGGATTCGTTGTGCAAGTTCCTGGATGAGAATCCCGATCTCGGCCAGCAGTTCCCTTACCGTAAACTGACGTTTGTGGTCGACCATATCGATCGACTCAATTCGGTTTCCGTGTCCTCGCTTGAAAGTGATCCCCGTGTCTCGCGCAAGACGTGGCACGAAGTTCTCGACTCCACCAAGCGAGCGCACAAGGACTTCCTGGAGCGCGTGGAGGCAACAGCGGGTGGATGGACTCCTGTAGCGCCGGTAATCGCTCCGAAGGTCGTCGCGCCTCGCAGTTCGGACGCGAGTCCAGTCGCCGGTCAGGGACAGCTCGACATGTAGACGTACTTCGTCCGGCGCCGCAGGTGGCGGGCCAGTCACAGCGAGCCGGATCCAACCGGAGCCCTTGCCGTACAGCGGCGTTGTACAGAAGGCCGCAGCATCCATGCGGCTGACACTCCGGTCTCAGTTGTGGTCTCGATCCCTGCTCCATCCGCGAGCGTCCGCCACCGTCCAGGAGAGCGCGAATAGGCGCATGACCAGCCAAGCGGACAGTGGGACGGACAGCTGGGGACGCTCGCGGACCGTGACCGGACAACTCGTAATGCGTAGGTCTCGGGTTCGAATCCCGAAGGCGGCTCTGCGAAACCCCAGGACTCACTCGCCGTGACCTGGGGTTTTCGCTTTTCCTGGGTGCGGGCGGTGTCCGCGTGTACCGCCGCCTACGAGAGGGAGCGCATGGCCGGGTACGGGACGACGGCGACGGGCGCGCTGCCCGGTCCGCTCGTCGGTGTGGAGTGGCTCGCCGGGCGGCTCGCGGTGCCGGGGACCGTGGTCCTCGACGCGTCCGTGGGCGCGCACCGCGCGACAGGGCGGCGCATTCCGGGGGCCCGGCGCTTCGACATCGACGGTGCCATGTCCGACCATGCCGTGCCGCTGCCCCACACGATGCCCGGAGCGGTGGAGTTCACCCACGCCATGCGGGCCCTGGGCGTGGACGGCACGGACACCGTGGTCGTCTACGACACCGTCGGGATCTACTCCTGTGCCCGTGCCTGGTGGATGCTCCGCGCCATGGGGTTCGACCGGGTCGCGGTGCTCGACGGCGGCCTGCCCGCCTGGGAGGCGGCCGGCCGGCCGGTGGAGAGGTGCGAGCCGGACAGTGCCGAACGGGTCGAACGGCCGGGTGACTTCACCCCGCGCCCACGCCCCGGAATGTTCGTCGGTGGCGATGCGGTCGCCGAGGCACTGGCCGATCCCCGTTCGGTGGTCCTCGACGCGAGGTCCCGTGAGCGGTACGCGGGTTCGGTCGCCGAGCCCCGGCCGGGTCTGCGGGCGGGCCATATGCCGGGGGCGGTGAACCTGCCCTTCGGCGAGATCCAGCGCGACGGCCTGATGCTTCCGGCCGAGGAACTCCGCTCGGCGTTCGCGGCGTCGGCCGGGGGCCGGGAGCGGCTCGTCGTCAGCTGCGGATCGGGCGTCACCGCATGTGTCCTGGCGCTCGGGGCCGAACTCGCGGGGTACGGCGAGGTGTCCGTGTACGACGGGTCGTGGAGCGAGTGGGGTCTGCCGTCGGACCGGCCGGTGACGACCGCCCCGGCCTCCGGCTGACGGGCCCGGAAGGTCACGGCCGACTCGTGGGGCCGGTCGGCCTCGGCCGGTTCTCGGACGTCACAGGCGGCCTGCCCGGAGGTCGGGTCAGCGGGTCAGGCCGGCGACCAGGCAGGCAGCTTCGTCCAGCACCGCCCGTTCGCCCGCCGTGAGCCTGGGGTCCGTACCGCGCAGGGTGGTGGCGCGTGCGAGGGCTTCGGCGGGGACACCGCCGTCGGCGCCGAACCCCGAGAGCAGGGCTGCGAGCAGGTCTCGCACGGGCGCCTCGGCGGGGAGTGACGGGGTGAGTGCCAGCTGGGCCAGGATCAGTGCGGACATGGCCCGGTCCAGGGCGGGAGGCCCTTCGGCCGCCGTCAGCCAGTCGGTCACCCTGGGGCCTTCGGGGCTCAGGATCACGTTCTCGGGATGCAGGTCCAGGTGCAGGATCCTGTGCTCGGGGTCCTGCGAGAGCCTTGACGGGATCGAGTGCAGTTCACGCAGGAGCCCGGCCAGCACACCTGCCCCCTCGGCCGCGGTGAGCGATCCCGCCAGCAGCGCCTCGGCCAGCGTCGGGCCGGTCAGCCGCTGCAGCACCAGGTCCGTCGGCAGTGCCCCGTCGGCCGGCGGGCCGATGCGGGGGACCGGGTAGCCCGAGGCCGAGAGGTAGGAGATCACCGCCAGCTCGCCGGCGGCGTCGGTGCCGTCGCGGTAGCGGCGCAGGACCCAGGGGCCGTCGAGTTCGTACACGTCGGCGGTACGTCCTGAGCCCAGGAGTGGGCCTATATGCATGGGGGAAACCTAACCCGCGCCACTCCGTGCGGGGGAGTCACCAGCGCATGTGGACATCCTCGGCCCAGCCCAGGAGCCGCTCCACGGCGATGTCTTCGCCGTCGTCGGTGCGGATCCTGCCGGTGTAGTGGCCGAAGCGCTGGTCGGTGCGGTTGGCGATGAGCCCCACGTCGGTCTTCACCGACCGGTTGTGGAACGGTGTGAACACGAGGTCCACCTGGCCGGACGCGGTGGTGCGGACGGTCCAGGGGGCCAGGGGGTCGGAGACCGACCACTGCCACTCCAGCTCCTCGCCGATCTTGGTGAGCCGGCCGTCGACGCAGAGGCCGTTCTCCGTGGAACCGGTGCCCTCCGTCCAACGGCCGCCGAACTGGAGGCCGACCGTGTGCCCGTCCGTACGTCCGGAGGCGGCGCCCCAGTTCCAGTCGACCGTGCGTGGCCAGCGCCCGCGGCCGTGGTCCAGGACCGCCCAGCTCTCGTGGCGCTCGCCCGCGAAGGTGAGGATCTCGCTGCCGACCCGCACCCGGCCGGTGGCGGGGAGGGCGGTGTGCTTGGAGGTGTACTGGAAGCGCTGTTCGCTCCACGGGACGACCACCGACAGCGACTCGTGCCCTTCCGGGCGTGACACCAGGATGTCGACCTCCAGAGGCAGGCGTTCAGGGGTCAGACAGCGTGCCCGCAGCCGGGTTCCGGCGTTCTCGTCACGGATCTCGACGCGTACCCTCCCGCCGGTCGGCCGCGCCGGCCCGACCACCACGTCCTCGGAGCCCGGTGCCCCGGCGATGGTGTCGGGCAGGCTGACGCCCCGTCCGGCGGGGACGATCGAGGAGCACTCGAACTCCTTCCCGCCGGGCCCGAACTCCAGGAGGTAGACCGAGTTCAGGGCGAGGAAGTCGAGGTCGCTGACGGTCAGGGCCACCAGGTGGGTGGGCGTGGTCACGCACCAGTGCTCCCACCGCTTCGTCCTGCCCCAGCCACGCAGGTTGGCGCGGTGCAGCGGCGTCCTGGACCAGCCGACCGCCGCCGGGTTCAGGGTGCCGTCGGGCAGGCAGAGGTCGACCGGCTCGGTGATCTCGTGTTCGTGCGTCGCCATGGCCGGAGCCTATAGCCGCGTCACGTCCCGCTTCCGTACGACCGGGCGCGCCGGACAAGCCTCGCTCGCACGCCCCGTGCCGAGCCCCCGCTCGTCGGCGCCGGTCTTATGGACGGTGCTACTTGGCGTCCGAGTAGCGTTCGACGACCGCCGTGGTGAACGGGAACCGGACCGGTGTCTCCCCGAAGGCCACCCGGCCCGCCAACTCCCCGGCCTCACGGATCGCCTCCACCACCGCGGGAGCCTCTTCGGCCGGGCAGTGCACGATCACCTCGTCGTGCTGGAAGAACACCAGCTCGCCCCGCGAACCGCCCGCGGCGAGCGTGCGACGCAGCGCCGCGAGCAGCAGCAGAGCCCAGTCCGCCGCGCTGCCCTGGACCACGAAATTGCGAGTGAAGCGGCCCCTGGCCCGGGCGTTCGAGGAGGCGTAGCCCGGGGTGAAGCCGTACCCGCCGGTGGCTTCGCCGGTCTGCGGCTCTTCGCTCTCCTGCGGGATCCCGGCTTCCCCGGCTTCCCCGGCCCCGGCGGCGGGCGGACTCGTGCGGCCCAGCCAGGTGCGGACGAGACGGCCTTCCTCGCCCGCCTTCGCCGCGTCGTCGACGTAGGCGACAGCATGGGGGAACCGTCGTCGCAGCGCCGCCAGGTTCTTCAGGCCGTCGCCCGAGGTCTGCCCGTAGACCGCGCCGAGCAGAGCGATCTTCGCGTGGTCGCGGTCGCCGTGGAACGCCCGGTCGGACAGGGCCTTGTAGAGGTCGCCGTCGTGCCCGGCCACCTCCATCAGCCCCCGGTCGCGGGAGATCGCGGCCAGCACGCGCGGCTCCATCTGATCGGCGTCCGCCACGACCAGCCGCCAGCCGTCGTCGGCTACGACCGCCTGGCGTATGACCTTGGGGATCTGCAGGGCACCACCGCCGTTGGTCGTCCAGCGGCCGCTGACCGTGCCGCCCGGTTGGTACTCGGGGCGGAAGCGTCCCTCGCGCACCCAGTCCTGGAGCCAGCTCCAGCCGTGGGCGGTCCAGACGCGGTACAGCTTCTTGTACCGGATCAGCGGCTCCACCGCCGGGTGGTCGACCTCCTCCAGCTCCCAGCGCCTGGTCGACCTGACCTTGATCCCGGCCTGGGCGAAGGCCTTCACGACATCCGCGGGGAGATCGGGGCGCACCCGTCTGCCGAACGCCGCCGAGACCTCGTCCGCAGCCTCGGCCAGTCTGCGCGGCTCTCCACCGCCCGCGTAGCGCTCGCCGAGGAGGTCGTTCAGCACCGCGCGGTGCACGTCCGCCCGCCAGGGGAGGCCGGACTTGTTCATCTCGGCGGCGACCAGCGTGCCCGCCGACTCGGCGGCCGTGAGAAGCCGCATCCGGCCGGGGTGTTCGGCGGCCTCGTGGCGGCGCAGCTGCTCGGCGTAGACCTGGAGCAGCGCTTCGAACGGCAGGTCGGTGCCGGAGCGCGCCTCGAAGAGGGAGGACTGGGAACCCGGCTCGGCGGAGCGGGGCGGCGGGTCGGGCGGCACGGGTGAGTCGCGCAGCCGCGCCCAGGCCGCCGGGGCGGAGCGCGGCTCGCCCAGCCTGCCCTCATGGCCGAGCAGCAGGAGCTCGGCGCACTCGATGTCGTAGCAGCGCTCGACCCGGACGCCCGCCGCGAGCAGCCGGGGGTAGATCCCCGCGGTCGAGCGCCAGACCCAGCGGACCACGTCCGGGCGGGAGCGGACGGACTCCACGAGGTCGGGTTCGGCCAGGACGGGACCCGCGGGCAGGCCGTCGCGCGTGAGTGGCACGAGGAGTGCGCCACCCGCCTCCGCGACGGCCAGAGCCCAACGTTCGGTCATGCGCCGAGTCTTGCACCCGGCACTGACAGCGGCCCCGGACCCGCCGGGCGGATCCGGCACGGGTCCCGTCCCGCGTAAGGGATCCGGCTCCGGGGCTCGTCCCGTGCACAGGAGCCGGCCCCGGTCCCGTCGCGTGCAGTGGATCCGGCTCCGGGCGCGTCCGCCTGCGGGGTCGGCCCCGCGCACGGTGCCGGGCCGACCCGCACCCGGCACCCGGCCCCCGCTCGCCGGGCGGGCGCGCCGGACTGCCGGGAGGATCGGAGTGGGGTGCGCGAGGGGTGCACCGGAACGCGGCGAGGACACGGAGGAGACGGCGATGGAAGCGATTGTGTACGAGGAGTTCGGCGGCCCCGAGGTACTGCGCCTGGTCCAGGTCGACGACGTCCGTGCCGGCCCGGGCGAGATCCGGGTCGCGGTCAGGGCCGCCGGGGTCAATCCGATCGACTACAAGATCCGCAACGGCTGGATGGAGGCGGCGTTCCCGTCCCCGCTGCCCGCCACACCGGGCAGCGAGTTCGCCGGGGTCGTCGACGAGACCGGCGAGGGCGTGACGGAGTTCGCGGTCGGCGACGAGGTCCTCGGCCGGAGCACGACCGGGGCGTACGCGGAGTACGTGCTGGCCGACGTCGGCGCGGTGGCTCCCAAGCCGGCGGGCCTCGGCTGGGCGGAGGCCGCCGCGCTGCCGGTCGCCACCGCGACCGCAGCCCGGGTGCTGGACGAGCTCGCGCTGTCCGAGGGCGAGACCCTGCTGCTGCACGGGGCGTCCGGAGCGGTCGGTTCCGCCGCCGTCCAGCTGGCCGTGGCCGGAGGTGCCACCGTCGTGGGGACCGCCTCGCCGGCCAACCACGACTACCTGCGGGTGCTCGGCGCGGTTCCGGTGGCGTACGGGGAGGGGCTGGTGGACCGGGTGCGGGAGGCCGCGCCCCAGGGGGTCGACGCGGTGTTCGACGTCGCGGGGAAGGGCGCGCTCGCCGACTCGGTGGAGCTCCGTGGCGGTACGGCCGACCGGATCGTCACCATCGCCGACCCCGACGCGGCACACTACGGCGTGGCCTTCTCGGCCGGTGGCGGGAACGCCCCCGACGAGGGCAGGCGGCTCGCCGAGTACGCGCGGTCGGCTGCGGTCGGCGGCCTGCGCGTCCCCGTCGAGCGGACTTTCGCGCTGCGCGAGGCGGCGAGCGCCCACGAGCTGAGCGAGGCCGGACACGTGCGCGGCAAGCTGATCCTGCTCCCCGGGGAGCGCTGAGGCGCGGGGAGCGGCCCTCTACCCTGGCCGTATGGAATCGGTGATCGACCGGGCGTGCGCCGCGGCCCTGTACTCGGACGGCGACGCGGGCCTCGACACCGGCGCCTCGCTCCTGGCCGCGGACCCGTCAGCCGACGACGAGCTGCACCGCCGTGGCGAGGAGTTCGTCCGCCGCGCCTGGGCGCGCGGCTGGCAGCCCGCCGACGTCGTACGGACCGTCCGGCGCGAGCTGGACGAGGACGCGGCCGCGGTGGCCGCCGCGCTCATCACCGCGGAGACGGCGGGCTACGGACGGCTGCCGCCGCGCTGGGACGACCAGCTGGCCACGCTGCCCGCCCCGGCGCCCCGCAACCGGCCCGACCGCTTCACGTACGCCTCGGCGCTCCTCGAGCTGTACCGGCTGCTGCTGCGCCTCCCCGTCATCGAGCCCGTCGGCCCGCCGCCCGGTACGTCGGCCGACGCACCCCACCGGCCACCCGTGCACGGCGAACCCCGGATGCTGACCAGGATCCGGGCGCTGCTCGCCAAGGCGGAGGCGACCGGCTTCCCCGAGGAGGCCGAGGCGCTCACCACCAAGGCGCAGGAACTGATGGCCCGGCACAGCATCGACGAGGCGCTGCTCGCCGCCCGTAAGGCCGGTGCCGGGGCCCCCGGCGCCTGCCGGATCGGGGTCGACGCGCCCTACGAGAGCGCCAAGGCGGTCCTGCTCGACTCCATCGCCTCGGCGAACCGCTGCCGTGCCGTGTGGAACAGCGATCTCGGCTTCACCACGGTCGTGGGGTTCGAGGCGGACCTGGAGGCGGTGGAGCTGCTCTTCACCTCCCTACTGGTCCAGGGCACCGCCGCGATGACGAGGGCGGAGGCCGGACAGCGGGCGGCAGGACGCAAGCGGACCAAGACGTTCCGCCAGTCCTTCCTGCTGGCGTACGCCCAGCGCCTCGGCAGTCGTCTCGCGGCCGACACCGCCCGTGTCACCGCCGCGGCCGGCTCCGAGCCCGGCTCCGAGGGCCGCGACGGCGTACGGGAGGGGCTGCTGCCGGTCCTGGCGGCCCGGGACGTCGCCGTCACCGACACCGCCGAGCGGATGTTCCCGCGGACCACGACCACCCGGCTGCGCGGGGCGACGGACGCCGAGGGCTGGAACGACGGCACGGCCGCCGCGGACCGGGCGACGATGGGCGGTCGAAGGCCCGGAATCCGACGCTGAATCACGCAATGCAACTGAAGTCGGACTTATGGTGAAATCCGGCTAGGCTCGCTCCATGAGCTGGCTCCGGGCGCTGAAGGAGACCGCCCGCTCGGGGCTGACGATCGAGCGGCGGAGTCTCGAACCGCTCATCGCGTTGCGCGGCGCCGCGGGCCTGGCGATCGTGGTCGGTCTGAGCCTGGCCCTGTTCGGACCGGTGATCGCCGCCGGATCCGCGTTCGGCGCGTTCCAGGCGGCCATCGCCACCTTCCAGCGCAGCTGGCGCCCCCGTCCCGTGCTGGCGCTCGTCTCCGGCGCCAGCCTGGCCGTGTCGACGTTCATCGGCTACCTCACCGTCACCCACACCGTCCTGTTCCTCGTCCTGCTGCTGCTCTGGACGTTCGTCGCGGGAATGACCTGGGCCGCCGGCTCCACCGCGGGCATCATCGCGAGCTCCAACGTCGCGATCATGCTGGTCACCATCACCCTGCCGACCTCCGTCGCCGACGCCGCGGCGCACGCCGGGATGATGGCCTTCGGCGGACTGGTCCAGGCGGCGCTCATCGTGCTGTTCCCCGTCCGCAGATGGGGAGCCCAGCGCGACGCGCTCGCCGACGCCCTGGCGGCCATGGCCGACTACGCCCGCAGGCTGCGCAACGACCCGGTCGCGCCCTTCGACCCCGTACCGCTGATGACGGCACGCAGCGCGGCCGCCGTCACCCCGCGCCAGGCCCGGCGCCGCCCGGCCGACCTGCACGGCGCGCGCGGGGTCGCCGAACGGCTGCGGCCCGTCCTCGCCTCGCTGGCGGATCCTGCGCTGGGCGTCCCCGCCGAGGGCCCCGAACGCTACTGGGCCCAGGAGATCCTCGTCGCCGCCGGATCCCTGCTCGACTCCGCGGCCCGCGCGGTGCGCCACGGCGACCCGGTCCAGCTCGACGAGACGGCGCTCTCCGTACTGAAGTCCCCCGACACCGAGGTGATCCTCGTGGGGCCGCCCCGCAGGGCAGCCGACCGCCTCGCGTCGCTCCTCGCCGACGTCATCGAGATCGCCGAGGGCACCGGCACGGACGACCGGACCCCCGGGGAGCCCCTCGTCCCGCACCGCCGCCGTCCCACCCTGCTCCGGCTGGTGCCCGTCGTGTACCGCGCCATGCGCCGCGAGACGCGCCTCGGTTCGACGATCCTGCGCCACGCGATCCGGGTATCGGCGGTGGCCTCGGCCGGCTATCTCGTCGGGCTGGCGCTGCCGTTCGGCCACGGCTACTGGGCGCCCATGACCGCGGTGATGGTGATGCGCCCGGAGTTCAGCCAGACGTACTCCCGTTCCGTGGCCCGCTTCGGAGGAACCGTGGTCGGGGTCGGGTGCGCCACCGGCATCGTCCAGTTGGCGCACCCGACCGCGTGGCCCTCCGCGGCCCTCGCCGTCGTCAGCGCCGGCCTGATGTACCTCCTGATGCGCACGGGCTACGCCGTCAGCCAGGTCTGCGTCTCCGCCTACGTCGTCTTCCTGCTCGGCATGGCCGGCAACGACTGGTCCCAGACCGTCACCGAACGCGTCGTGCTGACCCTCGTCGGCGGGCTGCTGGCGATGGTGTCCTACGCCCTCTACCCGGCCTGGGAGACGCCCCGGCTGCGCGAACGGCTCGCCGGATGGCTGGTCACGGACGGGCGGTACGCGGCCACGGTCCTCGACCGGTACGCCGATCCCGCCTCCAGGACCCTGGACGACGTGCGCGCGGCGCTGCTCACCACGCGCGAGGCCCGCGTCGCCTGGCAGGAGGCCCTGGACACGGCCCGGCACGAACCCGTACGCCACCGGGGCATCTCCCGGACCGCGGCGTCGGAGGCGCAGGACGCGCTCGCCCAGTTCGGCCGGGTCGCGATGCTCATGGAGGCCCATCTGCCGGCCGCCTCCGCCCACCCCGTGCCCGAGGCGGCCCGGCTCGCCGACACGCTGCGGCGGGCCACCGAGCAGGCCGCCAAGGCGGTGAGGGAGCGCCGGGTGCCCGACTGGGAGCCGGTCCGGGCGGCACTGAAGCGCCGGGACGACGCCGAGGGGCCGCCGCCGGACACCTTCGTGCGCAACGGGGCGACGCTGCTGCTCCGTGCCCTGGAGGACTTCTCCCAGGCGCTGGAGGCGGTCGGGAGGTCGTAGGCCCGGCGCGCGCGGTAAGGGCGGCGATCGGAGGGCCGGAGTGCGGAATCCTCCGATACGGAGTGCCCCTCATTGATTCAGGACCCGGGAAACGGAGCCCGGCCGTCACGGTGTGAACAGAACAACTGCGTTAAGAGGGAGCCGAATTGGCGTTCTGTTCGTCTCTCTCCATGGAGGCGGCCGAACGGGCCGTCCGGGAAGTGGATCAGAAGAAAGACTGTAATCGCGCGCGCACCCCGTGTGCACGTGCATCTGCTCATGCATTGGCATATGAACACAGCTATGATCCGAGCTAGTTGACACTTGCACCTTGCAACTCGGGGAGCGTCCTGTGCACCACGTGTACAACGGCATGGCGGCCACAGAGCTCCGCGGAGTCGTCTGGCAGAAGAGCAGACACAGTAACTCCCAGGGTTCGTGCGTCGAGTTCGCGAAACTGCCCGGCGGAAATGTGGCGATGCGGAACTCGCGCCACCCCGACGGGCCTGCGCTCGTCTATACGCCGGCCGAGATCGAGGCGTTGCTGCTGGGCGTCAAGGACGGGGAGTTCGACCATCTGGCGGCGGGCGGCTGACCGCCCGCCCGGGCGATCGGGGCAGGTCGGATGCGCGGTGCGTACGCCGGCGCACGCAGCGGTCACGCGCGCCGCTAGGCGGATCGTCGGCGCACCACGAGGCTCGGGGCGGCGGGAACGCCGACCACGGGCCCAGGAGCCGTGGTGGTGGTCCTACAGGCTGTAGGGGAAGGCCTTGACCGGGACGGGCGGCAGTGCGAGGCGCTCCGGAGCCGTGTGGTCCGTCAGCCTGAACAGCGCCCAGACCACCTTTCCGTGTGAGCTCCCGGCGGGCGGGGAGTCCCCGCCCAGGGTCGGCGAGGGGTGCCAGCCCCAGCTGTCGCTGAACGACTCCACCAGGAACAGTCCCCGGCCGGACTCGGCGCAGTCCGGTGCCTCACCCGCGACCGGGCTCTCCTCGCTCGGGTCGCGCACCGCGCACACCAGCCGCGAGGTCCAGCGCATCAGGTGCAGCCTGACGGAGGAGCTCTGCCGCGTCGTCGCTGTTGCCGCTTCGTCCGGGAGGCCGTGCCGCAGTGCGTTGGTGACCAGCTCGGACACGACCAGGGCGACGTCGTCGAAGCGGTCGCCCAGGTCCCAGGAGGTCAGCGTCGTACGGGTGAACTTCCGCGCCCCGCCCACGGCTTCGTACCGGGCCGGCAGCGAGCAGGAGGCCGAGCCCGCGACCGCGGAGGGGTCGAGGGGTGGAAGCCCCTGCCGTAACGGCTCGAGCGTCGTCGATCCATTCGTCCCCATGTGAGGCGCTCCCCGGATTCGCGGCTGTAGCGACACTGCTTGTAGCGGGTACAGCGGCACAGGCGGCACGACACGAACGAGCGCGCAGGTGCGTGGGGCCCATGGTCGCCAATGCGCAGGACAGATGCAAGAGCAGATGCACGTGCACGCGCCGGACCTGCCCGGTAGCGTGCCGGTTCTGACTCATTTCTTCCGCTTCATAGTTTTGGATTTTTCGCAAAGCCTTGCCATCTCTGTAATCGAATGAGTACGGGCTGAAGCGTTTTGGTGGCAGAATCCGGCTCCGGGGTTCGGGGGAGCCCCGGTGCACGGGAAGCGATGGGGAGGGTCGGAAGTCAGTGTCGGCAGGCGAGTCGAGTGGTTCTGTGGTGCGGCGCATCCTGCTGGGCTCACAGCTCAGGCGCCTGCGCGAGTCGCGCGGCATCACGCGTGAGGCGGCCGGCTACTCCATCCGCGCCTCCGAATCGAAGATCAGCCGCATGGAGTTGGGACGGGTGAGCTTCAAGGCCAGGGACGTCGAGGACCTGCTCACGCTGTACGGAGTCACGGACGAGGCGGAGCGGGATTCCCTCCTCGGCCTGGCCCGTGAGGCCAATGTGGCGGGCTGGTGGCACAGTTACGGCGATGTGCTGCCCGGCTGGTTCCAGACGTATATCGGTCTGGAGGGGGCGGCCTCGCTCATCCGGATCTACGAAGTGCAGTTCGTCCACGGACTGCTGCAGACCGAGGCCTACGCCCACGCCGTCGTCGCGCGGGGTATGCCCGGCGCACCGGCGGCCGAGATCGACCGCAGGGTCGCGTTGCGGCTGGCGCGCCAGAAGGCGCTGGTCTCCGAACGCGCCCCCCGCTTCCACGCCGTGCTCGACGAGGCGGCGCTGCGCCGTCCGTACGGCGGGCGTGAGGTGATGCGTGCCCAGTTGCGGCATCTGATCGACATGTCGGAACAGCCGAACATCACGCTTCAGGTGATGCCCTTCAGCTTCGGCGGTCACGCCGGTGAGAGCGGAGCGTTCACGATGCTCCGTTTCCCGGAATCCGATCTGTCGGACATCGTCTATCTGGAGCAGCTGACAAGTGCGCTCTATCTGGACAAGCCCGAAGAAGTCGCCCAGTACGAAAAGGCCATGGTCCGGCTCCACGAGGACAGTCCGGGGCCCGAGGAGAGCCGGGATCTTCTCCGGGGACTCCTTCAACTGACCTGAACAGCCAGTAAGATGACGAACCAACAGGAGTCTGCGCCTGCAGTAAGGGATTGCATGTCCTTCTTCGGTGAACTTGCCCACCAGTACATCGACGGTGAGTGGCTGTCGGGTGGCGGTGCGTGGGACATCATTGATTTCAATCCCTACAACGGCGAAAAGCTCTGCTCCATCACCGTTGCGACAGCGGCTGAAGTGGATCGCGCCTACCGGGCGGCCGAACGTGCCCAGTCCGAATGGGCGAAGGCCAATCCTTATGAGCGCCGAGAGGTTCTCGAGAACGCCGTCCGGATTGTCGGCGAGCGCAGCGCCGAAATCATCGAGCTCATCGTCGACGAGCTGGGCGGCACCCGGTCCAGGGCCGAGTACGAGGTCCGGGTCGCGCAGGAGTTCCTGCGCCAGGCCGCGGGACAGGCGCTCCGCCCGGCGGGCCTGCTGCTTCCCTCGCTCGCGGACGGCAAGGAGAACCGGGTCTACCGGCTGCCGGTCGGCGTCATAGGTGTGATCAGCGCCTTCGACCTCCCCTTCCTGGTGACGATGAAGACCGTCGCCCCCGCGCTCGCGCTCGGGAACGCGGTCGTCGTCAAGCCCCACCAGAACGCCCCGATCGCCGGGGGAGGCCTGGTGGCCCGGATCTTCGAGGAGGCCGGCCTGCCCGCCGGACTCCTCAACATCCTCGTCACCGACAGTGCCGAGATCGGCGACGCCTTCATAGAGCACCCCGTTCCCAAGGTGATCTCGTTCACCGGCTCGGACCGGGTCGGCCGTCACGTCGCCGCCACCGCGGCCGGGCTCTTCAAGAAGACCGTCCTCGAACTGAGCGGCAGCAGCGCGCTCGTCGTACTGGAGGACGCCGACCTCGACCGTGCCGTCCGGGCGGCCGTCTTCAGCCGTTTCCTGTTCCAGGGTCAGGCCGGCATGGCCGCGAACCGCATCCTGGTGGACCGGTCGGTGGAGGCGGAGTTCGCCGAGCGGCTCACCGCCGAGGTGTCCGGCCTCACCGTGGGTGATCCGCGTGATCCGGCCACCCGCATAGGGCCGGTCGTCAGCGAGTTCCAGGCGGACGCGCTCACCGCCCTCGTCGACGGAGCGCTCGCCGACGGAGCCACGGCCCTCGTGCGTGGCCGTGTGCGCGGCACGCTCGTGGAGCCGACCGTGCTGACCGGTCTGCCGGAGGGCTCGCCGCTGCTGGAGCAGGAGATCTTCGGCCCGGTGGCCCTGATCACGTCGTTCGACGGTGAGGACGACGCCGTACGCATCGTCAACGCCGGCCCCGGCGGGCTCAGCGGTGCGGTGCACACGGCCGACACGGAACGCGGTGTCAGGTTCGCCCGGCGTGTCACAGGCGGGATGTTCCACGTCAACGGTGCCACCGTGCAGGAAGACCCGCTCGTCGCGTTCGGTGACGAGACGCGGCCCGGCATGGGGCGTCTGAACGGGGAGGCCGCGGTGGAGGCCTTCACCACCCGGAAGTGGATCTCGGTGCAGCACGGGCGAACGATTTTTCCCTTCTGACACCCGCGGTTGAGGACAGGTTCCGACCTGATGGTTCCGTACGTTGACTGTTGTCGCAGACCGTCACGTACCACCGAAAGCAGACATCATGGTCACCCATGTTCCCGCAGGCGCCCCCGACGACGAGCGGGGCGTGCTTCTCGCGTTCGTCGAGGCACAGCGCGGCGCGATCCGGCGCTCCGTGCTCGGACTCACCGAGGAACAGGCCGCGAGCCGTCCCACGGTCAGTGAGTTCTCCCTGTCCGGCCTGCTCAAGCACACCGCCGAAACGGAGCTGAACTGGCTTCGAATGGCCCAGCAGATCCCGAACGAGCTGGTGCGGAACGAGGAGACCTGGGCCGACGGATTCCGCCTCGTCGGCGACGAGACGATCCCGCAGATGCTGGAGTTCTGGAAGAAGGTCGCCTCGGAGACCGAGACCTTCATCGTGCACGAGGTCGACAGCATGAACGACACCTTCCCGCTGCCGCCGGCGCCCTGGTTCCCCGAGAACGAGCGCTGCTCGATGCGCTGGCTCCTGGTCCATCTCGTCGAGGAGATCGGCCGCCACGCCGGTCACGCCGACATCCTCCGCGAGTCGCTGGACGGCAGGAAGGCGCTCGACCTGGTCGCCCAGGAGGCGGGTTCCTCCGGCGGGAGCTGAATACATAGGGTGTGCGCATGTCGGCGATCCGTCTCCTGGTCCTGGGTGCCGTGCGCCAGCACGGCCGCGCGCACGGCTACATGGTGCGCAACGACCTGGAGTACTGGGGCGCCCACGAATGGTCGAATGCCAAGCCGGGGTCGATCTACCACGCGCTCAAGCAGATGGCCAAGCAGGGACTGCTCCTCGCCCACGAGGTCGCCCCTTCGACGGCGGGCGGCCCGCCCCGCACCGAGTACGAGATCACCGGGCGGGGCTCCGAGGAGTTCTTCGCACTGCTGAGGTCCGCCCTGACCTCCTACGACCAGGGCGTCGACGTGCTCTCGGCCGGAATCGGCTTCGTCGTCGAGCTGGAACGGCCGGAGGCGGTGGCGCTCCTACGCGAGCGCATCGCCGCGATCGAAGGCTGGCGCGCCTCGGTCACGGAGCACTACACGCCGTCCGAAGGCCCCGAATCGCTCGGGCACATCGGCGAGATCATGAACCTCTGGGTCCACTCGGCGGACGCGGGCGCCGAGTGGACCCGCGGTCTGATCGCACGGATCGAGGCAGGCGCGTACACCTTCGCGGGGGAGGGCGAGCCGTTCGTCGGGGTGCTGTCGGAAGGGCAGGAGAACCCCTACGCGACGGGAGTGCCCGACCCCGGGGACATCGGCTGACCCCGGGGGCCGGGCGCCCCCGCAGCGGGGCGGATCAGTGGTGGAAGGCCGTCTGGGCCGACTTGTCCCGGTGCAGCGGATGCGGCTGAGCGCGCAGCTCCGGCAGGAGCGACCGCAGGTCGTCCAGCAGCAGCTCCGCCAGATCGGAGGAGAAGCCGTTGCGGCAGACCACGCGCAGCACCGACAGGTCCTGGCGGTTGGCCGGGAAGGTGTACGCGGGCACCAGCCAGCCGCGCTCGCGCAGCCGCCTGGACACGTCGAAGACGTCGTACGCCTTGACCCCCGGCCCGGTCGTCGCGGCGAACACCGGAAGGTCGTCGCCCCGGGTCAGGAGCCGGAAGTCCCCCAGCTCCTCGAACCCCGCGGCCAGTCTTCGCGCGATGTCACGGGAGGCCTGCTGGACCGCGCGGTAGCCCTCCCGGCCCAGTCGGAGGAACGTGTAGTACTGGGCCACCACCTGCGCCCCCGGCCGGGAGAAGTTGAGCGCGAAGGTCGGCATGTCACCGCCGAGGTAGTTGACCCGGAAGACCAGCTCCTCCGGCAGCTCGGCGGGTGAACGCCACAGCGCCCAGCCCACGCCCGGGTAGACCAGGCCGTACTTGTGCCCCGAGGTGTTGATGGAGGACACCCGGGGAAGCCGGAAGTCCCACACCAGGTCCTCGTCGAGGAACGGGGCCACCATCGCCCCGGACGCACCGTCCACGTGGACCGGGATGTCGAGTCCGGTGCGTTCCTGGAGGCCGTCCAGCGCGGCGCACAGCTCGGCGATCGGCTCGTAGGAGCCGTCGAAGGTCGAGCCGAGGATCCCGACCACGCCGATGGTGTTCTCGTCGCACAGTTCGGCGGCGGCCTGCGGGTCCAGGTGGAAGCGCTCACCGTCCATCGGGACCTGGCGGGCCTCGACCTCCCAGAACGTACAGAACTTCTCCCAGCAGACCTGCACGTTGACGCCCATGACCAGGTTGGGCCGCGCGGAGCCCGGATAGCGGTCGGCGTTCCTGGCGGACCAGCGCCGTTTGAGCGCCATCCCCGCCAGCATGCAGGCCTCGCTGGAACCCGTGGTCGAGCACCCCACGGCGGTCGCCGGGTCGGGGGCGTTCCACAGGTCGGCGAGCATCGCCACACAGCGCCGCTCCAGCTCCGCGGTGCGCGGGTACTCGTCCTTGTCGATCATGTTCTTGTCGCGGCACTCGCTCATCAGCACACCGGCCTGGGGCTCCATCCAGGTGGTGACGAACGTGGCGAGGTTGAGCCGGGAGTTCCCGTCGAGCATCAGCTCGTCATGGACGAGCCGGTAGGCGGTCAGTGGGGGCAGCGGACCGTCCGGGAGCCGGTGCGTCGGGGGTGCCGCCACCATCTCCGCGGTCGGGTCGGCCTCCCCGAAGAACGGGTTGAGGGCCAGTCTGCGGTGCTCGTCGGACGGTGTCGCCCTGTCGTGCGAACCCTGGTGGAGTGGCATCGGTGGGTCGTCTCCTCAGTTCTCTGCCGCGAGTCCGGCCTTGACGGCCCGGGCGAACTTCACGACGCGCTCGGCCTGGACGCGGGCGGCGGTCAGGGTCTGCTCCCCGACGGGGATGTCGCCCTGCCCGGAGACGTGCGAGGTGCCGTACGGATTGCCGTCGACGAACTTCGACGGGTCGGTGTAGCCGGGAGGGACCAGGATGCCGCCGAAGTGGTGGATCGTGTTGTACAGCGCGAGCAGGGTCGACTCCTGGCCGCCGTGGGCGGTGCTGCTGGCCGTGAAGCCGCTGTAGACCTTGTCCGCGAGCCGGCCCGCCTGCCAGAGGCCGCCCAGCGTGTCCAGGAACTGCTTGAGCTGGGCGGCGACGTTGCCGTACCTGGTCGGCGTACCGAAGATCACCGCGTCCGCCCAGACCATGTCGTCCGGCGACACCTCGGGAACGTCGGCGGTCGCCGTCGCGTGGGCGGCCCAGGCCGGATTCGAGTCGATGGCCGCCTGCGGGGCGAGCTCGGCGGTCTTGCGCAGCCTCACCTGGGCGCCGGCGTTCTCGGCGTCCTTGGCGAGGGCCCGGGCGATGGTGGAGATCGTGCCGGTGGCGGAGTAGTAGACGACGGCGACGTTGACGGACGTGGGCATGCGGGAACCTCCGATAAGGGGCGTTGGCGTACCGCGGTGGGGAGGGGCGCGGTCAGGACCTGCTGATCACGGCGGCTGTTCCGTAGGCGCAGACCTCGGTGCCCACGTCCGCCGCCTCGCTCACGTCGAACCGCATCATCAGCACCGCGTTGGCGCCGCGTGCCCTCGCCTGGTCGACGAGGCGCTCCATCGCCTGGTTGCGGGTCTCCACGAGGGTCTTCGTCAGCCCCTTCAGCTCGCCGCCGATCATCGACTTCAGCCCCGCACCGATCTGGCTGCCGAGGTGGCGTGAGCGGACCGTGAGCCCGAACACCTCACCGATGACCTCGGTCACCTGATGGCCGGGTACGTCGTTCGTCGTGACGACCAGGACGTCCGCCTGGGGTGTCTGTCCGCCGCCGAATTCCTCAATGCCCATGACGTGGCACCTCCTGCGGAAAGCTTTGCCCCGGTTCGCGCCGTGCGCATCCTCGCTTACGCCAGTGGAACCCAGGCGTCCGCCGCAGCGTTGATAGCTTGGGGCGGCCACGCAGCCGCGCACACCGACCAACCCTGGAGCCCGGACCCTTGAATACGCTTGCGCTCGGCCCGAGCTGGCTGGACCCGGATTACCTGCTCAACACCTTCGGGCTGCCCGGCCTCCTGCTCATCGTGTTCGCCGAGTCCGGACTGCTGATCGGGTTCTTCCTGCCCGGTGACTCCCTGCTGTTCACCACCGGTCTCCTGGTCACCACGGGCGATCTGAAGTACCCGCTGTGGCTGGTCTGCGTGCTTGTCGCGCTGGCGGCCATCGTCGGCGACCAGGTGGGCTACCTCTTCGGCCGGAAGGTGGGACCGTCGCTCTTCAGGCGCCCGGACTCCCGTCTCTTCAAGCAGGAGAACGTCGAGAAGGCGCACGACTTCTTCGAGAAGTACGGACCGAAGTCGCTGGTGCTGGCCCGCTTCGTGCCCGTCGTCCGGACGTTCACGCCGATCATCGCCGGTGTCAGCCGGATGAACTACCGCTCGTTCATCACGTACAACATCATCGGCGGCATCCTCTGGGGCGTCGGCGTGACGGTGCTCGGCGCGGCCCTCGGCAAGATCGACTTCGTGCACGAGAACATCGAGATGATCCTCATCCTGATCGTTCTGATCTCCGTGGTGCCGATCGCGATCGAGTTCCTCCGGGCCCGAGGCAGGTCCAGGAAGGAGGCCGCCGCGCAGCAGCGGGAGGGCCATGGCCCCTCGGGCGAGGGCCCGGACGCCGGCCCGTACGGCGACGACGGCCACGGCCCGGACGCCGGGCCCTACGACGACGGCCGGAACGGCCCGTACGGCGGTGGCCCGCAGGCCGGCGCGTACGACGGCGGCCGGACGGACGACAGGTACGACGCGGGCCGCACGGCCCCGTACGGCGGCGGCCAGGCCACCCCGTACGGCAACGGGCAGTACGACGCCGGGCAGGCGGGCCAGTACGGCGGCCAGGCCGCCCCGTACGGCGGTCAGCAGGACCAGTACGGGCCGCAGCAGGGCCAGTACGGCGCGGGACAGGCATCTCCGTACGGGCAGGGCCAGTATGGCGCGGATCAGCAGAACCAGTACGGCGCTCAGGCCTCCCCGTACGGCGGCAACGGCCAGTACGGCGGCGGCCAGCAGGGCCAGTACGGGCAGGGGCAGCAGCAGGGCCAGTACGGGCAGGGGCAGTACGGCACGGGCCAGGACCAGGGCCGGTACGGCGGCGGCCAGGCGGCTCCGTACGAGAACGGTTCGTACGGCTACGGCGACGGCGGGTACGGCACGGGCCAGGCCGGCCCCGTCCCGTACGGCACCGGTGGCCAGGCCGATCCGTACAACCGTGGCCAGGACGGCCGTCACCGCGGTGAGCAGCGTCCCGGTGGCGGTGGCCGCGGGGACGACCAGGACGGTGGCCCCGAACAGTACGGCTGGCAGGACCGGCGCTGACCCGGAACACCTGACGGCGCCCCGCTCCCACGAGACCGTGTGGGAGCGGGGCGCCGTTCGTGTGCGGGTCAGAAGCCCCGGGTCCGCTTGGCCGCCCGGCGCGGCGCACCCTCGACCGTCCCCGGCACACGCATGAACAGCCGGGAGATCTCACTTCCCAGGTTGACCCCGATGGCGATCGCCAGGGCCGTGGCGACAGCGGTGAAGAGTGAGGTGAGCCCGGTGTCCACCTCGTTCTGCGCGATGCCCAGCAGGCCGAAGTAGGTCGCCGAACCGGGCAGCAGCGGGCCGATCGCGGCCGTGATGTAGGGCAGCGACGAGGTGTAGCGGTAGCGCGAGAACAGCTGGCCGAACAGCCCCACCAGGCCGGCCGCCACCGCCGTCGCCGCCACCGGTGAGATGCGGCCCTCGCGGGCCATCGCCCCGAAGATGATCCAGGCCACGCCTCCGTTGAGGGTCACCGCGAACACCGTGGAGCGGTCCTGTTGGAGCAGGATCGCGAAGGCCAGGGTCAGGGCCATCGAGGCCAGGATCTGGAGCACCGGCCTGTCGTTGGCGATGAACCGGGCCTCGGGGTTGAGCTCCGCGCCGAGCTGGACCCCCAGGTAGAGCATCAGCAGGACGCCACCCACGATGCCGATGAAGAAGTACATGACCTCCAGGAGCCGGGCTCCCGCGGTGATGTAGTAGCCGGTCAGGCCGTCCTGCACCCCGGCGACCAGGGCCCGTCCGGGCAGCAGCGCGAAGAGCCCACCGGTGATCACCGCCGACGGCCGCACATCCGTCGAGTGGGTGAGGGTCAGTGCGATGCCCATCGCGGCCGGAGGCATGGCCGCGACCATGAACTGGTAGAACTCGGGCAGCCCGCGCCCGGCGCACAGCCAGGCCAGCCGGTCGCCGAGCATCGCGCCCGCCGCCGCCACGATGAAGACCAGCACGCCACCGCCGACCAGCACCGATGCCGAGCCCGCGAGCAGACCGGCGGCGGCCGTCAGGGCCCAGCCGGGATACGGGTGCCGGTTACGGCGGATCTCCGCCAGGCGCCGGTAGGCCTCCTCCAGCGAGACCTCGACGTGTTCCGCCGAGGTGATGTCGTCGATCAGCCGGAACACGGCCGCCAGCCGGGTGTAGTCGGTGCCGCGGCGGCGTACGGTGCGGCTGGCCGTGATGGGGTCGTCTACCAGCGACGGCTGGTACGAGATGGACAGCAGCGTGAAGGTGACCGTCGGCTCGGAGCGGTCGAGCCCGTACGAACGCGTCACAGCGAACATGGCCGCCTCGACGTCCTCGGCCCCCTCGCCACCGGCCAGCAGCAGTTCGCCGATACGCAGCGTCAGGTCGAGCACGCGCGGTACGGCGGGACCCGAGTCATCGGTCCGCTGCACCGTCTCGGGTGCCGGACGCTCGGTCACGGGCATCCGCAGCATCGTGCGCATCCGGTCCTGCCAGGGGGCTTCCTTGGTCAGCCGGAACATCGGGATGCCGTGCGCGGGAGTGAAGGCGGGCGGCTGCTGCTGTGCGTTGTACCCGCTCGGCGGTACGAACGCGGACGACAGCGTGTCGGATCCCGAACCGCTCCCCGCCCCGGAAGCGGAACCCTGGCCCGATGCCGAGGACGCCGACGGATCCGGGTGCAACCCAGCCGGAAGGGCGAATTCCGATGTGGGGTGGTCGTCTTCGTGCGCAGCCGTCGAATGCCCCGTACCGGGCGGCGGGACGAAGGCACTGCGTGCCTCGTCGGACTGGGGCTTCTGGTCCTCGGGACCGCCCTGTTCCGCCACTGCTCTCGACCTCGTTCCTTCTCGACCGCCCGCCCTGGGAGCGCTTCTGCCCAGTATGGGCATGGACATGGGCCGTCACGCACAACGGGCGGCGCACCGGTGAAGGTGCGCCGCCCGTTGGTCTCGTGATCAGTGGGGCCGACAGGCCCCGGGTGCCGTGATCCGCACCGTCCCGCCGCTGAGCGGAACCGGAAGGATCACGTCAGTGCGCGCCGCCCTGCGCCTCGAGGCGCTTGTAGGAGGCCTCGATCTCGGCCTCGGCCTCGGTGCGGCCGACCCAGTCGGCGCCCTCGACGGACTTGCCGGGCTCCAGGTCCTTGTAGACCTCGAAGAAGTGCTGGATCTCCAGGCGGTCGAACTCGGAGACGTGGTGGATGTCGCGCAGGTGCTCGACCCGGGGGTCGGACGCCGGGACGCACAGCAGCTTGTCGTCGCCGCCGGCCTCGTCGGTCATCCGGAACATGCCGATGGCACGGCACTTGATGAGGCAGCCGGGGAACGTCGGCTCCTCGAGGATGACCAGCGCGTCCAGCGGGTCGCCGTCCTCGCCGAGGGTGTTCTCGACGTAACCGTAGTCCGCCGGGTAGCTGGTCGAGGTGAAGAGTCGACGGTCCAGACGGATCCGCCCGGTCTCGTGGTCCACCTCGTACTTGTTCCGCGAACCCTTCGGGATCTCGATAACGACGTCGAACTCCACGGGTGGCTCCTCCATGATCAACACATACGACTGATGGTTAAGT
This sequence comes from Streptomyces sp. NPDC049970, assembly GCF_040660235.1. Lineage (NCBI taxonomy): Bacteria > Bacillati > Actinomycetota > Actinomycetes > Kitasatosporales > Streptomycetaceae > Streptomyces > Streptomyces sp. NPDC049970. Next base: position 63,532 of record NZ_JBFALP010000005.1, on the reverse strand, counting down.
GTCCCTCACGCAGACGAGTGCTCGCGAAAGGGGCTGGTCAACGGTGGCCGAGCCGGTGCGCAAACCGACGGAGGAACCGTTGAGCAGGTGGGGCAGGTGGAAAGCCCCGCAGTACCTGGGACACGTGATCGGGTCGGGGAACCGCCGGCTGGTGGCAGGCTCCGCGGTGCTCGGCCTGGTGGTCGCCGCCGGTGCCGTCCTGGCCTCCGGTCCCTGGGACTCCGGTCAGCGTAAGGCCGAGCGGGACCGGGCGGCCGTCCGGCAGCACTCAGGTGGCGCACATCACCAGGGGACGGCGCCCGACGGGCCGGAACCGGCGCCCAGCGCCCCCGCCGTACTGGGCGCCCTGGGGGACACCGCAGGCCTCACCCCGACGGGTGCGAAGGGCCTGGAGGCCGTGCTCACGCCTCTGTTGGACGCGCCGGAGCTCGGCACCGTGCGCACCGCGGTGGTCGTGGACGCGGCGACGGGCAAGCAGCTCTACGCCCGCGGGGCCGGGACCCCGATGACCCCCGCGTCCACGGTGAAGATCGCCACGACAGCCGCCGCGCTCTCGGCGCTCGGACCGCGCCACCGCATCGCCACGACGGTCCGCCTGTCACCGGACTCCCGGACGCTCACCCTCGTCGGCGGCGGCGACCCCACGCTCGACGGGACGGCCCTGCGCGCCCTGGCCGCCGACACCGCGCGCTCGCTGCGGGACGCCGGCACCGGGCCGGTCGAGCTGACGTACGACACCTCGCTGTACTCGGGGCCCGCACTGCACCCCATCGGCCCCAACGAGAACATCTCCCCCGTCAGCGCGCTCATGGCCGGTGAGGGCCGTCTCGACGGCAGCGACCGGGGGCCGGCGCCCCGCACCGACGACCCGGCCGGGGACGCCGCGCGCACCTTCGCCGGCCTGCTCGACGACGCGGGTGTCGACACCCGCTCGGAGCCCGCGTCCGCACGGGTGGCGGCCGGGTCCAGGACGGTGGCCACGCACCTGTCGAAGCCGCTCTCCGCCATCGTCGAGCGTGCCCTGACGAACAGCGACAACGACATCGCCGAGGCGCTGGCCAGGCAGACCGCGCTGAAGGCCGGTGAGCCCGCCTCCTTCGCCGGGAGCCGCCGCGCCGTCACCGCCCGGCTGAAGGCGCTCGGGCTGCCGCTGGGCGGCGCGGACCTGGCGGACGGCAGCGGCCTCGACCGCGCCGACAAGGTGACGGCGGGCCTCCTGGCCGAGCTGCTCGCGCTCGCCGCAGATCCGGACCACCCGGAGCTGCGCCCGGTCCTCACCGGCCTCCCGGTCGCCGGTTTCAGCGGCACCCTCGGCGACCGGTACACCGCGCGGTCCGCGGGCACGGGGCTCATCAGGGCCAAGACGGGCACGCTCACCGGCGTGAACAGTCTCGCCGGAACCGTGGTGGACGCGGGTGGACGACTGCTCACCTTCGCCTTCCTCGCCTCGGGCACCACGTCCCCGGGCGGCGCGCAGGCCTCTCTGGACGCTCTTGCCACCACACTCGCCGAAGGCACCCGGTGAGCGGCTGACACCCCACCACGGAGCGCCCACCTCACGTACGGTTGACGCATGACGAGCATCGGTGGTGCCGAGATGGTCGACTGGAATCTCGCAGTCGCGACCGCGACCAGGTTCGTACGGCCGGGTCCCGAGATCAGCCGTGAGGAGGCCAGGGCCGTGGTCGCCGAGCTCCGCCGGCATGCCAAGGCCTCGGAGGAACACGTCCGTTCGTTCACCCGGATGATCCCGGAGGGGCACGAGCCGGAGGACACCCCGGTCCTGGTCGTCGACCGGGCCGGCTGGATCAGGGCGAACGTCGCGGGCTTCCGCGAACTGCTGCGCCCGCTGCTGGGCAAGATGCAGGAACGGCGCGGCGGCGGCCCCGGCGGAGCCGTGCTCGGCGCGGTCGGCGGCAAGGTGACAGGCGTCGAACTGGGCATGCTGCTGTCCTTCCTCGCCTCCCGCGTCCTCGGCCAGTACGAGACGTTCGCCCCCGCCACCCGGGAGTTCCCCGCCTCCTCCAAGGGCGGTGGCCGGCTCCTGCTCGTCGCCCCGAACATCGTCCACGTCGAACGCGAACTCGAGGTCGACCCGCACGACTTCAGGCTCTGGGTGGCCCTCCACGAGGAGACGCACCGCACCCAGTTCACCGGGGTCCCGTGGCTCCGTGACCATCTGCAGGGCGAGATCCAGTCGTTCCTCGAAGAGACCGACGTCGACCCGATGACCGTGCTCGAACGCCTCCGGGAGGCGGTGCAGACCTTCTCCGGTGGCAGCCGCCCCGAGGGCGAGCGTGGCGAGGAGGGCGACGACGGCGGGCGCAGCCTCGTCGAACTCGTCCAGACGCCTTCCCAGCGGGAGATCCTGGGCCGGCTCACCGCCGTGATGTCCCTGCTCGAAGGACACGCGGACTTCGTCATGGACGGGGTCGGCCCCGACGTGGTGTCCTCCGTCGCCGAGATCAGGGAGAAGTTCCAGCAGCGCAGGGCGCGCGGTGCGAGCAGGCTCGACCTGGCGCTGCGCAAGCTCCTGGGGCTGGACGCGAAACTGCGGCAGTACCGCGACGGCGAGAAGTTCGTGCGGGCCGTGGTGGAGGAGGTCGGTATGGACGGCTTCAACCGGGTGTGGACGTCGCCCAACACCCTCCCCACCAAGGCCGAGATCGCCGCGCCCGCGGACTGGGTGGCCCGGGTGCACCGCAGGGCGGACTCGTGACCACGGCCCCTCGTGTTGCAGGAGATTGACCCTCCTATCACCCATCCGAGGGACCATGGGGGCATGGGAAGGCGTGCAATGCTCGATGAACAGCTTGGCTCTGTCACCATCGACGCACTCTGAGTGACGGCGGGACCTTGTCCCGGCCACGCTCGGAGGCGCCCCCCCAAACCTCACCCGAAGGGCACCGGACATGGGTCCCCATCCTGCGGTCGCGGCGATACGCCTGGCGGTCCGCCGCGTACTCCACGACGTCGTCACCGAACACAACCGGCACACCGAACAGGCCGGCCACGCCGAACTCGCCGAAGCCGGGACGGGCGGGCGGCGTTCCGCCCTTCCCGAACGACCCGATACCCCGCTGGTGCTCGTCGCATGCTCCGGGGGCGCCGACTCCATGGCCCTCGCCTCGGCCCTCGCGTTCGAGTCGCGCAAGCTACCGGTTCGCGCCGGTGGCATCACCGTCGACCACAACCTCCAGCCGGGCTCGGACCTCCGCGCCGACGAGGTCGTCGCCCGGCTCGCCGAGATGCACCTCGACCCGGTCGAGGCCGTCGCCGTACGGGTGGGCCACGACGGCGGGCCGGAGGCGGCCGCCCGTGACGCCCGCTACGCCGCACTGGACGCCGCCGCGGAGCGCCACGGCGCCGCCGCCGTCCTCCTCGGGCACACCCGTGACGACCAGGCCGAGACCGTGCTGCTGGGCCTGGCCCGCGGGTCGGGCATCCGCTCGCTATCCGGGATGGCCGCGGCCTCCGGCCCCGCCGGCCGCTACCGCCGCCCCTTCCTCCAGCTCGACCGGCAGACCGCCCGCAAGGCCTGTCTGGTCCAGTCGATCCCCGTCTGGGACGACCCCCACAACATCGACCCCGCCTACACCCGTTCCCGGCTGCGCCACGAGGGCCTGCCCGCCCTGGAGAAGGCGCTGGGCAAGGGAGTGGTGGAGGCGCTCGCCCGTACGGCCCAGCTCTCCCGTGACGACGCCGACGCCCTCGACACCTGGGCGGCGGAGGCGGCCGGCTCGGTCCGTGACGACGCCGGGCGGCTGGAGTGCTCCAAGCTCTCGGTCCTGCCGCCCGCGGTACGCCGCCGTGTCCTGCGCCGTGCCGTGATCGACGCCGGGTCCCCCGCGGGCTCGCTCTTCGCCCGTCACATCGAGGAAGTCGACCGGCTGATCACCGGCTGGCGCGGCCAGGGCGGCATCAACCTGCCCGGCCGCGTCGAGGTGCGACGGCAGGGTGGCAGACTGGTGATTCGGCAGAGCTGAAGCGCAAGCGGCTGAAGTGCAGGCGAGACGCCGGTCCGGCCCGGGGAACAGTCCGGACCGGCAGGCAGAGAAAGAGACGCGGGTGAACGAGAAGGACATGGGCACCGACCTTCAGTCGGTGCTCCTCACCAAGGAAGAGATCGACGCGAAGCTCGTCGAGCTTGCGGCGAAGATCGACGCGGAGTACGCGGGCAGGGACCTGCTCATCGTCGGCGTGCTCAAGGGCGCGGTGATGGTCATGGCGGACCTGGCCCGCGCACTGTCCACCCCCGTCACCATGGACTGGATGGCCGTCTCGTCGTACGGCGCCGGCACCCAGTCCTCCGGCGTCGTACGGATCCTCAAGGACCTCGACACCGACATCAAGGGCAAGCACGTCCTGATCGTCGAGGACATCATCGACTCCGGTCTGACGCTGTCCTGGCTGCTGACCAACCTCGGCTCGCGCGAACCGGCGAGCCTGGAGGTCTGCACCCTTCTCCGCAAGCCGGACGCGGCGAAGGTCGCGATCGACGTGAAGTGGGTCGGCTTCGACATCCCCAACGAGTTCGTCGTCGGCTACGGCCTGGACTACGCGGAGAAGTACCGCAACCTCCCCTTCGTCGGTACGCTCGCCCCGCACGTCTACGGAGGCTGAGGAGTCCGCCCCGCCCGCACCGGCCGCGCCCGGCCCAACCGGGCCGGACTCCCGGGAACCCTTGCGGCGTTCGGGCCGTTGGAGCCTTCGAAGACGGGTTTGTCGGACGTCCCCTGCGGTCACGGGTGACAATGCTGGGGTACGGTCCGAAGAACAGTCTTTTCTCACAGCAGCATTTACCTACGGGCAGGAGGGACGGGGCGACTTCGCTCCGTATGGATGGACGTGAAGCGATACTTCCGTGGGCCGGTCATGTGGATCGTGCTGGCCGTCCTCGCCGTGGTCGTGCTGATGCAGGTCGTCGGCTCGTCCGGCGGCTACAAGACGGTGGACACCGGCAAGGTGATCCAGGCGATCAGCAAGAACCAGGTGGAGCAGGCCAAGCTGACCACCGGTGACGAACAAATCCTGAAGATCGAGCTGAAGGACAAGGAAAAGCTCAAGGGCGAGTCCGGCAGCAAGTTCCAGGCGAGCTACATCGGCAACCAGGGTGTCGAGCTTGCCGACACGCTGCAGAAGAAGTTCGAGAGCGGTGACATCGAGAAGGGTTACACCGTCTCGCCGTCGAAGCAGTCCCCGTTCGTCTCGATCCTTCTCTCCCTGCTGCCCTTCGTCCTGATCGTGGTCGTCTTCCTGTTTCTGATGAACCAGATGCAGGGTGGCGGTTCCAAGGTCATGCAGTTCGGCAAGTCCAAGGCCAAGCTGATCACCAAGGACACGCCCAAGACGACGTTCGCCGACGTGGCGGGCTCGGACGAGGCCGTCGAGGAACTCTACGAGATCAAGGAATTCCTCCAGGAGCCGGCGAAGTTCCAGGCCGTCGGCGCCAAGATCCCCAAGGGCGTCCTGCTGTACGGGCCGCCCGGCACGGGTAAGACGCTGCTCGCTCGCGCGGTCGCGGGCGAGGCGGGTGTGCCGTTCTACTCGATCTCCGGTTCCGACTTCGTCGAGATGTTCGTCGGTGTCGGCGCCTCCCGTGTCCGTGACCTCTTCGAGCAGGCCAAGGCGAACGCTCCGGCGATCGTCTTCGTCGACGAGATCGACGCCGTCGGCCGGCACCGCGGTGCCGGCATGGGCGGCGGTCACGACGAGCGCGAGCAGACGCTCAACCAGCTGCTCGTCGAGATGGACGGCTTCGACGTGAAGGGCGGCGTGATCCTGATCGCCGCCACGAACCGGCCGGACATCCTGGACCCGGCGCTGCTGCGTCCCGGACGCTTCGACCGGCAGATCGCCGTCGACCGGCCGGACATGCAGGGCCGCCTCGAGATCCTCAAGGTGCACCAGAAGGGCAAGCCGGTCGCGGAGGACGTCGACCTCAACGCGGTCGCACGGCGTACGCCCGGCTTCACGGGTGCCGACCTGTCGAACGTGCTGAACGAAGCCGCGCTCCTCACGGCGCGCAGCAACAAGAAGCTGATCGACAACCACATGCTCGACGAGGCCATCGACCGAGTCGTGGCGGGTCCGCAGAAGCGGACCCGGATCATGTCCGAGAAGGAAAAGAAGATCACCGCGTACCACGAGGGCGGACACGCCCTGGTCGCGGCGGCCTCACCCCAGTCGGACCCGGTCCACAAGATCACGATCCTCTCCCGCGGACGCGCCCTCGGTTACACGATGGTGCTCCCGGAGGAGGACAAGTACTCCACGACGCGCAACGAGATGCTCGACCAGCTGGCGTACATGCTGGGCGGGCGCGCGGCCGAGGAGCTGGTCTTCCACGACCCGACGACCGGCGCTGCGAACGACATCGAGAAGGCCACGGCAACGGCCCGCGCGATGGTCACGCAGTACGGCATGACGGAGCGTCTGGGCGCGATCAAGTTCGGCGGCGACAACACCGAGCCCTTCGTGGGCCGGGAGATGGGCCACCAGCGCGACTACTCGGAAGAGGTCGCGGCGCTCGTCGACGAGGAGGTCAAGAAGCTCATCGAGACCGCGCACAACGACGCGTGGGAGATCCTCGTCGAGAATCGCGACATCCTCGACGCCCTGGTCCTCGAGCTTCTCGAGAAGGAGACGCTCGGCAAGGACCAGATCGCGGAGATCTTCGCCCCGATCGTGAAGCGTCCGGCCCGCCCGGCGTGGACCGGTTCCTCCCTGCGTGCCCCGTCGACGCGTCCGCCGGTGCTCTCTCCCAAGGAGCTGGCCCTGACCAACGGCAGCGCCAACGGGTCCGCCACACCGGAGATCGCTCCGACGGACATGTCGAAGGGCAACGGCCCGTCCACCGAGGCGCTCCCCGAGGACCGCCCCGAGAGCTAGCCCTCCTGCCCGATCGGGTGTGGCCCCTGTCACGGGGGCTCCACCAGGCCCGGAATGGAAGCCGCGCCCCCCAGGTTCTAGCCTGTGGGGGCGCGGCTTTTTCGTACGGCCCGCGCTGTGGCTGCCGTAGTCCGTGTGTCAGGGCGGGCCCGCGCATGTGACTGCACAGAGGAACGAGGCACAGATGACCGACCCGGTGACGCTCGACGGGCAGGGTCCGATCGGCGTATTCGACGAGAAGCGGGCCGAGTCCGCCGTACGGGAGCTCCTCATCGCGGTCGGGGAGGACCCGGACCGCGAGGGGCTGCGCGAGACCCCGGGCCGGGTGGCACGTGCGTACAAGGAGATATTCGCGGGCCTCCACCAGGAGCCCGAGGACGTCCTGACGACCACCTTCGACCTCGGCCACGACGAGATGGTGCTGGTCAAGGACATCGAGGTGTTCAGTACCTGCGAGCACCACCTGGTGCCGTTCCGCGGTGTCGCGCACGTCGGCTACATCCCGGCGACCAGCGGCAAGATCACGGGACTGTCCAAGCTGGCCCGTCTGGTCGACGTCTACGCCCGGCGGCCCCAGGTCCAGGAGCGGCTCACCACCCAGATCGCCGAGTCCCTCATGGCGATCCTGGAGCCGCGCGGGGTCATCGTGGTCGTGGAGTGCGAGCACATGTGCATGTCGATGCGCGGCATCCGCAAGCCCGGGGCCAAGACGATCACCTCGGCCGTCCGGGGCCAGCTGCGGGATCCGGCCACGCGCGCCGAGGCGATGAGCCTCATCATGGCGCGATGACACGCGGGGCGCGCTGACTCGGGTTGCCGGCTGACCGCGTGACGCGGGGGCGGGTGCGTCGGGACGGTGCGGCGATGAGTTCGCGGGGCGGGGAGAGTCAGCAGTGGTGGAAGCCGGCCGCAGGGCCGGATCCACTCCGAGAGGATCTCCCATGTCATTCACTCACGTGCTCGCCGTGGCGCCCGTAACGGCGTTCGAACCCGCGGTGGCCTGGTACGAGCGGTTGTTCGGCCGACCTGCCGACACCAGGCCGATGGACGGGCTGGCCGACTGGCACATCTCCCCGGACGCCTGGCTCCAGGTCTTCCGTTCGCCCGAACAGGCGGGTGGGGCCCTGGTGAATCTGGTGGTGGACGATCTGGACAGGACGCTGGCGGAGCTCGGTGGCCGGGGGATCACGGCCGGTGAGACGCAGCCGGGTGCGCGTGGGGTGCGGTTCGCAGCCGTCCACGACCCCGACGGGAACCGGGTCACCCTGATCGAGAACCCGGTGGCTGACTGACGGTTCCGCTGGGGACAGGTCCCCGCGGTGCCGGCCGGTCCCGGCGCGATCCGTACGTGAGGCCCTCGACCTCAGACTGCCTGGGTCCCGTGCCGGTCCTGGTCCCCGTGCTCCGGGAGCTTGCAGACGCGTTCGAGGAAGAAGGCCGCCGCGACGACCGCGATGCCCGCCAGGACCGCGAAGCCCGCGTAGACGGCCTGGTCACGTCGGGGCGGCATGTCGAGGGAGCCGAGCAGGAAGACCCCCACGCCGCCGTACATCCCCGCCACCAGCGAGGCGACGAGAGCGCTGGCCTGCCCGAACACCAGGGCGCGCGCCGCCATCAGCGGTTCCACGCCCTTGGCGCCCGGGCGCCGCTCCCGCTGGGCGCGCAGCCGGGCGCGGACCGAAAGAGCCGTGGCGAGCAGGACAACGGCGATCGCGGCCAGCACGACGGGTGCGGCGAGCGGCACGCTCGGCAGGGTCCCCAGGGAGTCCCAGAGCCGGGCCGCCGCCCAGGAGAGCACCCCGGCCCCGGCGAAGAGCCCGGCCAGCAGCCTGAGCCGTAGTTGCTTCACCGAGAGTGCCGCCCTTCGCCGCCGTTGCCGTGTCGTCCGCGCAGTCCGTGCGGTCCGTCCTTGAGCCTAACGACTACTCGGGGAGCCGGAGTTCCAGGTCGGGCCGGGGAAGCACTCCCTCGCGTCCCAGACCGGCCAGCAGATCGGCGACCGGGCCGGCTCCGGGCAACTGGGCCTCCGGGTCCACGTCGTGCCACGGGGCGAGGACGAAGGCACGCTCGTGGGCGCGAGGGTGCGGAAGGGTGAGCTGCGGGTCGTCGGAGACCACATCGGCGTACGACACGATGTCGACGTCGATGGTGCGCGGTCCCCAGCGCTCCTCGCGGACCCGGTCGAAGGCCTCCTCGATGGCCTGGCCGCGCTCCATCAGGGAGGACGGGGGCAGGGTCGTCTTCACCACGACCACCGCGTTGAAGTAGGACGGCTGGGAGCCGGGGTCGACGCCCCAGGGCTCGGTCTCGTAGACCGGGGAGACGGCCTTGACCCGCAGGCCGGGCGTGTCCTCAAGGGCGTCGACGGTGCCCTGGAGGGTCTCGAGCCGGTTGCCGAGATTGGAGCCGAGGGAGATCACGGCCCGTTTCGGGTTGGAGAGGGTGATGTCCGCGGCGTCCACCTGCTCGACCACGGAGGTGGGCACCGGCTGTACGGTCGGGTCGCTCTGGCCCTCGGTGGAAAACGCGGTCATGCTCGGCTCCGGGTGATGGTGATGGTCACGTCGTCGAAGGGGACCGTGATCGGGGCGTCCGGCTTGTGGACGACCACTTCGACCTCCAGGACCCCTTCGTGCTTGAGGCACTGCTGCGCGATGCGTTCCGCGAGGGTCTCGATCAGATCGACGGGCTCACCCTTGACGACGTCGACGACCTCCTCCGCGACCACCCCGTAGTGGACGGTCTTCGTCAGGTCGTCCGCGGCTGCCGCGGGACGGGTGTCGAGGCCGAGCACCAGGTCCACGATGAAGGTCTGGCCCTCTTCCCGTTCCCTGGGGAAGACACCGTGGTGCCCACGGGCCTTGAGGCCGCGCAGCGCGACATGATCCACGCGAATCACTCCTGCTGTTGTCGTCTCTGGAGACACCCGGCCGCGTGCGGGCGGTAAGGCGCCTTCTGCCGAATCTACCCGCGAGCACCGACAGCTCCTGCCCGCGGGGGACACGGGCCCTGCGGGGGGCTGGTAGCCCCGTCTACCCCGTGAGGGCGGATCCAATCCTGCCGGAGCGCTGCCGACGCGGCCGACCCGGTCAGGGCGACGGTTCCTCGTCGTCCTCTTCCTCACCGGTGTCGGCCAGTACGGGTGAACCGTGGTGCGACCAGAGCTTCCAGCCGTCCGGCGTACGGCGGAACACGTTGGTGGCGACGACGAGCTGGCCGACGAGCGGACCGAGCTCGCTGCCCTCCGCCGCCGGACCGCCGCTGAGGATGTTCTCGGTGCAGGTCACCAGGGCTGTGTCCCCGGTCATCGAGACCCCGACATCGGTCAGGAAGAACTGGATGTAATCGGTGTTCGCCATGATGAGCGCATAGCTCCGCAGCACCTCGCCGCGGCCCGTGAGCACCGGCCAGCCCGGGTGGACGCAGGAGACGGTGAGGTCCTCGCCGGGCAGCCAGAGGGCCGAGAGCCCGTCGAGGTCACCGCGCTCCATCGCCTCGTAGAAGGCGGTGTTGGCCTGCTCGACCTCCGCGATGTCGGCGGCGGCCCCGTGATCGTCACGCGGGGTGTTCACGCGGCCCCCTCGACGGCGCGGGCCACCCGCACCGCGTCGGCGGTGGGCCGTACGGCATGCACCCGGACGGCCCAGGCGCCCGCACCGGCGGAGAGCGCCGAGATCGCCGCGGTCGCGGCGTCGCGTTCCCGGGCCGGAGGCGGGGTCGTGCCCTCGCCGGCGAGGACATGGCCGAGGAACCGCTTGCGGGAAGCGGCGACGAGGAGCGGCCGGCCGAGGTCGTGCAGCCGGTCGAGGTGGGCGATCAGCGCCAGGTCCTGGGCGGCGTTCTTGGCGAAGCCGAGTCCCGGGTCGATCACGATCCTCGCGGGATCCACCCCGCCGTCGACCACGGCCTCCATGCGGGCACGCAGCTCGGAGACGACTTCGCCCACCACGTCCTCGTAGACCGCCCGGCTGTTCATCGACTCGCTGAAGCCGCGCCAGTGCATGACGACGAACGGCACTCCGGCGTCGGCGACGACGGGGATCATGCCCGGGTCGGCGAGGCCACCGCTCACGTCGTTGACCAGTGCCGCACCGGCGGCGACGGACTGCTCGGCGACTCCGGCCCGCATGGTGTCCACGGAGACGGTGACGCCCTCGGAGGCCAGTCCGCGTACGACGGGGATCACCCGGCGCAGCTCCTCCGCCTCGTCGACCCGGCTCGCGCCCGGGCGGGTCGACTCGCCGCCCACGTCGATCAGATCCGCACCCTCGGCCGCCAGTTCGAGACCATGCTTGATCGCCGCCGTGGTGTCGAACCAGTGGCCGCCGTCGGAGAAGGAGTCGGGCGTCACATTGACGACGCCCATGACCGCGCAGCGGTCCCACTCCGGCAGACCCCGCACTGTGCCCCGTCCTCGCAACGTACTCATGCGACCAGCCTAGGCCCGTGAAGGGGCCCGCCGGGTCGCACCGGACACGGCGCACCCGGGGGCGCGGTGCCCGCGCCGCGTCCCGTGCGCCCCTCGCCGACGAGCCTGCGCGTCCGTCAGCGGCCGTGCCGCCTCGTCGGCCTCGGAACCGCACATCGGCGCCGCCTCCAGCCGGACAGGCCTGTCCCGGTCCGGTGGGACGGACTCGGCGGTTCCGCGGGACGGGTGTGGCCCGGTCCGGTCGGGCGGACGTGCCGGTTCAGCCGACCCGACCCGGCGCGGGGCGCCCGCCTGGCCGGCGGCGGTGTCTCACGGGGCGTCGACGCCCGCCACGGTCTCCACCGCGACCTCGGCGCGCGGCACGTCCTGCGCGTCCGCGTCGATCGAGCGGCGCAGGGCCTCGTGGAGGCGGGCCGGGGTGAGCACGCCGTGGAAGCGGCCCGTGCCCTCCTCGTCGATCACGGCGATCCAGCCCGCGTCGTGCTGCAGCATCGTGGCGAAGGCCTGCTTGAGGGGCGCGCCGAGCGGGAGCCACGCCTCCATGCGGCGGGCGTGCTCACGGACCGTGCCCTTGGCCGTCGACGCGTCGCCCGCCGGGATCCAGCCGTGCAGTTTGTCCTGACCGTCCAGCACGACCGCCCAGCGCGCGCCTTCCGCCCGCAGCCGTTCGGTCGCCCGCGCCAGCGGATCGTCGAGGTGGACGACCGGCGGCTGGTCCAGGTCGCTCTCCTCGATGGGTGTGACCGAGAGACGCTTCAGGCCGCGGTCGGCCCCGACGAAGTCGGCGACGTACGGCGTGGCAGGGGCCCCGAGCACCGTGGCCGGGGTGTCGAACTGCTCGACGCGGCCCTGTCCGTACACGGCGATTCGGTCGCCGAGCCGGACGGCCTCCTCGATGTCATGGGTGACGAAGAGCACGGTCTTGCGAACCTGCGCCTGCAGTTTCAGGAATTCGTTCTGAAGTCTTTCCCGGACGACCGGGTCGACCGCCCCGAAAGGCTCGTCCATCAGGAGCACCGGCGGATCCGCGGCCAGGGCCCTTGCCACGCCCACGCGTTGGCGCTGGCCGCCGGAGAGCTGCTCGGGATAGCGGTCGCCGTAGACGGAGGGATCCAGTCCGACGAGATCCAGCAGTTCGGCGGCGCGCTCCTGCCCCTTTCCGCGCTTCCAGCCCAGGAGATGGGGAACGGTCGCCGTGTTCTCCAGGACCGTTTTGTGCGGGAAAAGGCCGACCTGCTGGATGACGTAACCGATACGACGGCGCAGCCGGACGGGGTCGATGGCGGATATGTCGTCCCCGTCGAGGAGTATCCGGCCCTCGGTGGGTTCGATCAGGCGGTTCACCATCTTCATGGTGGTCGTCTTGCCGCAGCCGGAAGGTCCGACGAGCGTGACCAGTTCACCCTCGGCGACCTCGAAGGAAAGGTCGTCGACGGCTGTGGTGCCGTCCGCGTACCGCTTGGTGACGTGCTCGAAACGGATCATGATTCCCCATTGTGGCGCGGGTTATGTGAAGCCCATGTTGCCGGAATACGACAGCCTCGGCGATTGTCAGTGGTCGAGGATAGGGTCTTCGGGTGACGGAACCTTGTGCGGCATCGCGAGGGCGAACAGGAGGTGGGGACGGATGGCCGAGCAGAACTGCCTGGTGGCGAACGACTGGATCTGCGGGGAGTATCTGCGTTCCCGCAGCCATGAGCTGACCGAAGCGACCGTCCAGCACATCTGGATCACGGCGGCCTCCGTGCTGATAGGGCTCGCGGTGGCATTTCCGCTCGCGCTGCTCGCACGCCGCGGCCGGCATTTCGCGGGACCCGTGCTGGGCCTCACCACCGTGCTCTACACCGTGCCGTCGCTGGCGATGTTCTCGCTGCTGCTGCCCCTCTTCGGGCTGTCCGCGGCGCTCGTCGTCACCGGCCTGGTGCTGTATTCGCTGACGATTCTGGTGCGCAACATCCTGGCGGGTCTGGAAGCGGTTCCGCAGGAGGCCAGGGAAGCCGCGAAGGGCATGGGGTACGGGCCCGGCCGCCTCCTCTGGGAGGTCGAGCTGCCGCTCGCGCTGCCCGCCCTCATGGCCGGACTGCGGATCGCCACGGTGTCGACCGTCGCGCTGACCACGGTCGGCTCCCTCGTCGGCAAGGGAGGCCTCGGCAACCTCATAGAAGACGCGCTGCCCAGCTTCTTCAAGGCCCAGGTGCTCACCGCGTCCGTGCTCTGCGTGCTGCTCGCGGTGGGCGCCGACCTGCTGCTGCTCGGCGTGCAGCGCCTGCTCACGCCCTGGACCCGGATACGGACGCCCGCGAGGGCACCCGGCGGGCCGGGCATCGCCAAGACGGAGGCCGGCTGATCCATGGGAGTCCTGGGAGAGGCCTGGACCTGGCTCACCACCGGTGCCAACTGGTCGGGGGACGGCGGCGCGACGCAACGCCTCGGTGAGCATCTGTACGTCAGCGGGGTCGCGCTCGCGGTGGCCTGCGCCATCGCCTTGCCGATCGCGCTGTACCTGGGGCATGTGGGCAAGGGGGGCGCGCTCGCCGTCAACATCTCCAACGTGGGCCGGGCCGTACCGGTGTTCGCGGTGCTGGCCCTGTTCATGATGACCCCCCTGCGGAACTCCGGATATCTGCCCACCGTCATCGCGCTGGTGCTGTTCGCCGTGCCCCCGCTGCTGACCAACGCCTACGTCGGGATGACGGAGGTGGACCGGTCGGTGGTGGAGGCCGCGCGCGGCATGGGGATGTCGGGTGCCCAGCTCTTCGTGCGGGTCGAGCTCCCGCTCGCCTATCCGATGATCATGAACGGCCTCCGGTCCGCCGCCGTCCAGGTGGTCGCCACCGCCTCGATCGCGGCGATGGTGGGCCTCGGCGGCCTGGGACGGATCATCACCGCCGGATTCAACACCTACGACACGGCACAGGTCTTCGCCGGTGCCGTACTCGTCGCCCTCCTGGCCCTGGTGGTGGAGGGTGTGCTCGTGGCGCTGGACCGGCTGCTGTCGCCGCTGCGCCGCCGGGCCGTATGAACGCGCTGGCTATTCGGACTGTGCACACCATTTTTTCGCGGACGGAGAACAACATGAGCAGGACCTCGCGCATAGCGGGTGCGGTCGTCGGAGCGGTCGTGCTGGCAGGGGCGCTCGCCGGATGCGGCGGCGACAGCCTGGAGAAGGACAAGGGCGGCTCGGACAAGGGCGCCGGAGCCGGCTCCGGAAAGGGCTCGCTCGTCGTGGGCGCCGCGGCCTTCACCGAGTCCAAGGTGCTCGCCGAGCTGTACGCCCAGGTGCTGGGCGGCGCCGGATACGACACCTCGGTCACCACGGTGAAGAACCGCGAGTTGTACGAGCCCTCGCTGGAGAAGGGCGAGATCGACGTCGTCCCCGAATACGCGGCCACCATCGCCGAATTCCTCAACGCCAAGGCCAACGGCGCGAAGGAGGCCGAGCAGAGCCCGGTCGCCTCGGGTGACGTCACGGCGACCGTGGCCGCGCTGGAGAAGCTGGCCACCCCGCTCGGGCTGAAGGTCCTTCCGGCCGGCCAGGCCGTCGACCAGAACGCCTTCGCGGTGTCCAAGGAATTCGCCGAGAAGAACAGCCTCAAGACGCTTTCCGACCTCGGCAGCTCGAAGATCAAGGTGAAGATCGCGGCGGGTGACGAGTGCGAGGTGCGGCCGTTCTGCGCGCCCGGGCTGAAGAAGACCTACGGCATCGACGTGACCGGTATCGACCCGAAGGGTGTCGGCACCCCGCAGTCCAAGCAGGCTGTCAAGGACGGCAAGGACCAGCTGGTCCTCACCACCACCACGGACGCCGTGCTCGATTCGTACGGGCTGGTGTTCCTGGAGGACGACAAGAAGCTCCAGAACGCGGACAACGTCCTGCCGGTCGTGAATGCCAAGGACGCGGGTGCGCCTGAGATCGCCGAAGCCCTCGGCAAGCTCACTGACGTACTCACGACCCAGGATCTCGCGGAACTGAACCGCAAGGTCGACGCCGAGCGCGCCAAGCCCGCCGATGCGGCCCAGGAGTATCTGCGGTCCAAGGGCTTGATCAAGAAGTAAAGGGGCCCGTGGAAGAGCCACTTGGGGGGCCGCGAGGTAACCGGCGGGGAACAGATTGCCGGGCGGCCTCCCAAGTGACCCGTACGCACGGTAAATTTCGGACCATGCCACGAGGACGCCACCGCCATTCGCCGCCCCTCCACAAAATCCTGCCGCCCGCCGTGGTGGCCGGAGTGCCGGTCGTGTGTGCCGCGGGAGCCTGGCTCCTCGCGGAACCGCTGGCTCTGCGCACCCTGGTGGCCGTGACGGCGGCCGCCGCTCTCACCGGCGCCTGTCTGATGCGCAGCTGGGACCGGGCCGCGGGGCTGCGCGTCGCCGAGCTGACCCGGGCCAGGGTCAGTGACGAGTGGAGGACCGAGGAGCGCATAGCCGAACTCGAGGCCGACCTCGAGGAATCACGGGAACTGCGCACCCGGCTGGAGACCAAGCTGCGCCGCAAGCGCGTGGAGCTCGCCGGGCTGCGGGGCGAACACGCCGCGCTGCTGCGCCGGTACGCCAACGCGGAGACGGAGCGGGCCAGCGCGCTCGAGGGCCGCAGGCAGCTCGCGATCGAGGTGTCCGGACCGCGCGAGCTCCTTCCCGCGCGCTCGACCCCGACGCCGGGCGCCTACCTGCGCGCCGCCCAGGCCCTTCGGGACCTGCCCCGCAACGCCGCCCTCCAGGAGGCCCGCCGCACGGCCGGGCTCGCCAGGCAGCGCGATCTCGCCGACCGGACGGCCGAACGTGACGCGGAGGGCGACGGCCCGCAGGGGAAGCACGCGGCGGTCGCCGGAGCGGGTGATCTCCAGCACCGCCGTCCCGCCGCTCCCCTTGCCGCGCGGCAGCTCTCACCGGCGCCCGCGACCTCTCGCCGCGACGTATCCGCCGCGTCGGCCGTCGTCCCGTACGCCGCCTCGCGCCGCCATCTGGTCCCTCAGGGGACCTTCGACTTCTTCGGTACGCAGAAGGCCACGGCCGCGATCGAGTCCGTGCAGAACGAGGACCTCGCGGACGTGGTGGGCGAGGAGGCGCTGGCGGTGCACCGCACGGGCTCGGCCGAGAACCGGGCGGTCGGCAAGGTCATCGACCTGACCGCCCACGACGAGACCGAGCAGCTGGACGTCGTCGAACTGCGCAGCGCGGTCTCCTCGTAGCGCGAGGGCGGCTCCTCCGGCACGGGGCTACCCGCATGCCCCCGCCCGTACGGGGCTACCCGCATGCCCCCTCCTGCAAGGGCCAACTTGCACGGCCCTGACGGCGTCGGGCTACTTGTCGATGTCCCCGACGACGAAGAAGAGCGAGCCCAGGATCGCCACCATGTCGGCGACGAGCGTGCCGGGCAGGAGCTCGGTGAGCGCCTGGATGTTGTTGAACGAGGCGGAACGCAGCTTCAGCCGGTACGGGGTCTTCTCGCCGGTGGAGACCAGGTAGTAGCCGTTGACGCCGAGCGGGTTCTCGGTCCACGCGTAGGTGTGCCCCTCCGGAGCCTTCAGCACCTTGGGCAGCCGCTGGTTGATGGGCCCCGGCTCCAGGTCAGCCATCCGGTCCAGGCAGGCGTCCGCCAGGTCCAGCGCGTTGTGCGTCTGTTCCAGCAGGCACTCGAAGCGGGCCAGGCAGTCGCCTTCGGTACGGGTGACGACCCTGAGCGTGTCCCGCAGTTCCCCGTACGCCAGGTACGGCTCGTCGCGCCGCAGGTCGAAGTCGACGCCGGAGGCGCGGGCGATCGGCCCGGACACCCCGTAGGCGTGCACCGCCTCGGCGGACAGCACCCCCACCCCCCGGGTGCGACCGCGGAAGATCTCGTTGCCGAGCACCAGCCCGTCGTAGACGTCCATCCGTGAACGCACCGACGCCACGGCGTCCCTGGCGCGGCCCGACCAGCCGGCCGGCAGGTCCTCCTTGAGGCCGCCGACCCGGTTGAACATGTAGTGCATCCGGCCGCCGGAGACCTCCTCCATCACGGCCTGGAGCTCCTCGCGCTCCCTGAACGCGTGGAACACCGGGGTGATCCCACCGAGTTCGAGGGGGTAGGAGCCGAGGAACATCAGATGGTTCAGGACCCGGTTCAGCTCCGCGAGGAGTGTCCTCGTCCAGACCGCGCGCTCCGGGACCTCCATGCCGAGCATCCGCTCGACGGCCATGACGACCCCGAGCTCGTTGGAGAACGCCGACAGCCAGTCGTGGCGGTTGGCGAGCATGATGATCTGCCGGTAGTCCCGGGCCTCGAAGAGCTTCTCGGCGCCGCGGTGCATGTAGCCGATCACAGGCTCGGCCTGCTGGATCCGCTCGCCGTCCAGGACGAGCCGCAGCCGGAGCACACCGTGGGTCGAGGGGTGTTGCGGACCGATGTTCAGCACCATGTCGGTGCTCTCCGCCGCGCCGCCGATACCGATCGTCGTCTCCGTCATGCGGGACAGTATCCCCCCTCACGATCCGGGACCCGCCGGCGCAGCCAGCCGAAGTCCCCCAGCCCGCCGCGGGCCGTGAGTTCCGCCGCCTCACCGGCCGAGGCGAGCGCCCGTACGTAGCCCACCGGGTCGGCCGACGCCCGCGCCAGCGGCGGCCGTTCACCGCTGATGCCCAGTTCCCGCAGGGCCGTCCGCTGGTCCAGGAGCTCGGCCCCGCCGCCCGCCGCGGCCGCGCACGCGTCGAGTGCCACGTGCGACGTCAGATCGCAGCTCCCGTCGGGTACGGGCCGCACCTCGCGCCCTTCCCGGAACCCGGTCAGGGTCCCGAACGGCGGCCTGGAACCCCGCACATGGGCGTAGTCCACGGCCACCGCCGTTCCGCCGCTCAGGGACGCGACCGCACGCGCCCAGGCCTCGTCGCGCGGCAGGCCGATCTCCGCACGGTCGCCGGGCCGGGACAGCGGCCACCAGCGGTCCAGCCACGCGGCCTCCGCCCCGGTCACCGGATCACCCAGCCGCTCGGTGCCGTCCCTCCGCACGAGGACGTGGCGCGCCACCCCGGCCGCGTCGGCCTCCGCGACGTCCGTCGGTACGTTGTCCAGCCACTCGTTGGCGAACAGCAGCCCGCGTGTGCCCACCGGGAGTTCGGCGCTCCACTCGACGGCCGGGTCCAGGCCCGGCGGGCGCGGGGCGATCTCCACGGCGTACGCCCGCACGGTGAGACCGGGGGCCACCGCGCCTTCCCGCAGAGCCGTCAGTACTCCGGTCAGCAGCTCGCCGCGGCCTGCTCCGACGTCGACCAGGTCGACCGAGTCCGTTCCCAGCTCCCGGGCCGTCGCGGCGAGCAGCCGGGCGACGGCGGTGGCGAACAGCTTGGACGCGTGCACCGAGGTGCGGAAATGCCCCGCGGGGCCTTCCGGTCGCCGGTAGAAGCCCTCTTCCCCGTACAAAGCGGTATCAGCCGCGTCCCGCCACCGGCGCCAGTCATCCGTCACATGGGCAAGTCTCCACCTTGGGGAGTACGGTCCGGGGACCCGGATCGCCCCTTCGGCTGACCCGGTCACCGATCAGCTGTCCCTACGCTGGGTAACGTGCAGCGCTTCTACGATTTCATCCGCAGACACCCGACGGGCGTCGACACCTTCTGGGCTGTCTTCCTCCTCGGGCTCTCCGGCGTGTCCATCGTGGCCGGCCAGGTCGGCAGCGGCCGGGAGCGCGTCGCCGCGGTGCCGATCGCCGTCGGCCTGTGCGTCGTCGTCGCGCTGCGCCGCCGTGTGCCGGAGAGGATGCTGCTGCTCGCGATCGTGATGGGGCTCGCCCAGCTGCTGCTGGGCGTGCGCCCCGACGTGGCCGACTTCGCCATGCTGGTGATCACGTACACGGTCGCCACGGTGGGGGAGCTCTGGGCCTCCCGGCTCGCCCTCGGATGCAGCCTGGTGGCGGCGGCGATCTCGCGACTGCGCTGGCCCGACGACGCCCCCTCGGGCGGCTGGGCGCAGACGTTCGTCTACGTCGTCGTCATGACCGTGCCCTTCGTGCTGGCCTGGGTGCTCGGCGACTCGATACGCACCCGGCGGGCCTACTTCAACCAGCTGGAGGAGCGGGCCGCCCGGCTGGAACGCGAGCGCGAGGCCCAGTCGAAGGTGGCCGTCGCCGCCGAACGGGCCCGTATCGCCCGCGAGCTGCACGACGTCGTCGCGCACAACGTCTCGGTGATGGTGGTCCAGGCCGACGGCGCCGCCTACGTGATGGACACCTCTCCTGACCAGGCGCGGCAGGCCCTGGAGACCATCTCCGGCACGGGCCGCCAGGCGCTCGCCGAGATGCGGCGGCTGCTCGGGGTGCTGCGGACCGGCGATGCCCAGGAGAGCGGTGAGTACGTCCCCCAGCCCGACGTCGAGCAGATCGAGGAGCTCGTCTCCAAGGTCAGGGAGACGGGCCTGGCGGTGGACTTCAAGATCGAGGGCACCCCGCGTCCGCTGCCGAGCGGGGTCGAGCTGACGGCGTACCGCATCGTCCAGGAGGCGCTCACCAACACCCGCAAGCACGGTGGTCCTGACGTCGGGGCGAGCGTGCGCCTGGTCTACTTCGACGACGGTCTCGGCCTGCTCGTGGAGGACGACGGCCGTGGCGCCCCGCACGAGTTGTACGAGGACGGCGGGGCCGACGGCGCCGGTCAGGGAATGATCGGTATGCGGGAGCGGGTCGGCATGGTCGGCGGCACGCTCGACGCGGGCCCGCGGCAGGGCGGCGGCTTCCGGATCAGTGCCCTGCTTCCGCTCAAGCCGGCGAACCAGTGACACCTGCTTCCGCTCAGCCGGCGAACCAGTGACAGAAGGACAGGACCCCATGGCGATCCGCGTGATGCTCGTCGACGACCAGGCGCTGCTGCGCACCGGTTTCCGGATGGTGCTCGCCGCCCAGCCGGACATGGAGGTCGTCGCTGAGGCCGGCGACGGGGCGGAGGCGATCGATGTCCTGCGGTCCACGGCCGTCGACGTGGTGCTGATGGACGTACGCATGCCCCGGTTGGACGGCGTCGAGGCGACCCGGCGCATCTGCGCCGCGGAGGACCCGCCCAAGGTGCTGATCCTCACGACGTTCGACCTGGACGAGTACGCGTTCTCCGGCCTGAGGGCCGGGGCCGGCGGTTTCCTGCTGAAGGACGTGCCGCCCGCTGAGCTGCTCTCCGCCATCCGCTCGGTGCACAGCGGCGACGCCGTCGTCGCGCCTTCCACGACCCGCAGGCTCCTCGACCGCTTCTCGCCGCTGCTGCCGAGCAGCACGAAGGAGCCTCGGCACAAGGCCGTCGAGAAGCTGACCGGGCGCGAGCGCGAAGTGATGCTGCTGGTCGCCCAGGGCCTCTCCAACGGTGAGATCGCGGGCCGTCTCGTGCTCTCCGAGGCCACGGTGAAGACCCACGTGGGCCGCATCCTGACCAAGCTGGCCCTGCGCGACCGGGTCCAGGTGGTCGTCCTCGCGTACGAGACTGGCCTGGTCAGGGCGAGCGGCGGGGCGGGCTGAACCCCGGGTCCGGACCGGGCGGGCTCCGGCGCCGGCCGACGGCGGTCGCCGATCCACCGGCCGACCTGCCCCTCGCACGGGCGGACCCGCCCGTGCGGGGTCACGCTGGATCCATGGACAGCGTTCAGCAGCACATGTACGACAGCTACCGCGCCGTGCGGCACGGGGAGGCGCCGCCGCCGCTGCCCGGCACGCACGACTGGGCGATCCTGCGGGGAATCGGCAGACGCGTCCGTGCCTGGGCCGTGGCGCACCGCCCGCCCTACGCCTGAGCGGCGCGGTCCACGTCCGGACCGGGTCCAGTTCGCGCCTGCGGGGAGGCCGCCTCCAGCCGCCCCACGAACTCCGCCACCGCTTCCAGCACGTCGCCGGCCGTCCACTCCAGCCCCGGCGCCGCGACGGTGACCTCGGTGAACGAGAGTCCGGGCGGTCCCGCGGGGGCCGGGAACCAGCGGCGGAAGAGCGTCACGCCCGTCTCCTCGGCCTGCCGCACCGAGACCTCGTCCAGCACCTCGGCGGCGTAGGGCAGCCAGACCTGGAACTGGTGCGTGTGCGGTGGCCGGGGGTGCACCCGGGACCACGGCACCGCCGATCCGGCGAACCCCTCGGCCAGCGCTTCGGCGACCACCTTCGCGTGCGCCACGTACGAAGGCAGCCGGGGGAGTTCCCGCTCGATGCCCAGCAGGGCGGAGAGCGCGGCCGGGTACTGCTGGAAGACCTGCCCGCCGTACCGGTGCCGCCAGGTCCGCGCCTCGTCGACCAGCGACTCGGGCCCGGCGAGCACCGCGCCCGACAGCCCGTCCAGCGACTTGTAGAACGACACGTACACGCTGTCGGCGAGTGCCGCCGTCTCCCGCAGGCCGTGCCCGAAGTGCCCGGCGCACTCCCACAGCCGCGCCCCGTCCAGGTGCACCACGGCGTCCCGCTCCCGGGCGGCGGCCACGACGGCTTCCAACTCCTCCCAGGTGGGCAGGACGAAACCGGCGTCGCGCAGCGGGAGCTCGATCATCAGCGTGCCGAACTGCTCGGGCAGGTCCCTGACCTCGGCCGCGGTCATCTGCCTGGGCCGGGTCGTCGGGTGCACGGTGCGCAGTCCGCTCACCGAGGAGAGCGCGCCCCGCTCGTGCACCTCGGGGTGGGAGAGCGGGTGCAGCGCCACAACCGGGTCGCCCGTCCGGGCCGCCCAGCAGCGCAGCGCGATCTGCTGGGCCATCGTCCCGGTCGGGAAGAACGCGGCGGCCTCCATGCCGAGCAGGTCCGCGGTGCGTCGCTCGACCTCGGCGACGACCCCGTCGCCGTACACATCCGTCCACTCGTCAAGGTCGTGCACCGTGCCTGCGTCGGCGGCCAGTGACGTCAGCCGCTCGGCCAGGGTGTGGTCGGCCGACATCCGCGCCAGCACCTTTCCCGACCCCCGCCATGCGGCCAGCCTGCGGTGTCGCTGCTCCTGCTCATCGGTGGCTCCCATGGGACGATCATCACCCGGATCGAGGGCCCCGCCCACTCCGGCCCTGCCTGCCGCCAGAAGTTGTCCACAGGATGTGGACAGCCGTGGGCGTGCCGAAACGCTGGCGTAGCATGCAGAGAAGTCGTCCGGTACCCCCTGCGGACTGGAACGGAAGGCCGTAGCCGCGTGAACGCATCAGTTTCCAAGGACCCCCTCGACCCGAGGGACCGCCCCGCCCGTCTCACCGTCGGTGTCGTCGGCGCGGGTCGGGTCGGCCCCGCCCTCGCCGCCTCGCTGCGGCTGGCCGGCCACCGCCCGGTCGCGGTGTCGGGCGTGTCCGACGCCTCCGTGCGACGGGCCGCCGCGCTGCTCCCGGACGTCCCCCTGGTGACACCCGCCGAGGTCCTCGCACGCGCCGAGCTCGTGCTGCTGACCGTTCCCGACGACGCGTTGCCCGGTCTGGTCGACGGCCTCGCCGAGACCGGTGCCGTGCGGCCCGGCCAACTCGTCGTCCACACCTCCGGGCGCTACGGGACGCGGGTGCTCGACCCGGTGCTGCGGGCCGGCGGCCTCCCGCTCGCACTGCATCCGGCGATGACCTTCACCGGCAGCCCCGTCGACGTCCAGCGACTGGCCGGCTGCTCCTTCGGGGTCACGGCCCCCGAGGAGCTCAGGCTCGCGGCGGAGGCGCTCGTCATCGAGATGGGCGGCGAACCCGAGTGGATCGCCGAGGAGTCCCGGGCGCTCTACCACGCGGCCCTCGCCCTGGGCGCGAACCACCTGGTCACCCTGGTCGCGCAGTCCATGGAGCTGCTCCGCAAGGCCGGTGTGGGCGCGCCCGACCGGATGCTCGGCCCGCTGCTCGGCGCCGCGCTCGACAACGCCCTGCGCTCCGGTGACGCGGCGCTGACCGGGCCGGTGGCCCGCGGCGACGCGGGGACGGTGTCCGCGCACGTCCGCGAGCTGCGGACGCACGCCCCGCAGGCCGTGGCCGGTTATCTCGCCATGGCCCGTGCCACCGCCGACCGCGCGCTGGACCACGGTCTGCTCAAGCCGGAGTTCGCGGAGGACCTGCTCGACGTCCTGTCGGACCGCGCGAACACGCTCGACGGGAAGAACGGCGCACAGGGTCCGGACGAGCAGGGCCCGGGGGAGGACCGATGACCACCGCACCCGCCACCCTGATCCGCACCGCCGTCGAGCTCGACGCCCTCGGCCGCCCCGCCGGCGCGCCCCGTGCCGTCGTCATGACGATGGGCGCTCTCCACGAAGGCCACGCCACCCTGATCCGGGCGGCGCGCACCGCCTCCGGGCCGGACGGGCAGGTCGTCGTCACCGTCTTCGTCAATCCGCTCCAGTTCGGTGAGGCCGCGGACCTCGACCGCTATCCCCGCACCCTGGACGCGGACCTCGCGCTCGCCTCGGAGGCGGGCGCCGACGTGGTCTTCGCGCCGTCCGTCGACGAGGTCTACGCCGGCGGTGACCCCCAGGTGAGGATCACCGCGGGCCCCATGGGCGAGCGGTTCGAAGGCGCCTCGCGCCCCGGGCACTTCGACGGCATGCTCACCGTCGTCGCCAAGCTCCTCCACCTCACCCGGCCGGACGCCGCGTTCTTCGGGCAGAAGGACGCCCAGCAGCTCGCCCTGGTCCGGCGCATGGTGCGCGACCTCAGCTTCGGCATCGACATCGTCGCCGTGCCGACGGTCCGGGACCCGGACGGCCTCGCGCTCTCCAGCCGCAACCGGTTCCTCTCGGCCGAGGAACGCCGTACCGCGCTCGCCCTCCCCAGGGCCCTCTTCGCGGCCCGAGACCGGCTGGCCGCCCAGCAGGTGCTGCACGTCCGTGCCCGGACCGCGCCGGAACCCGACGGCAGGGCGGCCGCCCTCACCCGGCTCGGGGAGACCCGCGCCGCCGCCGACTCCCAGGCGGTCGCACTGGCCCGTCCGGCCGTCGCACCCGCCGGAGTACGGGCCGCCGCGCAGGCCGTCCTGGACGAGGCGGCCGGGGAAGCGGTGCCGCTCGCCCTGGACTACGTGGCACTCGTGGACCCGGCGGACTTCACCGAGATCCCGGACGACCGGGACAGCGGCGAGGCGGTACTCGCCGTGGCCGCGCGGGTGGGCGCCACCCGCCTGATCGACAACATCCCACTGACCCTCGGAGCCCTCACATGACCGGAATACGGCTGGCCGCCCCCGCCCCCGGCTGGGCCATCGACGCGGACGTGGTCGTGGTCGGCTCGGGCGTGGCCGGTCTCACCACCGCCCTGCGCTGCGCCGCGGCGGGCCTCGCGACCGTCGTCGTGACCAAGGCCCGTCTCGACGACGGCTCCACCCGCTGGGCGCAGGGCGGTATCGCCGCCGCGCTGGGCGAGGGCGACACCCCCGAACAGCACCTCGACGACACCCTGGTCGCCGGGGCGGGCCTGTGCGACGAGACGGCGGTGCGCGCCCTCGTCACCGAGGGACCCGGCGCCGTGCGCCGGCTGATCGGCACCGGTGCGCACTTCGACACCACCGACACCGGGGCGATCGCCCTGACCCGCGAGGGCGGCCACCACCGCCGCCGTATCGCGCACGCCGGCGGTGACGCGACGGGGGCCGAGATCTCCCGTGCCCTCGTCGAGGCGGTCCGCTCGGCCGCCCTGCGCACCATCGAGAACGCCCTGGTCCTCGACCTGCTCACGGATGCCGAAGGCCGTACCCGGGGCGTCACCCTGCACGTCATGGGAGAGGGCCAGCACGACGGCGTGGGCGCCGTCCGCGCCCCGGCGGTGGTGCTCGCCACCGGCGGTATGGGTCAGGTGTTCTCCGCCACCACCAATCCGCCGGTCTCCACGGGAGACGGAGTGGCGCTCGCGCTGCGGGCCGGAGCGGAGGTGTCGGACCTGGAGTTCGTCCAGTTCCACCCGACCGTCCTGTTCCTCGGCGCCGGCTCCGAGGGCCAGCAGCCCCTGGTGTCCGAGGCGGTACGGGGCGAGGGCGCCCATCTCGTCGACGCGTCGGGCAACCGCTTCATGCTGGGACAGCACGAACTGGCCGAGCTCGCCCCGCGTGACATCGTCGCCAAGGCCATCACCCGCCAGATGCACCTCCAGGGTGCCGAGCACATGTATCTCGACGCCCGGCACTTCGGCGCCACGATGTGGGAGCAGCGCTTCCCGACGATCCTGGCCGCCTGCCGTACCCACGGCATCGACCCCGTGACGGAGCCGATCCCCGTCTCCCCCGCCGCGCACTACGCCTCGGGCGGGGTGCGCACCGACCTGCGGGGCCGTACGACCGTGCCCGGTCTCTACGCCTGCGGGGAGGTCGCCTGCACCGGTGTGCACGGTGCGAACCGGCTGGCGTCCAACTCCCTCCTGGAGGGGCTGGTCTTCGCCGAGCGCATCGCGGCCGACATCGTGGACGGGCCCCGGGCGGCTCCCCTCGGCGGGAGCGTCCCCGAGGCCCACTCCGAGGGCCCGCCCGCCGTCCCGCTGCTCACCGCGGAATCCAGGACCGCGATCCAGCGGATCATGAGCAGGGGCGCCGGAGTCATCCGCTCCGCCGTCGGTCTCGCCACCGCTGCCGGCGAACTGGAGGCGCTCGGGCGGACCGCTGCCGACACCTCCGGCGACGGCGGCCGGAAGGACGCCGAACCAGGGGTGGAGGCGTGGGAGGCCACGAACCTCCTCCTCGTCTCGCAGGTGCTGGTGGCCGCCGCCCGGGAGCGCGAGGAGACCCGCGGCTGCCACTGGCGCGAGGACCACCCCGAGCGTGACGACGCCTGGCGCCGTCACCTCGTCGTCCGCGTCGACCGGGACCTGCGGCCCGTCGTCCGCACGACCGACAGTTCCGCGTTCCCGCCCGTACGACCCGGAGACCCGGCAGACTCCGCACTGTCCGCCGGCCTCCCGAACCACCCCGCCGACGCCCCCGAGGAGCCGTAACCGTGAGCACGCCCGAAGAGAATCCTCGCCCCACGCCTGTGGACGTACCGCTGATCCACATCGGCGCACCCGCCGAGTCCGGCGGTGGCTGCGGTGACGGCTGCGGCTGCGGTGACGGCTACGACCCCGACGGCCTGGAGTGCGGCCTGGACCCCGCGCTCGCCCAGCTCCTGGCCGATGCGGGACTGGACCCGGTCGAGGTGGAGGACATCGCCCACGTCGCGATCGAGGAGGACCTCGACGGGGGCGAGGACGTCACCACCGTGGCGACCGTCCCCGAGCACGCCGTCGCCACCGGTGACTTCACCGCCCGTGAGGCCGGCGTCGTCGCAGGCCTGCGCGTCGCGGAGGCCGTCCTCTCCATCGTCTGCACCGACGAGTTCGAGGTCGAGCGCCACGTCGAGGACGGCGACCGGGTCGTACCCGGCCAGAAGCTGCTCACGGTCACCACCCGCACCCGTGACCTGCTCACCGGCGAGCGCAGCGCGCTCAACCTGCTCTGCCGGCTCTCCGGCATCGCGACGGCGACCCGCGCCTGGGCGGACGTGCTCGAAGGCACGAAGGCCAAGGTCCGCGACACCCGCAAGACGACGCCGGGGCTGCGCGCGCTGGAGAAGTACGCGGTGCGCTGCGGCGGTGGCGTCAACCACCGCATGTCGCTGGTGGACGCCGCTCTGGTCAAGGACAACCACGTGATCGCGGCCGGCGGTGTCGCCGAGGCGTTCTCCCGGGTCAGGAAGGCGTACCCGGAGCTCGCGATCGAGGTCGAGGTCGACACCCTGGAGCAGGTCGGCGAGGTGCTCGACGCGGGCGCCGACCTGATCCTGCTGGACAACTTCACCCCGTCCGCGACGGCCGAGGCGGTCTCCCTCGTCGGCGGTCGCGCGGTGCTGGAGTCCTCGGGCCGGCTGTCCATCGGTTCCGCCCGGGCCTACGCCGACGCGGGTGTCGACTACCTGGCGGTCGGCGCCCTCACGCACTCCTCGCCGATCCTGGACATCGGCCTGGACTTCCGCGACGGGGCCGACGCCTGATGCTGCTCACCATCGACGTCGGGAACTCGCACACCGTCCTCGGCCTGTTCGACGGCGAGGAGATCGTCGAGCACTGGCGGATCTCCACCGACGCCCGCCGTACGGCCGACGAGCTCGCCGTGCTGCTCCAGGGCCTGATGGGCATGCACCCGCTGCTCGGCGTCGAACTCGGCGACGGCATCGAGGGCATCGCGATCTGCTCGACCGTCCCCGCCGTTCTGCACGAGCTCCGCGAGGTCACCCGCCGCTACTACGGCGACGTCCCCGCGGTCCTCGTGGAGCCGGGCGTCAAGACCGGCGTGCCCGTCCTGACCGACAACCCGAAGGAGGTCGGCGCGGACCGCATCATCAACGCGGTCGCGGCCGTCGAGCTCTACGGCGGCCCCGCCATCGTCGTCGACCTCGGTACGGCCACCACCTTCGACGCGGTCTCGGCACGCGGTGAGTACACGGGCGGCGTGATCGCGCCCGGTATCGAGATCTCCGTGGAGGCCCTCGGCGTGAAGGGGGCCCAGCTCCGCAAGATCGAGCTGGCCAGGCCCCGCAGCGTCATCGGCAAGAACACGGTCGAGGCCATGCAGTCCGGCATCGTGTACGGCTTCGCGGGCCAGATCGACGGCGTGGTCGCGCGCATGAAGAAGGAGTTGGCGGCGGACCCGGACGAGGTCACCGTCATCGCGACCGGGGGCCTTGCTCCGATGGTGTTGGGGGAGTCCTCCGTCATCGACGAGCACGAGCCCTGGCTGACGCTCATCGGACTGCGTCTGGTCTACGAGCGGAACATCGCCCGCATGTAGGTCCCGCCCGCGACCACCTGCGGGAACGAGTCGGCGGCGCGGCGTGGGACGGCGCGCCGCCAGGCAGCCAGTTAAGCGGATTTTGTCCCTTTAGCACGTATTGTCGCGTCATGCCCACGCCCTACGGATCACGCGGCGGCATGGCGTTCAGCGCGGACGAGCTCCGGGTGCTCCGACGCGCTCTCGCCAACGCCCTCCACCCCACGCCCCTGCCGGAAGAGGATGTCCAGGACTGCCTGCGACTCGCGGGCGCGGTGGACGAGGCGGTGAGCGAGGGCGGCCGGTTGCGCACCTTCCTCCTCGCCGATCTCGCCCGCTACCGCGACGCGCTCCCCGGCTCGCTCAGCGGCTACCTGGAATTGCTCCAGGACGCTCTCGCGGCCGGCTACGACCCCCGCCCCGACGACCTCGCCGCCCTGCGCGCCCTGCGTGCCGGCCCCGTCGCCGCGGCGCTCCTGGAGCGTTGCCAGGTGTTGGCGGAGCGCTCCGTGCGGGCGCGGCTCGCCGGACGTGCCGCACCCGCCACGGCGCCCGCGCCGCGCAGCCGGCTGCTGGCCCTGCCCGGCGGGCGCGCCGCGGCCAAGGAGCCGGAGCGCCCCGCGGGCCCCGCCCGGCCCGTGCGGCCGGTCCGCCCGGCGGCCCCGGGTGAGCGTCCGATGCCCAAACCCTCCGAGGTCTTCCCGCCCCGCCGTCGCCCCACGCCGGCCCCCTCGCCGGAGGAGCGCGCCGTGTCCTGACGGATGCGCCGCGCCCGGGGGTGCCCGGAAGTGGCCGGTGAGCCGGGCTCGCTACCCTGGAGGGCATGGACTACGTATCCGCGCTCGTGCCCCCCGTGGTGATGGCCGCCTTCTTCATCGGCCTCGTCATGACGATCATCAAGAGCCAGGGCGGCCCCAACAAGGCCAAGGAGGACGCCGCCGTGGACGCGGCGATCGCCCGTGCCGAGTCGGCGCAGCAGGCCCCGAGGCCCGAGGGCGCCTGACCCGGACGGAACTTGAAGGGCGCACGGCTCCTCCGGGGCCGTGCGCCCTTTTGTCGTCCCGGAAATATCCCATTCCAGACATCTAGCACTAAGGTGGCGCTGTGCCTCGCCAATTGGGAGAGCTGGAAGACGCCGTGATGACACGGGTCTGGCAATGGAACCGCCCGGTGACCGTGCGGGAAGTTCTCGAGGATCTTCAACAGGAACGTTCGATCGCGTACACGACCGTCATGACGGTAATGGACAATCTCCATCAGAAGGGCTGGGTCCGCCGGGAAGTGGACGGCCGGGCATATCGATATACGGCGGTCTCCACCCGCGCCGCGTACTCGGCCGCACTGATGAACGAAGCCTGGTCGCGCAGCGACAACCCGGCGGCAGCCCTGGTCGCCTTCTTCGGGATGATGTCCGCGGAGCAGCGAGAGGCGCTCGGGGATGCGATGCGCGTCGTCGCCCCCACCTTGCCCGAACCTTCCGTGAGCCCGCCCGGGAGCGGAGAGGCGGCCGATGAAGCGCCGCCGCGGAGCGGGCGATAGCGTCGGGGGATGTCCTCTGAGCAACCGCAAACCGCGCGCCGTACCGAGTTGCAAACCGGAGCTCGTGCCCGGCCGGAAACAGGATCTCCCTCAGATCTTCATACCGACCCGTCGGTAAATAAGCCGGCCATCACGGTCCGGCGCGCCAGGACGAGCGACGTGGCGTCGGTCCGCGCACTCCTCGACGGTTACGTCACCGAGGGCATCCTGCTCGACAAAGCGACCGTGACCCTTTACGAGGACATCCAGGAGTTCTGGGTCGCCGAACGCGACGAGGACGCCCGTGTCATCGGCTGCGGCGCACTCCACGTGATGTGGGAGGACCTGGCGGAAGTCCGCACCCTCGCCGTCGGCCAGGGCGTCAAGGGGGCCGGTGTGGGGCACCAGGTCCTGGACAAGCTCTTGCAGACCGCGCGTTGGCTCGGTGTCCGCCGGGTTTTCTGCCTCACCTTCGAAGTCGACTTCTTCGCGAAGCACGGCTTCACCGAGATCGGAGAGACGCCGGTCGACGGAGATGTCTACAGCGAGCTGCTCCGTTCCTATGACGAGGGGGTCGCCGAGTTCCTGGGTCTCGAACGAGTGAAGCCGAACACCTTGGGCAACAGCCGGATGCTTCTGCACCTGTGAACGCCGGAAGTAGGCGGAACCCTATGTCCGAATCGCGCATGTTTCCCGTGTTCTTGCACTCCTGAACCTCTACCGGGGGTTTGTGTTTTCCGGAGAAAAGCGGTTTCCTTTCCGCGTACTGCATTTTCGATGAAAGGAAATCCGGTGGCACAGAAGGTTCAGGTCCTTCTTGTTGATGACCTCGACGGTGGCGAGGCGGACGAGACAGTGACGTTCGCTCTGGATGGCAAGACCTACGAGATCGACCTCACCACGACCAACGCGGACAAGCTTCGTGGTCTTCTTGAGCCGTACACCAAGAGTGGACGTCGCACCGGTGGTCGCGCCGCGACCGGCCGTGGCAAGGGCCGCGCCGTTGCCGGTGGCAACAAGGACACCGCCGAGATCCGTAAGTGGGCCCGCGAGAACGGCCACAACGTGAATGACCGCGGTCGCGTTCCCGCCGAGATCCGTGAGGCTTACGAGAAGGCCAACGGCTGACCTGTCGGCCGATGGGTCAGCGGCTGTGTCCGGGCGTGCGTGAGCCGGGCCCGGTGGCATTCCGTGGCCGCCGCGTCCACGAGTCGTACGAGGTCGGGAGCGTGCCCGCCCCTGCTCCCGAAGCCGCCGAGGGTCGGGAGCGACTGTTCCACCTCCTGGCGCGGTCCGGGGGGCCGCAGCCAGAGTGCGGCCCCCGGTGGTCCCGCCGCCGATCCTCCGGGGGGTGCCGGGGCCGTGGTGTGCCCGCCGGCGCCTGTGGCGGTCAGATCCAGGGTGATTCCGCCCCACTCCAGCCATTCGAGCAGCCCCGGCAGCTCGTCGGCGCCGCCCGCGGCGACCAGGAACCGCATCCGCTGTCCCGCCACCACCACGGGGCCGGTGCGTCCCACCCGGCCCAGCGCCGCGTGGCCTGCCGCGGCCGACAGTTCGAGTACGTCGAAGTGCAGCCCGGTCAGCAGCCGCAGCGGCGAGGTGCCCGCCGTGGCCCAGCCGAGTTCGCGGGCGTACCACCGCGCCCAGTCGTCGGACTCCGGCGACGAACGGGGTGGTGGAACGAGGGAAGCCATGTCCGTTGAACCGCCGAAACGGCCCCGTGGTTACGCACCGCACGTGATCGACTGCCTTCCGTGCCCGCCGCGGGGGCGTGCGGGCGCGTCCGCCGGCACGAAGTTGTTCGCCCGTAGCGGAGGGAACGGGGGTGCGCCGCATGGACTGTCAGTGAGTGCGGGTAAGACATCCCTAGTGGGAAGGGGCGACACGCGGGCAAAAACGTCTCACGTTCGCCATCGGCGTACTGGCGAAAGGGCTATCTGCCTGGCCTGCGGGAACATCGTCTCGCACCATCGGGTTGGAGCAGTTGTCGGCGTTCGGGGCAGGAGATCCCCCGGAAGCAAGGCCGGGTGTCGGCAGTTGAAATGAGCGGTCCCCGCTTGCGGGACTAAGCTGCGGAAGGACAGGGAGGGGACCTACCCCTTACTGCCTGACCGCTCTGAGGAGCGATTAACGATGTTCGAGAGGTTCACCGACCGCGCGCGGCGGGTTGTCGTCCTGGCTCAGGAAGAAGCCCGGATGCTCAACCACAACTACATCGGCACCGAGCACATCCTCCTGGGCCTGATCCACGAGGGTGAGGGTGTCGCCGCTAAGGCCCTGGAGAGCCTCGGGATTTCGCTCGAGGCGGTCCGCCAGCAGGTGGAGGAGATCATCGGTCAGGGCCAGCAGGCCCCGTCCGGGCACATCCCCTTCACCCCCCGGGCCAAGAAGGTCCTGGAGCTGTCGCTCCGCGAGGCCCTTCAGCTCGGCCACAACTACATCGGCACGGAGCACATCCTGCTCGGCCTGATCCGCGAGGGCGAGGGCGTCGCCGCCCAGGTCCTCGTGAAGCTGGGTGCCGACCTGAACCGGGTGCGGCAGCAGGTCATCCAGCTGCTCTCCGGGTACTCGGGAGGCAAGGAGGCGGCCACAGCGGGCGGCCCCGCGGAGGGCACGCCCTCCACTTCCCTGGTGCTCGACCAGTTCGGCCGGAACCTCACCCAGGCCGCTCGTGAGTCCAAGCTCGACCCGGTCATCGGGCGCGAGAAGGAGATCGAGCGGGTCATGCAGGTGCTGTCCCGCCGTACCAAGAACAACCCGGTGCTCATCGGCGAGCCCGGCGTCGGCAAGACGGCCGTCGTCGAGGGGCTGGCCCAGGCCATCGTCAAGGGCGAGGTGCCCGAGACCCTCAAGGACAAGCACCTCTACACCCTCGACCTCGGTGCCCTGGTCGCAGGCTCCCGGTACCGCGGTGACTTCGAGGAGCGCCTGAAGAAGGTCCTCAAGGAGATCCGCACCCGCGGCGACATCATCCTGTTCATCGACGAGCTCCACACCCTCGTGGGTGCGGGCGCCGCCGAGGGCGCGATCGACGCGGCGAGCATCCTCAAGCCCATGCTGGCGCGAGGCGAGCTCCAGACCATCGGTGCCACGACGCTCGACGAGTACCGCAAGCACCTGGAGAAGGACGCCGCGCTCGAGCGCCGCTTCCAGCCCATCCAGGTCGCGGAGCCGACGCTGCCGCACACCATCGAGATCCTCAAGGGTCTGCGCGACCGTTACGAGGCCCATCACCGGGTCTCCATCACGGACGAGGCGCTGGTGCAGGCCGCCACCCTGGCCGACCGCTACATCTCGGACCGCTTCCTGCCGGACAAGGCGATCGACCTGATCGACGAGGCCGGCTCCCGGATGCGCATCCGCCGGATGACCGCGCCGCCGGACCTCCGCGAGTTCGACGAGAAGATCGCGGGCGTGCGCCGCGACAAGGAGTCGGCCATCGACTCCCAGGACTTCGAGAAGGCGGCTTCGCTCCGGGACAAGGAGAAGCAGCTGCTGGCGGCGAAGGCCAAGCGGGAGAAGGAGTGGAAGGCCGGCGACATGGACGTCGTCGCCGAGGTCGACGGCGAGCTCATCGCCGAAGTCCTGGCAGCCTCCACCGGCATCCCGGTCTTCAAGCTGACCGAGGAGGAGTCCTCGCGTCTGCTGCGCATGGAGGACGAGCTCCACAAGCGCGTCATCGGTCAGAAGGACGCCATCAAGGCCCTCTCGCAGGCGATCCGCCGTACGCGGGCCGGTCTGAAGGACCCGAAGCGCCCCGGTGGCTCGTTCATCTTCGCCGGCCCGTCCGGCGTCGGTAAGACGGAGCTCTCCAAGACGCTCGCCGAATTCCTCTTCGGCGACGAGGACGCGCTGATCTCCCTCGACATGTCGGAGTTCAGCGAGAAGCACACGGTCTCCCGTCTCTTCGGTTCGCCCCCCGGTTACGTGGGCTACGAAGAGGGTGGCCAGCTCACCGAGAAGGTGCGCCGCAAGCCCTTCTCCGTCGTTCTCTTCGACGAGGTCGAGAAGGCCCACCCCGATATCTTCAATTCCCTGCTCCAGATTCTGGAAGACGGTCGCCTGACCGACTCCCAGGGCCGGGTCGTGGACTTCAAGAACACGGTCATCATCATGACGACCAACCTCGGGACCAGGGACATCTCGAAGGGCTTCAACCTGGGCTTCGCAGCCCAGGGCGACGTCAAGACGAACTACGAGCGGATGAAGGTCAAGGTCAACGAAGAGCTCAAGCAGCACTTCCGGCCCGAGTTCCTCAACCGTGTCGACGACACGGTCGTCTTCCACCAGCTGACCGAGGAGGACATCATCCAGATCGTCGACCTCATGGTCGACAAGGTGGATGAGCGCCTCAAGGACCGCGACATGGGCATCGAGCTCAGCGCCGAGGCCAAGTCGCTCCTCGCGAAGAAGGGCTACGACCCCGTGATGGGCGCCCGGCCGCTGCGCCGGACGATCCAGCGCGAGATCGAGGACATCCTCTCCGAGAAGATCCTCTTCGGTGAGCTGCGTCCCGGTCACATCGTGGTCGTCGGCACCGAGGGCGAAGGCGACGACAAGAAGTTCTCCTTCCGAGGCGAGGAGAAGTCGGCACTGCCCGACGTCCCGCCGATCGAGCAGGCGGCAGGCGGCGCCGGCCCGAATCTGACGAAGGACGCGTGAGGGCGCGTAGCGCCTGAGCTCTGAAGGGGCTGCCCCGGACCGGTTGTCGGTCCGGGGCAGCCCCTTTTTCCGCTCGCCTTCGATCAGTGGCTCGACGAGCACGGTGCGGTGGCAGGGACCGGCGCCGATCGTCCTACAGCGCTCGCGGCTGGCGGATCGCCACGCAGCAGGTTGACCGGCGCCATCCTCAGTGGTCGGTCCCGGGCAGCGGATGAGGGCGAGCGCGGCGGCGCATCGGTGTTCGTTTGCGCTACTGCATCGGAGCGGCAGTACTGCCGCGCCGAACCGGAGGTGACCCTGGTGGGTTCGGGCGGGAACCGTCGCGTGCCCGAAGCGCGGTCCGGGATCCAAGGCCGACCGCTGTTTCCGCTGCCGTTGGACATCGTGGCCGGTCCGGCGGCAGCGACGGAGAGTCATGCGGATTCCGGTTTGCCCGCTACGCGAAGTGCGGAAAACATTCACACATAAGTCACATCTCGTGACTTCGCGCTACAAAGCGCATTGCTTTGGTGGGGTGCGCCGCTCGGTTGCGATGTTCCTGTTGCCCCATCAACCACCCGGAAGGAATGAGCGTGAGCGCTCGCTTTGGCTTGAAGCGGAAAGTGGTTCTCGGTGCGACGGCGCTGGTCGCGATCGCAGCCACGGCAGTCCCCGTGTCGGCGTCGGCTGTTGCCGGTGGCGGTCATGGAGGGGCTGACCACTGGGGTGTGATCACCCGCAACACGATCGGCTCTCCCGTTGCCGCGCTGAGGAACGGACCGTTCGGATCGTTCGGCGTGACCGGCCCCTCCGCCCGGCCGCCGTACGGAACAGGCAGCCTGGGCATCGAGGTGGCGGACAGCTCCACCTCTCTCACTCCGCCCAGCGAGAAGGTCGACTTCGGCAACGAGGTCGACTTCTACGGCGACCCCGTATCCGGGTTGACGAAGGTGGGCTTCCACGTCTTCCAGACCGGCGAGAACGTCTCCTACGGCGGCCCGCAGAACATGCCCAACATCAGGTTCGAGATCAATCCGAGCCTGGCGGCAGCCCCGGCCACCACCTACTCCTCGATGGTGTGGGTGCCGGACGCCTCTCCGGTGACCGATCGCTGGAGCCCCTATCTGGACGCCACCACGACCGGCCGGTGGTTTCTCACGGGCAACGCCGGCACTGTCACCGGCTGCAACCAGACCACGCAGTGCAGTTTCCAGCAGCTGAAGGCCGCGCTCGCCGACGGTGGTGCGCAGGCGGTCATCTACACCGCGGCGGTGGGCAAGGGGCGCGACAGCATGTGGATCGGCGCGGTCGACGGCCTGCGGCTCAACCGGAGCGTCTACGACTTCGAAGCCGCCGGTGTCAGGGCTCTTCGTGCCCGGTGATGCCGACGTTCCCGTCTGCTCCGACAGTTGAGTGATGCCTGGAATCGGGGGGCGGGCCCGCCCCCGATTCCAGGTTCGCCGTAGGCGGCAGGGTCGGCGGTGTTCTTGGCTGCGGCAGGGCGTCGGCGGCCATGCGGTGTCGCGCCCGATGCTCCCCGCCCGCCTGGTCCGACGAGGCTGCGGCCTCTCCGGGGCCGGTGTGGGTGGCCCCTGTGCTCGTGTCGACCCGGGAGTCGAAGGTCCCGAAACGGACAGCCTTCGGGCCCGCCGGCGGTGACAAGGCGCACAGGCCTCTGGAGGCCTACTACGGGTGTTAGGAGATGTCGCGGGGACCGGTGGAGGGACCTTCGGCCCGCGCCGGGTAAGTCTTTCGCCATTTGTGGCGATATGCATGCATTGCAGGCTTGTATCCAGGAGCGATGTCCTCGGAGCTGGGGCTAAACCTGCTTCGCGAAAAATATCCGGAAGATCGTCCGCCCCCGCCGCGGCAGGCGACTCCGATGAATTCCCGGCCCCCCATCTACGGCTTTTGATCGTAGATGGGGGGTTTGAGTGTTGCCGGGGGTGCGGGTTACCAAGGTGGAGCAAGCCCGGACAGAGTGCCGGGTTCCAGTCATCCCGGAGGTTCATCCCGCATGTCGAAGCGCGTTACGTTCCAGCACTCCCGCCGCCCGTCCATGTCCCGCGTCAGTGGCGCCGTCGTGGCCGCAGGCCTGGGTGCGTCGATGGTGTTCGGCGCGGGCGCGGCGTTCGCGTCCGGCACGACGGGCACCGCGGACACCGCGGCCCTCGCCGGCGCGGCCACCGCCGACTCCGTCTCCAAGCAGGCGACCGCCCAGGGCAAGGCCGCCGACAAGGCGAAGGCCGACAAGGCCGAGCAGGCCGCGGCGAAGAAGAAGGCGGCTGCCAAGAAGAAGGCCGCGGCTAAGAAGAAGGCCGCCTCGTGGGAGGCGCCGGTCAGCCACTACCAGCTGAGCGCCACCTACGGCACCGGCGGCGACCGCTGGGCCCACAAGCACTCCGGCCAGGACTTCGCGGTGCCGATCGGCACCAAGGTCGAGGCCGCGCACACCGGCCGGGTCGTCAAGGTCGGCCCGAACGGCGGCGGCGACGGTCCCGCGTACGGCAACGCCATCGTGATCAAGCACGCCAACGGCAAGTACTCGCAGTACGCGCACCTCTCGAAGATCGAGGTCAACGTGGGCGACCGCGTCAAGACGGGTGAAAAGATCGCGCTGTCCGGCAACACCGGAAACTCCAGCGGTCCCCACCTGCACTTCGAGATCCGCAACACCCCGAACTACGGTTCCGCGATCAACCCGGTCTCCTACCTGGACTCCGTGCACGTCCACATCTGAGACGCCTGACCCCGGCTCCGCCCGTCAGGCGGCGGACTCCGGGTCGTGGGCCCTGGTCACCAACTCGATGGCGACCTCGAGAGCAGCCTCGCGCTTCTCCTCGGGGTCGCCTTCGGCGTCCCTGAGGGCGAAGACGCCCGCGTGCAGGGCCATCAGCGCGGTGAAGCAGCGCACCTGGTCGGCGAGCGGGGCGTCCGGGTCCTTGATCAGGTCGACCAGGGCGATGGCCCGGTGCTTGATGGTGTGCCCGATGCTCAGTTCGCGTACCGTCGCCTGGTTCTCCTGCATGAAGACGAAGAGCGGGGCCGCGGCCCGCAGCGCGTCGCTGTAGCGGACCAGGATCTCCTTCTTCGTCCCCAGCGTCCGGGGCTGCTCCTTGCCCCAGGCCAGGAGCTCCTCGACCGGCCGGTTCAGGTCCTCGAAGATGCTGTTGAGAATGTCTTCCTTGGTCTTGAAGTGGTAGTACAGCGCGGCCTTGGTGACCTTCAGGTGCTCGGCGATCTCGCGCAGCGACGTCTTCTCGTAGCCCTGTTCGGCGAAGAGCTCCAGGGCGACGTCCTGAATGCGCTGGCGGGTGTTGCCCCGGCGCGGCTGCGGCGTGCTGCCCATGCGACTCTCCCAAGAACTTACTTGACGCCCGGCTAGTTACGGGTCTACTTTCCTCAGTGTAGCCAACTAGCCGGGCGGCAAGTAAGTGTCGGGTCGGCGGACCGGACACCAGGGGATCAGGGGAAGACGACATGGCGGAACTGAAGAAGACGGCGGCCGGCCCGGCCGAACCGCGGGAGCGCAGTATCAGGGTGGTGGTTCTGGCCTTGATGATCACGATGCTGCTGGCCATGCTCGACAACCTGATCGTCGGCACCGCGATGCCGACGATCGTGGGCGACCTGGGCGACCTGGGCGGGATGGAGCACCTGTCGTGGGTCGTGACTGCCTACACCCTGGCCACCGCGGCCTCCACACCCATCTGGGGCAAGCTCGGTGACCTGTACGGGCGCAAGGGCATCTTCCTCACGTCCATCGTGATCTTCCTGATCGGCTCGGTGCTGAGCGGTATGGCCCAGGACATGGGCCAGCTGATCGGGTTCCGCGCGGTCCAGGGCCTCGGCGCGGGCGGCCTGATGGTCGGCGTCATGGCGATCCTCGGCGACCTGGTGCCTCCGCGGGAGCGCGGCAAGTACCAGGGCATGATGGCCGGCGTGATGGCCGTGGCCATGATCGGCGGGCCGCTGGTCGGCGGAACCATCACCGACCACCTGGGCTGGCGCTGGAGCTTCTACATCAACCTGCCGCTCGGGGCGGTCGCGCTCGCCATGGTCACCGCGGTGCTGCACCTGCCCCGCAAGGAGCGGAAGAAGACCAAGGTCGACTACCTGGGCGCCGCGCTCCTCACCGTGGGCATCACGGCGATCGTGCTGGTCACCACCTGGGGAGGTACGGAGTACGCCTGGGGCTCGGCCGTGATCATGGAGCTCGTCGCGCTCGGCGTGGCCTCCCTCGTCGGCTTCGTCTTCGTCGAGACGAAGGCCGCGGAGCCGGTGATCCCGCTCCACATCTTCCGCAGCCGCAACTTCACCCTCATGTCGGTGGTCGGTTTCATGGCCGGCTTCGTGATGTTCGGAGCGGTGCTGTTCCTGCCGCTCTACCAGCAGTCGGTGCAGGGTGCGTCGGCCACCAACTCAGGGCTGCTGCTCCTGCCGATGCTGCTCTCGATGATGGTCGTCTCGCTGGTCGCGGGCCGGATCACCACCAGCACCGGCAAGTACAAGATCTTCCCGATCGTGGGCAGCGTCCTGATGGTCGCGGGGCTGTTCCTGCTGGCCACCATGGACACCGGCACCAGCCGCTTCACCTCCGGCGTCTACATGGCGGTGCTCGGCGCCGGCATGGGCTTCCTGATGCAGATCACGATGCTCGTGGCGCAGAACAGCGTCGAGCTCAAGGACATGGGCGTCGCCTCGTCCGCCACCACCCTCTTCCGTACGCTCGGCAGCTCCTTCGGGGTCGCGATCATGGGCGCCCTCTTCACCGGGCGGGTGCAGGACGAGATGGCCCGGCGAGGCGGCGGCGGTGTGACCGAGAGGTCGGCGCAGCTGGACGCGGCGAGCCTGGCGAAGCTTCCGGCGCCGGCCCGTGAGGCGTACGAGTTCGCCGTGGCCTCCGGTACGCACATCGCCTTCCTGGTCGGCGGCACGGTCGCGGTGGTCGCTCTGCTGGCGGCGCTGTTCGTCAAGGAGGTCCCGCTGCGGGGCGCGGTGAAGCCCGGCGAGCCTGACTCCGAAGGCGCCCCGGAGGGGGACGGCACGGCGGCGACCGCGGGGGCCAAGGAGGCACAGGCCGTCTGATCGGTCGTACGCGTGCGCGGGGCCCGGCGGGAGACACCGCTCGGGCCCCGTGCACGCGTACGCGGAGCTCGGGCCCCGTGCACGCGTACGGCGGAGCTCAGGCCCCGTCGTCCTGCGGCAGGAGCGGGAAGCTCCCGGTGTTGGTCGGAGCGTGCTCCGGCAGCCACAGCACGGCGATCGCCCCGCCCGTGCCCTCGGCGCTGCCCGCGTTGCGGAAGGTCAGCCTGGCGCCCAGGACCCGCGCCTGTCCGGCGGCGATGGTCAGCCCGAGACCGTGGCCCCGCCCCGCCCGGTCGGTGCTTCCGGTACGGAACCTGCTCGGCCCCTCCCGCAGCAGTGCCTCGGGGAAGCCCGGCCCGTGGTCCCGCACCCGGACCACCCGGCCCTCGACCGTGACCTCGACCGGCCCGGCCCCGTGCTTGGCGGCGTTGCCCA
The DNA here is from genome assembly GCF_040660235.1 of Streptomyces sp. NPDC049970. Taxonomy (NCBI): domain Bacteria; kingdom Bacillati; phylum Actinomycetota; class Actinomycetes; order Kitasatosporales; family Streptomycetaceae; genus Streptomyces; species Streptomyces sp. NPDC049970. The sequence continues at coordinate 23,875 of NZ_JBFALP010000005.1, read as the reverse complement.
GCAGATTGCCGAGGATGCGCTCCAGCCGCCGGGGGTCCGTGGCCACCCAGGACTCGTGCAGCACCAGTACGGTGATCGCCGGATCGAGCAGCCGGACCCGACGGGCGACGAACTCGCCCAGTGGCAGATCCTGCAGCTCGGCACGCTCCGACGCACTGTCCAGCCTCGCCACTTCGAGGACGTCCTCCACCAGTGTCCGCATCGCCTGGGCCCGGTCGCGTACGAGCTCGGTCGGCCGTCCAGGGGGCAGCAGCTCGGCGGCCGTGAGCAGCCCGGTCACCGGGGTGCGCAGCTCATGGGCGATGTCCGCGGTGACCCGGCGCTCGGCCTCGATCCGCTCGTTCAGCGCGTCGGTGAGCGCGTCCACGGCGCGGGCCAGCTCGTCGGTCTCGTCCCGTACGACACCGCCGACGGCCTCTCGGACGCGTACTTCCGTGTTGCCCTGGGCGACCCTTCCGGCCGCGGCCGCCGCCTTGCGCAGCCTCCGGGACAGCTGGCCGCCGATCAGGACGCCCAGCGCGCAGCCGCCGAAGACGACCGAGACCGAGCCGATGATCAACGCGCGGTCGAGGTCGTCCATGACCGTGGCGTTGCGGTCGGCGAAGCGGGTGTGCAGCGACAGGACGTCGCCGTTCGCCAGAGGTACCGCGGCCCAGACGTCGGGCACGCCGTCCTCGTACTCGTCGACGTGGGTGGCCCGCCGGTCGTCCTGGATACGCTCGCGCAGGCTCGCCGGCAGGGACGGATCGTTGATCTTGGCGCCGAACTTCGGCGACGCGTTCTGTGTGTTCGTCGCCTCGTAGAGCCGCTGGGCGAACAGCAGCCGCTCCATCTGCACCTCCCGCGCGTTCTCCAGCATCGAGACGCGGGCGGCGTTGTGGACGACGAGACTCAGGGCCAGCGCGATGAGCGCGCCGACGGCGGCGATCGCGATGCTGATCTTCCAGCGGACACCGGTCCGCAGCGCCAGCCGCCTCATGCTCGGAGCTTGTAGCCGAAGCCGCGGACCGTCTCGATGCGGTCCTGCCCGATCTTCGTCCGCAGCCGCTGGACGTGGACGTCGACGACCCGGGTGTCCCCGCCCCAGCCGTAGTCCCAGACCCGTTCCAGGAGCCTGTCCCGCGAGAGGACCGTTCCCGGCGCCGAGGAGAACTCCAGCAGCAGCCGCATCTCGGTCGGCGTCAGGCCCACGGGGGCGCCCCCTCGGCGTACCTCCATGCCCTCGGTGTCGATCTGTACGTCGCCGAAGACGAGCACCCCGTCAGCCTCGTCCGGAGCGCCTTCGCCGGCGGTGGCACCGCCCGCACCGGCCGCGTGGCCGAAGCGCCGCAGCACGGCGCGGATCCGCGCGACGAGCACCGCCCCGTCGAACGGCTTGGTGACGTAGTCGTCCGCCCCGGCCTCCAGGCCGAGCACCACGTCGATCGCGTCGGCCCGTGCCGACAGCATGATCACGGGCACCGTCGACTCGTCCCGGATGCGGCGGCACAGGCTGACACCGTCCAGTCCGGGCACCATCACGTCCAGCAGCGCGATGTCCGGTCGGTCCGCCCGGAAGGCCTCCAGGCCCAGCAGGCCGTCGGGCACCGCGGTGACGGCGAAACCGACCCGCTCCAGCGCGAGCTGGGTCGCCTCTCGGATGACGTCGTCGTCCTCGACGAAGAGGACATGGGTCTCGGCCATGCGGGCGGCTCTCAGTTCTTCGCGGTCTGGGGTACGGGGAGGGGGCCCTCCCCGTTGCCGACGGCCCGGTTGAAGTCGTTGTGCACCCGGTCGGTCTCGGCGAAACGGTCGGCCGTCCAGCGGTAGGTGACGATGTCCTCGCCCGAGGGGTACGCGACCGAGTCCTTCGACTCGTACACCTGGGTCGTCACCACGAGGTCTCCCCGGTCGATGGTGCCGTAGACCGCGGGTGTCTCGGCGGCGAAGACGTTGCCGTACGAACCGTCCTCCCGCTGCCGGTACACGTAGGTGCCGACGCCCACCGAGTCGCCGCAGGTCATCACGTTGACCACGACGTCGGGCGCCGGGCCGTCGGTGAGCGTGCCGTACGAGGTGTCGATCGGGTACTCGTCGCCGGTGCAGGGCTTGAGGTCGTCCTTGAACCTGCGGCTGACCTTCGGATCGCTCTCGACGAGCCGCACCGCGTCGACCCGGGGCTGCGCGGGCTTCGCCGACCCGGCCGGAACGACACCGGGCGCCGTGGCCGGCCCGGCAGGCCGGGCGTCCGCCGGACCCGCGTCCCGCGTGCCCGTACCACCGGTGGAACAGCCCGCGCAGAACAGCGCGAGGGCGGCGAGCCCGGCCACCGCCGTGCTCCCCGCCGCGAGACCTGCCCGGAGCCTGCCGTACGGGCCTGCCGCCGTGTCGCTGTCGTCCCCGCGTCCTCCGTTCAGGCCGCGCACCGCTCCCGCCCCCGCTCGACGTGACGCCCGTTGCGCTGCGCGGGGATCCGCGCGGGCGCGCCCTCGGCCTCACGGCTCAGGGCCGCACGGTCCTCCAGCTCCTGACGCAGGCGCGCCAGAGCGCGGTGCAGCGTGCTCTTCACCGTGCCGGCCGACATTCCGAGGGCCGCGGCCGTCTCTTCCGTGCTCATCTGCTCCCAGTGTCGCAGCACGACGACGCTGCGCTGCTTGGGAGCCAGCACGCCGAGCACGTCCATGAGCAGGGCGCGGTCGGCGCGCTGCTCGGCCCCGTCGTCCACGCTCGCGTCGGGGAGCTGCTCGGTGGGGACCTCGTCGAGCTTGCGGGCCCGCCACCACTCCGTCCGCGTGTTGATCATGACGCGGCGGAGATAGGCGTCGGCGAGGGACTTGTCGGCGATCCCGTCCCAGCGGCGGTAGGTGCGGGCCAGGGCGGTCTGCAGCAGGTCCTGCGCGTCCACGGGGTCCGGCACGAGCCGACGGGCACTGCGCAGCAGCGCGTCCTGCCTGGTCCGCACGTACTCCTCGAATCCGAGCACCTCGCCCTGCGCCATAACAACCGCCTCCGTCCCCGTGGATCCCCGTCGTGCCGCCGACGGCCAGGTGGTCCCATCGGCCGACGTCCGGTGACGTTACGGAGGTGTTGTCACGGGGCTGTGCGGAGCAGCCGTAGGCGGACGCACGGCTGCCCATCGGTTGTGTAACAGCCGATGGGCAGCATGCGTCCTGGGCAGGTCAGGTCATGGGCAGTCGGTACCGGTCGTTCGCCAGGGGCTCGACCAGGCCGTCGGCGACGAGTCCGTCCAGAGCACGGGCCCGCTGCACGGGCTCCTCCCACACCGCGTCCAGCGCCGACTGCGGCACCGGGGTGATCGCGTCACGCAGCACCGCGAGCAGCCGCCCCCGCACCTGCCGGTCCGTACCGGCGTAGGTCTGACCTCGACGGGCGGGCCCCTGGTGGGCGGGCTTCCCGGCCAGCAGCCAGGCGCACTGTCCGGAGATCGGGCAGCGCGTGCAGTCCTCGCCCTTCGCGGTGCACACCAGTGCGCCGAGCTCCATGGTGGCCGCCGCCCAGCGCGCGGCGCGCTCGTCCTCCTCGGGGAGCAGGGCGCGGGCGAGCTTGCGCTCCGCCGCGGTGGTCGCGTTCGGCGGGTACTGGATGCCGGTGGCGGCCCTGGCGAACACCCTGCGGACGTTCGTGTCCAGCACCGCGTGCCGCTGCCCGTACGCGAACGAGGCCACGGCCGCGGCCGTGTACTCACCGATCCCGGGCAGTGCGAGCAACTGGCCGTGCTCGCTCGGCACGTCACCGCCGTGGCGTTCCGTTATCGCCTGGGCCGCCCCGTGCAGGCGGAGCGCGCGCCGGGGATAGCCGAGCCGGCCCCAGGCGCGGACGGCCTCGCCCGGTGCGTCGGCGGCCAGGTCGGCGGGGCGCGGCCAGCGGGCCAGCCACTGCTCGTAGACCGGGAGGACCCGGTTCACCGGGGTCTGCTGGAGCATGAACTCGCTCACCATCACACCCCAGGCACCCGCTTCGGGGCGGCGCCAGGGGAGATCGCGGGCGTGCTGCTCGAACCACCCGATGACGGGCGTATGGAGGGAGGCGGGGGGCGTCTGTGTCGAAGTCGTGGCAGTCATCGCACCCACGATCCTGGCACGGAAGGTGGGACATCGGGTACGGCCACGGGGGTGTCGGCCCGGCTGAGGGCTCACGGGGTGATATTGCCACCCGTTCTGTCTCTTCGTACGGGGCGGACGATGTCCGAGCCGGTGCAAAGTGGCTGGAAGCGCCCGGCAACGGCCGCTCCGTGATGATGATCCGGAAAACTTGTCGATCAGAGCGGCGGTTGGGGGCCGGAGTTGGGCGTGATCTCTCGTACAGTTCGGTCCGTGGGTTCTATGCGCAATCCGGTCGGGCCGCTTCCCTCCAGCATCTATTGGCGTCGGAGAGCAGTAGCGGTGCTCGTGATCGCGCTGCTCGCGGCGCTGGTCGCGTTGGCCGTCACCAGGGGCGGCGGCAGTGGCGGAGGCGCGGACGACGGCAAGCCGGGTGGCCAGGACCCCGCACCGTCCATCACGCCGGGGCCCTCCGGTTCCGGCCCCGTCGTCGGTCAACCTCCGGGCGGACGTGACGAGTCGGGTGACAGCGGTGGCGGCGGCGGTGACACCGGCGCGGCCGGGGGCTCCGGCGGAGGCGGGAGCGCCGGCACGGGCGGCGAGGCGGGCTCCGACACCGGCGGTTCGGACGGTTCCGCGGGCTCGGGGGGTTCGAGCACGGGCACAGCCGGCGGCGGAAGCGCCGGCTCGCGGGTGCCGGCCGGTTCCTCGCTCCCCAACTGCACACCAGCGGTGATCCAGTTGAGCGTGCGGACGGACAACAGCTTCGGCCCCGACGACAAGCCGCGCTTCCGGCTGACCGCCAGGAACACCTCGGCCGCCGACTGCAAGGCCGACTTCGGCCCGAAGAACGCGGTGCTCACGATCACCGAGGCGGGCGAGGACGACGAGCAGCTGTGGTCGTCCGCGGACTGCCCGGCCTCCGGCGCCTACTTCCTGAGGATCCCCGCGCGTGCGACGGTCGTCCACACCGTGGAGTGGGACCGGAAGAAGAGCGCCCCCAAGTGTGCGACACCGCCTCCGGGCTCCGCCGCTCCGGGGACGTACCTGCTGGAGGCCGAGATCCCGGGCGAGAGCGTCCAGCGGACCTCGTTCGTCCTGGCCAAGGACTGACGGGGCGTTCCCGGAACGCCCCGTCGACCCCTCAGACGTACCGTTCGAGGATCGAGGACTCCGCCAGCCGCGAGAGTCCCTCGCGCACGCTCCGGGCCCTCGCCTCGCCGACGCCGTCGACGGTCTGGAGGTCGTCCACGCTGGCGGCGAGCAGTTTCTGCAGGCCACCGAAGTGCTCCACGAGCCGCTCGATGATGGTCCCGGGCAGCCGCGGCACCTTCGCCAGCAGCCGGTAGCCGCGCGGGGAGACCGCCGAGTCGAGCGTCTCGGGCGAGCCGCTGTAGCCCAGAGCCCGTGCCACCACGGGAAGTTCGAGCAGCTCGGTGTGGGTGAGGGTGTCCAGCTCGGCCACCGCCTCGGCGACCGTGCGGGACCGCTTCGCGGTCGGTTCGGGCACGTAGTCGCGCACCACGAGCTCCCGCTCCGGTTCCACGCCCGCGATCAACTCGTCCAGCTGGAGGGAGAGGAGGCGGCCGTCGGTGCCCAGCTCCACGACGTACTCGGCGATCTCGGTGGCGATCCTGCGCACCATCTCCAGCCGCTGCGAGACCGCCGTGACGTCCCTGACGGTGACCAGGTCCTCGATCTCCAGCGCGGAGAGCGTCCCGGCCACCTCGTCCAGCCGGAGCTTGTACCGCTCCAGCGTGGCCAGTGCCTGGTTGGCGCGGGACAGGATCGCGGAGGACTCCTCCAGGACCCGCCGCTCCCCGTGGACGTACAGCGCGATCAGATGCATCGACTGGGAGACCGACACCACGGGGAACCCGCACGCCTTGGAGACGCGGTCCGCCGTGCGGTGGCGGGTGCCCGTCTCGTCGGTGTGGATGGAGGCGTCCGGGACCAGCTGGACGCCGGCCCGAAGGATCTTGGTCATGTCCTTGTCGAGGATCAGAGCGCCGTCCAGCTTGCACAGCTCGCGCAGGCGGGTCGCGGTGAACTCCACGTCCAGGACGAATCCGCCGGTACACATGGATTCGACGGTTCTGTCCATGCCGAGAACGATCAGTCCGCCGGTGTTGCCCCGGAGGATGCGTTCGAGGCCGTCACGAAGGGCCATTCCGGGCGCGACCGCGCTCAACGAGGCGCGCATCAGCGCCTCGTTCCCCGTGCCTTGGCCGGACTTTCCGGGCGTTGCTGCCCGGTCGTTGGCTGCCACTGCACTCCTCCGGTCACAGGTCTGCGGTGCCCTAGGGTCCCTCGTGCCGTTCGTACGGACGGGCGAGACCAGGGCAAAGTCTACCGGCGTGCGCCGTCGTCCTGTGGTCCGTCCGGGCGAGACCGGCGGGGGAGCACTCTGAGAGCGTCCCCCATGTCGGCGACTTCCGTGACCTTCATGCCCGCCGGTACCTGCCCCGGGTCCCTCGGGACGAGGGCGTGCTTGAACCCCAGACGGTATGCCTCGGCCAGCCTGCGCTGGACCCCCGTCACCCTTCTGACCTCACCGGCGAGCCCCACCTCACCGATCGCGACCAGGTTCTTCGGGAGCGGTGTGTCGCTGGCCGCGCTGGCCAGTGCCAGGGCGATCGCCAGGTCCGCGGCGGGTTCGGTGAGCTTCACGCCGCCCACCGTCGCGCTGTAGATGTCCCGCTTGCCGAGCGCGCTGATCCGGCCCCGCTGCTCCAGTACGGCCAGCATCATCGAGACCCGGGAGGTCTCCAGGCCCGAGGTCGTGCGCCGGGGCGAGGGGATCTGCGAGTCGACCGTGAGCGCCTGCACCTCGGCCACCAGGGGGCGCTTGCCCTCCAGGGTGACCGTGAGGCAGGTGCCCGGCACGGGCTCGTCGCGCCGGGTGAGGAAGAGCCCCGACGGGTCGGCGAGGCCGGTGATCCCCTCGTCGTGCAGCTCGAAGCAGCCGACCTCGTCCGTCGCTCCGTACCTGTTCTTGACACCCCGCACGAGCCGGAGGCGCGCGTGCCGGTCGCCCTCGAAGGACAGCACGACGTCGACGAGGTGTTCCAGGAGCCGCGGTCCGGCGATCGCGCCGTCCTTGGTGACGTGCCCGACCAGGAGTGTCGACATGCCGCGTTCCTTGGACGCCCGGATCAGCGCGCCCGCGACCTCGCGGACCTGCGCCATCCCGCCGGGCGCGCCGTCGATCTCCGGCGAGGCGACGGTCTGCACGGAGTCGAGGACGAGCAGGGACGGCTTGACCGCGTCCAGGTGCCCGAGCACGGCGGAGAGGTCGGTCTCGGCGGCCAGGTACAGGTGGTCGTTGATGGCCCGGATCCGGTCGGCCCGCATCCGCACCTGGCTCGCGGACTCCTCCGCCGTGACGTACAGGGTGCGGTGGTCTTCGCTCGCCGCCTTGGCCGCCACGTCCAGCAGGAGCGTCGACTTGCCGACGCCCGGCTCGCCCGCGAGCAGCACGACGGCGCCGGGCACGAGTCCTCCGCCGAGCACCCGGTCCAGCTCGCCGACCCCGGTCGAGCGCGCCGTGGCCTGCCGGCTGTCGACCTGGCCGATCGGCACGGCGGCGGTGGAGACACGGCCTGCCGCGGTCGTACGGACGGCGGGGGCGCCGCCGAACTCCTCGACCGTCCCCCAGGCCTGGCACTCCGGGCAGCGGCCGAGCCATTTGGCGGTCGTCCAGCCGCACTCGGTGCAGCGGTAGGACGGCCGGTCCTTCGAGGATTTCGTGCGGGCAGCCATGGCGTCACCGTATAGGTGAGGTACGACAGCACCGGCCGTGGGAGCGGTGGACGAACACGTGCCCGATGCACCGGTTCCGGGGGAATCCGGGATTCCTGTCCCCTTTGGAGTGAGAGCGTCACTCATAAGGATTAAATGCAGGAAAGTTCTGTCGAGGGACCGCCCCTGTCTGCCTACGGTCGCAACGTGACGAGCAGCAGGCTGGAGACCTCCGTACGCACCACCGGCGCACACCGGGCGCACCGACGCGCGGCCCATCCGCCGGCGCAGCGATCGTCCGCACGACACGAGCCGTACCTCGACGGCCTGTTCACCTACTGTCTCTCCGTCCTCTGCGACCACGAGGCGGCGACCGATGCCCTGGGCTCCGTCCTGGCGATCGCCGAACGGCAGGACGGCCGCTGCCCCGAGGCCGAGGAGGAACGTAAATCCTGGCTGTACGCCCTGGCCAGGTGGACGTGCCTGCGCGTGCTCACCGAGCAGCGGCGGGGCCGTCAGGCCCACCGGCGGCAGCCCGAGCCCGCCCCGGTGGGCCTGACGGCCCAGTCCGCCGCGCACGCCTCCCCGGAGGATGCGGCCGCCCCCGGCTCCGCCGCGGAGTCCCCGGCGTCCGAGGCGCGCCGGCGGGAGCTCGCGCAGCTGGCCTGGCCGGAGGCCGCGGGCACCACCCCCGAGCAGCGCGAGGCGCTCGAGCTCGCCGTACGCCACGGTCTCGCCCCGCGCGCCGTCGCCGCGGTCCTCGGCCTCGCCCCCGGGAGCGCCCGGGAGCTCCTGGCCGGAGCGGCCTGCGAGGTGGAGCGAACCCGCGCCGCCCTCGCGGTCGTGGAGCGGGGCGACTGCCCCGCCGTCACCCGGCTCACCGGCACCCACCACGTGCTGCTCTCCGCCGCGCTGCGCCGCGAGCTCGTCCGGCACGTCGACGACTGCCCCCGCTGCCGGCAGGCCGCCGAACGGGACGGTGCCGCCGGGCCCTGGCCCGGGACGACGGCCACACCGGTCGCCGTACTGCCGGTCGTCGAGGCGCCCCGGCCCTCCGTGCGCGTCGCCCTGGCGCACGCCCGGCGCTCCAGGTCCGGTGCCCCGCGCTTCGGCCGCACCGGCTTCCCGTTGGACCCGAAGGACCACGCGGCCCGCAGGGACCGGCTGCGCGCCCGGGTCGTGACGACGACGGTCGTGGCGACGGTCGTCGCCGCGCCAGTGATCGCCCTGTGGGCCGCCTACCGGGGGGCGCCGCTGACCGGGGAGGGCCGCGACACATCGGTCACCGCGTCGGACGTGGACGTGGAGCCGGGCCCCGAGGACGAGACGTACGACCACTACGAGAACGCCGGAAACGCCCGTCCCGACGGGGACGACCGCTTCACCGACGGGGCCCGCAGACCGGACGTCTCGGCCGAGGTCGTCAGCGTCGGGGCCTCACCGGACGCCCCGGGCCCGCTCACCGTCTCGGCCCGGTCGTCCGGTGGCCGTACGACGATCACGCTGACGGCGACCGGTGCGGAAGCGGTCTCCTGGACCGCCAGGACGGAAGCCCGCTGGCTCCGCCTCAGCCGTACCTCGGGCACGGTCGCCCCCGGCCGGAGCGTCACCCTCCACGTGTTCGTGGACCGGGCGGCCGAACCGCGCGGCCGCTGGACCACCCGTGTCGTGCTGGCCCCCTCGGGGTCCGCCGTCGCGATCACCGGTCACGGCGCCGCGGCCCCGCACCCCGGGACCCCCTCCCCGTCGCAGGACCCGACCACCGGGCCGCCGAGCCACACGCCGTCCTCCCCGCCCCCCTCGCCGGACCCGACCCCGGACCCCCCGCAGTCGCCGGACCCGACTCCCTCACCGACGGACACGCCGACCCCGCCCGACCCGACGCCGTCACCGACCGGCGGGCCGACCCCTCCGGAGCCCTCGCCCGAGCCTCCGTCGCCCACGGCGTCCGCGGGTGGATCGCCGGAACCGGCGGGCTGACCCCGCGCACGACGAAGGCCCGGCACCCGGCGCGACGTGCACGCGCCGCGTACCGGGCCGCCTCCGCCGGAGCGGACGGGCGCCGGGCCGCCACCCCGCCGGGCCGCACCGGGCCGGGCGGACGGCCTCAGGCCGGATCGGCCGGGTGGGGGGCCATCGGGAGCAGCGACGCCAGCCGCTGCTCGCACAGCTCGGCCAGCCGGTCGTACGCCTCCTCGCCCATCATCTCGGTGAGCTCGGGCCGGTAGGACACGTAGACCGGGTCCCCCGCACCGTGCGCGGAGGTCGCCGACGTGCACCACCAGTGCAGATCGTGGCCGCCGGGGCCCCAGCCGCGGCGGTCGTACTCCCCGATCGAGATCTGGAGCACGCGGGTGTCGTCGGGCCGCTCGATCCAGTCGTACGTGCGGCGGACCGGAAGCTGCCAGCAGACGTCGGGCTTGGTCTCCAGCGGCTCCTTGCCCTCCCGCAGGGCCAGGATGTGCAGCGAGCAGCCGGCGCCACCCGCGAACCCCGGCCTGTTCTGGAAGACGCAGGATCCCTCCCAGCGACGCGTCTGGCGCTCGCCGTCCTCGTCGACGCCGACCCATCCGGTCTTCGTCCCGACGTCGTGGAACTGCCAGATGTCCGGTGTGAGCCGTGCGACGTGCCCGGCCACCCGCTTCTCGTCGTCCTTGTCGGAGAAGTGGGCGCCCAGTGTGCAGCACCCGTCGTCCGCGCGGCCCGCCTGGATGCCCTGGCAGCCGCTGCCGAAGACGCAGTTCCACCTGGACGTGAGCCAGGTCAGGTCGCAGCGGTAGATCTGCTCGTCGTCGGAGGGGTCGGGGAACTCGACCCAGGCCCGCGCGAAGTCGAGCTCCTTCTCGTCGGGCCCGTCGGGCCCGGTCGCTTCCGGCTGCCCCATCTCCCGCGTCGATTCCCGCTGCTTCTTCGTGGCTTTGTCCGGCTTCGCGTTTTTCGTCTTTGGCACCCGCCCAGAGTAAGCCGCAGTAGCGTTCCGGTATGAGACTCGGAGTCCTCGACGTGGGGTCGAACACAGTGCATCTGCTGGTCGTCGACGCACACCCCGGTGCGCGCCCGCTGCCCGCGCACTCGCACAAGGCGGAGCTGCGGCTCGCCGAACTCCTCGACGCGGACGGGGCGATCGGCCCCGAGGGTGTGGACCGCCTGGTGGCGACGGTCGCCGACGCCCTCCAGGCCGCCGAGGACAAGGGCTGCGAGGACGTGCTGGCCTTCGCCACCTCCGCCGTGCGCGAGGCCGGAAACGCCGACCAGGTGCTGGCCCGGGTGCGGGACGAGACCGGGGTGGCCCTCGCCGTCCTGAGCGGTGAGGAGGAGGCCCGGCTGACCTTCCTGGCCGCCCGCCGCTGGTTCGGCTGGTCCGCGGGGAAGCTGCTGGTCCTGGACATCGGCGGCGGTTCGCTGGAGGTCGGCTTCGGCATGGACGAGGAGCCCGACGCCGCGGTCTCGCTGCCCTTCGGCGCCGGGCGCCTCACGGCGGCCCGGCTGCCGGGTGATCCGCCGGACCCGGCCGACGTACGGGCGCTGCGCCGGCACGTCCGCGCCGGTATCGCCCGTACGGTCGGCGAGTTCACCAGGCTGGGGCCGCCCGACCACGTCGTCGGGACCTCCAAGACGTTCCGGCAGCTCGCCAGGATCGCGGGCGCCGCGCGTTCCGCCGAGGGGCTGTACGTGCAGCGCGTCCTCACCCGTAAGGCGCTGGAGGAGTGGGTGCCGAAGCTGACGACGATGACCGTCGAGCAGCGGGGGAGGCTGCCCGGGGTCACCGAGGGGCGCGCCGCCCAGCTGCTGGCGGGGGCGTTGGTCGCCGAGGGGGCGATGGACCTCTTCGGCGTCGAGGAGCTGGAGATCTGCCCCTGGGCGCTGCGCGAGGGGGTCATCCTGCGCCGACTGGACCACCTGCCGACGGCGCAGGCGGCCCTGGCCTGACGGTGTCGCCGCCGGTCATGGTCCTTCTCACTTTCAGCCGGGCTCCATCGAAGACGTGTACCGCTGCCCGTACCCTGTCCACGTGGCAGAACCAGTGGTGCGCATCCCGGATGCGAAGGTCGCCCTGTCGACGGCCTCCGTCTATCCGGAGTCGACGGCGACGGCCTTCGAGATCGCCGCGCGCCTGGGCTACGACGGTGTCGAGGTCATGGTCTGGACCGACCCCGTCAGCCAGGACACCGATGCGCTGAAGCGCCTGTCCGACTACCACCAGGTGCCGATCCTCGCCGTGCACGCGCCCTGTCTGCTGATCACCCAGCGCGTGTGGTCCACCGACCCGTGGGTGAAGCTCCAGCGGGCCAGGGCCGCGGCGGAGAAGCTCGGGGCGTCGGCGGTGGTCGTGCACCCGCCGTTCCGTTGGCAGCGCAACTACGCCCGCGACTTCGTCACCGGAATCTGGCGCATGGCGGACGAGACCGACGTGCGGTTCGCCGTCGAGAACATGTACCCGTGGCGCTACCGCGACCGGGAGATGCTCGCGTACGCCCCTGCCTGGGACGTCAGCAACGACGACTACCGGCACTTCACCGTGGACCTCTCGCACACCGCGACCGCGCGCACCGACAGCCTGGCCATGGTCGACCGGATGGGCGACCGGCTGGCCCACGTCCACCTCGCCGACGGCAAGGGGTCCAACAAGGACGAGCACCTGGTGCCGGGCCGGGGCGACCAGCCGTGCGCGGAGCTGCTGGAGCGGCTGGCCCGTACCGGTTTCGAGGGCCATGTGGTCATCGAGGTGAACACCCGCCGCGCCATGTCGTCGGCCGAACGCGAGGCCGACCTCGCCGAGGCGCTCGCCTTCACCCGGCTCCACCTCGCGTCGTCGGCCCGGGCGCCCCGCCCGTGACGCCCGGCGCGGACGGCCCGGCCCCCCGGCGCAGGGGGCGCCCCGCCCGCACGGCGCGCGCCGAGGGCCCCGACGCCAGGACCCGGATCCTGGAGGCGGCCCGCGCGGAGTTCGCCGAACGCGGCTACGACAAGGCGTCGATGCGCGGCATCGCCAAGGCGGCCGACGTCGACGCGGCCCTGGTGCACCACTACTTCGGTACGAAGGACGAGGTGTTCGCCGCGGCGATCGAGCTCTCCTTCGAGCCCGCGCTGGTCATCCCCGATATCCTCGGCGGCCCCTCGCAGGACGTCGGGGAGCGGCTGGCCCGGTACTTCATCGGCGTATGGGAGAACCCGGTGTCCCGGGCGCCGCTGCTGGCGATCCTGCGCTCGGCGCTGACGCACGAGGCGGCGGCGAAGGTGCTGCGCGGCTTCGTGCTGCGCCGGCTGCTGGAGCGGATCGCGGCGGACCTGGACGTGCCCGACCCGACCTTCCGCGCGGAACTCGCCGCCTCCCACATGATCGGTATCGCGATCCTGCGGTACGTGATCCAGGCGGAGCCGCTGGCGTCGGCCGATCCGGAGAAGATCGTCGCGATGGTCGCCCCCACGCTCCAGCGGTACCTGTGCGACGGGTGACGTGCGCCCGGCCGTGCGACCGGGCGGGGGCAGGCCGGGCTTCGGACCCGGCCGCCCGCCGACCGGGCGCGGGTCGGCCGGGCTCCGTACCGCCCGCCCAGCGATCACCGCGGCTGCCCGCCCACTGAGCATCCCGTCCCGCATATCGGACGGGGTGTCCAGATCTTGGCACGGGAGGCGTACGCTCGTAGGCAGTCTTTTCTGTCTTGAAGGAGCGAGCGACGATGCCACAGCTGAGGTCCCGCACGGTCACCCACGGTCGCAACATGGCGGGCGCCCGCGCCCTTATGCGGGCGTCCGGCGTAGCCAGTGAGGACATTGGCAAGCCGATCATCGCGGTGGCCAACTCCTTCACCGAGTTCGTGCCCGGTCACACCCACCTCGCCCCCGTCGGCCGGATCGTCTCCGAGGCGATCAAGGCGGCCGGCGCGGTCCCCCGTGAGTTCAACACCATCGCGGTGGACGACGGCATCGCCATGGGACACGGCGGCATGCTCTACAGCCTGCCCTCCCGCGACCTCATCGCGGACAGCGTCGAGTACATGGTCGAGGCGCACTGCGCCGACGCCCTGATCTGCATCTCGAACTGCGACAAGATCACCCCCGGCATGCTGATGGCCGCGATGCGCCTCAACATCCCCACGGTGTTCGTCTCAGGCGGTCCGATGGAGGCCGGGAAGGCCACCCTCGTCGACGGCACGGTCCGCAAGCTCGACCTGGTCAACGCGATCAGCGACGCGGTCGACGAGAGCATCTCCGACGAGGACATCCTCCGCATCGAGGAGAACGCCTGCCCCACCTGCGGCAGCTGCTCCGGCATGTTCACCGCCAACTCGATGAACTGCCTGACCGAGGTCCTCGGCCTCTCCCTCCCCGGGAACGGCTCCGTCCTCGCCACACACACGTCGCGCAAGGCGCTGTACGAGAACGCGGGCCGCACGGTCGTCGAGATCACCAAGCGCTACTACGAGCAGGACGACGAGACCGTCCTGCCGCGTGCCATCGGCACCCGCGCCGCGTTCGACAACGCCATGGCGCTCGACATCGCGATGGGCGGCTCGACCAACACGATCCTGCACCTGCTCGCCGCCGCGGAGGAGGCCGAGCTCCGCTACACCCTCGACGACATCAACGAGGTCTCGCGCCGCGTCCCCTGTCTCTCGAAGGTCGCCCCCAACGTCGCCCCCGGCGGCACGTACTACATGGAGGACGTCCACCGGGCGGGCGGCATCCCCGCCCTCCTCGGCGAGCTCTACCGTGCGGGGCTGCTCAACGAGGACGTGCACTCGGTCCACTCCGACACCCTCGCCGAGTGGCTCAAGACCTGGGACGTCCGCGGCGGTTCCCCGTCGGCCGAGGCCGTCGAGCTCTGGCACGCGGCCCCCGGCTGCGTCCGCTCGGCGACCGCCTTCTCGCAGTCCGAGCGCTGGGACACCCTCGACCTGGACGCGGCCGGCGGCTGCATCCGCGACCTGGAGCACGCGTACTCCAAGGACGGCGGACTCGCGGTCCTCAAGGGCAACCTCGCCGTGGACGGCTGTGTCGTGAAGACGGCGGGCGTCGACGAGTCCATCTGGACCTTCGAGGGCCCGGCCGTCGTCTGCGAGTCGCAGGAGGACGCCGTCGACAAGATCCTCCGCAAGGAGATCAAGGAGGGCGACGTCGTCGTCATCCGCTACGAGGGCCCGCGCGGTGGCCCCGGTATGCAGGAGATGCTCTATCCGACGTCCTTCCTCAAGGGGCGCGGCCTCGGCAAGAGCTGCGCCCTCGTCACCGACGGCCGCTTCTCCGGCGGTACGTCGGGCCTGTCCATCGGCCACGCGTCGCCCGAGGCCGCGTCCGGCGGCACGATCGCGCTCGTCGAGGACGGCGACCGGATCCGGATCGACATCCCGAACCGCTCGATCGAGCTCCTCGTCCCCGACGCCGAGCTCGCCACCCGGCGCGAGGCGCTGAACGGCGTGTACGCGCCGAAGAACCGTGACCGCAAGGTCTCGGCGGCCCTGCGGGCCTACGCGGCGATGGCGACGAGCGCGGACCGGGGCGCGGTCCGCGACGTGACCAAGCTCGGCTGACCCGCGGCGTTCGTGTCCGGCCCCGTCCCTGGTGTCACCAGTGGGCGGGGTCGTCCGCTTCCACGGCGAAGACGGACCCGTCCGGGGCTGTCGCCACGACGCTCCGGCCGAGGACGACGGGGGCGGGCAGCGAAGAGGCGAGGCCGAGCTTCCCTTCCCTCAGCCGCGGCCGTGTCTGGCCCACCAGCGTGCCGCGCCGCGTGTCCACGGCGAGCAGCCGCCCGTCGGCCGCAGAGAAGTACAGCCGGTTCCCCGTCCCGAGCACCGGCGCCGAGGTCAGCCCGACAGCCGTCTCCAGCCGCCACCGCTCCGCCTCACCGCCGCCCGGCCGGACATCGACGGCCAGCAGGGTCCCGCCGCGCTCCAGCAGATACGCGGTCTCCCCGGCCACCACGACCTCCGGCCCGTTCATCCGGAAGGGCAGCGGCACCCGCACGGCGCTTCCCCGCCCCGGGTCGTGACGGACGAGCCCGGTGACCTGGGCGTCCGTGTTCATGGAGGTCAGCACGAGCTCCCCGGCGGACACTCCGGCCGGGGTGAGGGCGCCGTCCAGCCGGTGCCGCCACGCCGTCCGCCCGTCCCGCGCCGAGACCGCCGTGACGAGTGTGGTGGACCCGTCCGCCGCGTGCTCGAAGGCGTACGCCAGCCCTGTCGCCGCGTCGTACAGCGCGAAGGCGGGCCGCTCGTGACCCGGCAGGGAGTGCCGCCAGCGGGACGTGCCCGTCGCCGCGTCGAGCCCCTCCGCCGCGCCGTCCTGCCCGACCATCATCAGGGTGGCGCCCGCCGGAAGGGGGACGTCCTGGTAACGGGAGAGATCCGCCCGCCAGAGCTGGGCGCCCCCGTCGGCGGCGTACGACCGGAGCGGACCGCCCGGGGCGGCCGTGTACGCGGGACCGCCCGGCGCCGCGCCGAGTCCGGGCGCCTCGGGCGAACTCTCCCGGTGCGACCAGACCACCCGGCCGTCCGCGGGGTCCAGCCGGGCCGTGCCGTAACCGGCGGCCGCGCAGTACAGCGCGGAACCCGCGGGCGCGCACGCCGGGGTCGATCCGCCCTTCGACGGCAGTGCCGTCCGCCACGGCACGAAGGCGGGCGGTGCCTGTGCCACCGAGTCCCCGGCGGCGTTCGGCGCCGGCGCATCTCCCGCGCCGGTCGCCCATACGCCTCCGGCGGCCAGCGCGAGCACCACGGCGCCCGCCGCCGACAGCAGACCGGCCCGCCTGCCCTTCCCCGGAGCCACGGGCACGGGCCCGTCGGCGGAGCGCACATGCGTGGTCCCGTCGTCGGAACCTCCCGCCTCCGCGTCGGCGTCCGTCGCTCTCGGGGCGACCGGCCGCCGCTGCGCGGGTATGAAGGCCGCGGCCTCGTACGACGGAGGGTGCAGCGCCGCCATGATCTCGTCCGGAGTGGGACGCTCCGCGGGGTCCTTCGCCAGGCACCTGCCCACCAGCGGAGCGAGGTCAGCCGGCACCCCCGCCAGATCGGCCTCGTCGTGCACCACCTGGTAGGCGACGACGTAGGGGCTGCCGGAGTCGAACGGCCCCCGGCCGGTCGCCGCGTGCACCAGCACCGCACCCAGCGCGAACACGTCCGCGGCGGGCCCGACCTCGCGGGGCCGCTGGAACTGCTCGGGCGCCATGTACGGCGGCGAGCCGATCAGCTTGCCCGTCTCGGTGCGCAGATCACTGTCGTAGGGCCGGGAGATCCCGAAGTCGATGACCTTGGGCCCGGAGTCGGGGAGCAGCACGTTGCTCGGCTTGAGGTCCCGGTGGATGACGCCCGCCCGGTGGATGTCGCGGAGCGCCTCGGCGAGTCCCGCCGTGAGCCTGCGCAGTTCCGCCGGGCTCATCGGGCCGTTCCGCCTGACCTGCGCGGAGAGCGTCGGGCCGGGCACGTACAGGGTGGCCATCCAGGGCAGCGCCGCGGCCGGGTCCGCGTCGACGACCGGTGCGGTGAACGCCCCGCTGACCCGGCGGGCCGCAGCCACCTCCTGCCGGAAGCGGGCCCTGAACTCCGGATCCGCGGCGTGTTGGCGGTGCACGACCTTGACGGCCAGCTGGAGCCCGGACTGGGAGCGCGCCAGGTGCACCACACCCATGCCGCCCGAGCCGAGGCATGCCTGGAGCCGGTACCGCCCGGCGTACTCAGGATGCTCCGCCTCCGGATGTGATCCGGTCCCTCGCAGCGGCGGCATCGCCCACCCCCGTGTGTTCGTGCGCGTGCGCGACGCACGGAGCCTAGTCGATGGTGCGTGCGAGAGGCGTGGGGCTTGTTAGCCTGCGCGTCGTCGTATTCGCATCTCAACGGGGGAGGCCTTCATGGGCGTTGGAGAGAACACCGGAACCACGGCGGACGAGGCGGAGGGCGGCGCCGAGGCGACTGCTCTCGCGGCGGCCCCCGTCGTCTACCCGATCGCTCCCGGCTACCGCGTCAACGTCCGCAGGGGGCCCGGCACGCAGTACGGGATCGTCCGGACGCTGCCGTACGGCATGAGCGTCCCGGTCTACTGCCAGAAGCCGGGCGAGTGGGTGTCCGGCCCGTACGGCACGTCGAACCTCTGGGACAACATCGCCAACGGCCAGTTCGTGGCGGACGCCTACGTCAAGACGGGCAGTGACGGCTACATCGCACAGCGCTGCGACTGACGTGACCGGCGCGCGTCCTGGGACAATCGATTCCGTGAGCGAGAACAGCGAAGCCCCCGGAACGTCCTCCGCCGCGCCCTCGGGCGGCACCGCGCCAGGGCCGCGGCCCGAACCCCTCCGTTTCTTCGGTACGACCTGGGTCGACCACGACGGCGGTTACGGGCTGCGGCGGGCGGGTGTCACGGTCGGTTCGCTCGCGGCGGCGGTCGCCTCGTGCTTCGTGCTCCGCTTCGCCTACCAGGGCTTGGAGATCGCCGAGGTAGGCGGCCTCGTCGGCATGATGGTGGTGCTGATGTTCGCGGTCTGCAGCGCCATCGCCTTCCGCAAGACCTGGGACGGGTTCGTCCGCCGGCCCGCCGACGCGTCCCACGAGGACAGGCTGCGCGGCCTCAAGTCGATCGGCTTCATCGGCTCGCTGCTTGCCTACTTCCTCCGCTCCTTCCGCGAGGCACCGGGCGAGAGGCTGCGGCGTACGGAGTACGAGACGGCGCTCGCCCAGTACAGGAAGCGCCGCTCGTCCCGGACCGGCAACCCCGCGGCCCGCGCGAAGACCAAGGGCAGGCGCCCCGGGCGCGGGTGACCCGGCGGAACCGCCCCGCGCACCCGGGAGCGCGCGCACGATGGACCCATGTCCGCAACCGTGCCCCGCGCCCTTTCGTTCGACAGCGCCGCCGCCCTCTACGCGGCGGCGCGCCCCGGATACCCGCCCGCCCTCCTGGACACCGTCGAGGAGTTGGCCGGCCGTCCCCTGAGCGGTTCCCGCACCGTCGACGTCGGCGCGGGAACGGGCATCGCGACCCGTCGGCTGCACGCCCGCGGAGCCCTGGTCACCGCCGTCGAGCCCGGCCCCGGCATGGCGGCCGAGCTGCGCCGGTCGCTGCCGTCGGTACCGGTAGTCCGGGGTGACGGCAACCGCCTCCCGCTGGCCACCGGGTCGGCCGATCTGATCACCTACGCCCAGTCCTGGCACTGGACCGACCCGGCCCGCGCCCTCCCCGAGGCCCTGCGCGTCCTCCGCCCCGGCGGCACTCTCGCGCTCTGGTGGAACGTCTCCGACCACTCCGTCCCCTGGGTCGTGGACCAGGGCGAGCGGCTGCGCCGTCACTTCGGCGTGGGCGACAGCACCCACGGCACCCCGGGTGGGGCCGGTTCGCGGAACCTCGCGCACTCGTCGGGCGGAGAGTTCGCGCGGCGACTGCTGCCCTGGTCCCGGACCGTGCCGGTCGACACGCACCTCGCCAACCTCTCCAGCCACTCCGCCTTCCTTGTGCTCGGCACCGCCGGTGAGGCCGCCACCCGCCGGTTCATGGACGAGGAGCGCCGCCGTCTGGCCGCCGTGTTCCCCGACGGCACGGTCGAGGAGCGCTACGTCGTCGAACTCGGTGTGCTGGTCCGCTGAATCCTCCGGCCGGCACGGCCGCATCCCTTGACGGGCCGCTTCGTCGGGATCAATATTCATCACATGATGAATTCCACGCCCACCGTGGACACGAACGCCGTCGAGGCCCGTGCCCTCACCGTCGTCCGAGGAGACCGAACCGTCCTGCACGGCCTCGACTTCACCATCGAGCCGGGCCGGATCACCGGTCTACTCGGACCGTCGGGCTGCGGAAAGTCCACCCTCATGCGCGCCGTCGTCGGAACCCAGGCCAAGGCCACGGGAACGCTGGACGTCCTCGGCCGTCCGGCCGGGCACCCGGCCCTTCGACCGCGCGTCGGCTACGTCACCCAGGCCCCCTCGGTCTACACGGACCTCACCGTCCGGCAGAACCTCGACTACTTCGCGGCCGTGCTCCGGCCGGGCCACAGACACCGCGCCGCACGCGAGGACACCGTCACCCGCGCCATCGGCGACGTGGATCTCGCCGGCCGCGCCGACGCGCTCGCGGGCGAGCTCTCCGGCGGGCAGCTCAGCCGCGTGTCCCTCGCGGTCGCCCTGCTCGGCACCCCCGAGCTCCTGGTGCTCGACGAGCCGACCGTCGGCCTCGACCCCGTACTCCGCCGCGACCTGTGGAACCTCTTCCACACCCTCGCCGCCGAACGCGGCACCACCGTCCTCGTCTCCTCGCACGTCATGGACGAGGCCGAGCGCTGCCACCGGCTGCTGCTGATGCGCGACGGCGCGATCCTCGCCGACGACACCCCCGACACCCTCCGCACCTCGACGGGCTCCGCCACCGTCGAGGAGGCGTTCCTCCACCTGGTGGACCAGGCCGCCGACACCCGCCAGGAGACCGCCCGATGAGCACCGACGCCCCCGTACTCACACCGGCCAGGACCCTGGCCACCGCCGCACGTGTCCTGCGCCAGCTCCGCCACGACCCCCGCACGATCGCGCTGCTGCTGGTCGTCCCGGTCCTGATGATCACGCTGCTGCGCTACGTCTTCGA
Source organism: Streptomyces sp. NPDC049970 (assembly GCF_040660235.1). Taxonomy (NCBI): domain Bacteria; kingdom Bacillati; phylum Actinomycetota; class Actinomycetes; order Kitasatosporales; family Streptomycetaceae; genus Streptomyces; species Streptomyces sp. NPDC049970. The sequence continues at coordinate 3,530 of NZ_JBFALP010000005.1, read as the reverse complement.
CGCCGACCCCCGGACCTTCGACTCCGTCGGCGCCTCGCTCCTGGGCATCTTCCCGCTGATCACGATGTTCCTGGTAACCTCGATCGCCACCCTCCGCGAACGCACCTCGGGAACCCTCGAACGCCTCCTCGCCATGCCCCTCGGCAAGGCCGACCTGATCGCCGGATACGCCCTGGCCTTCGGTGCCGTCGCGGTCGCCCAGTCCCTCCTGGCCACCGCGATGTCCCTCTGGGTCCTCGGGCTCGACGTGGTCGGATCGCCCTGGCTCCTGCTCCTGGTCGCGCTGCTCGACGCGCTTCTGGGCACCGCGCTCGGACTCTTCGTATCGGCGTTCGCCGCTTCCGAGTTCCAGGCGGTCCAGTTCATGCCGGCCGTGATCTTCCCCCAGCTGCTCCTGTGCGGACTGTTCACCCCGCGCGACCGGATGCACCCCGCCCTCGAAGCCGTCTCCGACGTGCTGCCGATGTCGTACGCCGTCGACGGCATGAACCAGGTCCTCGCGCACACCGACATCACGGCCGACTTCTACCGCGACATCCTGATCGTCGCGGGCAGCGCCCTGCTCGTCCTCTGCCTCGGCGCGGCCACCCTCCGCCGCCGCACCGTCTGAGGGCGCGGTGCGAGGATGGCGAGTCACGACGCGTACCGCGCACCGCCACCCGGAGGATGAACCGCATGACCCAGACAGTCGCAGTCCTCGGCACAGGGAAGATCGGCGAGGCCCTGCTCAGCGGCATGATCCGGGCCGGCTGGCGGGCCGCGGACCTGCTGGTGACCACCAGGCGCCCCGAGCGCGCCGAGAAGCTCCGCACCCGTTACGGCGTCGAGGCGGTCTCCAACGCCGAGGCCGCCAAGAACGCCGACATCCTCATCCTCGCGGTCAAGCCCCAGGACATGGGGACGCTCCTGGCCGAGCTCGCGCCCCACCTCACCGCCGACCGCCTCGTCATCAGCGCCGCTGCGGGCATCACGACCGGGTTCATCGAGGACAGCCTCGCCGAAGGCACCCCGGTCGTGCGCGTCATGCCGAACACCCCCGTCCTGGTGGACGAGGGCATGTCCGTCATCTCCGCGGGCCGCCACGCCACCTCCGAGCACCTCGGACACGCCGAAGCCATCTTCGGCGGCGTGGGCAAGACCCTCCGCGTCCCCGAGTCCCAGCAGGACGCCGCCACCGCGCTCTCCGGCTCGGGACCCGCGTACTTCTACTTCCTCGTCGAGGCGATGACCGACGCCGGCATCCTGCTCGGCCTGCCCCGCGCCCAGGCCCACGACCTGATCGTGCAGGCCGCCATCGGCGCGGCGGTGATGCTCCGGGACAGCGGCGAACACCCGGTCAAGCTCCGGGAGGCCGTCACCAGTCCGGCCGGCACCACCATCAGCGCCATCCGCGAACTGGAGAACCACGGCGTACGGGCGGCCCTCATCGCCGCGCTCGAAGCCGCCCGCGACCGCAGCCGCGAGCTCGCCACGGGCAACGGCTGACCGGCTACCCCACCGCGGCCAGCAGCTCCTCGCTGCGCACCACACTCGCGAACCCACCGCCGTGCAGGGTCACGGCGGTGGCACGCGACAACTCCCGCGCGCTCAGCGTCCAGCCCCACGGCCCCACCGCGTCGAAGGTGTACGTCGCGTCGAGGGCGAAGAACACCTCGTAGCCCAGATTGCCGCCCATGCGCGCCGTCGTCTCCGCGCACATGTTGGTCTGGATGCCGGCCACCACGATCTGCCGCACCCCGGACGCCCGAAGCCAGGCATCCAGATCGGGACTGCCGTAGAAGGCGGAGTTGACCGCCTTCGTCAGGAACAGTTCCGGCCCCCGGCCCTTCCCGCGCCGCTCCTCGACGTACTCCTTGAACGCGTTGCCCTCGTAACCCGTGCGCAGCGGCGAGTCCGGCTGGGCCGAGTCGTGGCGCACGAACACGACGGGCCGGCCGCTCGCCTGCCAGGCATCGACGAGCCGCGCGATGTTCCGGTCGGCCTCCGGGTTGTCCCGCGGCCCCCAGTAGTCCTCCTCCTCGAATCCCCTCTGTACGTCGACGACCACCAGTGCTGCGTTCTCCGCGATCTCCATGCCCACCACTCTCCTCGCGGCGGCGGCCCGCTCCCAGAGGCACGAAAGTCATCGATCGATGCTTTACTGCCACGATGACCGACCCCCCGAACCGCCCTGGCCGTATCGCCCTGATGGCGTTCCCCGGCGTCCGCGCCTTCGACGTGTCGGTCATCACGGAGGTCTGGGGCGTCGACCGCACCGACCGAGGCGTACCCGCCTTCGAGCTGCGCCGGGTGGCGGAGGGGCCCGCGGCCGTACAACTGCGCGGTGGCCTCTCCCTCAGCCCCGACCGCACACCGGCCTGGCTCGCACGAGCGGACCTGATCGTGGTTCCCGGCCTCGACGACCATGTGACGCCGGCGCCGGAAGCGGTTCTCGAAGCCCTCCGCCGCGCCCACACGCGGGGCACCCCCATCGCCGCACTCTGCGGCGGCGCCTTCACGCTCGCCCAGGCCGGACTCCTGGACGGCCGCCGAGCTGTCACCCACTGGGACCTCACCGCGCTGCTGGCGAGGTCCCATCCCGAGGTGACCGTCGTACCTGACGCCCTCTTCCTCCACGACGACAACATCTGGACGTCGGCGGGCACCGCGGCGGGGATCGACCTCTGCCTGCATCTGGTCCGTACGATGCACGGGGCCGAGACGGCGGCGACGATCGCGCGTTCGATGGTCACCGCGCCGTTCCGCACGGGAACCCAGGCGCAGTTCATCGAGCACCCCACGCCGCGCGCCGACCGGGACGCGGACGCACTGGCGGAGGTCCGCGCCCACGCGCTGACCCGTCTGGCGGAACCTCACACGGTGGCCGCGCTCGCCTCCCGCGCCGGCATGTCGGCCCGCACCTTCGCCCGCCGCTTCCATGCGACGACCGGTACGACGCCGATGCGCTGGCTGATCACCCAGCGGGTCGCCGCAGCCCAGAAGCTGCTGGAGCGAACCGACTTGGCGCTGCCCGAGGTGGCCCGGCGCGCCGGATTCGGCAGCGAGATCACGATGCGCCAGCACTTCGCGACGCACCTGGCCACCAGCCCGCGCGGCTACAGGCTGGCCTTCCGCGACGGGGAGGCCGAGGAGCGGGGTTGACACGACCCGACCCGATCCGTAGTGTCCTCCGAGTTGTCCGACGTGAGCGCCGACCCCGGTCGGTCCCCGGACAGCCATTCCGCAGTGACCACACCAAGACAGCGACATCTGTCGTGACGTCTTATGCGTGCGTACGTGCGAAATGAGGAATCAGTGTTCGAAGGACCCCCGATTAGCGTCGGGACCCGGGATTCCGCTAATGTCTCACTCGTCGGAACGGCCCAACGGCCGGGAAGGCAAAGCCCGCTGACTGGGAATCAGGCCCGAAAGGATCTGATAGAGTCGGACTCGCCGGAAAGGGAAACGCGAAAGCGAAGAACTGGAAAGCGGAACAAGTATTACCCGCTTCGGCCGGGAATCGGACGCGAAAGAGTCTGATAGAGTCGGAA
>NZ_JBFALP010000004.1:366551-528682 GCF_040660235.1 Streptomyces sp. NPDC049970 | reverse complement strand
GTTTTCTTGTTGTTTGTAGTGTCTTTATTCGTTGTGCACTGCCCACACGTATTGGGGCCCCCCCTCGGGGGCGGGGCCCCCGGACACGGGTGAGGGGGTGGGTGCCGGCCGGCACCCACCCCCTCACCCGTCGCTGCCGCTACTGGCCCAGCAGGCCCTCATCGCCCGGCCGCTCGCCGGGCGGCTGGTCCCCGCCCTCGGGATCCCTGGTCGTGCTGGGCGTTCCGCTCGGTGTTCCGGAGGGCGTCCCGCTGGGTGTCCCGGACGGAGTCGGCTCCTCGCTGGGTGTCTCGGACTGCGTCTCGGAGGGTGTCGGCTCCGCGCTCGGCGTCTCGGACGGCTCCTCGGTCTCGGACGGGGTGACCGAGGGCGTCTCCGGCACGGGCACCTCGCCGCGCTCCACGCCCCGCAGGTCGAAGGCGGCGTCCGAGCCGCCGCCCAGCGCGCCGAGGGTGTAGTCCGCCCAGATCTTGGCGGGGAACCCACCGCCGTTGGCCCGGCCGGAGTTGGCCGTACCGGTGAGGCTGACCTGGCCGCCGCCCTCCTTGGTCGACTCGCCGTACAGGGCGACGACGGTCGAGAGCTCGGGGGTGTACGCCGCGAACCAGGCCGCCTTGTTGTCCTCCGAGGTACCCGTCTTGCCCGCGGCGTCGTACGCCGAGGTGTTGGCCTCACGGCCCGAGCCGATGTCGACGACCTCGGTGAGCGCCTTCGTCACCGTGTCGGCGGACGCCCGGCTGATCGCCTGGCCGCCGGTGCCGTCGACGGGCTCCATGGTGCGGTCACGGTGGACGGCGGACTTGACGACGGTCGGGGTGACCTTCTTGCCGTGGTTGTCGAGGGTGGCGTACACCCCCGCCATGTCCCAGGTGGAGGCGTTCATGGTGCCCAGGGTGATCGCGGGGCGCTCGGGGAAGTTCTTGTCCGGCACGCCCATGGCGAGCGCGGTCTTCTTCACGGCGGCCGGGGTGACGTCGACGACCATCTGCGCGAAGACCGCGTTGATCGACTTGTCCATCGCCCTCTGGACGGTCGGGCTGTCGTAGCTGATGTCGTCCTCGTTCTGCGGGGCGAACGGGGTGTCGCTGCCGACGACCGGGCGCTTGCTGGTGCCGTCGTAGACCGTGTCGAGGCCTATCCGGTCACCGTCCTGGGTCGTCGACTCGTTCTCCAGCGCGGAGGCGAGGACGAGCGGCTTGAACGTCGAGGCGGGCTGGTAGTCCCTGCGGGTGGCGTTGGATATGTAGTGCTCGGTGGCACCGACTCCGCCGTACAGCGCGACGACCTTGCCGGTCTTCGGGTCCACGGACGTCGCACCCGCCTGGACGGTCGCGTCGACCTGGCTCTTGTCCCGGTCGAGCTGGTTCTCCAACTGCCGGTCGACCGACTTCTCGAGCTGCTTCTGCCTCTTCTTGTCGATGTTCAGGGTGATGGTCCAGCCGCCGGCCCTGCGCATCTCCTCGGTGACGCCCTGGCGCTCCATCTCCTGGTTGGCGGCCTCGACGAGGTAGCCGGTCTGTCCTTGCATGCCGGAGGCGGCCTTCGGGGCGTCCGGGACGGGGAACGTCAGCTTGTCGCGCTCCGCCCGGTCGAGCCAGCCCTCGTCGACCATGTTGTCCAGCGTGTAGGCCCAGCGCTGCTTGACGAGCTTCTTGCCGGTCGGGGAGGCGTTCGCCCAGTCGTACTGGCTGGGGGCCTGGAGCAGCGCCGCGAGGTAGGCGCCCTGGGAGACGTCGAGGTCCTTGGCGTCGACCCCGTAGTAGGCCTGTGCCGCCGCCTGGATGCCGCTCGCACCGCGTCCGTAGTACACGGTGTTGAGGTAGCCGGCGAGGATCTCGTCCTTCCTCATGCGCTGGTCGACCTTGAGCGAGATCACCAGTTCCTTGAGCTTGCGGGTGACCGTCCGGTCCTGCGTGAGGTAGTAGTTCTTCACGTACTGCTGGGTGATCGTGGAGCCGCCCTGCTTGCCCTTGCCGGTGAGCGTGTTGAGCACACCGCGGGTGGTGCCCTTGAGGTCGACGCCCTGGTCCCGGTAGAAGGACTTGTTCTCGGCGGCGACGAAGGCGTGCTGGACCTTCTTGGGCACGACGGCGAGGTCGACTATCTCCCGGTTGGCGCCGGAGCCGGTGCGGGCCAGGACCGAGCCGTCGCTGTACTTGTAGACGTTGCTCTGCTCCTGCGCCTGGGCGTTGGCCGCGGGCACGTCGACGAACAGGTAGAGCGCGGCGAAACCGCCCATCACCAGCAGGCACAGCCCGAAGAACGTGCCCAGCAACTTCCGCCAGGTGAAGAGCCGGCGTCTGCCGCCGCTCCTGGCAGCCCTGCGCGCATCCGCTCGCCCCATCGCCGTGGTGCTCCTCTTCCTCTGCTCGAACCGCTCAGGTCAGACCAGCCAGCTAACACCGAAGGCATGGACAAAAGGCAAGCGATCCGGTCTTTTCCGGACGTGACAATCAGCACCCGCTCTCCATGGAACCGACTCCCGAGGGGTGCACAAGGTTGCTGCGCACGTTAATGTGTAATCACATTGCTAGCGCGGCTTCGGCCGTACGAAACGGGGGACCCATGTCCGCACCGCACGACCTTCCCGGCACCACCGGCCCCGGCGCCGACCTGACACCGGACGCACCCGAGATGCCCGAGCCGCAGGTCAGGGAGACCACGGCGCACTCCATCCCCGGAGGCCTGGGGCTGCTGCTGACCGTCCTCGGGGTCCTCCTCGGCGTCGCCCTGTGCATCGTCGGCGGCGTCCTCGGCTCCAACGGGCACAACGGCGCCGGAGTCCCGCTCTTCGTCCTCGGACTGCTGCTCGCCATCGCGTCACTCTTCTGCATGAGCGGTGTGAAAATGGTCGCCCCGGGCGAGGCCCGGGTCATCCAGCTCTTCGGCAGGTACGCCGGCACGATCCGCGAGGACGGCCTGCGCTGGATCAACCCGCTGACGTCCAGCCGGAAGATCTCCACCCGGGTCCGCAACCACGAGACGGCCGTACTGAAGGTCAACGACGCCTACGGCAACCCGATCGAGCTCGCCGCGATCGTCGTCTGGAAGGTGGAGGACACCGCGCAGGCGCTCTTCGAGGTGGACGACTTCCTGGAGTTCGTCGCGACCCAGACCGAGGCGGCCGTCCGGCACATCGCGATCGAGTACCCGTACGACGCCCACGAGGAGGGCGGGCTCTCCCTGCGGGGCAACGCCGAGGAGATCACCGAGAAGCTCGCGGTCGAGCTCACCGCACGGGTCCAGGCGGCCGGCGTACGCATCATCGAGTCCCGCTTCAGCCACCTCGCGTACGCACCCGAGATCGCGTCGGCCATGCTCCAGCGACAGCAGGCGGGAGCGGTCGTCGCCGCACGCCAGCAGATCGTCGAGGGCGCCGTGGGCATGGTCGAGATGGCACTGACCCGAATCGCGGAGCAGGACATCGTCGAGCTCGACTCGGAGCGGAAGGCCGCGATGGTCAGCAACCTGATGGTCGTGCTCTGCGGCGACCGTGCCGCGCAGCCGGTCCTGAACACGGGCACGCTCTACCAGTGACCGACGACGAGGCCCCCTCGGCGGGCGGGGCGCCCCGGCGCGCCCGAGCCCGCAAGCAGATGCTGCTGCGGCTGGACCCCGCGGTGCACGACGCGCTGGCCCGGTGGGCCTCGGACGAGCTGCGCAGCGCGAACGCGCAGATCGAGTTCCTGCTGCGGCGGGCGCTGGCCGAGGCCGGGCGCCTGCCGGGCGGGACGGCCCCGATCCCCCGGCGGGGCCGTCCCTCGAAGTCCCCGCCCGCACAGCCGCCGGAAGCGACGGAGTGACGGTGTGGTGCGACCCCTACGGAGGCGGGCCGCACCACACCGTCACCCGGCCGCGACCCGCACCGGCAGCGCGCCCATCGCATCCCGCAGCGCGGCCGCGAACTCCTCGAACTCCTGCTGCCGCGCCGATCCCGTGCGTACGGCCAGCGCCACCCGCCGCGAGGGGGCGGGGTCGCAGAAGTACCCGGTGGACAGCGCCTCGTCGCGCCCGGTCTCCACCGTCACCGCCGTACGCGGCAGCAGGGTCACCCCGAGACCGCCCGCGACGAGCTGCACCAGGGTGGAGAGCCCGGCCGCCGTCGTCGTCACCGGTGCCCCACGGGTGCGCCCCGCCTCGCGGCAGATGTCCAGCGCCTGGTCCCGCAGGCAGTGCCCCTCGTCGAGGAGGAGCAGCGGCAGGTCGCGCAGCGTCTCGCGCGGGAGCCCGGTGCTGCCGGCGAGACGGTGCCCCTTCTCCATGACGAGCACGAAGTCCTCGTCGAAGAGCGGGAGTTCCGTGACACCGGGCACCCCGAGCGGCACGGCGAGCAGCAGGAGGTCCAGCCGCCCGGCCGCCAGCCCGTCCACCAGCGAGGAGGTCTGCTCCTCGTGCACCTGGAGCTCCAGCTCCGGGTAGCGCTCGTGGACCAGCCTGAGCACGGCGGGCAGCAGGTACGGCGCGACCGTCGGGATCACCCCGAGCCTGAGTATCCCGGTGAACGGCGCCCGCACCGCCTCGGCCTCCTCCATCAGCTCGCCCAGCGCCTCGAGCACCGCCCGGCTCCGGACCGCGAGCCGTTCCCCGGCGGGCGAGAGCAGCACCTTGCGCGTCGTACGTTCGATGAGCTGGACACCCAGTGCCACCTCCAGCGCGGACACGGCTCCGGAGAGTGCCGGCTGACTCGTACCGATTGCTGCCGCCGCGTCCCGGAAGTGCAGATGCTCCGCCACGGCCGTGAAGGCGCGCAGCTGCGAGAGGCTGGGCTGCTTGACCCTGTTCGCCTGATTTGCATACGCCACTGATAGGCACCTCCGATCATCCGGACCGAGTGTAGCTATTTCCCCGATCAATGCACTCTGTGCCAAGGTGGGAGCCGTCCAACCCCCAGGAACGCCCCCAAAAAGGGATTTCCTACGCTGCAAGGAGAGCGCGTGCTCACTGTCGGTGACAAGTTCCCCGAGTTCGACCTGACCGCTTGCGTGTCGCTTGAGAGCGGCAAGGAGTTCGAGCAGATCAACCACAAGACGTACGAGGGTCAGTGGAAGATCGTCTTCGCGTGGCCGAAGGACTTCACCTTCGTGTGCCCCACCGAGATCGCCGCCTTCGGCAAGCTGAACGAGGAGTTCGCCGACCGTGACGCCCAGGTCCTCGGCTTCTCCGGTGACTCCGAGTTCGTGCACCACGCCTGGCGCAAGGACCACCCGGACCTGACCGACCTGCCCTTCCCGATGCTGGCCGACTCGAAGCACGAGCTCATGCGTGACCTCGGCATCGAGGGCGAGGACGGCTTCGCCCAGCGCGCCGTCTTCATCGTCGACCAGAACAACGAGATCCAGTTCACGATGGTGACCGCCGGTTCCGTGGGCCGTAACCCCAAGGAGGTCCTGCGGGTCCTCGACGCCCTGCAGACCGACGAGCTCTGCCCCTGCAACTGGACCAAGGGCGAGACGACCCTCGACCCGGTCGCGCTCCTCTCGGGCGAGTGAGCTGATACCGACATGGCACTCGACGAACTGAAGTCCGCCATACCGGACTTCGCCAAGGACCTGAAGCTGAACCTCGGTTCGGTCATCGGCAACAGCGAGCTCCCGCAGCAGCAGCTCTGGGGCACCGTCCTGGCCTGCGCGATCGCCTCGCGTTCGCCGAAGGTGCTGCGCGAGCTGGAGCCGGAGGCGAAGGCGGTCCTCTCCGCCGAGGCGTACACCGCGGCGAAGTCGGCGGCGGCGATCATGGCGATGAACAACGTGTTCTACCGCACCCGCCACCTGCTGTCGGACCCCGAGTACGGCAACCTCCGTGCGGGCCTGCGGATGAACGTCATCGGCAAGCCGGGCGTGGAGAAGGTCGACTTCGAGCTGTGGTCGCTCGCCGTCTCCGCGATCAACGGCTGCGGGCAGTGCCTGGACTCGCACGAGCAGGTGCTGCGCAAGGCCGGCGTGGACCGTGAGACCATTCAGGAGGCCGTGAAAATCGCTTCGGTGATCCAGGCGGTCGGCGTGACCCGCGAAGCCGAGGCCGTGCTCGCCGAGTAGTACCCGTGTACGAGAAGGGCCCCGTGGACGACCGACCGTCCGCGGGGCCCTTCTTCATGTCCGTTCGCCGTGCCGTCCCCGCCTCACTTGGGCGGTTCCTCTCCGGAGTCCGACCGCTCGCGCGGCTCCACCGGCTCCTCGGCGGGCCGGGGGGCGACGGGCGGCGGCGTCGGGGCGACCGACACCGCCGTGGCGCCGTGCGGCCCGGGCCCGTGGAGCTGGGAGGCGCCCTGGCCGTACGAACGCAGGTAGCCGACCACCGTGTTGGTCACCGCGACCAGCGGCACGGCGACGACCGCGCCGCCGATGCCCGCGACCATGCCGCCCGCCGCGACCGAGAGGACGACGGCCAGCGGGTGGACGCGCACCGCGCGGCCGAGGATGAAGGGCTGCAGGATGTGGCCCTCGATCTGCTGCACCGCGAGCACCACGATCAGCACCATCAGCGCGGTGAAGACGCCCTGGGTGACCAGCGAGACGACCACGGCGAGTGCCCCGGAGACCACGGCGCCGACCAGTGGGATGAAGGCGAACAGGAAGATGAAGACGGCGAGCGGGACCGCCATCGGCACGTCGAGGAAGTAGATCCCGAGTCCGATGAAGATCGCGTCGATCAAGGCGACGATGACGGTGCCCCGCACATAGGCGGTCAGCGTCCGCCAGGCACGCGGCCCGGCGCCCGCGACGCCCGGGCGGGCCTGGGCGGGGACCAGCTTGAGCACCCACTGCCAGATGCGCTTTCCGTCGTAGAGCAGGAAGAGCGTCGAGAACATCGCCAGCAGGAGCCCGGTGAGGAACTCGACCATGACGGTGACGCCCTGGAGCCCGGCGGAGGTGATCTCCTCGGTGTTGGTGCCGATGGTGTCGCTGAGGTTCTTGGCGATGTCGTTGATCTGCGACTCGGTGACGTGGAACGGGCTGTCGAGGAGCCAGCGCTTCAACTCGTCGATACCGTCGCGTACCCGGTCGGAGAGCGTGTCCAGGTTGTCCATCACCTGCCATACGACGAACCAGCCGACCAGCCCCATGATGACGAAGCCGAGGACGGCGGTCACCGCGGTGGCGAGCCCGCGCGGCAGACCGACCCGCCTCAGCCGTACGACGGTGGGCTGGAGCATGGCGGTCACGAGCAGGGCGGCGACGAAGGCCAGGACGACCAGCTGCACGGCGCTGATGATGCGCATCAGCACCCAGAGCGTGCCCGCCAGGACCAGCAGCCGCCAACCGGCCTCCGCGGCGACGCGCATCCCCCAGGGGATCGCGGCCACCGGCTCGGGCTTGGCGGCGACGGAGGGGGCGTACGCCGGAGGGCGCGGCACCTGCTCGGCGGCGGCCGTGGACAGCGTGGAGGACGAGCCGCTCGCGGCGACCTCGTCCGCACGGCGTTCACCCTCGGCGCGGCGTGCTTCCAGGCGCGCCCCTATCTCGGTGAGGTCGGCACCCAGCCGCCCGAGCCAACCCGGAAGTTTCGACATGCAATTCCCCTTTCCCCCGTTCACCCCCAACACGCCCCCGGAGTGGTCCGGATCGACCGTACACGCGAGAAGCCCCGCACCGTCGGACGGTGCGGGGCTTCTCGGGGTGGTGGGTGGAACCTCTCGGGCTCCTAGTACCAGTGGTTGGCCTGCCAGAACGACCAGGCGGCACAGGGGCTGCCGTAGCGGTCGCTGTTCATGTAGCTGAGGCCCCACTTGATCTGGGTGGCGGGATTGGTCTGCCAGTCCGCCCCGGCCGAAGCCATCTTGGAGCCGGGCAGCGCCTGCATGATGCCGTAGGCACCCGAGGACGGGTTGCTCGCCTGGTAGTTCCAGCCGGACTCGCGGTCCACGATGTTGCTGAAGCACTGGAACTGGTCGGCCGGCATCATCTGACGGGCCATGGCCTGGACCTCGGCCACGCTGTAGGAGCCCTTCGCCGAGAAGGAGGTGGCGTCGCGGACGGAGGACCGGCTGGCGCGCTCGGCGTCGTCCTTCTTCTCCTTGGCCTCGCGCTCGGCCTTCACCTTGTCCTCGGCGGCCTGCTTCTTGGACTTGGCGTCCTTGGCGGCCTGGATGCGGGCCGTCTCCTCGGCAGACTTCCTGGCCGCGGCGTCCGCGGCGGACGCCTGGGCGTCCGCCTGTTGCGTCAGCGAAGCGGTCTGGACCTGGGCCTGCTGGCCCGCGGGGATGTCTGCGAGCAGCGTGGTGTCGGCTGCGGCCGCCTCGAAGTTGTTGTCGTCGACAGCGGGAGTGCTGCCCGACGCAACGCCTACGACGGCGCCTACGGTGGTTACGGCGGTGGCGGATGCCACGGCGAACCCCCGGACCGAGATCCGGCTCACACGGTTTCCCTTCCAGCATCGCCCGCATAGGTGACCTCGCGGGCGCGATCGTGCCCTCGACACTGGCCTCCCTACTGCTTCGGTCACGGGGAGGCACGGGCCCGGTGGGCAACTCCCTTGCGGGAGTGCCGCGTGGTGCTCGCGGGCGGCATACGGTCGGCAAGTGTTGAGTTGTGTGGTGCGTGGCGCCTCTGGAGGTGCCCATGTGCCGTATGCGGGGCCTGACGGAAGCAAGACTCTGCCGGACGGACACGGCGTGTTGCAATTCTGTGTTGCGTGGGAAAGGTCACACCTCGTTTGGAGCACGACTTTTTCGGAAATGACGGCGCAGCACGATGCCGCCCGGCTAAGCTCCTTCGCTCGCCGGGCGGCACCTATGGGGTGTTGCGGGTCAGATGTGCCCGTCCTCCAGCATTTCGGTCACCAGGGCGGCGATCGGGGAGCGCTCGGACCGGGTGAGCGTGATGTGCGCGAAGAGCGGATGCCCCTTCAGTTTCTCGACCACGGCGACGACTCCGTCGTAGCGGCCGACCCTGAGGTTGTCCCGTTGCGCCACGTCGTGGGTGAGCACCACCCGCGAGTTCGCCCCGATCCTGGACAACACGGTCAGCAGGACGTTCCGCTCCAGCGACTGCGCCTCGTCCACGATCACGAACGCGTCGTGGAGCGAGCGGCCCCGGATGTGGGTGAGCGGCAGGATCTCCAGCATGCCGCGCCCCAGCACCTCTTCGATGACCTCGCGGCCGGCGACCGCCGACAGCGTGTCGAAGACGGCCTGCGCCCAGGGGCTCATCTTCTCGGACTCGCTGCCGGGGAGATAGCCGAGCTCCTGTCCGCCGACCGCGTACAGCGGGCGGAAGACCATCACCTTCTTGTGCTGGCGGCGCTCCAGCACGGCCTCCAGTCCCGCACAGAGCGCCAGGGCCGACTTGCCGGTGCCCGCCCGGCCGCCCATCGACAGGATGCCGACGTCCGGGTCGAGGAGCAGGTCGAGCGCGATGCGCTGCTCGGCGCTGCGGCCGTGGATGCCGAAGGCCTCCCGGTCACCGCGTACGAGCCGGACGCTGCCCTCGGCCGTGACCCTGCCGAGGGCCTTGCCGCGTTCGGACTGGAGGACCAGTCCGGTGTGCACGGGGTGTTCGGCGGCCTCGGGGATGTAGAGGGTCTCCTCCGCGAAGAGCAGGTCGACCTGTTCGGCGGAGACGGTCAGCTCCGACATCCCGGTCCAGCCGGAGTCGGTGATGGCGAGTTCGGCGCGGTACTCCTCGGCGAGGAGGCCGACCGACGACGCCTTGATCCGGAGGGGCAGGTCCTTGGAGACGACGGTGACGTCGTACCCCTCGGCCTGCAGGTTGCGTGCGACCGCGAGAATCCGTGAGTCGTTGTCCCCCAACCGGTAGCCGGCGGGCAGTACGCCGGGGTCGGAATGGTTGAGTTCGACACGGAGCGACCCGCCCAGATCCCCGAGCGGGATCGGGGCGTCCAGGCGGCCGTACCGGACACGGAAGTCGTCCAGCAGGCGCAGTGCCTGCCGGGCGAAGTATCCGAGCTCGGGGTGGTGCCTTTTGGCCTCCAGCTCCGTGACCACGACGATCGGGAGCACGACTTCGTGCTCGTCGAACCGGGCCATGGCGTTGGGATCGGCCAGCAGGACGCTGGTGTCGAGAACGTAGGTGCGCCTGTCGGGCATGCGGCGCTTAGTGCTGGTCACCACGGAAGGACGTACCCCCTCGGACGAGGTCGGGGAGTGCGACGGAGGTCGCGGAACTTCCCAAAGGGAGAGGACGGACCGGGTTCGGCCCCGAGCGCGGGCCGGACTCCGGCCCTCCGCGTCGGCCGCGTGTGATGCGGTCCTTCGTGTGCAAAGGGCCTCCCGGGCGAGCGGCCTGGGTGCCGCTCACTTGGATGCGACGTCCGCCTGGTTGGTGACCGGACGTCGACCTGAGAGGGGTATTCCCTCGAACACGCGAAGCCATGCCCCCGCCTGCGACGAGGTGCGCCGGAGCGGGTTCTGTGCGGTCCTCACGCCCGCCGGGCGCGCCGTGTGCCTCAGGCCCCGTAGCGCCGGTGCCGTGCCGCGTAGTCGCGCAGGGCGCGCAGGAAGTCGACCTTGCGGAACGCGGGCCAGAAGACCTCGCAGAAGTAGTACTCCGAATGGGCGCTCTGCCAGAGCATGAAGCCCGACAGCCGCTGTTCCCCGCTGGTGCGGATCACGAGGTCCGGGTCGGGCTGTCCGCGGGTGTAGAGGTGCTCGGAGATGAGGTCCGTGGAGACGACCTCGGCGAGTTCCTCGAAGGTCGTGCCCTTGGCGGAGTGCTCCAGGAGCAGCGAGCGCACGGCGTCGGCGATCTCCTGGCGGCCGCCGTAGCCGACGGCGACGTTGACGATTATTCCCTCGATGCCCGCCGTGGCCTGCTCCGCCTCCTTGAGGACGGTCTGGGTCCTGGCGGGCAGCAGGTCGAGGGTGCCGACGTGGTGCAGCCGCCAGCGCCCGTCCGCGGCCAGGTTGCGCACGGTGTTCTCGATGATGCCGAGCAGGGGCGCGAGCTCCGCCTCCGGCCGGTCGAAGTTGTCCGTGGACAGGAGCCAGAGCGTGACGACCTCGACGTCGGTCTCGCTGCACCAGCCGAGAAGTTCGGAGATCTTGTCCGCTCCGGCCTGGTGCCCCTGTACGGCGGAGCCGCCGGACGCCTTCGCCCATCGCCGGTTGCCGTCGAGGATGACGCCGATGTGCTTGGGCACCTGATCGTGATCCAGGCGGCCTTCCACCCGGCGTGCGTAGAGCCCGTACACCAGGTCGCGCAAGTTCACTGAGTTCACCCTCTCGGTTCCGTACGGGCGCGAGGCCCGCGCTCCCCCTCACCGGGGGTCCGGGGCCGCCCCCCGGGGGATCGCCGTGCAGTCCGCACAGCGCGCTTCAGCGCCGCGGATCGGCAGTTCCCGAAGCGGCCACATTACTGCGGACGGGTCACGGGGGCCCAACCCGGTCTGTCACAAGTCCGTGATAAGGAGTGAAACGTGACTGATTCCCTCTCCTACCTCGCCGACTCCACCCGCTACGACTCGATGGAGTACCGCCGCACCGGCCGCAGCGGACTCAAGCTGCCCGCCGTGTCGCTCGGCCTCTGGCACAACTTCGGCGACGACCGCGCGCTCGCCACGCAGCGGGCGATCCTGCGGCGCGCCTTCGACCTGGGCGTGACGCACTTCGACCTGGCCAACAACTACGGGCCGCCGCCCGGCTCGGCCGAGCTGAACTTCGGCAAGCTCTTCCGCCAGGACTTCGCCCCGTACAGGGACGAGCTGGTCGTCTCCACGAAGGCCGGTTACGAGATGCACCCCGGCCCGTACGGGGAGTGGGGGTCCCGTAAGTACCTGCTGTCCTCGCTCGACGCGTCGCTGGGCCGGATGGGGCTCGAGTACGTCGACATCTTCTACTCGCACCGCTTCGACCCGCACACCCCGCTGGAGGAGACGATGGGGGCGCTCGCCTCCGCCGTGCACCGGGGCAAGGCGCTGTACGTCGGGGTGTCCTCCTACAACGCGGCGCAGACCGTGGAGGCCGCCCGGCTGCTGCGCGAGATGGGTGTCCCCGCCCTCATCCACCAGCCGTCCTACTCGATGGTCAACCGCTGGGTGGAGGCCGACGGGCTGCTCGACACCCTGGAAGCGGCGGGTATGGGCTGCATCTCCTTCGCGCCGCTCGCCCAGGGCCTGCTCACGGACAAGTACCTGTCGGGTATCCCGGAGGGGTCGCGCGCCAGTCAGGGCAAGTCCCTGGACCCGGGGCTGCTCTCCGACGAGATGGTGCGGCGGCTGCGCGGGCTGAACGACATCGCGCGGCGCCGTGGGCAGTCCCTGGCCCAGCTGGCGCTGAACTGGGTCCTGCGTGACAGCCGTATGACGTCGGCCCTGATCGGCGCGTCGAGCGTGGGGCAGCTGGAGCAGAACGTGGCGGCGCTCGGCGCGCCGGCGCTGACCGCCGCCGAGACGGAGGAGATCGACACCTTCGCCGTGGACACCGCGAGTACGAACATCTGGGCCAACCGGGGCTGACAGGGCCCTGCCCGGACCGGTTTCCCGGTTGCCCGGACCGGGCCTTCGCCGGCTCCTCGCAGGGGCGGCCCCGGACGCCGGACTCCGGGCACAAAAAACGGGCCGGTCCGTGGGGGGGGATACGGACCGGCCCGAGGGGGGGGTTTCCACCATAACCCTTCGTAAGTGATGTCGCATGCCACGGCGCTCGACAATCACTCTCCGAATTCTTCGGACTGCGCTGCGAGCACGGCGCGGGCCCGGTTCCCGGCCGCTTCCCGGGCTCCGGAGATCTTCGTGCGGGAAGGCCGTGTCCTGTTGACGTCCCGGGTTCGGTCCAGGACGACACGAGCCCGCACCACGACCACGAGCTGGTCGGAGACGAGCGTCCGAGCGCTTGACCGGCGGTTTCGCTCCGGGGGTGCGCTTCCGGCCGCTGACACAGCCAGCGCCGTCACCGCCTTGCCGGGGCCCGCGCCCAGGCGCGGTCCGCGGCCGAGCTCTCCGCCGGGTTCCGCACGACCGATGTGACGCGCACGGATGTGCGGACGGCCCGGTGGACCGAACGGGCCCTGCCGGACGCGGGCGGTCTCCGGGCGCCGGAGGCACCGGAGGCACCGGAGGCACCGGAGGCACCGGAGGCACCGGAGGCACCGGAGGCGCAGGTGGAACGGCTGGGCGAGGCGACGGCGGCTGTGCTGACGGCGGAGAGGCGGCCGTGGGCGGTCACGCGTGATCCGGAGCGACAGGACCTGCGGCACCCGCGGATCAGCGGCGTACGAAGCGGATCGCCAGGGTGTCTCCGCCGACGACCACGAAGTCGCCGTCCTCGCACCGGATGACGGCCTCGCGCACCTCGCCGTACTCGTCGCGCCGCTCCTGTGTGCCGATGACCGTCCACGCCCCGCCGTACGGGGGTGGAGGCAGCCGGCCCGGGGGTGCGAACTCCCACTGGCCCGCGGGCACGCACCAGTCGGGGAGGCCGGGCCAGGCGCCCGAGGTGATGTTCAGGGTGCGGTCGGAGGCACAGGTCAACAGGACCGACTGGCCGCCGTCCAGCACGAATTCGATGGCTTCCGGCTCTCCCGCCCGGCCCTCGGGCCGGTAGAACAGGCCGTGCACGGCGGTGATCCGCGCGCCCGTGAGCCAGTCGGCCTTCCCGTGGCGCGGCCGGCCGGACGGTCGGCTCAGCTCCTCGCCCGGCATTTCCCTTCCCACCGACATGACCTGCTCCTTCGTTGTGCGCTCAACCACCAGGGTCGCACTACTCATGGGTAGGACGGAGGTGCGGGTGATGTCGTTGCATCCCCGAATCGCGAGGCCGCCCTCAGGGTAGGGCCGTTGGCGCCCTTTCCGGCTTGCGCGCCTCGATCAGGAATCGGGCGCTGTGGGCGACGAACGGCCCTTCGGCCTCGATCAGCCGGTGCAGGGTGCGGAGTTGGGGCAGGTAGGCGTCCACCGTGAATCCCGGAACCATCCAGACGACCTTGCGGAGGAAGTGGACGACGGCGCCGATGTCGAGGAACTCGACGCGCAGCCGTTCGGCACGCAGGTCCGTCACCTCGAGCCCGGCGGCCTCGGCGGCCCGCCGCGCGCACTCAGGATCCCGGGCACCGCGCTCCTCCGGGGTGCGCGGGCCGAGGAAGTACTCCACGAGCTCGAACACGCTCTCCCGGCCGACCTGTTGGGAGAAGTACGTGCCACCCGGGGCCAGCACCCGGGCGATCTCGTCCCACCACGTGGTCACCGGATGCCTGCTGACCACCAGGTCGAAGGCGCCGTCGCCGAAGGGCAGCGGTGGCTCGTCGGCGTCCGCGACGACGACGGCGCCGCGCGGATGCAGCAGCGCGGTGGCGCGGGCGATGTTGGGCGGCCAGGACTCGGTGGCCACCGTCAGCGGCGGCAGCACGGGCGCGGAGGCGAGGACCTCACCTCCGCCGGTCTGGATGTCGAGCGCGGCGCGGGCGTTCGCCATCCGGTCCGCCATGGTGCGTGCGTATCCCCACGACGGGCGCTCCTCGGTGGCCCGTCCGTCGAACCACGAGAAGTCCCAGCCGTCGACGGGGACGGCGTCCGCCTCGGCGACGAGGGCGTCGAAGCGGGCGTCGGAGGCGCCGGTTCCGGGGGGCATGGCTGATCCGTTCATACCTCGGATGGTGTCAGCCGACGGCAGCACCACGCGAGTGCATATACCCGGTATCCGCACGTCCGTACGTCCGGTGACCATCAGGCGGCCAGGCCCCCGAACAGCAGACCGACCAGCGCGCCGGCGATCATGAACGGGCCGAACGGGATGCCCGTCCTGCGCCCGGCCCCGCGCAGCAGCATCAGGCCGGCCCCGTACAGGGCACCGAACAGGAACCCGGCGAAACCACCCGCGCAGAGAACGGCCCAGCCGTACCAGCCCAGTGCGACGCCCAGCGCGAGGGCGAGCTTCACGTCTCCGAATCCCATGCCGTTCGGGTTGATCAGGAAGAGCACGAGGTAGAACCCGCCGAGCGCCGCTCCGCCGAGCAGCGCCGCGATCCAGGATCCGCCGTGCTCGGGGAGCAGCGCCGCACCCCCCAGGAGCACGGCCGCGGCACCGGCCAGGGGCAGTGTCAGCCGGTCGGGGAGCCGGTGGACCCGGCGGTCGACGACGGCGAGCAGCACCGCGACGGGGGCGAGCAGCAGCCATACGACGACCTCGGGCCGGGTGCCCGTGGCGGCGGCGAGCGCCGTGCAGGCGAGCGCGGTGACGACGGGGGCGACGACTCCGGGGGCGTAGCGGCCGGGCCGGGCGGGTGGCGGGTCCGCGGGAGCGGCACCCGCGGGGAGGGAGGGGACGGGCACGGCGCAGGCCGCGCACCGGGTCGCGCCCAGCCAGCCGCCGGCGGGGCCGGTGAGCGCGTGCCCCGCCGGGCACGCGTCCCGCCAGAGCTCCTCGGGCTCGACCGAGAAGCGGTACGCGGCGCGCGGGATCAGCATCCCGGCGGCGGCGCCCCAGAGCACGGCGAGCGCAATCAGTGTGGCGTCCACAGGACCGACCCTAATCCGGCTTCCAGGGCCGGGTCTTGGGCCCTGGGGCCCACTGCGGACGGTTCCGGACCCACGCGCCGGTCCCGGGGGTACGGTCGGTGCCCATGGGGAAGTGGCGCGACGGCGGCGGGACACTGACGGTCGGGACAGGCTCGCGGGCGATGGACGTGCCGCTGCAAATAGCGGCGTCGTACCGTGCGCGGGCGCGAGGGCTGCTCGGTGTCGACGGGGTGGACGGGGTGGACGGCGCGCTGCTGATCACCCCGTGCGGGAGCGTGCACACCTTCCGGATGCGGTTCACCATCGACGTGGCCTATCTGGACCGGGAGTTCAACGTCCTCGCGGTGCGCACGATGAGACCGGGCCGGCTGGGCCTGCCCAGGCCGCGTGCCCGTCACGTCGTGGAGTCCGAGGCCGGGACGATGGAGCGGTGGGGGCTGCGGCCGGGGGCGCGCGTGCGGGTCGAGGCCGCCGCTACGGGAGTCTCGCCGCCCGCGCGGTGACGAGTGCGGCCGGGGTCCTCGGTGCGGTGCCGCCGAGGAAGTCCGCGGCGCTGATGGTGACGACGGTCGACCCGGTCCGCACGAGGTGGAGGACGAGCGGCATCGTGGCCCCCTTCCGGGCTGCCCGTCACCTGGTGGCCGGCGATTCCTGGCCGGCCTTCCGCGCGGGCGGTGCCTCGCCTCCGGTGCAGGTGGACGGCCCGTCCCCGCTCGTCGTGCGGAACCCGCCCGCGCGGGCCCGCACCGCGCCCGGCATCAGGGCGGTCCCGGCCCCAGCAGCGTCCACGCCCCGTACGCGGCGGAGCCGACGGCGAGCGCTGCGACGACGGCGGCCGGGCCCCACGGGGTGCGCAGCCGGGCCAGCGCGACGGCGGGCGGCAGGAGCAGGGGGAACGCGGGCATCATCAGGCGGGGGCGGGAGCCGAAGTATCCGGAGCCGATGAGCGAGACGACGACGATCCCGATGCCGTACACCAGCACGGGCAGCGGCTGCCTCTGCCGCACGCACAGGTACACGAGCCACGCCAAAAGGCCCAGCGCGGCGCACAGTCCCAGGGCGGCGGGGAGCGGCAGACCCGCGATGAAGCCGGCCAGTGCCCTGCCGCCGTCGATGCTGTTGCCCCACTGGGCCTGGACCTCGAAGTAGGCGAACGGGCTGCCCTGCCGCACGGCGACGAACACCACGTACGCCAGCCAGCCCAGCGGGGCGAGCAGGACCCCGAGCACCATGCGCGCGTTCCGGCGCAGCAGGCCGTCACGGCCGTCTTCCCCGTACTGCCGCAGGAGGCCGGCGGCTCCCGCGAGTGCCAGCGCGGCGACGAGGGCCGCGGCCGATGGCCGGGTCAGACCGGCGAGGACGCACAGGGCGCCCGCTCCGATCCAGCGGCCTCTGAGCACGGCGTACAGGGACCACGCGGCGAGCGCGGTGAACAGGGTCTCCGTGTACGCCATCGACTGCACGAACGCCGTCGGGTACGCGCCCCAGAGCGCGGCCAGCAGCACCCCGGCGCGCCGTCCGTGCAGCCGTGCCCCGACGGCGTAGATCCCCCAGGCGGCGAGGAGGCCGGCCAGCCAGGCGACGGTGATCCCGGCGCCCCGGACGGTGAGCGGTGTCACCGCGGCGACGGCCCGCTCCAGGGCGGGCAGGAGCGGGAAGAACGCCAGGTCGGAGTGGACGCCGCCGTCGGGCAGGGTGACCGTGTGGCCGTAGCCGTTCTCGGCGATCCGCTGGTACCAGACGGAGTCCCACCGGCCGCCGAGCAGACGCGGGGCGTCCTTCCCTGCGAGCGATGCCGACACCTGGAGGACGAGCAGCCCGACGGCCCGGACCGCCGCGTAGGCGCCCAGGGCGGGCGCGGCGGCCGTGAGCAGGGCCGTCGCGCGGTGCCGGGTGCTGCGGGTGTCGGGCGCCGCCGGGCGGGGGCGCGTCTGCTGATCGGGCATGCGGCCGATTATGGGCCCGCCGCCGAGGAGGTCACCACGCCGGGCTGGGCGGGGGCGCTCCACCCGCCCGCAGCACTTCCGGGTTCGCGGCCCGCCTGGTGCCGAGTCCCCGGCCGACCAGTGGGGCGACGGTGCGGATCAGCTTGAGCTGGGCCGAGCGCAGGACGCGTAACGTGCTGTCGTCGGACCAGCCGGTCGTGGTGGACCACTCGTACCCCGAGCCGACGACCTCGCTGGCGAAGGCGAGCTCCGTCGCCAGCAGGGCCCGCGCCCAGTCCATCGGGTCCAGTGCCTCGTTCGCGGCGAGGACTCCGTGGATCGACATGCCCCGGCGGCCGAGGTCCTGCGCACTGTCGAAGCCCATGGCCACGGCGAACTCCTCCGTGCAGCGGGCGGGGCCGCACCACTCCATCAGGCCCTGTTGCAGGAGCCGGGACTCCTCGTCGGTCAGGGTCAGTTGTTCAGCCGTGGGCACGGGTGGCCACCTTCCGGTCTCGGTCCGGCCCGGCGCCGTGGGGGGTGCGCCGGGACGGACGTCCTTCACCTGCTGCGGTGACGCTATTCGCCGGGCGGCCGGACGTCTTGGGCCCAGGGGCCCAACTAGGTTCTCCCCCAGGACCCCGGCCTCGGCCACCGACCCGGAGGGCTCGGCCCGGGGGCTGGGCTAGAGGCCCTGGTCGAGCGGGGTCAGGACGCCGGCGCCGTCGCCGCTCACCCACTCGAACGCGCCCGGCCTGCGCACACGGATCCGTATCCCGGGGTCGTCCCCCCGGACCGCGACCTGATGGCCGGTGCTGAACACGAGGCGCAGCGAGCCCGTGTGGGAGCCGGTGGCCGACAGCACGGTCGCGTCGACCAGCGCCCCGCACTCCGCCGTGACCGGCAGGCCGACCGCTCCCGGGGCGGTGGCGGGACCGTTCGTCATCCGCACGGCTCCCTCGACGGCGACCTCGGTGACCGCGCCGAGTACGAGCGCGAACCGGGGCGGATCGTTGCCCGCCGGGTCCGAGGACGCGGTCACCTGCCGCACGGGCAGCCCGCGCAGATCGAGGACCCAACGGTCCGCCGTACTCTCCTTCGTCATCACTTCCTGTCCTCCGCTCACCGGTGATCTCGCTGTCAGGCTCCCGACGCTAGCCACCGCGGCGCACAGCCGTCGTGGGCCCACGGGCCCAACCGCATGTTCCGGCGGTACCGGGACGGACGTCTGAGGAGCCGCCGTCCGGTTCGGTCCCGGTGCGCGGCAGCGCGAGCAACCCCCCTCGCCGGCCGCGAGGTTGGGCCCGTGTTTGGGGCCAGGGGCCCAGGTCGGGCACCGCTCCCCGGCCGTACGCTCACCCCCGTCAGGCAGCAGGACAGGGCGGCGGCGAGAGGGCGGACCGTGAGCGGTGGCAGCGATTGGGGAGACCGGGGCCCGGGCCGCATACCGCCGGGGCCCACCGGGGGGCAGGGCGGCTGGTTCCTCCCCCTGAGCCGTAGCTGGGCAGCCGGCGCCCTCGTCTACGTCATCACCGGGTTCCTGACGACGCGGGCACTCGTCGAGACGCTCGCCACCGACGACCGGCTGGACCAGTTCGGCTGGCGCCTCGCCCTGCTGCACCTGCCCAGCGTCCTCATCACCGTGCTGACGGTCCTGGCGAGCGCCCGCACGCTCCCCGGCCGGCTGCGCGACTCCCGCCTCTTCCACCCGCTCGGCACGCTCACCGTCCCGGTCACCGGACTCGCCTTCGGATACGCGGTGACATGGGACGTGGTGGACACCGAGGGCCTCCTGATGCCCGCGGTCGCGATGGTGACCGGCGGCGCCCTGGGCCTGGCGCTGGACCGGCTCCTGGCGGAGCGCGGCACCGGGGCCGCGCCGGCGCCGCCGGCGCGCACCCGCTCGTACGACTGGCGCGAGAGCGGTGCCACGGCCACCGAGTACCTCGGCGTCATCGTCCTCGTCGTCGCTCTCATCGGCGCCCTCGCCATGGCCGGCATCGGAGGCCGGATCGGCGAGGGGATCCGCTGCGCCATCGCCTCGCTCACCGGGGGCGGCAGCGGCTGCACGACCGGTACGGACGGCACCGCGCGGCCGAAGACCGACGCCGACTACGAACCCAAGCTCTGCCAGATCTCGAACATCTCCGACACTGCGGGCGGCAAGGTCAAGATCGGCTGGTTCGAGTGGGGCGAGGAGTACGGCTTCCAGCAGAAGGTGGCCCAGGCCAACACCGATGTTAACGAGGACGGAAAGGTCGACGAGAACGACAAGCTCGTCTACATGACGTTCACCGACGCCGCCTCGGCGGGCGTCAACGCCAGCACGCCGGGGGTCAAGCTCGGCAGCCTGGGCAAGGCGGACGTCGACATCGGCGGCGGCATCAAGATCACCAACGGAGACACCTGGGTGTTCAAGAGCGAGGCCGACGCCCAGAAGATGCGGGACGACATCGAGGAAATGAAGATGTGGGAGACCTCGATGAAGCACAGCGGCGGCTACGGCGGCGGCTGGTACTCCGGCATGAAGTGGGCGGAGAAGATGGAGGACATCGAGAAGAAGATCGGCGACAAGAAGATCTCCTACTCGACCATCGGCATCAACGTCTACGCGGACGGCGGCCTGTCCATCAAGGCCGGTGACGAGGACAAGCTGGGCGCAAAGCTCGGCGGCAAGGCCAAGTTCTCGCCGGACGTGACCATCACCAAGGACGACGTCAACGGCAACGAGTCGTACACCTACACCGCCAAGCTCGAACTGGAGGGCAAGGTGGGCGGCAACGCCGGTCCGCTCGGTGGCACGGCCGGCGCGAAGGACACCCGTACCGGGGCCGTCACCGTGACCCGCGACCAGAAGACCGGGAAGATCGTCCGGATCGACATGACCCGGACGGTCGAGAAGACCGCCACGTCCGACAAGGGCGAGGCCGGCGGCGACAACGGTCAGAAGGACAAGGACAAGCGGGGCGGCAAGGGCGGCGTCACGGACTCCTCCGGGGAGACGGGCATCGAGGTGCGTACGAACTCGGTCGTCTTCGGCAAGGAGACCGACAAGGCCACGGAGGACAAGCGCGCCGTCGCCGAGCAGTGGCTGGATGGTTCGGGCAACAACACCGCTCCGTTCGAGTACATGTTCGGTGACAGGTCTCCGGAGCAGAAGCCCACCGGGAACGACCCCTTCGAGCAGATGATGTTCCAGGACGGCCTGTCCAGCACGCTGCGGTACCTGGGTGAGACGGACGCCCAGGAGTTCGGGTTCGAGGTCTCCCTGGGTATGAGTCTGGGGTTCTCGATCTCCGACGAGCACAAGAAGGAGTCGCTGACGGAAGCGAGGTTCCTCGGAGCCCCGCAGGGCGACAAGCGCACCTACCTCCCGTACAGCTACTGCGCGCAGTGAGAGCGCGCGACCAACGCGACCAAGGGGCGATGACGTTGACGAAGTCCAAGGCGCTCGGCACGGCTGTGGCCGCCACCCTCGGCCTGGCACTGCTCGGCGGCTGCGGCGGCACCGACACCGCAGCGACCCCGGACGGCTGGGGCACGCTGGACACCAGGAGCGTGTCCGTCGGCTACCCCGAGGACCAGGGGTACGCCCCCCAGCCGGCCGCCGAGCGCGCCGAGGCGAACGCCGCCGTGGCACTGAAGGAGGAGAAGGGGCTGCGCACGGGCATGGTCTCCGTCCAGCTGGACTTCGCCACCGGCATCAGCGACGCCGGTGAGGCCGCCGCCGCGGCGGGGGCGGGGATCGGGCTGGGCACGACGCGCAAGGGCACCCGGGACGTACGTCTCGCGGGTGCGGAGAGCGCCCGCGAAGCACGCAGGATCGACTACGAGTTCACCTCGTCGGGAGAGGACGCGACCCCGGCGAAGGGAACCCGGATGACGGGGGTCGTGGTGGCCGGGGTCGACTCGAAGGACGTACCGTTCGCCATCCGGGTCAATGCGGTGAAGGGCGCCCTGAGCCCGGCTGACCTGGATACGTTCGTCAGGTCCATCACGGTCAAGTAACCACCTGCGGAGCCTCGTTCATGGACGTACTGCCCGGTGGCACGCCCACCTTCCTGCTGCTGTTCGGCCTGTTCCTCGGCGCGTTCGCGGTCCGCTCCGGCCTGCGGCTGTACCGCGTGCTGCGCCTGGTCAGGCGCGGCGAGCGGGCCGAGGGCCGGTGCTCGGACCGGCGCGTGACCGACCGGGGCTCCGGCACGGAGAACCGCTACCGCACGGAGTACGTCTTCGCCTTCCGCGCCCCGGACGGCCGCGAGGTGGAGTTCACCGACCACGCCCCGGGGCCCTTCGGCTTCGAGGTCGGCGCGCCCGTCCGCGTCTCGTACGACCCCACGGATCCGGCTGGGCGGGCGACGGTGGCGGGGCCGGGTGCGTGGGGGCCGATACTGATGCCGACGGTGTTCGCCGTGGTGCTCGGGCTGTTCTCGCTGGGGCTGCTCCTCGCGTTCGTCGCGGTGCGGTTCTGAGGGACGGCTCGCCGGCGGGTGCCGCTTCGGCAGGTGCCCGCCTCCGCGGCCGGCGCCGCCTCGGCGTCGCCGAGGCCGCCCTCAGCACGGGGTTGGGCGGGCGAGAGCCCACCCGGGAACGGCTCGCGAGAACGTCGAAGTCCGGGTCGTTCCGGTTGACCGTGGAGCATTCCCAGGCGCGGGACACGCGCTTCTTCACGCCCACGGCGCCGTGCCCCCATCGGACACGGTGCAAATGAATTCCGCGCGCGGTGCGGAGTTCACGCACGCGGAGGCTGATCGACCGGGAAGATCCCTTCTGCGGGGAGGGTGGGAACCGCCTCCGAATAAGGCACCGACGGCCGGGGCGACGGATACGTGGCCCTGCTCCGGGCCGGGGACCGACCTCTCGCCGACACGCGCGAAGCGCGGCGGCAGATGGTCCGGGACATCAAGGCCGGAAGGCCGACCACCTGCTCCAGCCTTGATCCGCGTGCCCCGGGACGGCGGCCAACGCCTGGTCCGGGATTCGTAAGGCGCGACGGCCGCCGGGAAATGGGGGCTCGCTCTCGAATCGCGCTCTCGACCTGCTCGGGCCTCGCAGAAGGGAAATAGCAAAGGCGAGGAGATCCCTCTCCTCGCCACTCTTAATTTATAGCGCACAGGGGGGCTTGCGGCAAGGCCCCCGTCATGACGCAGAATCGTCGGCCGAAGCCACAACCTGCGGAAACGAGGCACGAAGTGCGTGTGTGTTGTTGCCGACCCACGGGGGACCCGGTGATTCGATCAACCGATGCGGTGCGACGGAGCTCGGCCGGCCCGGAGGTGTCGCGGTGACGGAGACGTACGTGCGGGACCTTCGAGAGGTCGACGAGACCCAGATCGCGGCCGTCGGCGGCAAGGGCGCGCATCTGGGCGGGCTGTCGCGGATCGAGGGCATCCGCGTACCGCCGGGCTTCTGCGTGACGACCGGTGCCTTCCGCCGGATCATGGCGCAGGCGCCGTCGCTCGACGGCCGGCTCGACCGGCTGGCGCGCCTGGACCCGGACGACCGGGAGTCCATCCGCGCGCTCAGCGCGGAGATCCGCCGCACGATCGAGGAGATCACCGTCCCCGCAGATCTCGCGGAGGCGATCACCGGCGCGCTCGCCCGGCTCGGCGAGCGGGAGGCCTACGCCGTCCGGTCCAGCGGGACGGCGGAGGACCTGCCGACCGCCTCCTTCGCCGGGCAGCAGGACACGTATCTGAACGTCATGGGGCCTGCGGCGGTCCTCCAGCACGTCAGCAGGTGCTGGGCCTCGCTGTTCACCGAGCGCGCCGTGACCTACCGCCGGCGGAACGGCATCGACCACCGCTCGGTCCACATGGCCGTGGTCGTGCAGCGGATGGCCTTCCCGCACGCGGCCGGCGTCCTGTTCACCGCCGACCCCGTCACGGGCAACCGGAGGGTCGCCACCGTGGACGCCGGCTTCGGCCTCGGCGAGGCACTGGTCTCCGGCCTCGTGAACCCGGACGTCTTCAAGGTGCGGGACGGCGCAGTCGTGGCCAGGACGATCGCCTCCAAGCGGCTTGCCGTCCAAGCCCTCCCGGCGGGCGGTACGCGGGAGGTGGCGATCGACTCGCGGCGGCAGGGGGAGCCGGCTCTGACGGACGCGCAGGCCGTACGTCTCGTGCGGCTCGGACGGCGGATCGAGTCGCACTTCGGCAGCCCGCAGGACATCGAATGGTGCCTGGTCGACGACGACTTCCGGATCGTCCAGAGCCGGCCGATCACGACGCTGTTCCCCGTCCCCGAGAGCGGCGACCAGGAGAACCACGTCTACGTCTCCGTCGGTCACGGGCAGATGATGACCGACCCCATGAAGCCCCTCGGGCTCTCCATGTGGCAGCTGACGGCCATGGTGCCGATGCACGAGGCCGGCGGGCGGCTGTTCGTCGACGTCACCGCGCGCCTGGCCTCGCCCGCGAGCCGCGCCGGGCTCCTGGACGCCATGGGGAAATCCGATCCGCTGGTCAGGGACGCGCTGGAGACCGTCCTCGACCGCGACGGCTTCGTGCCGTCGCTCCCGGACGCGGGTCCCGGCGGGCCGCCGGCCGGCGCGGCGCCCGCACCGGTCGAGACCGGTCCGGCCGTCGTCACCGAACTGATCGAGCGCAGCCGGGCTTCCATCGCCGCGCTGGAGCGCGACATCGGCACGAAGACCGGGCCTGCGCTGTTCGACTTCCTGCTGGAGGCCTTCGAGGAGCACAAGCGGGTCCTCGGTGATCCGCTGAACATCCAGGTGATCATGGCGGGGATGGAGGCCACCTGGTGGCTCAACGAAAAGCTGCGGGAGTGGCTGGGCGAGAAGAACGCGGCTGACACGCTCACGCTCTCCGCCCCCGGCAACATCACGTCCGAGATGGGACTGGAGCTGCTCGACGTCGCAGACGTGATCCGCCCGTATCCCGAACTCGTGGCGTTCCTGCGGGGTGTCGAGGACGAGGGTTTCCTGGACGAGCTGGTGGAGTTCGAGGGCGGGACCGAGGCGCGTGACGCCATCGAGGCCTACCTGGACCGGTACGGCATGCGCTGCGTGGGCGAGATCGACATCACGAGACCGCGTTGGCGCGAGCGCCCCAGCACCCTCGTGCCCGTGCTCCTCGACAACATCAGGATCTTCGAGCCGGGCGCCGCCGAGCGGCGCTTCGAGCAGGGGCTGCGGAAGGCCCGGCAGAAGGAGCAGGACGTGCTGCGCCGTCTGCGGGCCCTGCCGGACGGGGAGCGGAAGGCCGACGGGACGAAGCGGATGATCGACCGGGTCCGCACCTTCATCGGGTACCGGGAGTACCCGAAGTACGGCATCGTCAGCCGCTCCTTCGTCTACAAGCGGGCCCTGCTGGAAGAGGCGGAGCGCCTCGTGCGGGCCGGCGTGCTCCCCGAGAAGGAGGACGTCTTCCACCTCACCTTCCAGGAGTTCCACGACGCCGTACGCTCCAACCAGGTGGACGACCGGCTCATCCGGCGGCGCAGGGAAGCGTTCCGCTCGTACCACCAGCTCACACCGCCCCGGGTGCTCACGTCGGACGGCGAGGCCGTCACCGGGGCGTACCACCGCGACGACGCGCCGGACGGTGCCCTGCTCGGCCTCCCGGTCTCCGCCGGGACCATCGAGGGCAGGGCCCGCGTCATCCTCGACATGGCCAAGGCCGACCTCGAGGCGGGCGACATCCTGGTCACCGCCCACACGGACCCCAGCTGGTCTCCGCTGTTCGTCGGAATCGCCGGCCTGGTGACGGAGGTGGGCGGGCTGATGACCCATGGCGCGGTGATCGCCCGGGAGTACGGCCTGCCGGCCGTCGTGGGTGTGGAGCAGGCCACCCGGCTGATCCGGGACGGACAGCGGATCCGCGTGCACGGAACCGACGGGTACGTCGAGATCCTGCCCTGAGCGACCACGCCGGGAAGCGCGTCCGCCGCGCGCGCCGAACCGTCGGAGGTCAGACGGCGGGCGAGCGGCGCCTGCCGACGTAGTACCAGGCGGCCATGACCAACACCAGGACGGCGCCGGCACCGATGCCCGCGATGCCCACCACCCGCATCGTGGAGTCCGTGCCGGCGGCCTCCGCCGGGTCGTCCAGGCCGAATCCCGCCGCCGCCGCGTCTCCGTCGTACGGCGGGCCGGGCCGCGCCGTTCCCCTGAGGTCGACCTTCAGCGTCAGGGGAACGGCGGCCGGGACCTCGGGGGAGAGCGTCACCTGGACGTAGTACCAGCCCTGGAAGCGCATCGCGCCCACCGCGTCCGTCTTGCCCGTGGAGCGGTTGGCGTACGCCGCGGGGGCCGTGCCGAGCTCCACCCCGGTGGGCTCGCCCGTGTAGCCGGTGGCGTTGCCCGCGACCTGGCCCCGCGCGGTGTTGTACAGCTCCAGGCGCAGGCCGTAGACGGAGAAGAACGTGCTGCCCGCACCGGAGTTGGCCAGCTGCGCCCGTAGGAACAACTGCTTTCCCCAGGCGACGGGTACGCGGTAGAACCGGCTCTCGCCGGGCTCGATGTCGTCACGCCACACGCCCTCGTCGACGGGCTCGGCGTCGTTGAAGCCGGTTCCTCCCCGGGCCTTGCGCGCGCTGGTGGAGCTGGGCGAGGCCGGGGCCTTCGAAGACCAGTCGGTGGGCTCCCGCTGGTCGTCCCCGCCGGACTTCAGCCCGGGCTCGGCCATGTAGGTCAGCTCGACGGGCCAGGCACCGGACGCGGAGCCGACCCGCTCCACGGTGTAGAAGTACTCCCCTGCCTCCTGGCAGCTGCGGCCACGCTCGATGCGCCGGGACGCGTACCCGGCGAGGGGGCGGGCGGTCTCGTCGCCGAACGCCAGGCTCAGGTCCGTACTGCACTTCGTGCCGCCGTCTGCCGAGGCCAGCGAGACACGGACGCCGTCGGTGAAGTCGGTCGCCGTGCCGGACGGCGGGGCGACGACGGTCGAGACGAAGGCGTCCGACGAATCGTCCAGCTGAACGCGGTAGTACTTCTTCTCGCCCGGACCGATCGTGTCCGTGTAGACGGCCGCCGGCTCGATCAGGGGGCCGTCGATGCTCGACTCCGTGCCCTTGATCGGCTTCGCGCCGGAAGCGGGGCGGTAGTCAGGAGGGCCCTCGGCGACTGCCGCTCCTGGGACGAAGCCGACGCAGAGCGCCGCCGCTCCGAGGACGGCGCCCACTCGGGACCACTGCATCTTTCCGCTCCTCGCTCCCGGCGCCGTGACCGCACCCGGCCACGGCGCCGGACCCCCGTGCGTGGGGGTCAGCTCTGCGAACCGGTGGTACGGGGGAAGGAGACCTCCACCCGGCGGTTCTTCTTACGGCCGTCTTCTGTGTCGTTACTGGCGATCGGGTACTCCTCGCCGTAGCCACGGATCTCGAAGGTGACGCTCGGGATCTTCTGGACCAGCACTCCCTGCACGGCGTTCGCCCGCTCCTTGGAGAGGACATCGCCGTGCGCCGACGAGCCGAGGTTGTCCGTGAACCCGAAGACCCGCACCTTCGGGGCGTTCTGCGTCTGGATCTCGGCGGCGATCGCGTTGATCCGGGCGGTGGCCTCGCCACTCAGCTTGGCACTGTCCTTGCCGAAGAGGACCTCGGCCTGTAGGGCGAAGGTGATGTCCGCGTTGGTGTCCTCGCGGCGTTCCTCGCCACCCATGTCCTCGACGATGGACTTGATGTCGAGCACACGCACATCACCGAGGGTCGCCCCGTCACCGAGCATCAGCCCGGGCGAGTTGGCGTCGACCTCCACGGGCGGTGACGCGCTCGGTACGGCGGTGGGGTTGTCGTCGGCGGCGGCGGTACCGGCGCCCCAGAGCGTCGAGGTGCCGAGGACGACGGCTGTCGCGGCGCAGAGTCCGATACGGGAGCGGAGTGCGCCTCGCCTTGGCACGGGGGTGCGGGAGGGTGGCTGCATGGCGGTCGTCACCCCGAGATCTTGATGGATGCGGTGGGCATGGTGGGGAGCTGGAAGTCGACGTCGGTGGTGCCTGCCGGGGGTGCCGGGAACTGAACGAAGAACGGAGCAGTCGCTCCGGGCGCGATGCCCGTCGTGAACTTCGTGCAGAGGCACCTTCCGTCCGTGTCACGAAGCGCCAGGTACCGCTTCTTCCCGGTCTGGTCCACCAAGCTGGCCCCGGCAACCGAGGCCCCGTTGCCCACCATCTCCTGTTCGTTGCCCTGCCATCCTTGTGCGGCGAACTGCTGCTGCGAGCCGTTTTTCACACTGCCCTTCACCGTGACGAACCCACCGGAGTCCCTCTGAGCCGAGTTGATGACCACATCGACGCCGTCGGGCCCCTTCACGCTGGCAAGGACCACTGACGGATCAGCGCTCTCCTCGGCATCCGGGGCCTCGGGCTTCTCCGAGGCAGAGGAGTCGGGCTTCTTCTGTCCGCCTTCAGCGTCGTCCGATCCTCCGTCACCTCCACAGGCCGTCAACACGACGGCCATGGCTACAGAGGCGGCAGCGACGGCGGCCCCCTTGAAGCGGATCCGGGTCATGGCTGCACGCATCTGCGCGTTCCTCTCGGTGACGTTCACTTACTTGTCGGCCAGGTGGACGGAGAACAGATCTGCCAGGTCAGGCAGAAGGTCGAGATTCTCAGGATCGATCTTGAAGTCTTTGCCATCGTCATCACAGACGACTTTGTACGACTTCCGGTCGTCGTCCTCGTCCGTGTCGCCGTCGTCCTTCGAGGGGCTCGGTGCGGGACTCATGTCCTCTTCCACCCGGCAGCGTGGCTCGATCACCGCTCTCGCGGTCGCTTCGGCCCTCTTCGTCTCGGTGCCGTCTATCACCGAGCTGCCGACGGTCCCGTTGGTCTTCACCGTGACCGTGTAGGACGCCTCGAACGGGTCCCAGTGACAGTCGGTCCTGGTGGCATCGTTCGCAGAGGCGAGGAGCGAGGCTGCGGCACACGACCTCCCGTCGACGTCCCGGCCGTTCAGCAGGTCGTCCCACTCGTCGAGGTCGAACACACCCGGCCAGCTCCACTCGTCGCGCGCGTCCTGCGCGGCGGCCAGCGCGGCGGCGTCGGCCGCTGTCTGGGCCTCGTTCTTCTTCATCGAGGCCTGTCCGACGGCGAAGTAGGCGAACGCGAGGAAGAGCAGGCCCGCCACCACCGCGATGTAGATGGGGAAGGCCTGCCCTGCCTCGCGCGCCTGGCGGAGGGCTACTTGGTACCGGTGATCTTGTTGATCTGTGTAGTGATCGCACCGGCGATCGCGTTGCCGAAGTTCGTCGTCATGAGCACCCCGATGATCGCCACGACCACCACGATGATGCCCAGGTACTCCACCGCGCCCTGTCCCCGGTCGGCCCGGGCCCTCATGCGCTCGACGGACGTGTTCGCCCAGACCTTGGCGTTGACGGAAGCCTTCAGCATCGGGTTGGTCATGGTGTTCCCCTCCGGTTTCGGCCGACCGGTCACCGGCCGACGCGTAAGTCCTCGTGTTGTCGTCACCGTTACCGGCTTCCTCCTGGCCGGTGCCGCTGGCGACATGAGCAACGTACGGCGGGCCGCACGGCCCCGAGCAGGGTCCCAGGGCCCAAAACCGGGCCCAAAACCCTGGTTGGGCCCGTCTCCCTGCCCGTATACCCGCCCGAATCCCGGCGAGCGCGCCCGCGCGCGGACCCGTCCTCCTCCGTTCAGCCATGGCGGCCTGCCCCCCTCGCCCCAGGTCCCGATCCCGGCGCCGTGCCGAGCCAGCGTGCGATCGCCTCGCTGCGGCTGGTGCTGTGCAGCTTGGTGAAGATCCTGTTGATGTGGTTCTTGACGGTCTTCTCGCTGATGAAACAGGTGGCGGCGATCTGGTGGTTGCTCATCCCCGACGCGATGAGTTCCATGACCTCCGCCTCCCTCGAACTCAGCCCGAACTGCTGCCTGTTGGGATCGGAGGGACGCCCGTCCCCTCCGTCAGTCGAAGACTGTGCCACAACGGGTTGCAGGTGCGAAAGGCCTTCGGGATCCACGGCAGGTCGCGGGCCCGACGGCCCGGGGTCCGCGGGCACGTGGGTGCCGTCGCCCGGCTGCACGGGACAGGCCGCGCCCACGTACGGACCACCGACTGTCAGCGCGTCCCCCAGCCCTTCGGGGAGATGCCTCGGCCCCTGCCCGGACCCTTGGCGCATATGGGCGAGGAGTGCGTTGGCGGCGGTGGCGGTGAAGTGGGGCAGGCCGTTCCTGGTGTCCCGTACCGCCTGCACCAGCTGGTCCGCCGTGAACTCGCCGTGGACCAGGTAGCCACCCGCGCCGAGTCGCAGCGCCTCGTGGACGATGTCGCTCTCACGGCTGTAGGTCAGCATCATCACGGGTGCAACCTTCACCAGGTGGGGCAGGGCGGAGATGCCGTCCACGCCGGGCATCCGGACGTCGAGCAGGACGACGTCCGGCCGGTGGCGTACCGCCGCGTCGTAGGCCTCTCGGCCGTCCACGGCCTCGGCCACGACCTCGATGTCGGGACGTCCGCTGAGCAGGACGCCGAGTCCGGCCCGGACGACCGGGTTGTCGTCGGCGACCACGACCCGCAACGGGCCCGCGGGGGGCATGTCCGGGCCGCTGGGGAACGGCGGGAGCTCCGCGGGTGCCGGGGGCTGCCCGGGTGCCTGGATTCCGGCAGAGCCGCGGTCCGTGCCGACGGGGTCGGAGTGCGGGAAGTGGTACGGGGAGGCTTGGTTCCGGCCCGGAACGCGGGGGACGTCGTCCGGCATTCTGCGGCCTCCTCTCGGATGTGGTGGGAGCGGTGGGTGGGGGACTGCGGTGCGGGGAGGCGGTGCCGGACCAGGGGCCCGTTCAGTCCGGCCGCGGCCCCAGGTCGGGTACGAGTGCGGCCAGGGGCAGTTCGAGGCGTACCTCCGTGCCCTTGGCCGCCTTGCCCCTGCCGATACGGATCCGGGCGCCGATCGACGCCGCGCGCTCGACCATGCCGACGAGCCCGAAGTGCCCGGCGCGCCTGAGGTCGTCGAGCGTGGTGCCCGCGGGCAGCCCGTCGCCGTCGTCGTACACGCTGACGCGCAGGACGTCGCCCTTGATTCCCGCGAGGACGGCGAGGTAGGTGGGGTGGGCGTGCCGGTGGGCGTTCTCCATCGCCTCGGACGCGACGGTGAGCAGCTGTCGGGCGACCACCTGCGGGACGGGGGGCACCGGGGCATCGCCCAGGGTGCGGAAGACGGTGCCGGTGCCGTAGCGGCGCATGAAGTCCGCTGCCCGCGCGCGGAGTTCGGCGATGATGTCGACGCCTCCGTCCAGGCCGGAGTCCCGGCGCAGGTCGGAGAGCAGCTCGCGGGACTCGGCGGCGGCCCGGCGGGCGGAGCGGGCCACCAGTTCGGCCTGGTGCCTGACCGTCGAGGGATCCATCCGGCCGGCGGAGTGGGCCAGGCCCTCGGCGGCCAGCGCAAGGCCGTGGAGGGTCTTGGCCACGGAGTCGTGCATCTCGCGTGCCAGCCGCTCGCGCTCGTTCTCCACGGCGACGCTGACGGCGAGCCGCGCCCGGGTCTCGGTCAGTGCCTGGCTCGCGGAGCCGACGCGGAGCATCAGGTTGCGCAGGGCCACACCGACGGCCCCGGCGAGGACGCAGAAGCCGGGCAGCAGCAGCGCGCTGGACAGGCCGGCCCCGATCTGGTCGTCGGCGCTGTAGGCGGCGGCCAGGATCAGGCTCTGCAGGGCGGCGAAGACTCCTGCCGAGCGCCAGCCGTAGAGCAGGCCGGCCAGCAGCGGGGTGCAGACGACCGCGTATCCGAGGGTCGATTCGGGTGTGGCGGTGAACAGGAGCAGGGCGCCGAAGAGCGTGTCGGCGCCGAGCAGCAGCGGGTGGCGTACGAGCAGCGGGCCGAAGCGCTCCCAGTCCCGGTAGAGGGCGTACGAGGCCACGAAGGTCACCAGCACGGCGGAGGCGACCAGCCAGCCGGCGACGCCCGGGGCGCTGTTGTCTAGCGCCTGCGGTGTGCCGATGGCGATCATGGCCAGACGGAAGAGGAACACCTGGCGGGCCAGCGCGGACAGGGCGTTGACCTGGATGGAGACCGTGGGTGCGGGGCCGGCGGGGGTGGACAGGGTGGCACGCTCGGGCTCGTCGAGTCGGCCCGGCTGAAGGAAGATGGTCATCGCCGCGCGCTCACTCCCCCGTGAGGGATCCGAGGTCGGTGTCGGATCCGAGCAGCATGGCGGCGCCCATGAGGATCATGGTGGCCGGAATCATGAAGGTGGTGACCATCAGGGTCGCCTTGGGGACGGCCTTGGCCGCCTTGCGCCGGGCGTTCTGCGCGTCGGTGCGCCGCATGTCGTTGGCGATGGCGATGAGGGTGTCCACGATCGGCGCACCGAGCTCCTCGCCCTGCTGGAGTGCGGTGACGAACATGGCGACCTGGTCGGAGTCGTTGCGCCTGCGCAGCTCTTCGAACGCCTGCCGCCGGCTGACGCCCATGTCCATCTGCCTGAGCGTGATGCGCAGTTCGTCGGACCACGGGCCCTGGTACTTCTCCGCGACCCGGTCGAGGGCCTGGCGGAAACCGAGACCGGCGGAGACGACGACGGCGAGGACGTCGAGGAAGTCGGGGAGCGTGCGGTCGATGTCGTCACGGCGCTTGCGCACCGCGGCCCAGATGCCCACCTCGCCCCAGAACAGGCCGAAGGCGATCATGAAGAGGGACATGAGGACCTTGCCGCTGCTGAGCATCGCGAAGGCGGCGAAGCCTCCGAGGGCGCTGTAGACGGCGCGGCGGGCGGCGTACCGGTCGATGGTGAGGCCGCCGGGGTTGCCGGCCATGTCGATCTTGCGGCGCTTCTCGTTGACCTTCTTTGGCCCCATGAGCCGCAGCACCAGGGGCGCCCAGCGCATACCCAGCCGGTCGATGCCCGAGCCCACCGCGGTGGTGCGTGTGGAGCCCACCTCCAGGGCGAGTGCGAGGTCACCGGGGAGCGTGGCCTCGGCCCGGTACATCCGTATGCCCTTGAAGACGCCGAACACGCTGAGGCCGACGACGAGTGCGAGCAGCAGTTCCATGCCGGGCCCCTCCTCAGATATCGATCTTGGAAATGCGGCGGATGGCGACGAAGCCGAGGGCGTAGAGGCCGAGCGAGACGATCACCGCGATCTGGCCGGCGACCGATCCGGTCATCCGGTCGAGCGCTCCGGGGAGGATCGAGTTCACCAGGAGCATCGCACCGATTCCGATGGCCGGGACGGCGTAGGCCGTGGTGTTGACCTGCGAGAGCTGGGTGCGTACCTCGCGGCGGGTCTCCTTCCGCTCCTCGAGGGTGACGGTGAGGTTGCGCAGCGAGGAGACCACCTGGCCTCCGGCCC
Organism: Streptomyces sp. NPDC049970; assembly: GCF_040660235.1. Classification (NCBI taxonomy): domain Bacteria; kingdom Bacillati; phylum Actinomycetota; class Actinomycetes; order Kitasatosporales; family Streptomycetaceae; genus Streptomyces; species Streptomyces sp. NPDC049970. The sequence continues at coordinate 496,079 of NZ_JBFALP010000004.1, read as the reverse complement.
GGTTGGAGAGGATCAGCGTCGACACGAGGACGACGAGCTCACGCGAGGGCAGTCGCCGGGCGAGTTCGTCGAGGGCGTCGTCGAGGGTGCGGCCGACGGCCAGCTGGTCCGCCACGACACGGAGCTCGTCCCCGGCGGGCGCCTCGAGTTCGTCCGCGGCCATGGCGATCGACGTACGGAGGGACAGCCCCGCCTGGGTGGCGTTGGCCAGTACCCGGGAGATCTCGGGGAGTTGGCCGATGAAGGCCTCGGTGCGCTTGGTCCGGTGCCAGTTGAGGAAGGTGTTCGCACTCCAGAGCCCGACGATCGCGGCCAGCGGACCGAAGAACGAGGCCAGGACGGAGGCCGCGATCAGCCACAGGGCGGCGACGGAGCACAGGACGTAGAAGAGGAACTCGCCCGGTGTGAGGTCGAGGCCGGTGGCGGCGAGCTTCTGCTCGATCCTCCTGCCCAGCTTCGTCCGGCGCAGCCTGCGGTCGAACCCCCGGAACCGGCGCTGCGGGCCGGGCTCGATCTGGCCCGTCGACGAAAGGCGGTCGACGAGGGCTTCGCGCTGCGCCCTGCCCGAGCTGTAGGCGTGCTGGCCCAGCACACCCAGTACGCAGCACAGCAGCGTGACGCCGATGGTGAGGAGTGCGAGGTTGTCCATGTCGGGGTACCTATCTGGCCTCTCGGGTGGCGAGATACTCGTCGGAGGGGGCGACCCCGAAGGCCTGGGGGATCGGCTGCCCCGCCATGTGGAGCCGGTCGGCGACACGGCGCGGGAGCGGGAGGGCCTGGAACTCGCCGTGGACCACGCCGTCGGCGTCCATCGGCCGGGCGTTGAAGCGGGCCACGGTGACGATCCGGTACGGGTCTCGGCCGTGCGAGTCGAGGACCGCGACCTCGGTGACCTTCCTGGTGCCGTCGGCGTGCCGGGTGAGCTGGACGATGACGTCGACGGCGCTGTTGATCTGGTCGTGCAGCGCCTCGAACGGGATCTTGATCTCGGACATCGAGGCGAGCGTCTGGAGACGCATCAGGGCGTCCTCGGCGCTGTTCGCGTGGACGGTCGCGAGCGACCCGTCGTGCCCGGTCGACATCGCCTGGAGCATGTCGAGGGACTCGCCGCCACGGACCTCACCGACGACGATCCGGTCGGGGCGCATACGCAGGGAGTTGCGGACGAGGTCCCGGATGGTGACCTGCCCCTTGCCCTCCACGTTGGCCGGGCGGGTCTCGAGGCGGATCACGTGGTTCTGCTGGAGCTGGAGTTCGGCCGAGTCCTCGATGGTCACGATGCGTTCGCCGTCCGGGATCAGCCCGGAGAGCGCGTTGAGCAGTGTGGTCTTGCCCGTGCCGGTGGCCCCGGAGACGATCACGTTGAACTTGGCCTGTACGAGTCCGGCGAGCAGCAGCAGCATCTGCTGGTCCAGGGAACCGAAGGCGATCATCTCCTGGAGCGAGAAGGAACGCGGGAAGCGGCGGATGGTGAGAGTGGCGCCCGTGAGCGAGAGCGGGGGGATGATCACGTTGACGCGCTCGCCGCTGGGCAGGCGGGCGTCGACCATCGGGTTGGCCTCGTCGACCCGCCGGTTGACGGTGGAGACGATGCGCTCGATCGTCTGCATGAGCTGCTCGTGGCTGGCGAACCGCATCGGCAGCTGCTCGACCCTGCCCGCCCGCTCGACGAAGATCTGGTCCGGGCCGTTGACCATGATCTCCGTGATGGAGGCGTCCTCCAGGAGCGGTTCGAGCACGCCGAGCCCGAGCGCCTCGTCCACGACCCGGCGGATGAGCTGGGAGCGCTCGATCGTGGAGAGGACCGGGCCCTCCCGGCTGATGATGTGGCCCAGGACGCGTTCCAGCCTGGCCCGGCGGTCGGCGGCCGCGAGCGAAGACATCTCCGCGAGGTCGATCTCCTCGAGGAGTTTCGCGCGGTAGGCGGCGACCAGATGGCCGTCCTCCCGTCCCCCTCCTCGTTCCTCGGGGGCGGTGATGCGTGCCCGCAGGCTCATGTGTGGTCACTCCTCCGGTGGGGCGGACGCGTGGGCTGGTCGCGTGCGGTGGACGCGTGCGGTCGACGGGCTCAGTCGCGTGGCATCGTGGCGGACTTCTCCACGGTCCGGTCGCCCAGCAGACCGAGGAGCACGTCCGGGATGTCGACCGTGACGCTCACCGTCACCGTCTCGCCTCCGGTCGGCGGGCCGATCCGGGCCCGCTCGGCCACCCAGCCGGTCATGGACGCCCTGCCGACGCGCTCGTAGGCGCCGTACAGCTCGTCCTGCGAGGCGGTGCGGGCGGCCGCCCTGGCGCCGGTGCCCGCCTGCTGCGCGGTGTAGGCGACCAGGCCCAGCTGGATGCCGGCCAGGCCGATGAGGATGAGCACGGGCAGGAAGCCGAGGTACTCGATCGCGGTCGAACCGCGGTCGCGGTCGCCGCCGGTCCCCGGCCGGGCCGGGCGTTGGATGCGTATCGGTGCCATGGCGTCACTTCCCTTCCGCGGCCGCGCCGGCCACCGCCGTGACCGGAACGGGCAGTTCGGCGAGGCCCGGGAAGAGGACCGGGGCCTTCAGCGTGACCGTGACCTTGACCATGTCGTCGGCCACGGGACCGCAGTCGATGCTCGCCGGTCCGTCCCAGGCGTCCGGGAGCCGTTCGTGCACCGCGGCCGCGCAACCGCCGCCGCTGCCCCCGGCGACGGCCTTGCGCACGCCCTCGTCGGCGGCGCCGCTCGCCAGGGTGAAGGTGTAGCCCACCAGGACCGCCTGCCAGAGCAGCGCGAGTGTCACCAGGATGATCGGCACCATCCCGGTGAACTCGACGATCAGCTGCCCCCGGTCGTCCCTCAGCCGCGCCCGTACGGTGCCCGCCGCTCCCGTGGTCCTCAACGCTCTCGGCCTCCCCCGCCCGCCGGGCCGCCCTTGCGCCGGCGGCCGCCGATCGAACCTCTGTCACCGCGCAGCAGGCCGCCGCGCGGTTCCGTCCCAGGGGAAGGCTTCACCAGTCCGAGCTCTCCCGCCAGGGCCCACAGGGCCTGTTTCACGGTGGAGCGTGCGTCCAGCTCGTGCATACGGCCCGAATCGACCGCGCCCTGGAGCTCCTTGAAGTTCGCCGGCACCGCCGTGGCCGCCATCCGGGTGCCGGTGATCCGCTGGATCAGCGGCGGCTGGATCTCCGTGTTGCGGTTGAAGCGGTTGACGAGTGTCACCGTCTCCTCCGCCTTGCGGATCTGGAGCCGGTCCCACATCCGTACGATGCGCTTCGCACCCCGCACGGCGACCACGTCGGGCGTGGTCACCAGCAGCGCGATGTCGGCCATCTCGACGGCGGCCGCGCTGGCGCCGTTCATCTGGCTCCCGCAGTCGATGACGACGATTCCGTAGCGCGAGCGCAGGGAGCTGACGATCTGCCGCGCGGACCGGTCGCTGACCTCCTCCCCGCGTTCGCCCTCACCGGGTGCCAGGAGCAGGGAGAGACCCGTGGTGTGCGAGAACACCGCGTCGGACAGGACCCGGGGCGATATGTCGCTGATGGCCGCCAGGTCGACGACGGAGCGCCGGAACTGCACGTCGAGGTAGGACGCGATGTCGCCGGTCTGGAGGTCCAGGTCGAGGAGTGCGGCGGAGTGCCCGGAGGCCTGTGCCGCGAGTGCCAGCTGGACGGCCACCACGGTGGCGCCGACGCCGCCCTTGGCGCCGGTCACCGTGACGACGGTGCCGCCCGGCCCGGCGAAGACGTCGGCACCGGTGCCGAGGTGACGTCGTACGCCGGTGGACCACTGCCCGGCGGCCTGGACCCGGTTGGCGAGTTCCTCGTATCCCAGTGGCAGGGTGACGAGACCACGGGCTCCGGCGTCCATGGTCGCGGCGAACAGGACCTGGCTCGCGTCCGAGGTGATCAGCACCACCCCGACGGCGGGGAAGCGCAGGGAGACCTCCCGGATCAGTTCCAGTGCGGGCACCGGGCCGATCCGCTCGTGGACCAGCACGACCTCGGGCAGTTCTTCGACGGACTCGCCCGCCAGCCGGGAGAGTGTGTCGATGAGCTGGGTCGAGTCGCCGACCGGAGCGGCCGGCTCGGCGTCGGGGAGCTGGCTGAGCAGGGTGGTCACGGACCGTGCCGCGTCGGCGTCACCGACGGCAGGGAGGATCCTCACGGTCATCCGGTCCTCACTTGTCCTTGTCGAGCGTGTAGGTGCGGTCGCCGGGACGGATCGTGCCGTCGCTGCCGGGCGCGATCAGTGCGAGGCGGACGTGCTCGGCGAAGGACTCCGCGTACGCGACCCGCTGGGTGTCGAGGGTGTTGAGCGCGAAGGTGATCGGCACGACCTCGGATGCCTGGTTCCTGTTGTCGTCGCGCGGTTCGAGCGCGGTCAGTTCGCCGACGTCCAGGACCTTGGCGTTGGAGACGATGACCTTGGACTGGGCGACCTCGCCGTCGCGCTCGCCCGCGAAGGTCGCGTAGATGTTCACCTTGTCGTCCGCGTTGATCTTGCCGGCCACCCCGGTCGCCGCGTCGATCATGATGGCGATCTCCTGCTCACCGGGACGCAGCTCAGGGCGCTCGGCCATCATGTCGGACTGCATGAGGGAGCCCTTGCGCAGTTGCGTGACGGCGATCTTGCCGTCGACGTCGTCCAGCTCCGTGACGGCGTTGACCGACAGCCAGCGTTTGGGCATGGACACCTTCTCGAACTGCCGTGAGGACAGGAGCGTGTACGGCGCGACGTCGGCCTTGAGCCGGTACGCGCCGACCTCGGGGCCGACCTTCGAGTTGACGTCGCTGATCACCGAGAGCACACCGGCGAAGGCGCCGAAGGCGCACAGGATCGACAGGAGCAGGAGTATCACGCCTCGGCGCTGGCGGGAGTTCATGGGCCGGACAACCTCGTTCGAATCGGATGCGTGGAGCAGCGGACGGAGAGAGATGCGCGGGTTCTGCGGATCGGGCCGCGGACGCTACGAGTTGGGTGGCACGGGCGTTCCGTGGCTCAGGACACCTGCGGAGTGCGTTCGGTTCTCGGGCGGGGCCAGCGGGGAGGAGCAGAAGCCGCAGCGGTCGCCGATGAGCTCCATCCCGCACCAGTGGCAGTTCTCCCGGCGTACGGAGGAGACCAGTTGGTAGATCACCGAGATGTCGGGCAGGAAGGAGGCGAATTCCACCATCTTCCCGGTCCCCCACCAGCGTGGCGAGACGGACGGCAGCGGGCACTCGTGGACGGCCTGGACCTTCCAGGCGGGTGCCAGGGTCTGCTGGACCCATTCCGAGCTCAGCTGCCCCTTGGCGAGCATCAGATGGGTGGCGAACTCCGGCCCGGACGGCGGCTCCGCGGACGGGCCGATCCTGACCAGCTCGGGGCTGGGGCCGGCCAGTACGGCGAACTGCGAGCCGGGCACCCAGGACTTCGCGTGGGTCTTGAGGCTGACGGGCACCCGGTCGAGCCTGGCCACCGAGTTCAGCAGCGCCCCTGCGTGGATGTAGTGGGCCAGCAGCCGGGCGGCCGAGGCGATCACTCCCGGGCTGAAGTCGCAGACGGACAACTGGCGTAGCTGGCGGACCAGTACGGCGACACCCAACGGCGGGAGGTCGATCCCGAGCAGGGCGATGCGATCGCTCTCCAGCACCGAGCGGATGGCGTGCAGCCTGCGTTCGTGGGCGGCGCCGATCCCCGTCGGGTAGACGACCACCACGTGGCCGTGCTGATCCAGGAGCAGGTTCACGTCGCCGATCGCGAGATCGAGGGGCTGGGCTTCGGGAGCCTGCAGCAGGGCCGCCGTGGGGGTCTGCTGATCGGTCGGCGGGAGCACCAGATCGGCGCTGGTCACTGCTATTGCGGTCGGCACGCTCTTCCCCGTTCGGCTCCGGCCTTCGTCCGAGGGGACTCCGGCCGCAATCGCTCCTGCTCCGTGCTTCTTCCCAGCACTTTAGCCACGTCATACCGGACAGAGAACAGATATCGGAACCCAGTACGAAGTCGTGCGGCACAGGCGTTCACCACGCCTCCGTACGAAATCGGATGAAAAGCAGACTCGTCAACTCCTGTATCACTGCGGAGGGTTACGTGGGTGGGTCGGGTTTGGGATCCGAAGGAATTCGTCCGCGCACGTCAGGGCGGCCCACCGGCGTATTCCCGGGCGCTTCGGGATATCCGCTCCGTCACGTTCCGGGTATCGCGGCCACCTCACCCGCGCGGGTGGATCCCGACGGCCCGGGAAGCGTCACCCGAACGTGAAAACAGGCCGGTGGGCGTCGGTCCCGTTCGACCTCGGGGCACCTTTCACACAGGTCGGGCCGCCAGAGGTCTTGACAACTCGATTGGTCTGGACCAGTTTATCGGCCAACGGTGGCCACCGTTCCCGCCAGACCCCCAACTCCCCCACCGGAGGCAGCAAGTGGAACGCTCCGCAGGCAGCAGCAGACACAGAAGGAGCCGGGTCCGGCCCGTACTCGGCGGGGCGGTCGCCGTCGTCGCGGCCGGGGCACTTGCCGTCACCGGACTCGTGAGCAGTGCACAGGCCGCGGACATCAACGTGGCCAAGAACGCCGGTTTCGAGTCGGGGCTGGCCAACTGGACCTGTTCCGGCGGCAGCGGCACCGCCGTCTCCTCCCCCGTGCACGGCGGCACCTCCTCGCTCAAGGCCACCCCGGCCGGGCAGGACAACGCCAAGTGCACGCAGACCGTGGCCGTGAAGCCCGGTTCCACCTACACGCTGACGTCCTGGGTGCAGGGCGGTTACGCCTACCTCGGGGCGAGCGGCACCGGGACCACGGACGTCTCCACCTGGACGCCCGGCTCCAGCAGCTGGACCCAGCTGAAGACCAGCTTCACCACCGGCCCCTCCACCACCTCCGTGACCGTGTACACCCACGGCTGGTACGGCCAGGCCGCCTACTTCGCGGACGACGTGACGGTGACCGGCCCCGACGGCGGTGGCGGCTCCGACCCCGAGCCCGCGATACCCGGAGCACCCGCCGGACTGACCGTGGGCGCCACCACCAGCTCGTCGGTAGCCCTGACCTGGAACGCCGTCCCGGGCGCCACCGGGTACACGGTGTACCGGGGCGGCGTGAAGGCGACCACCTCCACCGGCACCTCGGCGACGGTGACCGGGCTGAGCGCGGACACCGCGTACCAGTTCACGGTCAGTGCCACCAATGCCGCCGGTGAGTCGGTCAAGTCCGCCACGGTCAGCGGCCGTACGGCGAAGGCCACCGGCCCGGGCCCCGGCCCCTCGACCTCGGTGCCCAAGCACGCGGTGACCGGGTACTGGCAGAACTTCAACAACGGCGCGACCGTCCAGAAGCTCAGCGACGTCCCGGCGAACTACGACATCATCGCCGTCTCCTTCGCCGACGCCACGGCGACGCCCGGCGCGGTCACCTTCAACCTGGACTCGGCGGGGCTGAACGGCTACACCGTCGCCCAGTTCAAGGCCGACATCAAGGCCAAGCAGGCGGCCGGGAAGAACGTCATCATCTCCATCGGCGGTGAGAAGGGGACCATCGCGGTCAACAGCGACGCCTCCGCGACCGCCTTCGCCGACTCGGTGTACGCGCTCATCCAGGAGTACGGCTTCAACGGTGTCGACATCGACCTGGAGAACGGCCTCAACTCCACCTACATGACGAAGGCGCTGCGCTCGCTGTCCTCGAAGGCGGGCTCCGGCCTCGTCATCACGATGGCACCGCAGACCATCGACATGCAGTCGACCTCCGGTGAGTACTTCAAGACGGCGCTCAACGTCAAGGACATCCTGACCGTCGTCAACATGCAGTACTACAACAGCGGTTCGATGCTCGGCTGCGACGGCAAGGTCTACTCCCAGGGCACGGTGGACTTCCTCACCGCGCTCGCCTGCATCCAGCTGGAGGGCGGCCTCGCCCCGTCGCAGGTCGGCCTCGGCGTCCCCGCCTCCACCCGCGGCGCGGGCAGCGGCTACGTCGCCCCGTCCGTCGTGAACGCGGCCCTGGACTGCCTGGCCAAGGGCACCTCCTGCGGCTCCTTCAAGCCGAGCAGGACCTACCCGGAGCTGCGCGGCGCGATGACCTGGTCCACGAACTGGGACGCCACCGCCGGCAACGCCTGGTCCGGCGCGGTCGGCCCGCACGTCCACGGCCTGCCGTAACCCTGTTCCGCCTTCGGCCCAGCAGCGCCGCCGCTCCCCCGGCGGCGCTGCTGCGTCGGGCCGGTCGGGTCAGTAGATGCCGTTGAGGTCCGTGCCCTCGGGGGCGCGGAAGCAGCCGGAGACGACGCGCACCTGGATCGACGACTTCTTGGTCGCCGACGGGTGGTTCTTCGTGGGATCGGTGTCCACCCGCAGCTCCGCGTTGACCGCGTAGTGGTCCTTGCCTGAGTCCGCGGTCAGTTCCAGGGTCTTGGCGGCGCTGCTGTTCGGGCCGTACTCGACGATCTTCCAGCCGCGCTTGGGCAGATTCTCCTTGAGCCTCGCGAAGCCCGCGGTCAGCTCCTCGTCGGAGACCCCGAAGAGGCCCCACGGGTGGCGGGACGAGAAGAGGTGGTCGGGGTCCTCCTCGCAGGTCGACACCTGGGCCCCGGTCTCGGTCGTCCTGCCTCCCTTGATTCCGATCATGTCGAAGATCTCGCTGGAGACACCGACCGTCTTCTTCCGCGCGTCCTCGACGCCGAGGGTCGTGGGCGTGTAACCGAGGTCGTCCATGTCTTTCGCACATCCTGTCGAAACGAATGCCAGAACAAGGGTGGAGGCGAACGTGCCCGCGACGCGGCGGTGCCTCCTGCGAGTGCTGGGGGTCACTGGTCGCCTTCCACACGGGAGTAGTTTCCGGTCACGACGAGTGCCTGGTTCTTCAGGCTCTGGGAGTCGCGGTTCCAGTAGTCGCTGTGCCCGCTGGTGTCCACGTCCATCCGGTGGGCTCCGAACGACTCGTCGGAGGGCACGTTCTGTATGTATCCGGCGTTGAACGGGATGCCGTGGTACGTCTCCACGTCCCATTTGTACCCGCCGAGTCCGGCGAGCTTCCCACCGGCCGGCACGGGGTCGTTCCACGCGGCCTCGGACCACACGTGGTCCTTGCCGACGTCGAGGTCGTCCGCGTCACCGGTCATCATGCCGGGGCTGCCCGCGACCACGATGTCGTCGGCCGAGAGGTCCCCCTTGTTGGAGGCGTCACCGACGACCGTCGAACCGTAGCTGTGCCCGATGACCGTGGTGTGGCTGCCGTCCGGGCCCCCCTGTGCCGTCTCCAGGCCGTCCATGAAGGCGTTCAGCTTGGGCGAGCCGTCGTACGCCCACTGCTTCTCCATGGCCTCGGGCACGATGCTCTGCGGGGCGTCGTAGCCGAGCCAGGTGATGGTGGACACGGACTCACCGCCGGCCTCCGCGTTGGCGTCGGCCCACAGGTTCGTCATCCGGTTGATGTCGCCGCTGATGCCTTCGAGCTTCGACGTGGTGCCCGGCACGTAGACCGCCGTGTGGTCCGCGGTGTCCGGGTTGCCGTTCGCGATGACGGCCCGACCGGTCCCCTTCTCGTCGAAACCCAGCAGAAAGGCCGGTGGCAGGCTGGACGAGGGCGGGGCGTCGAAGCGCTTCTGGATCGCGTCCATGCCCTTCAGTTCGGCTGTGAGCCGCGTGCCACCGGCCTTCTCCCAGATGTCCCAGGCAGGGTTGCGGAGGACGGCGGGGTAGGTTCCGCTCGTGTTCGGGATGGTCTTCGGCGGCTCGGGGCCCAGGCTGCTCAGCTCGGTGGAGACCCGGGCGTGGGTCTCGGCGAGGACCGTACGGTTGGCGTCGTCGCGCACCGTGCTGGGGATGCCGTCGAGTGCGCCGACGGTTGCGGGGTGGAGCGTCGCGTACTCGTCGCGCTCCTCCTGGGTCAGGCCGTTCCACCACCGGGCGTTGTCGGCCGCCGATCCGCCCTTCGGGATGTCGGCGGCGTCCGCGTACTTCCCGGCAGCCTGCTGAAGCGCCTTGGTGTCCGCGGCGGCGTCGGCGAACATCTCCTCGGTGACCTCCAGGCCGCCCGTGGTCTTCAGGCGCCGCAGGACACCCGCGTACCGGCCGTCGACCTCGGCGGCGTCGCGGACCGCGCCGGCGATGCGCTCGGCGATGTCCTCGGCCTTGCCCTTGTTGGGGTCGATGCCGCCCTCCGACGAGCCGGGCAGGTACGGGACGGGAGCGCCGGGAGTCGCCGTGCCGGTGCCGGGCGCCAGGGGCACGATCGGGGAGACCGGGTAGGACACCGAGCCGTCGGGACGCACCGTGAACTTGAGCTCGCCCGCGTCCTCCAGCGCCTGCTTCAGCTTCTGCTGGGAGGGGGCCAGCTCGGCCGCCAGACCGTTGAGCGCCGTGCGTATCAGCCCGCATTCGGCGTATACGTACTGGTAGTTGCGGCTGAGCCGGGTGAGGTCGCGGAGGGCCGCGTCGGCCGTCTCGCCCGTCTGCGTCTCCCGGAGCCTGCCCAGCATCTCGTTGTCGACGCGGTCCTTGGCGGCACCGGCCCGGCTGGAGACCTTGCCCCAGCCGTCCGCCGCGTCCTCGTACTCCGAGAGCTTCGCGTCGCGCAGCTGCTTCCAGGTGATCACTTCTTCTTCACCGCGCCGAACGACTGCTCCGTCCTGACCTCCTGCTCGCCGAACTCCTTGGCCGCGGAGAGGAGCGAGCCCTTCAGCCGGGAGCTCTCCTCGCGCACGGAGGTGAGCCGCTTCTGCCAGGACGTGAGGACTTCGGTCAGCGCGGTGGTGCCGGTGAATCCCTCCGTGCCCGCGGACACGCCCTCGGACGCGGTCGCCAGTTCGGTGAGCGCGGAAGCCGAGGCGGTGTGCAGCTCACCCGCCACACCGGAGGCGCTGGTCCACGGCCCGTGCATCACCTTGAGGTCCGCCTGGCCTCCCGGCCCGCCACCGCCGGGTGGGGCGGCCGAGGCCAACGTCATCCCGGCGGGGGCGTCACCGGTGCCGGGCCCCAGCAGCGCTTCCCACTTCTCACTGAGCGCCATGCGCTCCCCCGTTCCCGACGTATGGCGGTCGTTGCAGTACGACGACCAAGCTACCGCCCCCGTCCGGACGCCCGGCAGCTCGGTACGGGGACGGGGACGGGCCTGCTACCAGGGCAGATCGCGTACCTGCTGGACGCACAGCACGACGAACAGCAGCCCCGCCGCGCCCAGCATGCCGTTGCTGAGCCAGCCGTTGCGCCATTCGCGCGGCGTCCGGGAGGAGTTGAGCAGCCACAGCAGGGTGAGGGCGAGGAACGGCATGAAGAAGGCGCCCAGCACGCCGTATCCGATGACCAGGCCGAACGGCTCGTCCAGCCAGAGCAGGGTCATCGGCGGGAAGGTCAGCCACAGCAGGTACGCGCGGAACGGCACGGAACGCTCGTGCCTGCCGACCGCCTCGCCGCCCGCAGCCGTACCGCCCGCGGTCCCCTGTTCGACGGAGCCGGCCCGCGCCGCGCGAACACGCTGCACGAAGTCGGCGAACATCAGGCTCACGCCGTGCCACACGCCGATGAGCGAGGAGAACGAGGTGGCGAAGAAGCCGACCAGGAACAGCTTCGCGGTGGCCGTGCCGAAGCGGTCCTCCAGGACCTTGCCGAGGTCGATCAGTCCGCGGTCGCCCTGGGTGAGGGCGATCTGCGAGGAGTGCAGCAGCTCGGCGCCGACGACGAGCATGGCGACGACGAAGATCCCGGTGGTGATGTAGGCGGCGCGGTTGTCGAGCCGCATCACCTTCATCCACGAGGAGTCGCTCCAGCCCTTGGCGTTCACCCAGTACCCGTACGCCGCCATGGTGATGGTGCCGCCGACCCCGCCGATCAGCCCGAGCGTGTAGACCAGCGATCCGTCCGGGAGCACGGGGAGCAGCCCCGCGAAGGAGGCGCCGGCGTCCGGGGCCACCCGGATCGCGACGTAGACCACGACGACGAACATCACGCCGATCAGGACCGTCATGACCTTCTCGAAGACGGCGTACTGGTTGAACCAGACGAAGACCAGGCCGATCAGCCCGGTGATGATCGCCCAGGTCTTCAGACCGGGCCCGTCGGGGAAGAGCGCCACGATGGGCAGGGCGCTGGAGGACATGGCCGTCGCGCCGTACACGAAGCCCCAGACGACGACGTACACCGCGAAGTAGCCCGTGGTCCAGCCGCCGAGGGTGCGCCAGCCGTCGAAGAGGGTCCGCCCGGTCGCCAGGTGCCAGCGGCCCACCGCCTCGGCGAGCGAGATCTTGACGAGGCAGCCGATCACGGCCGCCCACATGAGGGTGTAGCCGAACTTGCTCCCCGCGATGAGCGTCGCGACCAGGTCGCCGGCGCCGACGCCCGTCGCCGCGACGACGATGCCGGGGCCGATGTACTTCCAACTGGACTTCCGGGGACCGGCACCCGGTTTCCCGGCCGTCGGCCCGGTTCCCGCCCCGGGCGCTGACTCTGTGGTTCCGCTCGTCTCCGCCATGTCGATCAACGAAGCGCAAAGAAGGGGATCGCACAAGGGTGCGCGCACGCCCCGTTTCACCGTCACGGGGCGTGCGCGCCAGGAGCGGCGGACCCTAGATGACCAGGCTGAGCGCCGCCGCCACCACGAATCCGGCGACCGAGAGCACCGTCTCCAGGACCGTCCAGGACTTCAGGGTGTCCCGCTCGGAGATGCCGAAGTACTTCGAGACCATCCAGAAGCCGCCGTCGTTGACGTGGGAGGCGAAGATGGAGCCCGCGGAGATCGCCATGATGATCAGCGCGAGGTGCGCCTGCGACATGTCCTGGCCCTCGACGAGCGGGACGACGATCCCGGCGGTGGTGACGATCGCGACCGTCGCCGAGCCCTGGGCCACGCGGAGCACGACGGAGATCAGCCAGGCGAGCAGGATGACCGGCAGGCCGACGTCGTTGAAGGTGTCGGCGAGCGCGTCGGCGATGCCGCTCCCCTTCAGCACGGCGCCGAAGATGCCGCCGGCGCCGACGACCAGGAGGATGTTGCCGACCGGCTTCAGCGAGGCGGTGGAGACCGTCTCCAGGGACTTGCGGGACCAGCCGCGCCGGATGCCCAGCAGGTAGTACGCGAGCATCAGGGCGATCGTCAGGGCGACGAAGGGGTTCCCGAAGAACTCGATGACGGAGCGGAGGGTGGAGGGGTCGAGCGCGATGGAGGAGAAGGTCGCGGCGAGGATCAGCACGAGCGGGGTGCCGATGATCGCGAGTACGGTGCCGAGCGCGACGGGCCGCTCGTGCGGTGTGACGCCGGAGGCGCGCTGTTCGGCGACGACCGCGGCCTTCGACTCCTCTGCGGCCTCGACCATGTCCTGCGGCACCTCGACGAAGAGGCGCTTGCCGATCCAGGCGGCGTAGACCCAGGCGGCGAGTACGGACGGGATGCCGACGACGACGCCCATCAGGATGACCCAGCCGAGGGAGACGTTGAAGAGGCCCGCGGCGGCGACCGGTCCGGGGTGCGGGGGCAGGAACGCGTGGGTCATCGAGAGGCCGGCCAGCAGCGGCATCGCGTACAGGATGATCGACTTGCCGGAGCGCTTGGCGGCGGCGTACACGATCGGCGCGAGGACGAAGATGCCGACGTCGAAGAAGACCGGGATGCCGAAGATGAGGCCGGTGAGGCCCATGGCGAGCGGGGCCCGCTTCTCGCCGAAGAGGTTCAGCAGGCGGGTGCTCAGGACCTCGGCCCCGCCGGACACCTCGAGGATCGCGCCGAGCATCGTGCCGAGCCCGATGATGATCGCGACGTGCCCGAGGATGCCGCCCATGCCGGATTCGATGACGGACACGGCGGCGGACTTCTGGACCGTGCCGAAGAGTTCGGTGACGGAGAGACCGGCACCCAGGCCGACGGCTATGGATACGGCGAGCAGCGCGACGAACGGCTGCAACCGGACCTTGATGATCAGGAAGAGCAGGAGCACGATCCCGAGCACGGCGACGGTCAGCAGACCGGGGGTACCGCCGATCAGGAGGAGGAGCCCTCCGGTGTGGGGTGGCACCTCGGGGGCGGGGGCGGCGGCGAGCAGCATGAGCGGTCAACTCCGTTGGTGACGGGGTCCTTCGGGGCAGGGGGGAGCGCGGCACGGCGTTCCCGTACGGGACCTGTGGGACGCCGGGCCGTGCTGCGCGGTGGTGCGTGGGGTCGTGCGGATCAGGGGGTCCGCCGTCCAGGGGGGTGGGGGCGGCGGGCCGGGGGATCAGCCGAGGACGGCGAGGGCGTCGATCTCGATGAGCAGTCCGCGGGGGAGTCCGACGTAGACCGTCGTACGGGCGGAGGCCGGGGCCTTGAGGCCCTGCTCCTCGAAGTACGCGTTGTAGATGGCGTTCATCTCGGCGAAGTGGTCGACGTCGGTGAGGTAGACGCGCATCATCATCACGTCGTCCCAGCTCGCGCCGCCCTCCTCCAGGATCGCCTTGACGTTGGCGAAGGTCTGGAGGGTCTGCTCGCGCAGTGTCGGGCCCGCCGGGGTGGGCGCCTGGCCCTCGACCGCGGGCAGGAAGCCGACCTGACCGGCGACCTGGAGGATGTTCCCCTTCTTCACGCCGTGCGAGAACTTCGCGGGCGGCGCGGTGTGGGTGCTGGGGGTGAGGGAGGTCTTCTCGGTCATGACGGTTCAGGCTTTCTTGGTGGGGGTGGTGCCGGAGTACTCCCGGCTGACGGTGTCCGCGGTGCGGCGCACCAGCGGGAGCAGGGTGAGGAGTTCCTCGGCCGTGACGACCACGTTCGGCGCGGACACCGACATGGCGGCGACGACCCGGCCGTCCGCGCCCCGGATGGGGGCGCCGACGCAGTTGATGGACTCCTCGTGGCCACCGAGGTCGGTGGCCCATCCCTGTTCGCGTACGACGGCGAGCTCCTTGAGGAAGGCGCCGGCGTTCGGGACCGAACGGGACGTGTACATGGGGTAGTCGAGCCGTTCGGCGATCGCGCGCCGTTCGGGCTCGGTGAGGTCGGCGAGGAGCAGCTTGGCGACCGCGGCGACGGTGATCGCGACGGGCTTGCCGATCCGCGAGTACATCCGCACGGGGTAGCGGCTCTCGACCTTGTCGATGTAGAGGACCTCGTTCTCCTCGTACACGGCGAGGTGGACGGTGTGCCCGCACTGCTCGTTGAGCGCGACGAGGTGGCTGTGGGCGATCTCGCGCACGTCGAGGTTCTCGACGGCTTCCTGCGCGAGCGCGAAGAGCCGGGCGCCCAGGCGGTAGCGCTGGTCCTCCTGGCGGTAGACCAGGCCGTGTTCGTGGAGCGTACGGAGCAGGCGCAGCGCCGTGGACTTGTGGACGCCGAGCCGTATCGAGACCTGGCCGAGGTCGGCGGGGCCCTGGGCGAGCAGCGGCAGGATGCTCAGCGCGCGGTCGACGGTCTGGCTCATGTGACTCGTACCTCCTCGTTCGCCCCGGCGGCGAGTGTCCAGCCGGGGCCGAGACGAAGTGTGCCCCAGGCGTCGTCGTCCAGGGCCGCGAGCCGGTCGGCGTGCGCGCGGGGCGGGGGGCCGGTGAGGTCGCCGGGGACGGTGAGGACGGCGGCGGCCATGAGGTGGCCGTGGCGGGCCCTGTCCCGCACGGGCAGATCGCGCAAAGTGGCGGAGAGGAATCCGGCGGCGAAGGCGTCGCCGGCCCCGACCGCGGCGACCACGTCGACGCGGAGGGAGGGGACGGTGGTGACGGTGTCCTCCGCCGCGCCGGCGGCGCCCTCCGCCGCACCGTGGCCGGTGGCCCCTGCCGCGTCGTGGCGGGCGGCCACCCCCGTGTCGCGGCCGGTGGCCCCCGCGGTGTCGTGGCCGGCGCCGTGCGCGCCGCCACCGGTACGTGAGAAGACCGTGACGCCGTCCGCGCCCCGCTTGACGACCAGGACGTCGGGCTCGGGCAGGGCGGCGCGGATCTCCTCGGTCCCGTGGACCCCCCAGGCCTCCTCCGCCTCGTCCTCACCGACGAAGACCAGGTCGCAGCGGCGGGCGAGGTCGAGCAGCACCCGCGGGCCGGCGTGGCCGTCGCGCCACAGGCCGGGCCGGTGGTTGACGTCGAAGGAGACGAGCGGCCGGCTGTCGCGGGGGGCGGTGAGGTCGTGGAGGAGGGCCAGGCAGTCGGCGGACAGCGCCGCGGTGATGCCGGACAGGTGCAGGACGCGCCCGGAGAGGAGGTCCTCGTACGGGACGTTGTGCGGGGACATCGCGGAGGCGGCGGAGCCCGCCCGGTAGTACGCCACCTCGTGGGTGTCGGTGGCGCGGTCCGTCGCCGTGCGGAAGTAGATCCCGGTGGGGCGGTCCGGGTCTCGGCGCACCGCGGAGGTGTCGACCCCGTAGGCGGCGATCGCGTCGACGAGGTGGTCACCGAAGCCGTCGGCACCGACCCGTCCGACCCACTTCGTCCGGTGGCCGGCCGCGGCGAGCGCGCAGGCGACGTTGGACTCGGCGCCGCCGATGCCCCGGCCGAAGGAGGGGACGTCGGCGAGGCGGCCCGGCTGCGAGGGCAGGAACGTCACCATGGACTCGCCGAGGCAGACGACGTCCGCGGTGGCTGTCCTGGCTGCGGATCCGGACACGCTGGGCTCCTCATGGTCGGCCGTGGGCGCCGGTGCTCACCATTGACCCGGCATCGGCCAGGATGTTAGACAGCGTTAAGCGATATGCGCAATGGCCGTTGCAGATAATGCAACGGGTCACGTCTCCGAGGAGGATCCCTTGGCCGCCCAGCAGCCCGCCGAACAGTCCGTGACGGCACCCGCCGGTGAATCCACGACGGCGACCGCCGGTGAATCCGCTGCGGCACTCCCGGGCGGGCCCACTGCGGCACTCGCCGGCGGGCCCACGGCCGCGCTCGCCGACGAAGTGGTCGACCACCGCTTCAAGGGGCTGCCGCCCGACGCGCAGGGGCTGACGGTCGGCGCGCTGGCCGCCGAGCGCCGCAACCTCTTCACGGGCGGATTCACCACTCCGGTGCTCGCCCTGTCCGCCGAGCCGCTGGAGGTCAACCTCGCCCTCCTGGAGACGTACGCGGAGCGGCACGGACTGGCCTTCGCACCGCACGGCAAGACGTCGATGTCCCCGCAGCTGTTCGCCCGTCAGCTGGCGTACGGCGCCTGGGGCATCACCGCCGCGGTCCCCCACCAGGCACGGGTCTACCGCGCGCACGGCATCCGGCGGATCTTCCTGGCCAACGAGCTCGTCGACGCGGTGGCCCTGCGCTGGCTGGCCGGCGAGCTGGACGCCGACGCGGACTTCACGTTCGCCTGCTACGTCGACTCCGTGCGCGGCGTCGAGCTGATGGACGAGGCCCTGCGCGCGGCGGGCGCGGTGCGCCCGGTCGACGTCGTGGTGGAGCTGGGCGCGGGCCAGGGCGCCCGCACCGGCGCACGCACGGAGGAGGACTGCGCGGCCGTGGCCGACGCGGTGGCGGCGGCGTCCGCCCTGCGGCTGGTGGGCGTCGCCGGCTACGAGGGCGAGGTGCCGGACGCCTCCCCCGAGCGGGTACGCGCATGGCTGCGCCGACTCGTCGCACTGGCCGCGGACTTCGACGCCGCCGGACGCTTCGCCGCGCTCGCCGACGGCGAGAGGATCGTGGTCAGCGCCGGCGGCAGCGCCTGGTTCGACGCGGTCGCCGACGTCTTCGCCGAGATCCCCTCACTGAGCGCGCCGGTCCTCAGGCTGCTGCGCTCGGGCGCGTACGTCAGCCACGACGACGGCCACTACCGCCACCTCACCCCCTTCAACAGGATCCCCGAGGAGGGCGCGCTGCAACCCGCCTTCCGGCTCTGGGCCCAGGTCGTCTCGCGTCCCACGTCCGAGCAGGCGTTCGTCAACGCGGGCAAGCGCGACGCCGCGTACGACCTGGACCTCCCCGAGGCGCAGGTCGTGCGCTCCGCACGCGACGGCTCGGTGCGCCCCGCCACCGGTGTCTCCGTGACCGGGCTGTCCGACCAGCACGGCTGGGTGCGCACGGAGGCGGACGCCGAGCTGGAGGTCGGCGACTGGATCGGGATGGGCCTCTCGCACCCCTGTACGTCCTTCGACAAGTGGCAGCTCATCCCACTGGTGGAGGCGGACGGCACGGTCACCGACTACATCCGCACCTTCTTCTGATCGCGGCGGGAGCGGCGGAGCCCCTCCCCCACCCCGAAAGGCGACACCCCATGGACCTGGTCATCCGCGACGCCACCGTCGTAGACGGCACCGGCGCCCCCTCCTACCGCGCCGACGTGGGCGTCACGGACGGCCGGATCTCCGAGATCCGGCGCGAGGGGGGCGGCCCCCGCCCCACCGCCGCGCGCACCCTGGACGCCGACGGCCTCGCACTCTCCCCCGGCTTCACGGACATGCACGCGCACAGCGACCTCGCCCTGCTGCGCGACCCCGACCACAGCGCCAAGGCCGCCCAGGGCGTCACCCTGGAGGTCCTCGGCCAGGACGGCCTGTCGTACGCCCCCGCCGACGACCGCACCCTGGCCGAGGTGCGCCGCTCCATCGCCGGCTGGAACGGCGACGGGGGCGACATCGACTTCGACTGGCGCACCGTCGGCGGCTACCTGGACCGCCTGGACCGGAACTTCGGCGGCCAGGGCATCGCGGTCAACGCCGCCTACCTGATCCCGCAGGGCACGGTCCGGATGCTCGCCGTCGGCTGGGACGACCGCCCGGCGACCGACGCCGAGCTCGAACGCATGAGGGAGCTCGTCGCCCAGGGCATGGCCGAGGGCGCGGTCGGCATGTCGTCGGGCCTGACGTACACCCCGGGGATGTACGCGAAGGACGCCGAACTCACCGAGCTGTGCCGGGTGGTGGCCGCGCACGGCGGCTACTACTGCCCGCACCACCGCTCGTACGGAGCCGGGGCCCTCCAGGCGTACGCGGAGATGGTGCAGCTCACCCGCGACGCGGGCTGCCCCCTCCATCTCGCCCACGCCACCATGAACTTCGGCGTGAACGAGGGGAAGGCGCCCGATCTCCTCGCCCTCCTGGACGACGCGCTCGCCGACGGCGCGGACATCTCGCTGGACACCTATCCGTACACCCCCGGCTGCACGACCCTCGTGGCGATGCTGCCCAGCTGGGCGAGCGAGGGCGGGCCCGAGTCGGTCATGACCCGGCTCGCGGACGAGGCGACGGCGGAGCGGATCAGGCACCACGTGGAGGTCCTGGGATCCGACGGCTGCCACGGCGTCCCGATCGAGTGGGACAGGATCGAGATCTCCGGCGTCGGCTCACCGGAGCTGTCCGGCTACGTCGGCCGCACGGTGGCCGAATCGGCCCGGCTGCGCGGCGAGGAGCCCTGGGTGACGGCCCGCCGGGTGCTCGTGGAGGACCGCCTCGGCACGACGATCCTCCAGCACGTGGGCCACGAGGACAACGTCCGGCAGATCATGCGCCACCGGGTCCACACCGGCGGCAGCGACGGCATCCTCCAGGGCGACAAGCCGCACCCCCGCGCCTACGGCACGTTCCCCCAGTACCTCGGGCGCTACGTCAGGGAGCTGGGCATCCTCTCGCTGGAGGAGTGCGTCGCGCACCTCACGTCGAGGCCGGCCGCGCGGCTGCGCCTGCCGGACCGCGGGTACGTCCGCGAGGGCTACCGCGCCGACCTCGTCCTCTTCGACCCGGCCACGGTCGCGGCCGGGTCGACGTTCGAGAAGCCGCGCGCGCTCCCGGTGGGCATCCCGCACGTCCTCGTCGACGGCCGCTTCGTCATCGAGGACGGGAAGCGGACGTCCGTGCTGGCGGGCCGTGCGGTGCGCGGCGGCGGCCGGCCGGTGAGCTGACCGGCCACCGCCCCGTCCTCACGGCTTGGGCAGGGCGCAGCCCGTCCGGTTCAGGTCGATCTGGTTGCCGGTGCCGATGCACGGCACGATGCCGTACGTCTGCTGGGCGTAGTTGATGCCCTTGCGGACGGTCACGGTGCCGCTCTCGTCCACCTCGCACGGGTTGTTGTCCGTGCACCGCTGCCCGTCCTCGTTCCCGGTGTTGTTGACGGCGACGACCTTGCCGGTCGCGTTGTCGATCACCGGGGACCCGGACGTGCCGCCGATGGTCTGGCAGGCGGAGGTGTAGCGGACCGAGTCCTTCCAGGTCCAGGCGCCCTCCTTGAGGCGGTACGCGAACCCGTCGACGGCGCAGCTGTAGGTGCGCTTCCAGTAGCCGGAGGCGACCGTGATCGCGGTGCCCTTCACCGGGTGGGCGGCGTCGAGTTCCAGGGCCTTGATGCCGTAGGAGCTCTCGATCTGGGCGTAGGTGCGGGTCAGCTGGTACAGCGAGACGTCGGTGTCCGTCATCGTCCCGTACGCGATCTTGGAGGCCTTCAGCGTGCCGACACCGCTACCCGCGGCGTTCAGCAGGGTGAAGCTGCGGGTCGACGCCTTGTTGAGCAGGACCTCGCCGGGGCCCGGGAAGCCGGTCTCCAGGCAGTGCCCGTTGGACAGGACGAGCGCCGGGTCACCGGGCTGCGACGAGGGCGCCCGGACGACCGAGCCGGAGCAGTTGCTGAGTGCCACCGTGCCGGCGAAGGTGACCGCCTTGGCGCGGACTCCGGCCGTGTCCGTGTCCGTGGCCGCGGTGGCGGGTGCGACGCCGGCCCCGAGGAACAGGACGGAAAGAAGTGCGCCGACGAGAGGCTTGTTCATGTGGGGGTCCCCTCCAGATGCGTCTGTCACCGGAGTTCTTCCGGCTTTTGACATGCGCATGGTGTCGCATGAAGGGAGATCCAACAAGGGGCGGAAACAAGCCGCGTCCCGTGTCCACCGGGCGCCGCCCCGCGCCCCCCGCGCCGCCACCGCATCTGAGAAACCCGGGAGTTGTCTGCGTAGGGTCGGGGCATGACACTCGACCTCGACGCCTACTTCGCCCGCATCGGCTGGGCGGGGAACACGGACCGCCGCCCCACCGTGGAGGTGCTGCGGTCCGTGCACCGCGCCCACATGCTGGGCATCCCGTTCGAGAATCTGGAGCCCCTCCTCGGCAGCGCCCCCTCCCTCGCCCTCGGCGACCTGGAGGAGAAGCTCGTCCGCGGCGAGCGCGGCGGGTACTGCTACGAGCACAACACCCTCCTCGCGGCCGTCCTGACGCAGCTCGGGTTCCGGGTGACGCTGCTGACCGCCCGAGTGGTCCTGGGCGCCGCGCCCGGTGACATCCGGCCCCGTACGCACATGCTGATGCGGGTGGAGACCGAGGACGACGCCGGCTCGTGGCTCGCCGACGTCGGCTTCGGGGCGAACGGCGCGCTGCTGGAGCCGATCCGGCTCGTGGAGGACGCCGAGCTGCTCGACACGCCGCGCCGCCACCGGCTCGTCCACGCCCCGCACGACGGGCCGCTGGAGATGTGGGAACTGCAGACGGACAAGGGCGGCTACTGGGAGCCGCAGTACGAGTTCACCCTGGAGCCGTTCGAGACCCCGGACTACGACGTCATCGACTGGCACATCGCGACGAACCCGCGCTCACCGTTCCGGCAGGCGCTCTACGCACAGCGCACCCTGCCGGGCCGCCACCTGGCCCTGTCCGGGCGCACCCTGGTGGACACGGCCGACGACGGCACGGTCGAGGAGCGGGAGCTGAGCGACTCCGCCGAGGTGCTGCGGGTCCTGGCCGAGGACTTCGGCGTACGGCTCCCGGCGGGCACCGTCCTGCCGGGCTGAGACCCGGAGCGGGCACGGGGTGCGCCCGGCAGCCGTCGGCCCCGCGTGGCGCATCTCACCCGGCAGCCGCCCCGGGCCCGCATTCCAAGCCGCGACGCCGCCCCGACCGGTCGATCCCACGGTCCCCGGCCGGGGCCGCATGCCGATGGAAGAGCGGGCGCACCACCGAGGGGCCCCGGAGGGAGCAACCGGCGCGCGAACCGGGAGCAGTGCGCGAAACACGGTCGTAAGCTCGCAGACATGCAGGTCATCCAGTCCACGAAGCTCTCCGGCGTCTGTTACGAAATCCGCGGCCCCGTGCTCGAGGAAGCCATGCGGCTCGAAGCCGCAGGTCACCGCATCCTCAAGCTCAACACGGGCAACCCGGCGGCGTTCGGGTTCGAGTGCCCGCCGGAGATCCTCGAGGACATCCTGCGCAACCTCTCGGGGGCGCACGGCTACGGCGACGCGAAGGGCCTGCTGTCCGCGCGCCGCGCGGTGATGCAGCACTACCAGACCAAGGGCATCGACCTCGACGTCGAGGACGTCTACCTGGGCAACGGCGTCTCCGAGCTGATCCAGATGTCGATGCAGGCGCTGCTCGACGACGGTGACGAGGTGCTCGTGCCCGCGCCGGACTACCCGCTGTGGACGGCCTCGGTCTCACTGGCCGGCGGCACGGCGGTGCACTACCGGTGCGACGAGCAGGCCGACTGGATGCCCGACCTCGCCGACATCGAGCGGAAGATCACCGACCGCACCAAGGCGCTCGTGATCATCAACCCGAACAACCCGACCGGCGCGGTGTACGACGACGAGATGCTGCGCGGGCTGACGGACATCGCCCGGCGCCACGGCCTGGTCGTCTGCTCCGACGAGATCTACGACCGGATCCTCTACGACGGCGCGACCCACACCCCGACCGCCGCGATCGCCCCCGACCTGATGGTGCTCACCTTCAACGGGCTGTCCAAGAACTACCGGATCGCGGGGTACCGCTCCGGCTGGATGGCGGTCTGCGGCCCGAAGGCGCACGCGTCCTCGTACATCGAGGGGCTGACGATCCTGGCGAACATGCGGCTGTGCGCCAACATGCCCGCACAGCACGCGGTGGCGACGGCGCTCGGCGGCCGGCAGTCGATCAACGAGCTGGTGCTGCCGGGCGGCCGGATCCTGGAGCAGCGGGACGTGGCGTACGACCTGCTGACGCGGATCCCCGGGGTGACCTGCGTGAAGCCGAAGGGGGCGCTGTACCTCTTCCCGAGGCTCGACCCGAAGGTCTTCAAGATCAAGGACGACCGGCAGATGGTCCTCGACCTGTTGCGGGCCGAGAAGATCATGGTGGTGCAGGGCACGGGCTTCAACTGGCCGGAGCCCGATCACTTCCGGGTGGTCACCCTGCCCCCGGCCAAGGAGCTGACCGACGCCGTGACGCGTATCGGGAACTTCCTGGACGGTTACAGCCAGCCCTGACGGCCCCGGGGGCAAGCCCTGCCCGGATCGCACACAACTTTAGACTGAATCCAAGTTAGGATGGATCTACTGCACCACCAGGAGGCCATCCATGTACGAGCCGATCCGCACCAAGTCGGTCCACACCCCGGCCGACGACGCCGGCTTCCCGCACCGCACGCGCGAGGAAGAACTGGACATCCAGCTCGCCGGGCACCTGGCCGCGCTCCTCGCGGTCACCGACGAACTGCGCCTCTCCGCCATGGGCGACCGCATAGCCGGGCAGGTGGCCCGCCTCCGCGGCGCACCGCCCGCCCGGCACGCCGGACTCAGCGAGGCACCCCCCGCCACCCTCCACCGCCGCGCCCACGCCCTCGCGGGCCGGGTCCTCGTGGTCGCCGCGTCCCGCGCCGACACGGCCGTCGCGATCCTCGCGGCCGAGGCCATGGACGCGCACACCGCGGCACTGTCCGCGCCGGCCACCCTGGTCGGCACCCCCTGACGGCCCCGGTCCACGGGTCGCGAAGACGCGTGGACCGGGTGCCACACACCACCGGGCCAGGGCCCCGCAGACTTCCGCGGGCCCCCTCGCGGGCGGCCTCCCCCGGAGACGGGGCGGCACCCGGAGCCGTGAGGGGCTCCGGGTGCCGTGCCGCGGCGGGCCGTGGATTCCGCGGGTCAGGGCAGACGCCGGGACCCGGCCGCGGGGTCGGCAGGGATCAGCCCAGGCGCTGGACCAGCGCGCGGTACTCGTCCCACAGCTCCTTCGGCGTGTGGTCCCCGAACGTGTTGAGGTGCTCGGGGATCAGCGCGGCCTCCTCGCGCCAGACCTTCTTGTCGACGTCGAGCAGGAAGTCGA
Organism: Streptomyces sp. NPDC049970; assembly: GCF_040660235.1. Classification (NCBI taxonomy): domain Bacteria; kingdom Bacillati; phylum Actinomycetota; class Actinomycetes; order Kitasatosporales; family Streptomycetaceae; genus Streptomyces; species Streptomyces sp. NPDC049970. The sequence goes on along the minus strand of NZ_JBFALP010000004.1, from coordinate 472,216 downwards.
GGTCGGACTCGGAGAGGTCCAGGCCCTCGGTGTCCAGGGAGCCCTTGGCCGGCAGGACGCCGATCGGCGTCTCGACGCCCTCGGCCCTGCCCTCCAGCCGCTCGACGATCCACTTGAGGACGCGGCTGTTCTCACCGAAGCCGGGCCACACGAACTTGCCGGCCTCGTTCTTGCGGAACCAGTTCACGTAGTAGATCTTCGGGAGCTTCGTCTGGTCCGCCTTGTCGGCACCGACCTCGATCCAGTGCTTCATGTAGTCGCCCATGTTGTAGCCGCAGAACGGCAGCATGGCGAACGGGTCTCGGCGCAGCTCGCCGACCCTGCCCTCGGCGGCGGCGGTCTTCTCGGAGGCGACGTTGGCCCCGAGGAAGACACCGTGCTGCCAGGTGAAGGACTCGGTGACCAGCGGGACCGCCGAGGCGCGGCGGCCACCGAAGAGGATGGCCGAGATCGGCACGCCCTTCGGGTCCTCCCACTCCGGCGCGATGATCGGGCACTGCCCGGCCGGGACGGTGAAGCGGGCGTTCGGGTGGGCGGCGGGCGTGCCGGACTCCGGGGTCCAGTCGTTGCCCTTCCAGTCCGTGAGGTGCGCGGGGAGCTCCTCGGTCATGCCCTCCCACCACACGTCGCCGTCGTCGGTGAGCGCGACGTTGGTGAAGACGGAGTTGCCCCACATGGTCTTCATGGCGTTGGCGTTGGTGTGCTCGCCGGTGCCCGGCGCGACACCGAAGAAGCCGGCCTCGGGGTTGATCGCGTACAGCTGGCCGTCCTCGCCGAACCGCATCCACGCGATGTCGTCGCCGATGGTCTCGACGGTCCAGCCGGGGATCGTGGGCTCCAGCATGGCGAGGTTGGTCTTGCCGCACGCGCTGGGGAAGGCTGCCGCGATGTACGTCGGGGCCGCGCTCTCACCGTGCGGCGGCGTGAGCTTGAGGATCAGCATGTGCTCGGCGAGCCAGCCCTCGTCCCGGGCCATGACGGAGGCGATGCGCAGCGCGTAGCACTTCTTGCCGAGCAGGGCGTTGCCGCCGTATCCGGAGCCGTAGGACCAGATCTCGCGGTCCTCGGGGAAGTGCGAGATGTACTTGGTGGAGTTGCAGGGCCACGGGACGTCGGCCTCGCCGGCGGCCAGGGGGGCACCGAGGGTGTGGACGGCCTTGACGAAGAAGCCGTCGGCACCGAGCTCGTCCAGGACCTCCTGCCCCATGCGCGTCATGGTGCGCATCGAGACGGCGACGTACGCGGAGTCGGTGATCTCGACACCGATCGCGGAGAGCGGGGAGCCGACGGGGCCCATGCAGAACGGGACGACGTACATCGTGCGGCCGCGCATCGAGCCGCGGAAGACGCCGTTCTCACCCGCGAAGATCTGCCGCATCTCGGCGGGGGCCTTCCAGTGGTTGGTCGGGCCCGCGTCCTCCTCCTTCTCGGAGCAGATGAAGGTGCGGTCCTCGACGCGCGCCACGTCGGTCGGGTCGGACGCGGCGTAGTAGGAGTTGGGGCGCTTGACCGGGTCGAGTTTCGTGAAGGTGCCCCTGGCCACGAGCTCCTCGCACAGGAGCTCGTACTCGGCCTCGGAGCCGTCGCACCAGACCACACGGTCGGGCTCGGTCAGGGCGGAGATCTCGTCCACCCAGGAGACGAGCTCCTGGTGCCGGGTGGGAACAGTGAGGGGAGCCGCGATGTCGCGCGCCACGATCGCTCCTAGTCGAGAGGGTGTGTTGTCAGGCCCCGTGGGGGCTGCGACCCGGATGCTGAACCCTTCGAATCCCTCTGGCGCTCATCCGGTGCCGACCGCACTCATTTGATCATCCGACCATCGCGCCCATATGTCCAGGGGGCCGCACACGTGAGCATGGCCACTCGGATCGGTTACCTACGGAAGCGTAGGTAGCATGCGGACATGACTTCTGCCGCGCCCGCGTCCGGACCTGTAGAGCTCACCGACCCCGTACCCGTGAAACCACGGATGCGCGGCTGGCTGCACGCCGGAATGTTCCCCGCCGTCGTGATCGCGGGCATCACGCTGATCGCGCTGGCCGACAGCACGCGGGCGCGGGTGGCCTGCGCGGTGTACATCCTCAGCGCCTGCCTGCTCTTCGGGGTGAGCGCGGTCTACCACCGGGGCACGTGGGGCCCGCGCGGCGAGGCCGTGCTGCGCCGGCTCGACCACGCCAACATCTTCCTGATCATCGCGGGCACGTACACCCCGCTCACGCTCCTGCTGCTGCCCGAGTCCACCGGCCGGCCGCTCATGTGGGCGGTCTGGGGGGCCGCCGCGGCCGGGATCGCCTTCCGCGTGTTCTGGGTCGGTGCCCCGCGCTGGCTCTACACCCCGTGCTACATCGCCATGGGCTGGGCCGCGGTGTTCTTCCTGCCGGACTTCATGCGCACCGGCGGCATCGCCGTGCTGGTCCTCGTCGTCGTCGGCGGGCTGCTCTACAGCGCGGGCGGCGTCATCTACGGCCTCAAGCGGCCGAACCCGTCACCCCGCTGGTTCGGCTTCCACGAGGTGTTCCACTCACTGACGCTGGCGGCGTTCATCGTGCACTACGTCGGCATCTCGCTGGTGGCCTACCAGCAGTAGCCCCCGGTCCGCCGGTGCCCCACCGCGGTGGGTGGGAACTCGGCACGAGGAAGGGCCGGGCCGGCGGCCCGGCCCTTCCCGCTGCCGACGTCAGTCCCCCAGCTTCGAGGCCAGCTCCCCCGCGTCCGTCGTAGGCGCGTCGCACACGAAGTGGCGGCAGACGTACGCGGTCGGTACGCCGCCCACGGCCGGCCGGTCCACCAGCAGCGGGAACTCGGTGCCCGCGTCCGGGCCGTCGCCGGCCGCGACGACCGCCCCGGGGGCCCGCCCCAGCAGCGCCGTCCGGTGCAGCTCCCCGGCGACCGGCCCGGCGACCGCCACCTCGCGCGGCCCGTCCAGCAGCGCCTCGGCCACGGCTAGCCCCCAGCCGATGAACCGGGGAGCCTTGGGCCCGAGAGCCCCGACCACCCCGAGCGCCCCTTCCGCGGCCGTGCGGTGCGCCTCGGAACCGGTGTGCGCGGCGTACGAGAGCAGCGCGCCCGCCGCGGCGGTCCAACCGGCCGGGGTGGCACTGTCCGTGGGGTCCTGGGGGCGCCGGATCAGCCGCTCGGCGTCGTCGGCGGTGTCGAACAGCTGACCGCCCTCGCCGGTGAAGCGTTCCAGCACGATGTCCAGCAGGAAGCCCGCGAACTCCAGCCAGACCCCCTCGCCGGTGACCGAGGCAAGCGCGAGGAACCCCTCGGCGACGTCGCCGTAGTCCTCAAGGACTCCGGCGTTGTCGCCGGCGCGGCCGTCCTTAGACGTACGGCAGAGCCGGGCGACGTCGCCCATGTGCACCCGCACCAGCAGGTCGGCGGCCTCGGTGGCCCGCTCGACCAGGTCCGGGCGGTCGAAGTAGGCCCCGGTCTCGGCGAGCGCGGCGACCGCCAGGCCGTTCCAGGCGGCGACGACCTTGTCGTCGCGCTCGGGGCGCACCCGCAGCTCACGGGCCGTCAGGAGCCGGGCCCGTACAGCGGCGACGCGCTCGGCGTCGACAGGCTCGGCCTCGCCGGTCCGGGCGAGCCGCAGGACGGAGGAGCCCTCCTCGAAGGTGCCCTCGTCGGTCACTCCGAAGTGCTCGGCCGCGAAGGCGGCGTCCTCCTCGCCCAGTACCTCGCGCAGCTGCTCGGGCGTCCAGACGTAGAACGCGCCCTCGACGTGCCGCCCCTGGGCGTCCTCGCTGTCGGCGTCGAGCGCGGAGGCGAACCCGCCCTCGGCCGTCCGCAGCTCGCGCACCATGAAGTCGGCCGTCTCCAGGGCGACCCGGCGGGCCAGGTCCGAGCCGGTGGCCCGCCAGAGGTGGGCGTACACGCGGCACAGCAGCGCGTTGTCGTAGAGCATCTTCTCGAAGTGCGGGACCACCCACTCGCGGTCCACCGTGTAGCGGGCGAAGCCGCCGCCGAGCTGGTCGTAGATCCCGCCGTGCGCCATCGCGGCGCAGCTGTCGGCGGCCATCTGCAGGGCGCCCTCGGACCCGGTGCGGGCGTGGTGGCGCAGCAGGAACTCGATGACCATGGACGGCGGGAACTTGGGCGCGCCGCCGAACCCGCCGTGCTTCTCGTCGTAGTCCCGGGTCAGCCGCAGCAACGCCTGGGCGAGCTCCGCCTCACCGGGCAGGCCGGCCCCCTCCGGGGTCAGCGAGCGCCCCGACAGGTCGTTCACGATGCGCGCGGCCACCTCGGCGACCTCGTCACGCCGGTCCGTCCAGGCAGCCACCACCCCTTCGAGGACCTGGTGGAAGGAGGGCATGCCGTGGCGCGGCTCGGGCGGGAAGTACGTACCGAAGTAGAACGGCTCGGCGTCCGCGGTCAGAAAGACCGTCATCGGCCAGCCGCCCTGCCCGGTCGCGGCCTGCACGGCCTCCATGTACACGGCGTCGACGTCGGGGCGCTCCTCGCGGTCGACCTTGACCGGCACGAAGTTCGCGTTGAGGTAGGCGGCGAGCGCGGCGTCCTCGAACGACTCGTGGGCCATCACGTGGCACCAGTGGCAGCTGGCGTATCCGACCGACAACAGGACGGGCACGTCGCGCCGCCGCGCCTCCTCGAAGGCGTCCTGGCCCCAGGGCCACCAGTCGACGGGATTGTCAGCATGCTGAAGCAGATAAGGCGAGGTCACACCAGCCAGCCGGTTCATGCGATCCAGCCTCTCACAGCGCCTGGCGTGAGAGGCGAAACCCTCACGGGCCCTCCTCGCTCGGCCGATCTGCACCTGTGCGCCATCCCGTGGTGGGCGGCTCCGTCCCCTCATGGCCGGTGCCGGACTTCTCCCGGCGTTCCTCCGAGTCGGGCGGCCCGGACACCTCGGAACAGTGGGGTGGGCGCAGCAGTGCCGGACCTGCCAAGGCTCCTCGAAGGAGGTGCACCATGACCGCCGAAATGGTGGCGCCCGCGTGGATGCACACGCAGATCAGTGCGGAGCAGTACGACTCCTGGTCCGAGGAGCAGTGCGCCGGCATCGAGATCGTGGACGGGATGGTCGTCGTGAGCCCGAGCGCCTCCAAGCGGCACGACCGGCCGGCCCGAATCCTGGCCAATGCCCTGGACGCCGCCGCCGGCCCGGACTGGAACGCCGACACCGACTTCGACGTCCGCCTGCAGGACGTTCCCCTGACCAACCGCCGCCCGGACGTCAGCGTCTACCGGGCGGAGACCATCGACCTCACGCCCACCCGCCCCGAGCACGTACTCCTGGTCGTCGAGGTCGTATCGCCTGGCTCGGAGACGACGGACCGTATCGTGAAGTTGGACCAGTACGCCAAGTCCGGCATCCCCTTCTACTGGCGGGTCGAACAGGCCGCCACCGGCGTCCCGATCGTCTACACCTACGTCCTCGACCCCGCCACCAAGGCTTACAGGGACGGCGAGATGTTCACCGGCACGGTGAAGGCCACGGCGCCTTTCTCCATCACAGTCGATCTTGGGGACATGTAGAGAGCGGAGCTTTCGACGGTTGGCCGGTGGTGCCCGCATCGCTTTCTTCGCGGACCGATCGGGACGCTCTCCTCATCGCTGATGGAAGGCAGCCGTCCCCGGCCGCACCCGGCGAGGCAATCGTCTGGATCCGCACCGATGACGGACACGGCTCCGCGCTGATCACCGCGTTCGCAGGCAGGCCGTCCGCGCCCCCTCGTACCGCCGCTCCCCCGCCGCCTGATCGCCTCGCTCCCTCGCGCCGACGGACCGTAAGCAGGACACTGGGTGCCCACGACAAGCGGTCGGGGCGAAGTAGCGGACACCTGGGGGGACGCATGCGGGACAGCCATCGGGCGGAGGCCGAAAGGCTGTTGGTACGCGCAGTGGAGGAGGAGGTACGGCGGACGGGCGGGCGCACCGACTCCGCCGCGCTGCTGACGCGTGCGCGGGAAGCGCTCGACGCCATGGCCGCGGGCGCGGCGGAGGAGTACGCCGCGTACACGCAGGCGCTCGACGCCGCCGAGGCCGGGCGGCAGCCGCTGTCCGAGCGGTTCAGCCGGGCGGCACTCACAACGCCGTTGCTGGTCACGGGTGTCGCGGCGGCGGCCGCCTTCGGCGCGGACCTGGCGCTCGGTACCGCGACGGGTCTGGCGGCGGGGGCGGGAGCGGTGGTCGCGCTCGCCGGGACGACGGCGACGGTCGCACGGGTGACCGCGTCCCACTGGCCCGCCGCACACCACAGGGCGGGCGAGCTGAACCAGCCCGGCGGCCCCGGACAGCTGCGGTTGCAGTGGCTGACGGCCCTGGAGGTACGGGGCATCCGCCCCTTCCTCGACCAGCAGCGCATGCTGACCGCCGCGGCCCGCCCGGCGAAGAAGTCCACCGCGTCCGTGGTGGCGCAGCTGCGCGGCGGGGACCGCAGCGCGGCCGCACGCACCCGCTCACTCCTCGAACAGTCCTTCACCCATCTGCCGTCCGTGGACGGCCCGTTCGCGGGACGTCGCGGTGAACTGGCCCAGATCGCGCAGTGGGTGCACGCCGCCCGCGCCGCGACGGAGACCAGGCCGGCCGTCGTGGTGCTGCACGGTGCGCCCGGCGCCGGGCGCACCACCCTCGCCGTACGGGCCGCGCACGCGCTCAGGGACCAGTTCCGGGGGGCGTGCGTGGTGGACCTGCGGGGCGACGTGGCCGGGGAGGCCCCGCTGTCGACCCGGGACGCTCTGCTCCACCTCCTCAACCGGCTGGGCGCTCCGCGCGAGCAGCTCCTCTTCCGGGAGGGGGCGACGGCCGAACAGCAGGTGCGGCGCCTGAGCGAGCTGTACCACCAGCACCTCACCGGCACCCCGGTCACGATCGTCCTGGACGACGCCACCGACGCCGCGCAGATCCGCACGCTGCTGCCCGAGCGCTCCGACAGCCTCGTCCTCGTCACCGCCCGCGAGCGCCTCGACCTGCCCGACGACATCCCGGCACGGGTGCACCACCTGCCCGTCGGCGGCCTGGACGCCGCGGGCGCCGAGGAGTTGCTGCGCGAGACGGCGCAGGACGAGGAGGGCGGCCCGTACGACTACCCGTCGACCGAGACCGTCGTCGAGCTGTGCGGCTCGCTGCCGCTCGCCCTGCGCGTCGCGGGCTCCTCGCTCGGCGCGCGCACCCGGGCCGAGCTGGCGTCCGCCCTCGGCGCGTACGGTCCGGTCGCGCCCGTCGAGCGGGCCCTGTGGCTGCGCTACACCGACCAGCCGGAGGCGGCACGCCGGCTGCTGCGGCGCCTCGCGCTCGCCGGGCGCGCCAGCCTCGGGGCGGCTGCCGCCGCCTCGCTGCTGTCCTCGGACGAGCAGGAGGCGGGCCGGCTGCTGGAGTCCCTGGCCCGCGCCGGGCTGCTGGTCCACGTGCGCGGCGCGCGCTACCGGCTGCACGACCTCGTGCGGGACTTCGCGCTGGCCAGGCTGCTCGACGAGGAGACGGCGGCGGACCGTACCGCCGCGCAGGAGCGCCTCGTCCAGAACTACGCCGAGCTCGCCGACGCGGTGATCCGCATGGTGGACGGCAAGATGTCCACCCGCGCGGGGCAGTTCGGCTCGCACGGCTTCGGTTCGCTGGACGCGGCGCTGCGCTGGCTGGACGACGAGTCCAGCTTCATCACCTCGGCGCTGCGGCACGCGGAGGGCGTCGACCAGGGCGCGGTCCTGCACCTGCTGGGTGCCCTGTGCGACTACTGCCTGCTGCGCGGGGACCTGTACCGGCTCGGTGAGATCAGCGAGTTGACGCAGGCAGTCGACCACGGGCTCCTGGAACGGTCGGTCCAGTGGCGTACGGGCATCGCGGCCCGGCAGCTCGGCGAGCTCGACAAGGCCCGCACGACACTGTCCTCGGTCGTCGGCCTCTACCGCGAGGCGCAGAACGACGCGGGCGCCGCCCTGGCCCTGTGCTCGCTCGGCATCACGCTGCACCACCAGGGCAACCTGACGGAGGCCTCGGCCCGGCTGCGGGAGGCACTGGCACTGCAGGCCTCCCCCGAGCAGGCGGAGGACCGCGCCTGGTCACTGCACGCCCTGGCCGCCGTCGAGCGCGACCGGGCCGACCTGCCCGAGGCACTGGCCCTGCTGGACACCGCGCTGACCCTCCACCGCGAGGGCGAGTCGCTGCACGGCGAGGCCTGGTCCCACTTCCAGCTCGGCCAGGTCTGCCTGCGGATGGGCGAGGTCGCACGCGCCGAGGAGGAGCTGAACACCGCGCTCGACCTGTACGGCCGCACCCGTGACGAGCGCGGCGAGGCCTGGGCGCTGACCCAGCTGGCCCGCGCCCGGCTGATGGACGCGGACAGCGGCACACCCCCGGCGGTGGAACAGCTGCGCGAGGCCCTCGCCCGGCACCGCGGCAACGAGGACGCGCGGGGCGAGGCCTGGACGCGCTACTACCTGGGGCAGGCCCTGGAGGAGGAGGGCGACAGCGACCAGGGCGTACGCGAGTTGGAGCGGGCCCGCACGATGTTCTCCCGGATGCGGGACGTGTACGGCCTGGCGTGCGCCCGGCACCACTCGGGGCGGGTCACCCGTGACCAGCGGGCCGCGCAGACGGGCAACCTGCGCAACTCCGGCTTCGCCCGGCAGCTGCTGGTGGACGCCCGCGCCGACTTCCGCCGGATCGGGGTGCCCCACGGGGAGGCGTGGACCTGCCTGGAGCTGGCGCTGATCGACGGCGGCAACAACCGCGCGGCGCAGGCGCTGGAGCTCTGCGGCGAGGCGATCACCCTGTTCGGCTCGTACGGCGACGTCCGGGGCGGCGACTGGGCGGCGTTCCTGCGGTGCACACTGCTGCCCTACGCCTCACCGGGCGGCAGCGAGGTGGGCACGGCGGTGGCCCAGCAGGAGCTCACCGATCTGCTGGAGGCCGCCCACCCGCTGCGGGACCCCGGGCTGGAGCGCTGTGTGGAGGCGTTCGGGGTCGTGCTGAACCGCGGGATCGACCTGGACGACGGCTGGCAGGCATGGCGCCTGGGCCTGACCCCGTCCCGGCACGCCCGTGAGGTGATGGGGGTGCCGGTGGGCGTGCGTCCGTAGACGGCCGTCGAGCGGGCGGGGCCGTCGCGCCCCGCCCGGTCAGCCCTTGGCCGCGGTGCTCTTCCTGCCGTCGGCCGCCTCCGGCTTCCCGGCCCCGGACGCGGGCTCCGCCGAAGCCGGGTCGGGGGCCTCCTCGAAGTCGACCCTGCCCATGTGGCGGTTCATCGACTTCATCAGGAACCAGACCCCCACGGCGAGCGCCGCGAAGACGAGGAAGCCGAGGACGCCGGGTGTCACCTTGTTCTTGTCGAGCTCGTCGGCGGCGAACGGGACGAGCTGCGTCAGTGCCTGGGTCGCGTACATATCAGGCATTGTCGCGGATGCCCGCGAAGAGGTCGCTCTCGGGGAGGGAGGTATCGACCAGAGACTTGGCGAGCTCGTACTCCTCGGTCGGCCAGACCTCCCGCTGGATGTCCATGGGGACCCGGAACCAGCCGCCGTCCGGATCGATCTGCGTCGCGTGCGCGATCAGCGCCTTGTCGCGGATCTCGAAGAAGTCGGCGCACGGCACGTGCGTGGTCAGCGTGCGTTCGGCGCGCTCGAACTCCTTCCAGCGCTCCAGCCAGTCGCCGTACGGGGACTCAAGCCCGCGGGCCAGGAGCGCCTCGTGCAGGGCGACGGTGCGCGGCTTGTTGAAGCCCTGGTTGTAGTAGAGCTTCCGCGGCTGCCAGGCCGGGCCGAACCGCGCCTCGGGGAACCGCTCGGTGTCCGCGGCGCCGTCGAAGGCGATCATCGAGATGGTGTGGGTCTTGATGTGGTCGGGGTGCGGGTAACCGCCGTTCTCGTCGTAGGTGGTGATCACCTGCGGCCGGAACGCCCGGATCTTCGCGACTAGACGCCCCGCCGCCGTCTCGTCGTCCTCCAGCGCGAAGCAGCCCTCGGGCAGCGGCGGCAGCGGGTCGCCCTCGGGCAGACCCGAGTCGACGAAGCCGAGCCAAGCCTGCTCGACGCCCAGGATCTCCCGGGCCTCGTCCATCTCCTTCTTGCGCACCTCGTGGATGTTCGCCTCGATGTACGCGTCCCCCTGGAGCTTGGGGTTGAGAATGGATCCCCGTTCGCCGCCTGTGCAGGTGACGACCAGGACGTCCACCCCCTCGGACACGTACTTGGCCATGGTGGCCGCGCCCTTGCTCGACTCGTCGTCGGGGTGGGCGTGGACGGCCATCAGTCTCAGCTGCTCGGTCAAGACTCGGTCCTCAGTGATTGGTCGCAATGGTCGGCTTCTATAGTGACTGAACCGGGGGGTGGAAAATTCCTCGATCCCCTGTACGGGAGGAACGATCATGGCAGCGGTGCGCGAAGCCTTGCCCGACGGGCGTTACGGCAGCTCCGGGGACCAGCGCGCGGACCGCAAGCTCAAGATCGTCGGCTCGGTGCTGGGCGTCGCCTTCCTCGCCATGATCGGCTGGTTCGGCTACGACTACGTGGCGGGCCAGGACATCAGCGCCGAACTCATCAAGTCCAAGGTCGTCTCGGACGGCCGGGCCGAGGCCCATCTGGAGGTCCGCAAGGAACGGGACGCCGAGGGGCACTGCACGCTCCGTGCCCTGAGCGAGGACGGCGCGGAGGTGGGCCGCGCGGACTTCAGGTTCGACGAGCGCTCCGACCGGATCGACCGGGTCCTCTCGCTGCGCACCACCTCCAGGGCGACCGCGGTGGAGCTCATGGCGTGTACCGCCGACAGCTGACGGCATCGCGAGGCGCGCGCCGCCGGTGATGCGCACGCTCCCACGCCGACCTGCGCGGACGCGCTTGTGATCGATTACCTTCTCCCCCTTTTCGCGCGGAATTGTTAGGCTCGTTGTTTCGCCCACCCGTGGCAGCGCATGCTTGGGGTAGGGCGTTGCTTTGTATTCCCAGCACCGACGAGGAGCACCCTGTGACCCAGACCAGCGATAACGTCACCTGGCTCACGCCGGAGGCGTACAACCAGCTGAAGGCGGAGCTGGACCACCTCTCTGGTCCCGCGCGCACGGAGATCTCCGTCAAGATCGCGGCGGCCCGTGAGGAAGGTGACCTCCGTGAGAACGGCGGGTACCACGCGGCCAAGGAGGAGCAGGGCAAGATGGAGCTCCGAGTCCGCCAGCTGACCCAGCTCCTGGAGCACGCGAAGGTCGGCGAGGCCCCCGCCGACGACGGCGTGGTCGAGCCCGGCATGGTCGTGACGATCGCCTTCGACGGCGACCCGGACGACACGGTCACCTTCCTGCTCGCCTCCCGCGAGTACGCGAGCACGGACATCGAGACCTACTCCCCCCAGTCCCCGCTCGGCACGGGCGTGAACGGCAAGAGGGTGGGCGACGAAGCGGACTACGAGCTCCCGAACGGCAAGAAGGCCTCGGTGAAGATCATCTCCGCGAAGCCCTACCAGGGCTGACCCCGTGGCACACACACGGAGCCCCGGCCGCAGGCGCGGCCGGGGCTCCGTCGTGCGCAGGTGGGTCAGACGGTCGCCGAGCGGTACTTGCGGACCGCCAGGGTGCGGAAGACCACGATGATCAGCACCGACCACATCACCGAGGCGAGGATCGGGTGCTGCATGGGCCAGGCGTCCGGGGTGACGAAGCCGGGCGGCAGGTTGCCGAACAGCTCACGGCAGGCCTGCACGGTCGCGCTGAACGGATTCCACTCGGCGATGTAGCGCAGGACGGTCGGCATCTGGTTGGCGTCCACGAAGGCGTTCGAGATGAACGTCAGCGGGAAGAGCCAGATCAGCCCGCCCGAGGTGGCCGCCTCCGGGGTGCGCACGACGAGGCCGATCAGCGCGCCGATCCAGGAGAAGGCGTAGCCGAGGAGGAGCAGCAGCAGGAAGCCGAGCAGCACCTTGGCGAAGTTCTCGTGGGTCCGCCAGCCGATGATCAGCGCGACGCCGGCGAGCACGACGAGGGTGAGCGCGGTCTGCACCAGGTCGGCGAGGGTACGTCCGGTGAGGACGGCGCCCCGGGCCATCGGCAGCGACCTGAAGCGGTCGATCAGCCCCTTGTGCATGTCGTCGGCGATGCCCGCACCCGCGCCGGCGGTGGCGAAGGTGACGGTCTGGGCGAAGATCCCGGCCATCAGGAACTCGCGGTAGTCCGCGGACGAGATGGTGCTGCCGACCTTGATGGAGCCGCCGAACACATAGGTGAACAGCACCACGAACATGATGGGCTGCACCAGACCGAAGATCACCATCTCGGGGATCCTGATCATGCGGATCAGATTCCGCTTGGCGACGACCAGGGAGTCGGCGACGGACCGCCGGATCGCCCCCCGGGACTTGAGCGGCGCTACGGCCGACGTGTCCGTGACGGTGGTGGTCACCGGCCGTCCTCCTTCGGGCCCTGAGCGGCCTCGGTCGACGGGTCCTGGCCGTTCTTCTCCAGCTCGGCGGCGTGACCGGTGAGCGAGATGAAGACGTCGTCGAGAGTGGGGCGGCGCAGCCCGATGTCGTCGATCTCCACGCCGTGGGTGTCGAGGTCCCGGATGACCTCGGCGAGCAGCTTGGCGCCGCCGGTGACGGGCACGGTCAGCTTGCGGGTGTGCTCCGCGACGGCGATCTCGCCCTTGCCGTACGTGGCGAGCACCGAGCGGGCCGGCGCGATCTGGTCGGGCTGGTGGACGACCACCTCGACGCGTTCGCCGCCGGTGCGTGCCTTGAGCGCGTCGGACGTGCCGCGGGCGATCACCTTGCCGTGGTCGATGACGCAGATGTCGTGGGCGAGGTGGTCGGCCTCCTCCAGGTACTGGGTGGTCAGCAGCAGCGTCGTACCGCCGGCGACGAGCTCCTGTATGACCTCCCACAGCTGCTGCCTGTTGCGTGGGTCGAGGCCCGTGGTGGGCTCGTCCATGAACATCACCGGCGGGGAGACGACGAGCGCCGCCGCGAGGTCCAGGCGGCGGCGCATCCCTCCGGAGTACGTCTTCGCGGTGCGGTCGGCCGCGTCGGCGAGGTTGAACCGCTCCAGGAGCTCGACGGCCCGCCTCTTCGCGTCGCGGGCGCTCATCTGGTAGAGCTGCCCGACCATCTGGAGGTTCTCGCGGCCCGTGAGGTACTCGTCGACGGCCGCGAACTGGCCGGAGAGACCGATCGAGCGGCGCACCGCGTCGGGGTCCCTCACCACGTCGATCCCCGCGACGACGGCCCGCCCGCTGTCCGGCTGGAGCAGGGTCGTCAGGACACGGACGGCGGTCGTCTTGCCGGCGCCGTTGGGCCCCAGCAGGCCGAGGACCGTGCCCTCGGGCACGTCGAGGTCGACCCCGTCCAGTGCTCGTACGTCGCCGAAGGTCTTCACCAGACCTTCGGCGTGGATGGCGCCTGGCATACGCAGCTCCCCCAGTTGTCTCGCGCGACTTCCTGAGCAGAATCCTAGGGACGCGGACCCTCCCGCGGCGGTAGGACAGGACTGCTCGGCGGTGCACATTAACGCGATACATCGCGACCGACAACCGGTTTGCGGATTCGCCCCCGGGCCCCGGCCGAGCGGGTACGGCAAGCCGTCAGGACAGCACCAGATAGCCCGCCGCCCGCAGGGCGGTGGCGACCTCCTCGCAGTGCGCGGGGCCCTTGGTCTCCAGATGCAGCTCCACCTCGGCCTCGGTGAGCCCGAGCCGCGGATCGGTCCGCACGTGGATCACGTCGAGGACGTTGGCGTCCGACACCGAGAGGGTCGCGAGCAGCGCGGCCAGGGCTCCGGGGCGGTCGGTGAGCCGGAGCCGCAGGCTCAGGTAGCGGCCCGCGGCGGCCATGCCGTGGGTCAGGATGCGCTGCATCAGCAGGGGGTCCACGTTGCCGCCGGAGAGCACGGCGACGACCGGCCCCCGGAAGGCCTTCGGGTCGCTCAGCAGGGCCGCGACCGGGCTCGCCCCGGCGGGCTCGACGACCATCTTCGCGCGCTCCAGGCACAGCAGCAGGGCGCTGGAGAGCTCGTCCTCGGAGACCGTGCGCACCTCGTCCACCAGCTCCTGGACCAGCGGGAACGTGAGGTCTCCCGGGCGCCCCACCTTGATCCCGTCGGCCATGGTCTGCACCTCGTCGAGCGCCACCGGGTACCCGGCGGACAGCGAGGGCGGATAGGCGGCCGCGCCCGCCGCCTGGACCCCGACGATCCGCACGTCCGGGCGCAGCGCCTTCACCGCGACGGCGATGCCGGCCGCGAGACCGCCCCCGCCCACACCGACGACGATCGTGCGGACCTCGGGGCACTGCTCGAGGATCTCCAGGCCCACCGTGCCCTGGCCCGCGATGATGTCCGGGTGGTCGAAGGGGTGGATGAAGACGGCGCCGGTCTCCTCGGCGTACTCCTGGGCCGCGGTGAGCGTCTCGTCGACGACCTGGCCGTGGAGCCGGACCTGGGCGCCGTACTCACGGGTGGCGGCGACCTTCGGCAGGGGCGCTCCGACGGGCATGAAGACCGTTGAACGTACGCCGAGCAGCGAGGACGCGAGTGCGACACCCTGCGCATGGTTTCCGGCACTGGCGGCCACCACTCCGGCCGCCCGCTCGACGGGGCTGAGGCCCGCGATCCGCACGTACGCCCCCCGCAGTTTGAACGAGCCCGTGCGCTGGAGGTTCTCGCACTTGAGGTGCACCGGCGCCCCGACGAGGGCGCTCAGATGGCGGCTGCCCTCCATCCCGGTCGTTCTGGCCACTCCGGAGAGCATCTTCTGCGCCCCGCGGACGTCGTCGAGGATCAGCGGGGGAAAAGGGCCGGACGTACGGAAGGTCATGACAGCAAGTCTTGCAGCTCGGGGCATCCGGAGCCGTCGTATCTCATGGCGGCCTGAGGGGGTGTCCACAGGTTTGTGCAGCGCTGGTACACGTTGCCCCGTGGCCGCGTACTCTGTCCCCCACCCATCCGACACCGCACGAAGAGAGCCCCCGGCCATGCCCCCTCAGGACATGACGACTGCCGCGTCTCCTTCCGGGGGCGCCGCCCCCGGACATCCGGGAACGGACCACCTCCTCGACGCTCTCCAGCACCAGGTGGCCGTCTTCGCCCGACGTGCCGAGCAGACCCGCCTCGGCGGTGTCGGCCAGGTCCGCAACTCGATGGACCGGGCCGCCTACCTGCTGCTCAACCGGCTCGACGTGGAAGGCCCCATGGGCGTCAAGGCGCTGGCCGCGGGCATGGGGATCGACTCCTCGACCGTGACCCGCCAGGTGGCGCCGCTCGTGGACACCGGGCTCGTCAAGCGGACCTCCCATCCGGAGGACGGACGGGCCGTCGTCCTCCAGCTGTCGCCCCGCGGCCAGTCCCGCCTGGAGGAGGTCCGCGCCTCGCGGCGCGAGCTGATGTCCCAGGTGACCGGCGGCTGGAGCGAGGACGAGCGCGACACGTTCTGTGCGCTGCTGACCCGGTTCAACGCCTCGCTGGCCGCCCGGCAGGCAGCGCACCAGCCGGCCCAGGACGGCTGACGGCGCTCCCCGCGGTCCGGGCCCGTCCGACGGGCTGTACGAGGTGCCGTACGGATCTATCCTGGAAGGGCCTGCACTCGTACACGAGGAGGCCGTCATGACACGGAAGATCGCCGACTGCCGCAAGTACCCGAGCGTCTCGAACTGCTCCCTCACCATCTCCGGTGAGGAGGACGAGGTGGTCCGGGCCGCCACCGAGCACGCGGTGTCGGTCCACGAGCACAAGGACAGCCCCGAGATGCGTGAGCAGATCCGGGCCTCGCTCGATGACGAGAAGGCCGCCGCCTGACCGACGGGTGGTGCCGTCCGGAGGCCGGGAACGCTCCCGGCCTCCGGACGGCGGCGCGTCAGCCCAGTGCCTGGGTCAGGTCGGCCAGCAGGTCGTCGGCGTTCTCGATGCCGACGGACAGCCGGACCAGGTCGCCCGGTACCTCCAGCGGGGAACCGGCGGCGGAGGCGTGCGTCATGCGGCCGGGGTGCTCCAGGAGCGACTCGACGCCACCCAGCGACTCACCGAGCGTGAAGAGCTTCGCGCGGTCGCAGACCTCGACCGCGGCCTCCTCGCCACCGGCGACACGGAAGGACACCATCCCGCCGAACGCCTTCATCTGCTTGGCGGCGACCTCGTGCCCCGGGTGCTCCGGCAGCCCCGGGTAGAGGACCTGCGTCACCTTGGGGTGCCGGGTCAGCAGGTCGGCGACCTTGGTGGCGTTCTCGTCGTGCCGGTCCATGCGGACCGCGAGGGTCTTGATGCCCCGCAGCACCAGCCACGCGTCGAACGGCCCCGCGACGGCCCCCATCGCGTTCTGGTGGTACGCCAGTTCCTCGGCGAGCTCCGGGTCACCGACGACGAGCGCGCCGCCGACGACGTCCGAGTGACCGCCCATGTACTTGGTGGTCGAGTGCACCACGACGTCGGCGCCGAGCGAGAGCGGCTGCTGGAGGTAGGGGCTGGCGAAGGTGTTGTCGACGACCAGCCGCACGCCCGCCTGCCTGGCGACTCCGGCGACGGCCTCGATGTCCGTGATGCCGAGCAGCGGGTTGGACGGGGTCTCCACCCAGATCGCCTTGGTACGGGGGGTGATCGCAGCCCGCACCGCGCTCACGTCCGAGGTGTCGGCCACCGAGAACTCCACACCCCAGCGCGAGGCGACCTTCGCGAACAGCCGGAAGGTGCCGCCGTAGGCGTCGTTCGGGATGACGACGTGGTCGCCGGGTACGAGCAGTGTCCGCAGGAGGCAGTCCTCCGCGGCGAGGCCGGAGGCGAAGGCGAGCCCGCGACGGCCGCCTTCCAGGGCCGCCAGGTTCTCCTCCAGCGCGGTGCGGGTCGGATTGGCGCTGCGGCTGTACTCGTAGCCGCCGCGCAGTCCTCCGACGCCGTCCTGCTTGTACGTGGACACCTGGTAGATCGGCGGGACCACTGCGCCGGTGAGGGGATCCGCCGTGTTGCCGGCGTGGATCGCGAGGGTCTCGAAGCTGTGCTGGTCGCTCATGGGGCCCGAGCGTAGTTCGTCCGGAGGGGTGTCACGGGCCACTCGCCGCCCCGATACCCGTCCGGGGACAATGGACCGCATGGAGATTCTGTGGTTCCTGCTCGCACTGCTCATGCTCGCCGCCGTGGTCGGCCCGGTCATGCTGCGGCGCCGTGGCGGTATCCGCCAGGTCGCACCCGGTTCGCCGGACGCCGCCGACCCCGACACCTACGGCTTCGCACGCCAGGAGGAACTGGACGTCCGGATGCCCGGACCGGACCAGGACCTCCTCGACGTCCTGGACGTCGTGCAGGGGACAGGGGCCTGGCGGGCCGCCTCGCAGCTGCTGGCGGGCACGCCCAAGGAGAGCGAGATCCGCTGGCAGCGGGTGCAGGCGTTCGCCGGCGCGGCCTCGCTGGAGCTGGCGCAGCGGCCCGGTGAGGGCGGGGCGTGGCTGCGGAAGTGGCGGGCCGAGGCCCCCAAGGACGCGGGCGCCGCGGCGGTGCACGCGGAGTTCCTGGTGCAGCAGGCCTGGCGCACCGGCACGGTGGGCACCGACGACTTCCGGATCATCCTGGAGGAGGCCCGTACGGTCTGCGGCGAGGCGGCCCTGCTGGCTCCGGGCGACCCCGTGCCGTACATCGTGGAGCTGGCCGTCGCCCGTGGGCTGGGGTACACCCACGAGCAGTTCGACCAGGTCTGGGCGAAGATCATCGACCGTGCCCCGGCGCACATGGGCGCGCACATCGCGGCCCTGCACTTCTGGTGCGAGAAGTGGCACGGATCCCGCGAGGACGCCGACCACTTCGCCACCGCTGCCGCCGCCCGCGCCCCGCAGGGCTCGCTGCTCGCCGCGCTGCCGCTGTTCGCCCTGTACGAGCATCTGCCCGAGGTCAACCTGGTGCACGGTTTCTACCAGGGCACCGCGGTGACCAAGGCGGTCGGGGGCGCGATGTTCGCGGTCCACGCGGCCCGGCCCGACGACCCGATGCTCGCCCATGCCCGGCACCTGCTGGTCCTCTTCCTCGTCCGCATGGAGCGCTGGTCGGAGGCCATGAACCAGCTCGTCCACATCGACGGCCACGTGGGCGCGCTGCCCTGGACCGAGAACCCCGACCCGGCCGCCGAGTACACGGTGTACCGGGCGCTGGCGGTCGCCGGTTACGAGGCCAACGGCGGCAGCCCCGCGACGCTGCTCCACTGACCCGCCACCTCCGGATTGGACAGGCACCCCATGACACGACTGATCCCACTGGTCCTGATAGCCCTCGCCGTGTACTTCTGGCTGCGCGCGCGGAGGAAGACCGCCGCCTACATGGCCTCCTACGAGCACCCGGCCCCCGCGTCGGGCGACGGCGGCGAGCGCCGCGATCCCCCGGCCCCGGCCGCCTGAGGGGCTGGAATCCACGGCGCTCCCGCGGCGTTGTACGTACTGAACCCCGACCCCCGGAGGAGCCCCCGCATGTTCCTGAACCACCGCACCCCGCAGCTCCCCACCCGCGAGGAGGCCCTGCGCGGCCGCCCCACCCCCGAGTTCACGGTGCCGTCCCGGCACACGGTCCTCGGCAACCCGCTGACCGGCCCGTATCCGCAGGGGCTTGAGGTCGCCGACTTCGCGCTGGGCTGTTTCTGGGGTGCCGAGCGCAAGTTCTGGCAGACCGAGGGCGTCTGGACCACGCTCGTGGGCTACCAGGGCGGCTACACCGAGAACCCGTCGTACGAGGAGGCCTGCTCGGGGCTGACGGGCCACACGGAGGCGGTCCGTGTGGTGTTCGACCCGCAGGTCGTCAGTTACGCGGAGCTGTTGAAGCTCTTCTGGGAGTCCCACAACCCGACCCAGGGCTTCCGCCAGGGCAACGACGTGGGCACGCAGTACCGCTCGGCGATCTACACGCACTCCCCCGAGCAGGCGGAGGGCGCGGCCGCGTCCCGCGAGGCGTACCAGCGGGTCCTGACCGGCGCCGGCTTCCGGGAGATCACCACGGAGATCCTCCCGGCCGAGGGGCGTACCTTCTGGCCCGCGGAGGCGTACCACCAGCAGTACCTCGACAAGAACCCGGACGGCTACTGCGGAATCGGCGGCACGGGCGCCACCCTGGAGTTCCCGTCGGAGACGAACTGGGGCCGCGCCTGCCCGACCGGCATCGCGCCGGCACCGGGGGCCTGACACCCCCGCGCAGACGCACGGCGCGCCCCGCCCAGGCATCCCGGTGCCGGGGACGGGGCGCGTCCGGTTCAGGAGGCGACGAATCGCGCGATCCGGCCCAGCACGATCGTGTCCGCGAGGTACCCGATGTGGGTCTGGCAGGCCACGTTGTTGTTCGTCGCACCGCTCAGCCGGGTGCTGGTGTACGGCAGGATGACGCCGTCGCACGCCGAGTACCAGGTGGCGTACCGGGTGTCACCCGGTGTCTCGTCGCCCGAGGTGATCTGGGAGATGAACGAGGAACCCGGGTACATCTGCTGACAGGTCGTGTAGATCAGGCAGGCGCCGGCGAAGGTCGTCCCGTGGTTCGCGCCGGCGATCGAGGCGAGGTGGCTGACGCTGGTGTTGCCGCCCAGCACCTTCAGGTAGTACTGGCTGACGAGGCCGCCCATCGAGTGGTTGACGATCGCCACCTTGCTCGCGCCGGTCCTGGACTTCACGTTGTTGACGAACGTGGCCAGGCCCTGGGCGTTGGTGATGTTGTTGCCGTAGGAGTTGTACTCGTACGCGAAGAGCTTGGAGCTGGACCATCCGTTGAGCTGGAAGACGCCCATGGCGGTGACCCAGTTCGAGGCGTTGCCCGTGTACCCGTGGACGAAGACGACGGGCGTGCTCGTCGACAGCGGCTGAACGGCGGCGCCGGCCTGCGACGCCGGGGCGGCGGTGGTGCCCGCGGGCTGGGCCGCGCCGGCCGTCGACGCCGATGAGAGCAGGGTGAACGCGACCGTGACGGCCGCGAGAACGCCGAGAAGCCGGCGGGGTGAGCGACGACGCATGGAGCACTCCTGACGGGGATGCGGGGATGCGGGTGCCTGACCCGACAAGAGTCGGGGTGCGAAGCCCGCGCGCCATCGGCGAATTCACCGGCGTCGGCCGCCGCCCGGTCCTCGCGTGAGCTCCCGCGCGACGTCCACCGCGGTCAGGGCCCGCGGTGGACGTCGCCCCATGGCAGAAGGAGTACACACCGATGCGTGCACTCGCCGGGCCGTCTGCCCGCACCCCCACGGCCCGGGCCGCCAGGCCGGGCCGTGCGCGGTGGCGGGGTCAGATCAGGCCCTGTGCCAGCATCGCCTCCGCGACGATCTCGAAGCCCGCGATGTTCGCGCCCACCACGTAGTTGCCCGGGCTGCCGTACTTCTCGGCGGTCGTGTGGCAGGACTCGTGGATGTGCCGCATGATCTGCGCGAGCCGCTCCTCCGTGTGGGCGAAGGTCCACGAGTCGCGCGAGGCGTTCTGCTGCATCTCCAGGGCACTGGTGGCCACGCCGCCCGCGTTGGCCGCCTTGCCGGGTGCGAAGGCCACGCCCGCTTCCTGGAGGACGTGCACTGCCTCGGGGGTGGTGGGCATGTTGGCGCCCTCGGCGACGGCCTTCACACCGTTGCGCACGAGGGCGAGCGCGTCGGCCTCGTGCAGCTCGTTCTGGGTGGCGCACGGCAGGGCCACGTCCACGGGGACGCCCCAGACGCCGGTGCCCTCGACGTACCGCACGTGCTCACCGCGCCGCTCGGCGTACTCGGAGATCCGGCCGCGGCCCGTCTCCTTGATCTCCTTGAGCAGGTCGAGGTCGATGCCCTTCTCGTCCACCACGTAACCCCCGGAGTCCGAGCAGGTCACGACGGTCGCGCCGAGCTGCTGGGCCTTCTCGATGGCGTAGATGGCGACGTTGCCGGAACCGGAGACCGCGATGCGCTGCCCGTCGAGGGACTCGCCGCGCACGCGCAGCATCTCGGCGGTGAACAGCACGCAGCCGTATCCGGTGGCCTCGGTACGCGCCTGCGCGCCGCCCCAGCCGAGGCCCTTGCCGGTGAGCACCCCCGACTCGTAGCGGTTGGTGATCCGCTTGTACTGGCCGAAGAGGTAGCCGATCTCCCGGCCGCCGACCCCGATGTCACCGGCGGGGACGTCCGTGTACTCGCCCAGGTGGCGGTGGAGTTCGGTCATGAAGGACTGGCAGAAGCGCATGACCTCGGCGTCGGAACGACCCTTGGGGTCGAAGTCTGCGCCGCCCTTGCCGCCGCCGATCGGCATGCCGGTGAGGGCGTTCTTGAAGATCTGCTCGAAGCCCAGGAACTTCACGATCCCGAGGTTGACCGAGGGGTGGAAGCGCAGTCCGCCCTTGTACGGGCCGAGCGAGCTGGAGAACTCGACGCGGAAACCGCGGTTGACGTGGATGCCGCCGGAGTCGTCCGACCACGGCACCCGGAAGATGAGCTGGCGCTCGGGCTCGCAGATCCGCTCGATGATGCGGGCGTCGACGAGCTCGGGGCGCCGCGCGAGCACGGGGCCGAGGGTTTCGAGGACCTCGCGGACCGCCTGGTGGAATTCGAGCTCGCCCTGGTTGCGTCGCAGGATCTCCGCGTAGAGCGGCTCGATGACACGGTTCTCGGCGGTGCGCGGGATGAGTGAGTCGGAACGGGCAGGCATCTGATCAGGACCTTCCGTGGGTGGGCTCGTGCGCGTCGGCGCTCCCTGTCCCCGGAGGCGCCTGCGGCCCGTGCGGGCCGTTGCACGCGGCAAGTCTCCCAGCGGAGCCCGGTGGTGCCGGGACGACATCCACATAGTGGCCACGGTTCTCGGGCGCTAAGGGCTGCCGCTGTGCCCGCGCACCCGCTCCCCGGCGGGGCGCGGCGGTCGTGCGGCGCCCGCGCCACGAGGCCGCGCGGGTGGCGAACCTCACAGCCGGAGGAGGGCGGCTGTGAGGTTCGCGCCGCCACGGTTCAGGCCGCCGCGTTCTCCGTCACCGTGACCTTCCCCTTGCGGATGGTCGCCACCCGGGGCGCCTTGCGGGCGAGGGAGCTGTCATGAGTGACCATCACGAAGGTCAGCCCGTGCTCCCTCCACAGCCCGTCGAGCAGTTCCATGATCTCGTCGCGCATGGACTCGTCGAGGTTGCCCGTGGGTTCGTCGGCGAGCAGCACCTTGGGACGTTTCACCAGGGCCCGGGCGATGGCGACGCGCTGCTGCTGCCCGCCGGACATCTCGCCCGGCAGATGGGTGGGCCGGTCGCCCAGGCCCACCGACTCCAGTGCCTCCGCGGCGCGTTCGCGGCGGGTCCTCGCACCGAGGCCGAGGGGGACGAGCGCGGTCTCGACGTTCTCCTGGGCGGTGAGCGTGGGGATGAGGTTGAAGCTCTGGAAGACGAATCCGATGGACTCGGCTCGGACCTTGGTGAGCCGGGACTCGGGGAGCCCGGCCAGGTCCACGCCGTCGAGTTCGACGGTGCCGGCGGTGGGCCGGTCGAGTCCGCCGAGCATCTGGAGGAGCGTGGACTTGCCTCCGCCGGTCGGGCCCTGGATGACGAGTCTGCCGCCGTCCTCGATGGTCAGATCGACCCCGGCGAGCGCGTCGACGGGGTTCTTGCCGCGCATGTAGCGCTTGGTGACGCCCTTGAGCTGGTACACGTGTGGACTCCTGCTGCTACGTACGGGAAGGGGTGGGGCGGGGCGGTGTCACGCGACGCGCCGCAGCGCGTCGGCCGGCCGCAGCCGGGAGGCCCGCCAGCCGCCGAAGGCTCCCGCGACGAGTCCGCCGGCCACCGCGAGGGCGACGGCGACGAGGATCGTGGTGAGGGAGACCGGTGCGGTCAGGGCGATGTCGAGGGTCCTGGACGCGGTCTGCCGACCGGGGCCGCCGCCGCCCATGGGGCCGCCGCCCGTGCCGCCGCCTCCGCCGCCCGTGGAGCCGAGCTGGGCGGTGAGGGTGGGGCTGACGGCGGTCACCGCGTAGGCGCCGGCGAGGCCCACGGCGATACCGAGGACGCCGCCCATCAGGCCGTTGACGAGGGCTTCGCCGATGACCTGCCGGGTGACGCGTCCGCTCTTCCAGCCGAGGGCCTTGAGGGTGCCGAACTCCCGCACGCGGCGGCTGACCGCGGAGGAGGTCAGCAGACCCGCGACGAGGAAGGCCGCGACAAGGACCGCGATCGAGAGCCACTTGCCGACGCTGGAGGCCAGGTCGGAGGCGGTGGAGAGGGAACCGGACACCGTGTCGGCGAGGTCGGCGGAGGTGGTGACCGTCGTACCGGAGACGTTCTTCTGGATGGCGGCCTTGACGGTGTCGATCTGCTGGGAGTCGGCGGCCTGGACGTAGACCGTGGTGACCTTGTCCTTGGCGCCGGCGACGGTCTGCGCCTGCTTCAGCGGGATGTAGACGTTGGCTGCCGCGTCACCACTGTCCGCCGTGGAGACGCCCACGATCTTGTACCCGGTGCCGGAGACGGTGACGGTCTTGCCGACCGCGAGCTCCTTCTCCTTGGCGTAGGCGGAGTCGACCACCGCGACCTCGGCATCGGTCTCCGTGGACTTGAAGGTACGACCCTTGGTGATCTTGGAAGAGGTCAGCGGGCCGAGGCCCTGCAGGGTGACGTCGGTGCCGTACACGGTGAAGGAGTTGACGTCGAAGGAGGCGCCGCCGCCCTCGACCCGGCCCTGGGGCCGGCCTCCGCCGCCCTGGCCGCCGCCGGGGCCGCCCTGGCTCTGCCCCGAGCTCTCGCCCTGCTTGAACTCGCCGCGCTTGAACTGGCCGTCGACCTTCATCACCGTCAGGCTCAGCCCGCCGACGGCGTCCGCGACGCCGTGCTGCTCGCCCACCTTGCCGACGGTGTCGGCGGCGAGGGTCTGGAAGCCCTGGACCATGACCCGGTCCGTGCTCTGGGTCGCGTCCTCGCCGTCCTCGGCGTCGAACTCGAAGCGGGGCCGCTCGGTGCCGCCGGAACCCCGGGCGGCCGCGGCCTTGGTCACCGTCATGTCCGTGCCCAGTCCGTACAGCGATTGGAGGACCTTGTCCTGGGCCCTGCTCATGCCCGAGGAGACCGAGGTGACGATGATGACCAGCGCGATGCCGAGGGCGAGCCCCGAGGCGACGACGAGCGCCGCCTTTCTGCGGCGGCGCAGCTCGCGCCGGAGGTAGGTGAAGAACATGGCGCGAAGATATGGAGCGGGCGTGATGAGGAGTTAAGTCTCCGATGAGAGGCGGATGAGAACACCTCCGGGGCGCATACGCCGAAGGCGGCGGCCCCCGGATCGTCCGGGTGCCGCCGCCTTCGTACGGGGAAGGGGCGCGGTCAGGATCAGGCGGCGGAGTCCGCCGTCCACTCCGACCAGCTCATGTTCCAGCCGTTGAGGCCGTTGTCGGGGGCGATGGTCTTGTCCGGGGAGTTCGTCACCACGACCACGTCGCCGACCATGGAGTTGTCGAACAGCCAGG
Source organism: Streptomyces sp. NPDC049970 (assembly GCF_040660235.1). Lineage (NCBI taxonomy): Bacteria > Bacillati > Actinomycetota > Actinomycetes > Kitasatosporales > Streptomycetaceae > Streptomyces > Streptomyces sp. NPDC049970. The sequence continues at coordinate 447,895 of NZ_JBFALP010000004.1, read as the reverse complement.
CGGCCGGCGTCTTGGAGTCGCCCGCGCCCTTCGTGTCGGACAAGCCGATACAGCCGTGACTGGTGTTGGCGCTGCCGAAGATCGACTTCGCGCCCCAGTAGTTGCCGTGGATGAACGTGCCCGACGTGGACAGCCGCATGGCGTGCGGCACGTCCTTGATGTCGTACTCGCCCTTGCCGTCGTCGTCCGTGAAGCCGACCGTCGAACCGTCCATGCGGGTCTCCTTGAACTTCTCGGAGATCACCATCTGGCCGTTGTACGTCGGGTTGTCGGAGGATCCGGCGGAGATCGGGATCGTCTTCACCGTCTTGCCGTCACGGGTGACGGTCATGGTGTGGGACTTGGCGTCCACGGTCGAGACCTGGTTGCGGCCGACCTTGAAGGTGACCGTCTTCTGCTGGACACCGACGACGCCGTCCGCGCCCTCGACGCCGTCCAGGGCCAGCTTCAGCGTGACGGTGGAACCGCCCTGCCAGTACTCCTCGGGGCGCAGGTCCAGGCGCTGGTTGTTGAACCAGTGGCCGACGACTTCCTGGCCGCTGCTCGACGTCACCTTGATGCCGTCCTGGACGGCCTTCTTGTCGGTGATCGCCTTGTTGAAGTTGATCGAGACGGGCATGCCCACGCCGACGGTGGAACCGTCCTCGGGGGTGAAGTTCCCGATGAAGCTGTTCTCGGGCGAGACCGTGGTGAAGGAGCTGTTGGCGTGTGCCGCACGGTCCTTCGAGTCGGCCGCCGTGGCGCTGATCTTGTACGTCGTCGAGCGCTCGAGCTGGCCGCTGGGCTTCCAGCTGGAGCCGTCGGCCGCGAGGGTGCCCTCGACGGCGTCGCCCTCGGCCGTGGTCATGGTGACCTCGGTCAGCTTGCCCTTGGCGACGGTGACCATCGCGGCGTTGTTGATGCTCGCGTTGGTCGCGCCGTTCTTCGGCGCGATCGTTATCTGCGCCTCGGAGGTGTCCTTGGCCGCCGCCTCGTCGACCTGCGCCTGTGACGTCTTCGAGCTGTCGGCGCTCGCACCCGTGTCGCCGCCGTCGTCGCTGCAGGCCGAAAGCACCAGCACGCCGCCGAGCAGTGCGGACGCGGCCATGAGGCCCCGGCGCCGCTTGCTGTCCGTCATCACACGCTTCTCCATCGTTGCCGATTCCCCAAGATCCCCGGACAGGTTCGCCTGGCGGCGAACACCCGTCAATGTTCCAAGAACACCCCGACCGGGCGTTCCGTTCCACATCCGTCGCGGATGTGGGGAACACCACTCATCGACGCGGTCGCGGCCGCGTCGGTTCCCGTCACCCGTGAGGAGTGCCCCGCGGGCGTCAGCGTTCCGTGTTCCCGCCACCTTCTTCGTCGTCCGTCTCATTGTCCTCGATCCCGTAGTGCGACTCGTCCCCGTCCTCTCCGGCCGCCCAGTCCTCCGCGTCGGGGTCGTAGTCGATCGTCTCGCTGCTCCAGGAGGCCTGGGCGAGCTCGACCCCGGGTACCTGGCTGACCAGGTCGAACGGATCGATCAGCGAGGCGAGCGCTTCAGCTGCGTCTTCCCTGACCGTCTGCTCGGCATGCGTGCGCTCCTCGGCCGACTCGTCGGCGGAGGCGCCGGAGGCCGTGAAATCCGCGGCGATGCTCTCCAGCGCCGTGCCGGTCAGCGCGTCCGCGTCGCTGATCTCCAGGACCATCTCCACGCGAAGCCGAACAAATGAGGGTGTCTCCGAAGTAGTCATATGCCGGAGCGTAAGGCTCTGGGGAGCCACGGCTTTCCTCCGACCCGCTGCTTTGCTTAGCATCGGCGTACGGGGGCTAACTGACGGTTGTCGCAAGGGGATCGATTCTGTGTCCATCGCTCGTCGCACGCTGCTGACCACCACAGCGGCAGGCACCCTGCTCTGTGCCCTCTGGTTCGTCCCGTCCGCCAACGCGACCGGCGGGGCCGAGGGGCCAAGTGGTTCCACCGGCTCGTCCACGGAGGCCCGACAGGCCTCCGCCACGGGGGAGTTCGCCTCCGAGGACACGCTCGCCGAGACCGGTACGGGCATCGACACGACGCCTTACCTGATCGGCGGCACGGCTTTCCTGTGCGTCGGCACGGGTTTCGTCGCCCGTTCGGTACGCCGGGGCGGCACGCCGGGCGCCGGCTTCTGAGGTGAGCGAGGGCTGCCGCACCCCGGGGGTGCGGCAGCTTTCGCGCGTACGGGCTCAGGCCAGCGGCCCGGTCACCGGCTCCACCGCGGCGACCAGCTTCCCCTCCCGTACGAAGGCGTCGGCGGCGGCGAGGTCGGGGGCGAGGAAGCGGTCCGGTCCCGGCCCCCGCACACCGGCGTCCCGCAGCGCCGTGATGGCGGCCAGTGACGCGGGGGCGGGGTTCGGACCCCCGGCGGCGCGCAGCTCGACGGCGCGGGTGGCCGCGTAGAGCTCGACGGCCACGATCCGCGCGAGGTGGTCCACGGACGTGCGGAGCTTGCGCGCCGCCGACCAGCCCATCGAGACGTGGTCCTCCTGCATGGCGGACGAGGGGATCGAGTCGACGGACGCCGGGACGGCGAGCCGCTTCATCTCGCTGACCAGGGCGGCCTGCGTGTACTGGGCGATCATCAGCCCCGAGTCGACCCCGGCGTCGTCGGCCAGGAACGGCGGCAGCCCGTGCGAGCGGTTCCTGTCCAGCAGCCGGTCCGTGCGGCGCTCGGCGATGGATCCGAGGTCCGCGGCGACGATCGCCAGGAAGTCGAGGACGTACGCGACGGGTGCGCCGTGGAAGTTGCCGTTGGACTCCACCCGCCCCTCTCCCGGCAGCACGACCGGGTTGTCGACGGCCGCGGCCAGCTCACGGTCGGCGACGAGTGCCCCGTGCGCGAGGGTGTCGCGACCGGCGCCGTTGACCTGGGGCGCGCAGCGCACGGAGTAGGCGTCCTGGACCCGGGGGGCGTCGCCCGTGACCTCGGCGTGCCGCCCCGTGAGACCGGACCCGGCGAGCACCCGCAGCATGTTCTCGGCGGAGACGCCCTGGCCCGGGTGGGGGCGGATGGCGTGCAGCTCGGGGGCGAGGACCCGGTCCGTGCCGAGCAGCGCCTCCAGGGAGAGCGCCGCGGTGATGTCCGCGCTGGTGTAGAGGTTCTTCAGGTCCGCGAGGGCCATGACGAGCATGCCGAGCATGCCGTCGGTCCCGTTGAGGAGGGCGAGGCCCTCCTTCTCGTGCAGCACGACGGGGGCGATGCCGTGCTCGGCGAGGAGTTCGCCGGCCGGACGCACGGTGCCGTCGGGGCCTTCCGCGTCGCCCTCGCCCATCAGGGTCAGGGCGCAGTGCGAGAGCGGGGCGAGGTCGCCGGAGCAGCCGAGCGAGCCGTACTCGTGGACGACGGGGGTGATGCCCGCGTTCAGCACGTCGGCCATGGTCTGCGCGACTTCGGGGCGTACGCCGGTGTGGCCGGAGGCCAGCGTCTTGAGCCGGAGGAACATCAGCGCGCGGACGACCTCGCGCTCGACCCGCGGGCCCATGCCCGCCGCGTGCGAACGGACGATGTTGCGCTGGAGCTGGACCCGCAGACCGGGGCTGATGTGCCGGCTGGCGAGCGCGCCGAAGCCGGTGGAGACGCCGTAGACCGGCTCGGGCTTGGCGGCGAGGGCGTCGATGATCCCGCGGGCGACGGAGAGTGCCTCGACGGCCGCCGCCGAGAGCTCGACCCGGGCGCCCCCGCGGGCCACGGCGACGACGTCCTCGGCGGTGGTACCGGACGTCCCCACCACGACTGTATGCATATCCATATTCAGGAGCCTACGGACTGAAAGCCGCCATGTCACCAGTGGTCCAGCGGTTGACCCCTTACCCCTCGCCCCCGGGCGGATTGCCGCGCAGCCTGCGGCGGTCGTGCGGGGACCTGGGCGGGGAGTCCGCGAGCCGGATCACGTCGCCGTCCCGGCCCGCCACCACGGGCCGCCTGGAGTGCGCCGCCTTCGCCTGGTACTGCGCGGCGTCCGCGAGCCGGAAGAGCCGGCGCGCGGACCGGACCGGGCCGATCGCGTCGCCCGTGGACGCGATCCCGCAGGCCACGCCGTCGCCGATCTCCATGGCGACCGCCCGGGCGCAGAGCTCCTCGGAGACCCGCACCACGTCGTCCGCCGGGGGACCCACGGTGAGCAGGCAGAACTCGTCCCCGCCCAGGCGCGCGGCCAGGGCCCCGGGGAGCATCGCGCCGCAGAGGGAGAGCACGGAGCCGAAACGTTCCAGCAACCGGTCGCCGACCGCGTGCCCATGGGTGTCGTTGACCGTCTTGAGGCCGTTGAGGTCGCAGACCACCAGGCTGACCACGGCTCCCTCGGCACGGTGCAGCTCCAACGCCTCGTCGAGCCGGATGTCGACGGCCCTGCGGTTCGCGAGCCCGGTCAGCGGATCGGTGAAGGCCAGCTTGCGGACCTCCTCCAGGCGCTCGGTCTGAGCGATGCCCGCCGCGACGACGGCGGCCAGCACGGTCGCGAAGTCCGCGTCGTCCCGGTCGAACACCGGCACGCCGGCCGGCCGCGCGACGTACAGCTCACCCCAGGCGCGCCCGTGCAGCACGATCGGTGCCACGACGCAGCAGCCGCGCCCCCTGCGGCGCAGCGCCGCGACCCGCTGGTGGCAGTAGGGGCGGGCACCACGGGCCGGGGCGCCCGCCCCGGGCCCGCCGTCGACGGTCTCCACCCAGGCGTCGGGTTCGCCGCCGCCTGCCCAGCGTTCGTGCAGGAACTCGGTGATCTCCGGGAACCGGTGGACGGGATAGGCCTCCTCCTCGGGGAACTCCTCCTCGCCCTCGGCCCGCTCCCCCGCGTTCACCAGGACCCGCAGCCTGCCCTGCTCGCGCTCCCACACGGAGAGGGCGGCGAAGCTGCCGCCCAGCGCCTCGCACGCCCCCGCGGCAGCCGCGTGCCACGACTCGCGCGGCGTGTAGGCCGCCGCCATCGCCTGTGCCAGCGCGACCACCGCGCGCAGTCTCGCGTCGTCACCACCCATGGCCACAGCCTATGTAGTTTTGCGATGAAATGATCAGTCGGCAGCGCTGATGATCTTCAGATCACCCGGACCGCGTCCCGGATCACTCCCCGGGCCAGCTGGGCTTCCGCTTCTCGTTGAACGCGGCGACCCCCTCGGCGCGGTCCCCGGAGAAGGCCACGGACCGCCAGGCCGCGTCCTCCACCTCGAGCCCGGCCCGCAGGTCCAGCCCGTGCCCCAGCCGCAGCGCCCGCTTCGCGGCCCGCAGCCCCACCGGGGAGTTCGCCGCGATCCGGCCGCCGAGGGCGAGCGCCTCCTCCCGGTCCCGCCCGGCGTCGACCAGCTCGTCGACGAGGCCGAGCTCCCGCGCCTCGGCAGCCTCCACCCGCCGTGCGGTGAAGACCAGCTCGGCGGCGCGGGCGGCACCGACCCGGCGGGGCAGCAGCTGGGTACCGCCACCCCCCGGGATGACGCCGACGGACACCTCGGGCAGGCCGACCACCGCCGTGCGGTCGGCGACGATGACATCGCAGGCCAGGGCCAGCTCGAACCCGCCGCCGAGCGCGAAGCCGTGCACGGCGGCGACGACCGGCATCGGGAGCTCCAGGACACCGGTGTAGGCCGCCCTGGCGGTGGGACGCTGCCGCACCAGTTCGGCGTCGGTGAAGGAGTTCCGCTCCTTGAGGTCCGCGCCCACGCAGAACGCCCGCTCGTGGCTGGAGGTGAGCACGGTCGCGCGCACCCCTTGGTCGGCGCCCAGCGCGGCGCAGGCCTCACCGATGGCGGCCGCCATGGCCGTGCTGACCGCGTTCATCGCCTTGGGCCGGTCCAGCACCAGCTCGGCCACGTGCTCCTGGCCCTCGTGCCGCCGTACGACGACGAACTCCCCGAACCTCTGCTCCGACGTGACACCCATGACTGCACCCCTCCGGTTGACGAGTTACCGGGATCCTAGGCGCGGGTACGCCGCGGGGGACCGGGCGGGGGACTGGCGGGCGGACCGAGCACGAGGGGCCGGGCCCTGGGACACGGCCGCGGGCGCGCGGCCCCGGAGGTCAGGAGGCCGGCTTGCCCCGCCGCGCCAGCAGCCACGGCTCCACCACACCCAGCCCGCGCACCGACCGCTGCCACATCGGCTGCAGCCCGAAGCGGTATGCCGGAAGCGGCTGCCCCTCCTCCGGGGCGCGGCCCTCCTTCTCCGCCAGCCGGATCCGCTCGGCCGCGGCGGCTGCCTCCTCGGATGCCTGTGCCTCGGAGGCGGGGGCGTCCCCGGTCCTGACGACCTCCTTGGCGAACGCCCCGTCCACCAGGACGGCGTCCTTCGGCGCTATCGAGGTGAGCCGGCTGGCCAGGTTCACCGTCGTACCGAACACGTCGCCCATGCGGGTCGTGACCGTGCCGAACGCCATGCCGACCCGCAGCGCGGGCATCGTGGTGTCCTGGGCCATCGCCTCGACCAGCCGGAGCGCGATCTCGCCGGCCGTGCGCGCGTCGTCGGCGGCGAAGAGGACCTCGTCGCCCAGCGTCTTGATGAGCCGTCCGCCGTGCGCGGCGACCAGGTCCGCGGAGGTCGTCTCGAAGGCCTCGACCAGCTCGCCGAGCTCCTCCTCCTCCAGGCGCCGCGTCAGCCGGGTGAAGCCGACCAGGTCGGCGAAGCCCACGGCGAGCCGCCGGTCGACCATCTCGTCGTCGTCCGCCGCCTGCACCACCCGGCCCGTGGCGGCGGCGAGCTGGCGCCGCCACACGTAGACCAGGAACTCCTGCAGCTCGGGCAGGAGCAGTTCGACCAGCGGGTACGTGACCTCGGTACGGGTCATGCCGGCCTCGGGGGGCTCGGTCAGCCCTTCGAGGAAGGAGTCGATCTGCCATTCCGCGAGCCGGGCGGTGGTCTGCCCGGTCGACCGGGCCACCTGGATCGCCATCGGCTCGCTGAGCAGTCCGGCCTCCACGAGACCGGCGAGACGGCGCAGGGCCAGCACGTCCGCCTCGGTGAGCGCCTTGGCCTGCCCGATGTCGGCGAAGCCCATGGCCCGCCAGAACCGGGAGGCCAGGTCCATGGAGACCCCGGCGGTCCTGGCCGCCTGGAAGGGCGTGTAGCGGCGGTCGGACCCCAGGATCAGGGCCTCCAGCCGGATGGCCAGCGGGTCGTCGGTCGGTTCGGCCGTGTGGTCGACCTCGTGGTGCGGTGTCGAGTGGACCGGCGGCCCGGATGAGGGCTCCGCGCCGTCGTCGGAGTTCGTGTCGTCGACGGTCACCGGCCGCCTCCTGCCCGTTCCGTGCGCACTTCCCTGCCGATCTGTCGCTGGGTCGCCTCAACGATACGGCAGGTGTGCCCTGGCTCACGTCCCCGGTCGCGCGGTTCCGCGTGCGTCCCGCGCGACATCACCCCTGCGTGCGGAGGCACCGGATCAGGTCAGGCCCCCCTCCTCCCCGCGCAGGTGGACGATGTCGCCCGCCGACACGGGCTCCTGGACGCCGTCGCCCGTGGCCAGCACCAGCCGCCCGTCACCGTCGATCGCGACGGCCTCGCCCACGACGGACCGGTCCCCCGGCAGCTCGGCCCGGACCGTGCGGTCGAGCGTGGCGCAGCCCGCCGCGTACGCCGCCTGGAGACCGGAGGCGGCGGCGTCGCCGTCCGCGTCGCGCCACTGCGCGTACCACTGCTCCAGCGACCTCAGGACGGCCCGCAGGAGTGTCTCGCGGTCGGTGGAGACCGCTCCGGCGAGCGCCAGCGATCCGGCGTGCGGGGCGGGCAGCTCGGCCGCGCGCAGCGAGACGTTGAGCCCGATGCCGATCACGACGCCGTCCCCGGCGCGCTCGGCGAGGATGCCTCCCGTCTTGCGTTCCGAGCCGTCGACGGTCACCAGGAGGTCGTTGGGCCATTTCAGTGCCATGTCGACGCCGGCCGCCTGCGCGAGGCCCGTCGCGGCGGCGACGCCGGTCAGCAGCGGCAGCCAGCCCCACCGCTCGACGGGTACGTCGCCGGGGGTCAGGTACACGGACAGGAAGATCCCCGAGCGGGGCGGCGCGGTCCAGCTGCGGTCCAGTCGGCCGCGGCCGGCGGTCTGCTCCTCGGCCACCAGCACCGCCCCCTCGGCCGGCCCTTCCCCGGCGGCGGCTCGGGCCGCGAGGTCGGAGTTGGTCGATCCGGTCGACTCGACGACGTCGAGGGAGGTCCACAGCCCGCCGGGCCTCAGCAGCCCGCGGCGCAGCGCCGAGACGTTGAGGGGCGGCCTGTCGAGGTCCGACCAGCGGTTGCGCGGCGCATCGGGAGGAGTCATGCGACCCACAGTAGGTGTGGCCAACGACGCACTGCCGAACCGTATCCGCGCCGATACGCTACGGGTCAGTAGCCAAGGCAGCCGACGAGCAGGCTGCCGTCGAGCACGTATCGGTCCAGCACCCCACTGGATGTACCAGCCGTCCCCGTGACCAGGCAGGGAGCCGCCACCCGATGTCCGAGCCGCAGAGCGACATCCACACGACCGCGGGCAAGATCGCGGACCTGCAGCGCCGTATCGAAGAGGCCACACACGCAGGTTCCGCCCGGGCCGTCGAAAAGCAGCACGCCAAGGGCAAGTTGACCGCCCGGGAGCGCGTCGAGCTCCTGCTCGACGACGGTTCCTTCGTGGAGCTCGACGAGTTCGCACGGCACCGGTCCACCAACTTCGGGATCGAGAAGAACCGTCCGTACGGTGACGGTGTCGTCACCGGGTACGGCACGGTGGACGGCCGTCCCGTCTGCGTGTACTCGCAGGACTTCACCATCTTCGGAGGGTCGCTCGGCGAGGTCTACGGCGAGAAGATCGTCAAGGTCATGGACTTCGCGCTGAAGACCGGCTGCCCGGTCGTCGGCATCAACGACGGCGGGGGGGCCCGCATCCAGGAGGGCGTCGTCGCCCTCGGCCTGTTCGCCGAGATCTTCCGCCGCAACGTGCACGCCTCGGGTGTGGTCCCGCAGATCTCCCTGATCGTCGGCCCCTGCGCGGGCGGCGCGGTCTACTCGCCCGCCATCACCGACTTCACGGTGATGGTCGACCAGACCTCGCACATGTTCATCACGGGCCCGGACGTCATCAAGACGGTCACCGGCGAGGACGTCGGCTTCGAGGAGCTGGGCGGCGCCCGCACCCACAACACGACGTCAGGTGTGGCGCACCACATGGCGGGTGACGAGAAGGACGCCATCGAGTACGTCAAGTCCCTGCTGTCCTACCTCCCGTCGAACAACCTCTCCGAGGCGCCGGCCTTCCCCGAGGAGGCAGGTCTGGAGACGACGGACGAGGACCGCGAGCTCGACGCCCTCATCCCGGACTCGGCGAACCAGCCGTACGACATGCACACCACGATCGAGCACGTGCTCGACGACGGCGAGTTCCTGGAGACGCAGGCACTGTTCGCGCCCAACATCATCACCGGCTTCGGGCGCGTCGAGGGCTACCCGGTCGGCGTCGTCGCCAACCAGCCCATGCAGTTCGCCGGCTGTCTGGACATCGACGCGAGCGAGAAGGCCGCGCGCTTCGTCCGCACGTGCGACGCCTTCAACGTGCCGGTCCTCACCTTCGTCGACGTACCCGGCTTCCTCCCCGGCGTCGACCAGGAGTACGGCGGCATCATCCGACGCGGCGCCAAGCTCATCTACGCGTACGCCGAGGCCACCGTCCCGCTGATCACGGTGATCACCCGCAAGGCCTTCGGCGGCGCCTACGACGTCATGGGCTCCAAGCACCTGGGCGCCGACCTGAACCTGGCCTGGCCGACCGCGCAGATCGCGGTCATGGGCGCACAGGGCGCGGTGAACATCCTGCACCGCCGCACGATCGCCGCGGCCGAGGACCCCGAGGCCACCCGCGCCGGGCTGATGACCGACTACGAGGACGCGCTCCTCAACCCGTACGTCGCGGCCGAGCGCGGCTACGTCGACGCGGTGATCATGCCGTCCGAGACCCGGGCACACCTCGTGAAGGGCCTGCGCCAGCTCCGGACCAAGCGCGAGTCCCTGCCGCCCAAGAAGCACGGCAACATCCCCCTCTAGCCACGGGAGCCACCATGATCAAGGTCGTACGGGGCAATCCGACCCCGGAGGAGCTCGCCGCGGCCCTCGCCGTGGTCCGGGCGCGTGCGGCAGCCGCCGCCGCCCTGCCGTCGGGCGCTCCGCTGCCGCCCGAGCAGTGGTCCGACCCGGGGCGCATCGCACGCGCGGGCGCCCTGCGGCCGGGGCCCCGCTCGTGGGCACGGACGTACTGGCCCTCCTGAGAACGGGGCCCGGCAGGCACTCCGACGGCGCTTGAGTACGCGTACTCAGGCGCCGCGGCCGTGTCCGGAGCACCATCGGACGCATGCTGTGGTCCGACCCCGAGAACAAGCCCCCGAAGGAACTGCGCGACGCCCAGGACATGTTGCGCCGCGCGGGACTGCTGCTGGCGCTGGCCATGGTCGTGGCGATGTTCGTCCTGGGCACCCGCTGAGGCCTCCGGCCCCGCCTACGATGGCGGGTATGACTGATCAGCGCCGTCTCGTGCTCGCCTCCGCCTCCCCCGCCCGTCTGGGCCTCCTGCGCCAGGCGGGCTTCGCCCCCGAGGTGATCGTCAGCGGTGTGGACGAGGACGCGATCGAAGCTCCTAGCCCGGGTGAGCTGGCGCTCGTCCTGGCCGAGGCGAAGGCCGCAGCGGTCGCGGCCCGCCCCGAGGCGTCGGGCGCGCTGGTCGTCGGCTGCGACTCGGTGCTGGAGCTGGACGGCGAGGCCTACGGCAAGCCCGCGGACGGCGAGGAGGCCACGGCCCGCTGGAAGTCGATGCGCGGCCGCTCGGGCATCCTGCGGACGGGGCACAGCGTCATCGACACGGCGACCGGCCGCACCGCGTCGGCGACCGCGTCCACCGTCGTCAGGTTCGGTGAGCCGACCGACGCCGAGGTGGCGGCGTACGTCGCCTCGGGCGAACCCCTCCACGTCGCCGGGGCGTTCACCCTGGACGGCCGCTCGGCGCCCTTCGTCGAGGCGATCGAGGGCAGCCACGGCAACGTCATCGGGCTCTCGCTGCCGCTGCTGCGCCGGCTGCTCGGTGAACTCGGCTTCTCGGTGACCGACTTGTGGGTCTGAGCGGCCCCGGCCTCAGACCGCGGCCGGGGCCCCACCGGCGTCGGCCGCACCGGCTTCCGGCTCACGCCGGTCGAACGCCACCAGGGTCAGCACGATCAGGGCCAGGACGACCATCATGAACACGAAGGCCGCCCAGCCGATCAGGCCCACCGCCAGGGCGCCCAGCACCCCGTGGACGACCGCGCAGGCGATGAGGGTGATCCTGCCGAAGCGGCCCGGACCGCGGTCGCGTATCCCGGCGAGCAGCGGTATCAGGCCGCACAGCACCAGCAGGACACCCGAGACGCCGCCCATCACCCAGGTGCCGGTGACCATGGCGTCAGGGTCCATCCCGGCGAGGGACATGCTCTGGTTGCCCGCGACCGTCGCCAGGACGCCGTTGACGAGCACGATTCCCACGGCTTCCACGAACAGAACGACCGCGGTCACGAAGGCCACCGGTCTGCGAACCAAGGCACCCACCCCCTGTTACCTGTAGTTACGAGCGATAGCGCGGACCCTACTAACCGGTAACGCTCCGGACAAGGGGTCGCACACCGCTCCCGGCCCTCCCGCCACCGCTCACGCGCCCCCGCGCGCGGGCCCGCCGTGGCCGTCGACGCGCGGGCCGTCGTGTCCGAGGCAAAGATTCCATCGGCCGTTCGTAGGGAGTCCACAAAGAAACGCCGCGCGCCGTTGAACGTACGGACAGAGACTTGGGCCACACTTCGTGGCTACTGTGCCCCTGAGGATCCCGGCGTACCGTGGTGCGACAAGGGATTTCGCGACTCGAGCAAGCCTCGAATCACACTCCGTGTGGGCAAGTTCACTATTGGGGACGGGTCGTACGGCCGTGTCGGTAGTCCCTAAACTCAGCTTGTTCTCAAGGAGGGAGCCATCGTGCGCAAGGTGCTCATCGCCAACCGTGGCGAAATCGCTGTCCGTGTTGCTCGGGCTTGCCGGGATGCCGGAATCGCGAGCGTAGCCGTCTACGCCGATCCGGACCGGGACGCTCTGCATGTGCGCGCGGCCGACGAAGCGTTCGCTCTGGGCGGTGACACCCCGGCCGCCAGCTACCTGGACATGGCCAAGGTGCTCCAGGCTGCCAAGGACTCCGGGGCGGACGCGATCCACCCGGGTTACGGATTCCTGTCGGAGAACGCCGAGTTCGCCCAGGCCGTGCTCGACGCGGGCCTGACGTGGATCGGCCCGCCGCCGCAGGCGATCCGCGACCTGGGCGACAAGGTCGCCGCCCGCCACATCGCGCAGCGTGCCGGCGCCCCGCTGGTCGCCGGCACGCCGGACCCGGTGTCGGGTTCGGCCGAGGTCGTGGACTTCGCGGAGAAGAACGGCCTGCCGGTCGCGATCAAGGCGGCCTTCGGCGGCGGCGGACGCGGCCTGAAGGTCGCCCGCACGCTGGAGGAGATCCCGGAGCTGTACGACTCCGCGGTCCGTGAGGCCGTCGCGGCGTTCGGCCGCGGCGAGTGCTTCGTCGAGCGCTACCTCGACAAGCCCCGGCACGTGGAGACCCAGTGCCTGGCCGACCAGCACGGCAACGTGGTCGTCGTCTCCACCCGCGACTGCTCGCTCCAGCGCCGCCACCAGAAGCTCGTCGAGGAGGCCCCGGCGCCCTTCCTGTCCGAGGCGCAGAACGCGGAGCTGTACGCGGCCTCCAAGGCGATCCTGAAGGAAGCCGGTTACGTCGGCGCCGGCACCGTCGAGTTCCTCGTCGGCGTGGACGGCACGATCTCCTTCCTCGAGGTCAACACCCGCCTCCAGGTGGAGCACCCGGTCACCGAGGAGGTCACCGGCCTCGACCTGGTCCGCGAGATGTTCCGCATCGCCGACGGCGAGGAGCTCGGTTACGGCGACCCCGCCGTGCGGGGCCACTCCTTCGAGTTCCGGATCAACGGCGAGGACCCGGGCCGCGGCTTCCTGCCCGCCCCCGGCACCGTCACCCTGTTCGCACCGCCCACCGGCCCCGGCGTCCGCCTGGACGCGGGTGTGGAGACCGGCAGTGTCATCGGACCGGCGTGGGACTCCCTGCTGGCGAAGCTGATCGTGACCGGCGCGACCCGCGAGCAGGCCCTCCAGCGTGCCGCGCGTGCCCTGGCCGAGTTCACCGTCGAGGGCATGGCGACCGCCATCCCCTTCCACCGCGCGGTCGTCTCCGACCCGGCGTTCACCTCGGACCCCTTCCGGGTCCACACCAGGTGGATCGAGACGGAGTTCGTCAACGACATCAAGCCCTTCACGGTGCCCGCGGACCAGGACGCCGACGAGGAGTCCGGCCGCGAGACCGTGGTCGTCGAGGTCGGCGGCAAGCGCCTCGAGGTGTCCCTGCCGTCCTCGCTCGGCATGAGCCTGGCCCGCACCGGCCTCGCGGCCGGGGCCAAGCCGAAGCGCCGCGCGGCGAAGAAGTCCGGCTCGGCGGCCTCCGGCGACACCCTCGCCTCCCCCATGCAGGGCACGATCGTCAAGATCGCGGTCGAGGAGGGCCAGGAGGTCAAGGAGGGCGACCTCATCGTCGTACTCGAAGCGATGAAGATGGAGCAGCCCCTCAACGCCCACCGCTCCGGCACCGTCAAGGGCCTGGCGGCCGAGGTGGGGACGTCCATCTCCTCGGGCGCGGCGATCTGCGAGATCAAGGACTGACCGTCCGATCGTCTCTTCCCACCGGGGGCCCGGCATCCGCCGGGCCCCCGGTGGCATCCTGGGACGCGGGGCGGACACCAGGAGGACAGGGCGATGGCGATGAGCACGGCACCGACACCGGCCAGGCCGATGCGCGCCGACGCACGCCGCAACTACGACCGGCTGCTGGGTGAAGCCCGCGTGTCCTTCGCGGCGCACGGCACGGACGCGTCGCTGGAGGACGTCGCCCGGCGGGCGGGCGTGGGCATCGGGACGCTCTACCGGCACTTCCCCAATCGCCACGCGCTGATGAACGCGGTGTTCCAGGACGCCCTGACCGAGCTGCTCGACCGCTCCGGCGAACTGGCACACGCCGAACAGCCGTGCTCGGCACTGGTGGAGTGGCTGGGTGCGATCGTCACTCATGCGGGTGAGTACCGAGGCCTGGCACAGGCACTCATGTCGGCGTCCGCGGACGAGACCTCGGCCCTGACGTCATGCCACGTGCCGTTGCGTCAGGCGGGCGCGCGACTGCTCGCGCGGGCCCAGAGCAGCGGTTCGGTACGGGCCGACGTGTCGATCGACGACCTGCTGCAGCTGACGAACGCGATCGCGCTGGCTGCGGAGCAGACCCCGGCGGACCCGGCCCTGGCCGAACGCCTGCTGCGGCTCACACTCCGCGGCCTGAAGGCGGACCCGGCCGGCCCGGCGCGGTCGCCTGCTCCCGGCGGCTGAGGACGCCTTCCGGACGCCCCGCCGGACTGCCGCCGCCCGGTCCTATCTGCGCCGCAGGTCGGCGACTCGGCCCACCGGCCCGTCCGCGAGTGCCGCGGCGCTCCGCAGCTGCGCACCGTGGCCCGCCGGCCCCCCGTGACCGCCCTGGGTCCGCCGCTGGCCCGGCAGCGGCATCTCCTGACGGGGCTGCCGCCCCGGTGGCAGGGCGTCGCCGCCGGCAGCGGCTTCCGCACCGGGGCCCGCCACCGTGATCTCCACCCCCTGGTCGGCCAGGGCCTGCATCTCCGTGGCGGCCCGCTCGTCGTGGGCCGGCGGCTCGTCCGTCACCAGACGGGTGATCAGCTCCGTGGGCACCGTCTGGAACATGGTGTCGGAGCCGAGCTTCGTGTGGTCGGCCAGGACCACCACCTCCGCGGCGGCCTGCACCAGTGCCCGGTCCACGCTCGCGGAGAGCATGTTGGACGTGGACAGTCCGCGCTCCGCGGTCAGCCCGCTCCCGGACAGGAAGGCCCGGGTGACCCGCAGCCCGTGGAGGGACTGCTCGGCCCCGCTGCCCACGAGGGCGTAGTTGCTCCCCCGCAGCGTGCCTCCGGTCATGACCACTTCCACCCGGTTGGCATGGGCCAACGCCTGGGCTACGAGCAGCGAGTTGGTGACCACGGTCAGGCCGGGCACACGCGCGAGCCGGCGGGCCAGCTCCTGCGTGGTGGTTCCGGCGCCGACCACGATGGCCTCGCCCTCACCGACCAGGCCGGCCGCCATGTCGGCGATGGCGGTCTTCTCCGCGGTCGCGAGATGGGATTTCTGCGGGAAGCCGGACTCACGCGTGAAACCACCCGGCAGGACCGCACCGCCGTGCCGGCGGTCGAGGAGTCCTTCTGCCTCCAGTGCGCGCACGTCCCGTCGCACGGTCACTTCGGAGGTCTGGACGACGCGGGCGAGCTCACGGAGCGATACCGCACCGTTGGCACGCACCATTTCGAGGATCAGTTGACGACGTTCTGCAGCGAACACGAAACTGACAGTAACCTGGCCGTGCGTTGCTTTTCAGCAGTTTGCGCCGAATAAGGGAAGTTGTACATAGGCGGGGCCCCTCGGTGGTATAGGGGCCCCGCCTGTGTACGTACGGTGCGCGCTACGCCTCGCCGTCGGCCTTGCGGGTGTGCAGCTGCCGGGCCACCTCGGCGATCGTTCCCGACAGGGAGGGGTACACGGTGAAGGCGTTCGCGATCTGCTCCACCGTCAGGTTGTTGTCGACCGCGAGCGCGATCGGGTGGATCAGCTCACTGGCCCGCGGCGCGACCACGCAGCCGCCGACCACGATGCCGGTGCCCGGGCGGCAGAGGATCTTGACGAAGCCGTCCCGGATGCCCTGCATCTTCGCGCGCGGGTTGCGCAGCAGCGGCAGCTTCACCACACGGGCGTCGATCTTGCCGGAGTCGACGTCGGCCTGGCTGTAGCCGACGGTGGCGATCTCCGGGTCGGTGAAGACGTTCGCGGAGACCGTCTTCAGGTTCAGCGGGGCCACCGCGTCACCGAGGAAGTGGTACATCGCGATCCGGCCCTGCATCGCGGCGACCGAGGCCAGCGCGAAGATCCCGGTGACGTCACCGGCCGCGTACACGCCGGGGGCGCTGGTGCGGGAGACCCGGTCGGTACGGATGTGCCCGGAGTCCTTGAGCTGGACCCCGGACTCCTCCAGGCCCATGCCCGCGGTGTTCGGGATCGCGCCGACCGCCATGAGGCAGTGCGTACCCGAGATGACGCGGCCGTCGGCCAGCGTGACCTCGACCCGGTCGCCGACGCGCTTGGCGGACTGGGCGCGGGACCGGGCCATGACGTTCATGCCGCGGCGCCGGAAGACGTCCTCCAGGACAGCCGCCGCGTCCGGGTCCTCGCCCGGGAGCACCCGGTCGCGGGAGGACACCAGGGTCACGCGCGAGCCGAGCGCCTGGTAGGCACCGGCGAACTCGGCGCCGGTGACACCGGATCCGACCACGATGAGCTCCTCGGGGAGCTCGTCCAGGTCGTAGACCTGGGTCCAGTTCAGGATGCGCTCACCGTCGGGCTGGGCGTCCGGGATCTCCCGGGGGTGTCCACCGGTCGCGATCAGGACGGCGTCGGCGGTGAGCTGCTCCTCGGACCCGTCGGCGGCGGTCACCACCACCTGGCGGGACCCGTCCGCGGCCTGGAGACCGTCGAGCCGGCCGCGTCCGCGCATGACCCTGGCACCCGTGCGGGTGACGGAGGCGGTGATGTCGTGGGACTGGGCGAGCGCGAGGCGCTTCACCCGCCGGTTGACCTTGCCGAGGTCGACGCCGACCACCCGCGCCGCCTGCTCTATGTGGGGGGTGTCGTCGGCGACGATGATGCCCAGCTCCTCGTAGGAGGAGTCGAAGGTGGTCATCACCTCGGCCGTGGCGATCAGGGTCTTCGAGGGCACGCAGTCGGTGAGTACCGACGCACCGCCGAGGCCGTCGCAGTCGACGACGGTCACCTCGGCGCCGAGCTGGGCGCCCACCAGTGCCGCCTCGTAGCCGCCGGGGCCGCCGCCGATGATCACGATCCGGGTCACGAAAAGTCCGCCTCGCGTGGAGTCGTCCCGCGGCCGTCCGCCTCCCCGGCCGGGGGCCCGGGGGATCGCCCCGGCGTATGCAGTACGTAGTTCATTGTCCCGCACGCGCCAAGCTGCTTCGCCCCGGGGCCCTCCATACGGGCGCACCCCTGGCCGGGCCACCGTTCGACGGCCTCCCACCGGCCCCCGGCGGCGGACGGCCTTCCGCCCCCGGAACCGTCAAACCCCGCGCCACCTCCCGTACCCTCGACCCCATGTCGCTCTACGCCGCGTACGCCGGCAACCTCGACGCGAGGCTGATGACGCGCCGCGCTCCGCACTCCCCGCTGCGCAGCACGGGCTGGCTCAACGGCTGGCGGCTGACGTTCGGCGGCGAGCAGATGGGCTGGGAGGGTGCGCTGGCCACGGTGGTGGAGGCTCCGCGTTCCCAGGTCTTCGTGGCGCTGTACGACCTGGCGCCGATGGACGAGGACTCCATGGACCGCTGGGAGGGTGTCGGTCTCGACATCTACCGGCGGATGCGGGTGCGCGTCCACACGCTGGACGGCGAGGAGGCCGCCTGGATGTACGTCCTCAACGGCTACGAGGGCGGGCTGCCCTCGGCCAGGTACCTCGGCGAGATCGCGGACGCCGCCGAGTCCGCCGGCGCACCCCACGACTATGTGATGAACCTCCGCAAGCGCCCCTGCTGAGCCCGGCCCCGACCCGCTTCTGTACGAAAGTACGAAGAGGACCGGCCAGACTCTTCACGGCCGCATCTACGCGCGTAGGGATTCAGCGGTTACCCTCGTCCGCGTGAACGCATCTGTTATTCCGGACCACATCCAGGGCGACCCGCACGCCGCCGCCGCAGACGCCGCCGCCCGCCTGCGCGAGCTGACCGGCGCCGAGACCCACGACGTCGCCCTCGTGATGGGCTCCGGGTGGGCCCCCGCCGGCGATGCGCTCGGCGTACCGGAGGCCGAGTTCCCGGTCACCGCGCTGCCCGGCTTCCCGGCCCCCGCGGTGGAGGGGCACGGCGGCACGATCCGCTCGTACCTGATCGGCGGGAAGCGCGTCCTGGTCTTCCTCGGCCGCACGCACTACTACGAGGGCCGGGGCGTCGCCGCGGTCGCGCACGGTGTGCGTACGGCGGTGGCCGCGGGCTGCCGGACCGTGGTCCTGACCAACGGCTGCGGCGGGCTGCGCGAGGGCATGCGCCCCGGCCAGCCGGTCCTCATCAGCGACCACATCAACCTCACGGCGGCCTCGCCGATCGTGGGGGCGAACTTCGTCGACCTGACCGACCTGTACTCGCCGCGGCTGCGCGCCCTGTGCAAGGACATCGACGGGACCCTCGAAGAGGGCGTGTACGTGCAGTTCCCCGGCCCGCACTACGAGACCCCGGCCGAGATCGGCATGGTCCGGACCATGGGTGGCGACCTGGTCGGCATGTCGACGGTCCTGGAGGCCATCGCCGCACGTGAGGCGGGTGCGGAGGTGCTGGGCATCTCCCTGGTCACGAACCTGGCCGCGGGCCTGAGCGGGGAACCCCTCAACCACGAGGAGGTCCTCCAGGCCGGCCGCGACTCGGCCACCCGGATGGGCTCGCTGCTGGCACGGGTGCTCGACCGGATCTGATCCGGACCGGCCCCGGCGGCGTTCGGGCCGCGGGGGCTCCGGGGGCGGAGCCCCCGGTTCCGGGCAGGCGCCGGCCGGGGAACAGCCCCGCGCGGCGGCCCACCCGGCCCCGCACAGCCCCGCCCGCCCCGCCCCGCCCCGCGACAACCGCACCGCACCGCAGAAAGGCGGACACCGTGCAGCACGACGACCTCGTCACACGGGCCAGGACCTGGCTCGCCGAGGACCCGGACCCCGAGACCCGCGCGGAGCTCGCCGGGCTCATCGACGCCGGTGACCTCACCGCGCTCGCCGACCGCTTCGCGGGCACGCTCCAGTTCGGCACGGCGGGCCTGCGCGGCGAGATCGGCGCCGGCCCGATGCGTATGAACCGGTCGGTCGTCATCCGTGCCGCCGCCGGGCTCGCCGCCTATCTGAAGGCCCGGGGACGCTCCGGCGGACTCGTCGTCATCGGCTACGACGCCCGCTACAAATCGGCCGACTTCGCCCGGGACACCGCTGCGGTGATGACGGGGGCCGGAATGCGCGCGGCCGTGCTGCCCCGCCCGCTGCCCACCCCCGTCCTCGCGTACGCCATACGGCACCTCGGGGCCGTGGCGGGCGTGGAGGTCACGGCCAGCCACAACCCCCCGCGCGACAACGGCTACAAGGTCTATCTGGGCGACGGCTCGCAGATCGTGTCCCCGGCGGACGTGGAGATCGCGGCGGAGATCGAGGCGGTCGGGCCGCTCGGCGGGGTGACGCGCCCGGAGTCCGGCTGGGAGATCCTCGGCGAAGATGTTCTGGACGCCTACCTCGCCCGTACGGACGCCGTCCTCAGCCCCGGTTCGCCCCGGACCGCCCGGACCGTCTACACCGCCATGCACGGCGTCGGCACCTCCGTACTGACCGCGGCCTTCGCACGGGCGGGCTTCCCCGAGCCGGTGCTGGTGGCCGAACAGGCCGATCCCGATCCGGCGTTCCCCACCGTCGCCTTCCCGAACCCGGAAGAGCCCGGCGCGATGGATCTCGCCTTCGCGACCGCGCGCCGGGCCCGTCCGGACATCGTCGTCGCCAACGACCCGGACGCCGACCGCTGCGCCGTCGCCGTGCCCGACCCGGCGGCCGGGGGCGGCTGGCGGATGCTGCGCGGCGACGAGGTCGGCGCGCTGCTCGCCGCGCACCTGGTGGACCGGGGCGTGACGGGTGTCTTCGCCGAGTCGATCGTGTCCTCCTCGCTGCTGGGCCGCATCGCCGGGAAGGCGGGCCTCGGCCACGAGGAGACGCTGACGGGCTTCAAGTGGATCGCCCGTGTCGACGGCCTGCGGTACGGATACGAGGAGGCGCTGGGGTACTGCGTCGACCCGGACGGCGTCCGCGACAAGGACGGGATCACGGCCGCCCTGCTGATCACCGAACTGGCCTCCGCGCTCAAGGAGAAGGGCCGCACCCTCCTGGACCTGCTCGACGACCTCGCCGTCGAACACGGGCTGCACGCGACGGACCAGCTGTCGGTCCGGGTCGAGGACCTCTCGGTCATCGCCGACGCGATGCGGCGCCTGCGCGAGAACCCGCCGACCGCCCTGGCGGGCCTGCCCGTCACCTCCGCCGAGGACCTCTCACGGGGCACGGACGCGCTGCCGCCGACCGACGGGCTGCGCTACCACCTGACAGGCGCCAGGGTCGTCGTCCGCCCGAGCGGCACCGAGCCCAAGCTCAAGTGCTACCTGGAGGTCGTCGTCCCGGTGGGCTCGGCGGACGAACTTCCGGCTGCCGCCGCGAAGGGCGCGGAACTGCTGGCCGGCATCAAGCGCGACCTTGCGGTGGCGGCGGGGATCTGACCGGACACCGGCACGCGGCCGCGTGACCGGGGGCTTCCGCCGCACGCGGGGTCACGCTCCCTCCCGCGTCACGATCCGTACCGGCGGAATCCCGATGTCCGGCGTTCCTGGCCGTCGGGCAGGACCACGAGGGCCTCGTAGCCGTCCAGTGCCTCGACCCAGGCCGGTGCGCCGGCGCCTCTGGCGAACGCCGCGGTGGCGTAGGTGTCGGTCAGCGTCAGGCCGGGTCCGACGAGGGTGACGGCGGCGAGCGCGGTGGCGGGCGCACCGCTGTGCGGATCGATGATGTGGGCGCCGCGTTCGGATGTTCCGGAGGTGGCGACCGCCATGTCGTGGTGGGCGGTGACGACGGTGACGAGCTCGCCGGGGCGCAGGGGGTGGGCGATGCCCACGCGCCACGGGGTGCCCGGGGCCGCCCGGCCCCGGAGCTGTATGTCGCCGCCGCCGTTGACGCAGGTGTTGCGGGCGCCGGCTTCCCGGAGGAGTCGGGACGCCGCCTCGGTGGCCCAGCCCTTGACGAGTCCGGAGGGGTCGAGCGTCCCCGCGGGGGTGATGCTGAACCAACCGTCGCTGGCCCTGGTGGCATGTGCGCACAGGGACAGGACCTCCTGGACCTCGGGCGGGCAGTCCTCGGGCCGGATCTCGCCGCGGCCCAGACGGCTGACGCAGCTGTCCGGCCGGTAGGTGGAGAACACGGCATCGACCTGGTGGAGGTGGTGCACCGCCTCGGCGAGAGCGCCTCGGACCGCGGCGGTCGGCTCGTCCCGTACGTCGAACGAGAAGACGGTGCCCATGACGTGCTCGACGTGGCGCAGCCCGGGTGCGGTGTCAGGCATGGGCCTGGTCCAGGGCGCTCTGGAGGGACTGCGTGTAGCCCTGGCTCGTGTAGCTGGCACCGGAGACCGCGTCGATGTGCGCGCTCTGGGCGCCGATGGCCTCCTGGGTGAGCCGGGGCAGCGCGAAGGAGGAAATCTCCTGGTCTCGTCCGTTCCCGTCCGGGGACCTGAGCACCTTGACCGAGGTGATCCTCCCCTTGTCGAGGGTCGCGGCGACCTGCACGGTCCCGTACCGGGTGTCCACCGGATCGCCGGTGAACGTGCCCGTCCCCGGGGCCGCGCCCGCCGGGGTGTGCGCGGCGGTGGGGGGACGGGGAGCCGGGTCGGTGAGGGCGGGGAGCTGGTGGGGCTTGAGTGCGAGCAGGGCGACCACGAGGCCGCTGAGAGCGGTGGTGGCGAGGACGGCTCGGCGCATGGCGGTTCTCCTCAGAACGCGAACGACTCGTGGTGGATGCGCCGTGCCGGGACACCCGCGTCGCGCAGCGCCTGGACGGCGGTCCGTGTCATGCCGGGCGGACCGCAGAGATAGACGTCGTGCGCGGACAGGTCCGGCACCAGATCGCTCAGGCGCCGGGCGGTGAGGGGCGAGGAGTACCCGGCCGGTCCGTCGACGACGTAGTGCACGGCCGCCCCTCGGCGGGCCGCTATCGCGTCGAGTTCACCGCGCAGGACGAGGTCGTCGGCGCGGCGTGCCCGGTGGACGAGGGTCACCTGGCCGGGCAGGGTCTCGAAGAGGGGGCGCAGGGGCGTGATGCCGACCCCACCGGCCAGGAGCAGCACCTTCGGAGCGGTGCGGCGGTTCGCGGTGAAGGCCCCGTAGGGCCCCTCGGCCCACACCCGGGTGCCGGGCTTCAGGCGGGCGAGTGCGGCGCTGTGTCCGCCCGCGGTCTTCACGGTGATGCGCAGGTGGTGCGGGTGCGCGGGTGCAGAGAGGGAGTACGGGTTGGCGGTCCACCACAGGCCGCGGGCCAGGAAGCGCCAGCGCAGGAACTGTCCCGGCTCGCCGCCCAGTTCGTCGAGGTGGTCGCCCGCGAGGTGGACGGAGACCACGCCGGGCGCTTCGGGGTGGACCGCGGCGACCCGCAGGTGGTGACGGAGTCCGCGCCGGACGGGCACGGCGAACCGGTACCAGGCCAGCAGCGCGGTGACACCGAGGAACAGGGCGTACCAGGCGATCTGGGCGAGGCGGTTGCCCACGAAGTCCGCGCCGTCGGAGAGCTGGTGGCCGAAGGTGAGGAACACGGCCAGGTAGGTGGCGAAGTGCAGGTAGTGCCAGGTCTCGTAGCTCATCCTGCGGCGGGCGGCGCGGGCCGAGAGGATCGCGGTGGCCAGGAACAGCAGGAAGCCGGCCGTGCCCTTGAGGAGGTCCGGGTAGTGGAGGACGAGCGTGGAGGTCTGATCGACCACGTTCGTGTGGGAGGTCAGGGAGTAGCCCCAGATGATCAGCAGGGTGTGGGCGAGCGCGAGTGAGACGGTGCAGCGCCCGCCCCAGGCGTGCCAGCGGGCGAGCCGGTCGGTGCCGATGCTGTGGTCCAGGAGCGGTATGCGGGCCATCAGGCCCAGCAGCACGGCACAGGCGTAGCCGGCCAGGAGGCCGGTGATGCGTCCCGCGCCGGTGAGCCAGCCCGCCGGGCCGACCACCGAGCTCGTGTCGCTCCACCAGAGGGCGAGCACCCCGGCGGCGCCCGCCCAGATCACCAGGGGCGCCAGGACGGGCACGACGCTGCGGCGCGGGCTCCGGTGGCGCATCCCGCCCTTCGCGTACGTGGTGGTGTGCGTGGTGGTCATGGAGTTCCTCCGGACGGGACTCGGTTCCGGCGATTGGGCGGTCAGCCTCACAGCCCGACCTCTGAGTACCTTCTGAAACCGCCCCTGCCGGCCTGCCCCGGCGCCGATTCAGAGGAAACTCAGAGATTCGGCTCCCCTTTCCGCGGCCTGCGCCGGGGGATGCTGGGAGGACCATGGAAGAGCCGCGTACGACACCGCTTCTGCACCGCCCCGACGGACAACCCGTGCGGATCCTCGTCGTCGACGACGAACCCGATGTCACCGACGTCCTGGCCGGAGTCATGACCGGCGAGGGCTGGCAGGTCCACACCGCTGCCGACGGTGCCACCGCGCTCGCGACGGCTCGTGACTTCCGCCCCGACGCCGTGGTCCTGGACTGGATGCTGCCCGACATGGACGGTCTGAGGGTGCTGCGCGGCCTTCGGCGTGAGGCGCCCCACGTGTGCGTGCTGTTCCTGACCGCCCGCGACGCCGTGGAGGACCGCATCGCCGGTATCACCGCGGGCGGCGACGACTACGTCACCAAGCCCTACAGCCTGGAAGAGGTCCTGGCCCGGATGCGCGGGCTGCTGCGGCGGGCCGGAATGGCTGCGGAACCGGGCACGAACCGGCTCACCGTCGGTGACCTCACCATGGACGAGGAGGCCAGGGAGGTCAGGCGTGCCGGAGCCACGATCGACCTGTCCCGGACCGAGTTCGAACTCCTGCGGTTCCTGATGCGCAATCCTCGCCGGGTGCTGTCGAAGGAACAGATCCTCGACCGGGTCTGGGCCTACGACTTCGGCGGCCGTGCCCATGTCGTCGAGCTCTACATCAGCTATCTGCGCAAGAAGATCGACGCCGGACGCGCGCCGATGATCCACACCGTGCGCGGAGTCGGCTACGTGCTCAAGCCGGAGTCCTCGTGAGGCGCCCACCGCCGCGCACCCTGCGCGGTCAGCTCACCACCGGGCTCGTGGTACTGCTCGCGCTCGCCTGCTGCGCGGTCGGTGTCGCCACCACCATCGCTCTGCGCGGCTTCCTGATGGGGCGCCTCGACGAGCAGCTCGCCGCGTCCGGCGGGCGGTTCGCCGCCAGCCTGGAACATGAGGCGGAGCCCGACGCCGACAACCGCTCCGACACCCGCGGGCAGGCCGAGTACACCTTCGGCGCCCGCGTCCTGGACGGCACCGTCACCCAGGCGGCCGTCGTCGACGACGCCACCGCCCGCCCCCTCCGGCTCACGCCGGGGGACCGCCGCACCCTGACGGGAGTCCCCGTGGACGGGAACGGGCACAGCGTCCACCTGTCCGCCTCCGCGGGCAGGTACCGCGTCATGGCTGTGCGGGGCGACGACCGGGACACCCTGATCACCGGTCTTCCGCTGCACCCGGTGGAAGAGACCGTGCACCGCCTCGCGGCCGTCGAGGCGCTGCTGTTCGGCGCCGCTGTCGTGGCCACCGGCATCGCCGGGGCCCTGTGGGTGCGGATCTCCCTGCGCCCCCTGCGACGGGTCACGGCCCGTGCGGCGGAGGTGGCGGGCCTGCCGCTCGCCAGCGGTGAGGTGGCCATGCCGGGGCCTCTTACCGACACGGACCCGCGCACCGAGGTCGGTCAGGTGGGCACCGCCCTCAACCACATGCTCGGCCACGTCGAGGAGGCCCTCACCAGCCGCCAGGCCAGCGAGGAACGCCTTCGGCACTTCGCCGCCGACGCGAGCCACGAACTGCGTACCCCGGTGGCCAACATCCGGGGCCACGCGGAACTCGCCCTGCGCCACCGGGGCCCTGTCCCCGCTGAGGTCCGCCATGCCCTGGACCGCATCAGCGTCGAGTCACGGCGGATGACCCGCCTCGTCGACGACCTGCTCCTGCTCGCCCGTCTGGACGCCGGCCGCCCCCTCGAACACGAACCGGTGGACCTGACCCTGCTCATCCTGAACGCGGCCGACGACGCGCGCGCCGCCGGTCCCTCCCACCACTGGCTCCTCGACCTCCCGGAAGAACCCGTCAGCGTGACCGGGGACGCCCACCGCCTACAGCAGGCCATCGGCAACCTGCTCGCCAACGCCCGCACCCACACCCCTCCCGGTACCGACGTGGTCGTCACCCTCACCACCGATCGGACCGGTGTCCACGTGGAGGTGAGTGACAACGGGCCGGGCATCCCGGCAGAGCTGCGGTCCGAGGTCTTCGGACGCTTCGTCCGGGCCGACCACGCCCGCTCCCGCAGCACGGGCAGCACGGGTCTGGGCCTCGCCATCGTCCACGCGGTCGTCACCGCCCACGGCGGGACGGCCACCGTCACCAGCGGCCAGGGGCGCACGACCTTCCGCATCGTGCTCCCCGCCGACGGCGTCCGGCGCACCGACGGGGCGAGCCCGTGACACGCCTCGCGCAGCGCCGCCCGGGCCGGTCCTCGGCGGTCAGCCGATCGCCAACAGCACCACGAGCAGCACGGCGCCGACGGCGGCCGGGGCGATCACCTCGTACGCCCAGCGCACCGACGCGGTCGTCGTGGCCTTATCGGGGTGGGCGGCGGCGCGCTCGGCGAGTTCCCGCAGGTCGCCGACCGTCTGATCGGCCGCTGCGGTGCGGGCCTGGGAGTCTCGGACGTCGGCGTGCGCGGAGGTCCGGCCGTACGGGTCGTCGTGGGCCCGCTGGGTGGCCTTCCTCGCCGCCCGCTTGCGCTCGCGGAGCGACACCGGGACCGCCCACAGCTGGTACTTGTCACCACCGTGGGTGAACACCTCGCTGGAGTAGGCGGCGCGCACGGTGGAGACGTCCTTCCAGGGCAGCACGATCGTCCGGAACGGGTTGCGGATCCGGATCCGCTCCTCGTCGGCGAACACCGCGGGCCGCAGCGTGAACGCCACGATCAGCGGGATCACCGTCAGCAGCGCGGCCAGCGCCAGCCACGGCACCCGCCCCTCGCCCCGGAACACCGCGTCCACGCCGAGCCAGCCGGTCAGCAGGATCAACAGCGCTCCGCCGACCAGTCCGGCACCGGACCTGAAGATCCGGTCGGAGTAGGCGGGCTCGGCGGGGGGTGTGGGGCTCGTCATGGTCCCGATTCTGCCTGAAGCGGGGCCGGGGGCGCGGCCCGGCCTCACCGGACCGCGGACGGTCCGGAAAGAGGTGGGCACTGTACAGGTCGCTACGCGCGTAGATATGCTCATGTGGTGACCATGCCCACCACTGCTCCCCCCTTCGCCGACGCGACGGCGTCCGACAGTGCGCTGCGCCGCTTCCTGCACGGGCTGCCCGGCGTCGACACCGTCGGCCTCGAAGCGCGCGCCGCCGCTCTAGGCACCCGATCGATCAAGACGACCGCCAAGGCGTACGCCATCGATCTCGCCATCTCGATGATCGACCTGACGACGCTGGAAGGCTCGGACACCCCGGGAAAGGTCCGGGCTCTGGCCGCCAAGGCCGTCAACCCCGACCCGACCGACCGCACGACTCCGCGCACCGCGGCCGTCTGCGTCTATCCCGACATGGCGGCGACCGCCGTCGCCGCGCTCGCCGGTTCCGGGGTGAAGGTGGCGTCCGTCGCGACGGCCTTCCCCGCCGGACGCGCCGCGCTCGAGGTCAAGCTCGCGGACGTCCGCGACGCCGTGGCGGCCGGGGCCGACGAGATCGACATGGTGATCGACCGCGGGGCGTTCCTCTCCGGCCGCTACCTCAAGGTGTACGAGGAGATCGTCGCCGTGAAGGCCGCGTGCGGTTCCGCGCGGCTCAAGGTGATCTTCGAGACCGGCGAGCTGTCGACGTACGACAACATCCGCCGGGCCTCCTGGCTCGGGATGCTGGCCGGCGCGGACTTCATCAAGACGTCGACCGGCAAGGTCGCCACCAACGCCACCCCCGCGAACACCCTGCTGATGCTGGAGGCCGTGCGCGACTTCCGGGAGCAGAGCGGTGTGCAGATCGGCGTGAAGCCCGCGGGCGGCATCCGCACCACCAAGGACGCGCTGAAGTTCCTGGTCCTGGTGAACGAGACCGCGGGTGAGGACTGGCTGGACAACCACTGGTTCCGCTTCGGAGCCTCAAGCCTGCTGAACGACCTGCTGATGCAGCGCCAGAAGCTCAGCACCGGCCGTTACTCCGGCCCCGATTACGTGACGGTGGACTGATACGCCATGGCATCCGCATTCGACTACGCACCGGCTCCGGAGTCCCGCTCCGTCGTCGACATCGCCCCCTCGTACGGCCTGTTCATCGACGGCGAGTTCACCGAGGCCGCCGACGGCAAGGTCTTCAAGACGGTCAGCCCGTCCACGGAGGAGGTGCTCTCCGAGGTCGCCCGCGCGGGCGCCGAGGACGTGGACCGGGCCGTGAAGGCGGCCCGCAAGGCCTTCGAGAAGTGGTCGGCGCTGCCCGGTTCCGAGCGCGCCAAGTACCTCTTCCGGATCGCCCGGATCATCCAGGAGCGCTCGCGCGAGCTGGCCGTCCTGGAGACCCTGGACAACGGCAAGCCGATCAGGGAGACCCGCGACGCGGACCTTCCCCTGGTCGCCGCGCACTTCTTCTACTACGCGGGCTGGGCCGACAAGCTGGACCACGCGGGGTACGGGGCGGACCCGCGCCCGCTCGGGGTGGCCGGCCAGATCATCCCGTGGAACTTCCCGCTGCTGATGCTGGCCTGGAAGATCGCCCCGGCGCTCGCCACCGGCAACACCGTGGTGCTGAAGCCGGCGGAGACGACACCGCTGTCCGCGCTGTTCTTCGCCGACATCTGCCGCCAGGCGGGCCTGCCGAAGGGCGTCGTTAACATCCTCACGGGGTACGGCGACGCCGGCGAGGCCCTGGTGTCGCACCCCGACGTGAACAAGGTCGCCTTCACCGGATCCACCGCGGTCGGCAAGGCCATCGCCCGGCAGATCGCCGGCACCGACAAGAAGGCCACGCTCGAACTGGGCGGCAAGGGCGCCAACATCGTCTTCGACGACGCCCCCGTCGACCAGGCCGTCGAGGGCATCGTCACCGGCATCTTCTTCAACCAGGGCCAGGTCTGCTGCGCGGGCTCGCGGCTCCTCGTGCAGGAGTCCGTGCACGACGAGGTGCTGCACGCGCTCAAGCGCCGGCTGTCGACGCTCCGGCTCGGCGATCCGCTGGACAAGAACACCGACATCGGCGCGATCAACTCCGCGGAGCAGCTCGCCCGGATCAGCGCGCTCGTCGAGACCGGCGAGGCGGAGGGCGCCGAGCGGTGGTCCGCACCGTGCGAGCTGCCGTCCGCCGGGTACTGGTTCGCACCGACCCTCTTCACCGGTGTCACCCAGGCGCACACGGTCGCCCGCGACGAGATCTTCGGCCCGGTGCTGTCGGTGCTGACCTTCCGTACGCCGGACGAGGCAGTCGCCAAGGCCAACAACAGCCAGTACGGCCTGTCCGCGGGCATCTGGACGGAGAAGGGCTCCCGCATCCTCGCGGTGGCCGGCAAGCTCCGCGCGGGTGTCGTGTGGGCCAACACGTTCAACAAGTTCGACCCGACCTCGCCGTTCGGCGGATACAAGGAGTCGGGCTTCGGCCGCGAGGGCGGCCGTCATGGTCTGGAGGCCTACCTCGATGTCTGACGGGCGACTGAGCGTCTTCAAGACCTACAAGCTGTACGTCGGGGGCAAGTTCCCCCGCTCCGAGAGCGGCCGGGTGTACGAGGTGACGGACTCCAAGGGCAAGTGGCTGGCGAACGCCCCCCAGTCCTCCCGCAAGGACGCCCGTGACGCGGTGGTGGCCGCGCGCAAGGCGTTCGGCGGCTGGTCGGGCGCGACGGCGTACAACCGCGGCCAGATCCTCTACCGCGTCGCCGAGATGCTGGAGGGTCGCCGGGACCAGTTCGTCCGGGAGGTGGCGGAAGCGGAGGGACTGTCGAAGTCCAGGGCCGCGGCCGCCGTCGACGCGGCGGTGGACCGCTGGGTCTGGTACGCGGGCTGGACGGACAAGATCGGCCAGGTCGTGGGCGGGGCGAACCCGGTCGCGGGCCCGTTCTTCAACCTGTCCACCCCTGAGCCGACGGGTGTCGTCGCGGTACTGGCCCCGCAGGAGTCGTCGTTTCTGGGCCTGGTGTCGGTGGTCGCCCCGGTGATCGCCACGGGCAACACCGCGGTCGTGGTCGCCTCGGCGGACGCGCCGCTGCCCGCGCTCTCGCTGGGCGAGGTCCTCGCGACCTCGGACCTGCCCGGCGGTGTGGTGAACATCCTGTCCGGGAGGACCGCGGAACTCGCGGCCCCGCTGGCGTCCCACCAGGACGTCAACGCCATCGACCTCACGGGCGCCGACGCCGGCCTGGCGAAGGAACTGGAGATCGCGGCGGCGGACAACCTGAAGCGCGTCTTCCGTCTGCCCGTCGCCCAGCGGCGCCCCGGGAAGGGGGCGCAGGGCGATGACCGTCCACAGGCTGTGGGCGGCGCGGACTGGTCGGCCGATCCCGGCACCCACCGGCTGACGGCCTTCCTCGAGACCAAGACCGTCTGGCACCCGACGGGTGCCCTGGGGGCCTCCGGCTCCTCCTACTGACGTCAGACACGCCGTGGGGCCGCCTTCCGGGCGGCCCCACACGCGCGCGTACGGCGGATCAGCCGGTGACCAGGCCGGTCACCTCGCCGACGACGGGGAGATCGCCGAGCGCGGCACCGCTGGTCAGCGGGTCGGTCACGATGGCGGTGGTCACCGGCTTGAAGTCGGCGATCTGGGTGCCCACCGCGTTGTCCAGCGGGTCCACGCCCGTCCCGGCCAGCGGGTCGAGCTGGAGGTCGGTGACGGGCTTGACCGCGCCGGCGAGCCCGTAGCCGAGCGCGCTGGTCAGCGCCGGCGACGCCGCCTCACCGAGCGCCCCCAGGGTGCTGTCCGCGGTGTCGGCGCCGGTGGCGGGCGGGGCGGGCAGCGGCGCGGC
The DNA here is from genome assembly GCF_040660235.1 of Streptomyces sp. NPDC049970. Classification (NCBI taxonomy): domain Bacteria; kingdom Bacillati; phylum Actinomycetota; class Actinomycetes; order Kitasatosporales; family Streptomycetaceae; genus Streptomyces; species Streptomyces sp. NPDC049970. The sequence goes on along the minus strand of NZ_JBFALP010000004.1, from coordinate 417,981 downwards.
CTGGGCCGCCGCACCTCCCGCGCCGAGGGCCGCGCCCAGCGCGGTGAGGGTCAGACCGGCACGCAGCAGAGCGCGTTTCCGGGGCTTGGACAGTGCATGACGTGCCATTTTTTCCCACCTGATCAGGACGTGTCGGGTAATCATCCGTGCGCGCAGAGTAGTTGAGGTGTGATGCTCGATACCAACAGGACCTCCCGGGGATCCCCTGCGCGGGTCAATGCCTCACACTTCTGTTCTGTGAGTTCCCAACCGATCCCCACGCGCGTCGTACTGCTCGCCGGTCCGTCCGGCTCCGGCAAGTCCTCCCTCGCGGCCCGCAGCGGTCTCCCGGTGCTGCGCCTGGACGACTTCTACAAGGAGGGAAACGATCCGACACTGCCCCGGGTCACCGGCAGTGCGGACATCGACTGGGACTCCGCCCTGTCCTGGGACGCGGACGGCGCCGTCGAGGCAGTGGCCGAACTGTGCCGCACCGGGCGTACGGACGTCCCGGTGTACGACATCTCCACGAGCGCGCGGGTCGGCCACGAGATCCTCGACATCGAACGCACGCCCCTGTTCGTCGCCGAGGGGATCTTCGCCGCCGACATCGTGGAGCGCTGCCAGGAACTCGGCCTGCTCGCCGACGCGCTGTGCCTGCGCGGGCGGCCGTCCACGACGTTCCGGCGGCGGCTGCTGCGTGACCTGCGGGAGGGCCGGAAGTCGGTGCCCTTCCTGCTGCGGCGCGGGTGGCGGCTGATGCGGGCCGAGCGCCGGATAGTGGCCCGGCAGACCGCCATGGGCGCGTACCCCTGCGCCAGGCAGGAGGCGCTGGGCCGGCTCGCGGCCGCCGCGGCGGGGCGCTGCCGCGCGCCTCGGAGCCGGCAGCGGGGCCAGGACGTGTCGGCCGCCCGGGACCTCGGGGTTCGGTAGCGCCCGACCCCTTGGGAGAACGCGCGAACGGCCCTCTGCGGGGTACCGGGGCCGTCGTCGTGGCGGGACGCGTCGGCCTTCGTCCTCGTCGTACGGCAACGCGGCGGGGGCGGACAAGACCCCCCGGCCCGTCCGCCCCCGCTGCGTACCACCCCCGTACCGCCGCTTCCCCCGAAGTGGCGGCGTTTTCCCCCGTGTCCCCCCGTTTTCCCCGTGTCCCCCTCAGCCTCAGGCCACCAGCTCGCCGAAGGACTCCTCCTCGTCACGGCCGAAGCTGAGGACCTCGTCCTCACGCAGCCGGCGGAGCGACCGCCAGATGCTCGACTTCACCGTGCCGACACTGATGTCGAGGATGGACGCGATCTCCGGGTCCGTGCGGCCCTCGTAGTAGCGGAGGACCAGCATCGTGCGCTGGAGTTCGGGCAGTCGCGCGAGCGCCTGCCAGAGCACCGCCCGCAGTTCCGTGCCCCGCATCGCGTCCGTGTCGCCCACCGTCTCCGGCAGCTCCTCGGTCGGGTACTCGTTCAGCTTGCGCCTGCGCCATGCGCTGATGTGCAGGTTGGTCATGGTGCGGCGGAGGTATCCGCCGACGGCCGCCTTGTCGCTGATCCTGTCCCACGCCCGGTACGTCGAGAAGAGGGCGCTCTGCAGCAGGTCCTCGGCCTCGAACCGGTCGCCGGTCAGGTGGTAGGCGGTGGCGTACAGGGAGGCGCGGCGCTCCTGGACGTAGGCCGTGAACGCCGTTTCGGCGTCATCGGCCTGTGCCGGGATCCTCCGCTCCCCCGTGACCTCCCCGTACGCGTTTCCCCCGTTGCCCCCCGTGGTCGCGTCAACCATCGTCAGGTGCGACGAGTGCTGACGCCCGGCGCCACGAGTACACCCCCGTGCTCCGGCGCCGGACTTCTCCGGGCTCCTCCCGACGTCGTGGAGGCGTGTGGCAACTGCGCTTGAGGTGGTGCTGTGCAGTGCGTTCATGTGGCGCCCCCCATCGGTGGAGTCCGTTCGCCCCGTGTGCCATTGAGCTTGCCGGGGCAGTTTCATGGCGCTGTCCCCCGACTGTCACAGGGCTGTCACAGGGGCTGTCGCAGGGCGCGTCGGCCGACCTCGGCGAGGATCAGGTCGGGGGGATTGTCGAAACGTGGCAGCACCATGGGCCAGAATGGCCCTCGTGCCTTTCCTGTTGCTGATCGAGGACGACGACGCCATCCGCACGGCCCTCGAACTCTCGCTGTCTCGCCAGGGCCACCGTGTGGCCACCGCGGCGACGGGAGAGGACGGCCTTGAGCTGCTCCGGGAGCAGCGGCCCGACCTGGTCGTGCTGGACGTGATGCTGCCCGGGATCGACGGTTTCGAGGTGTGCCGGCGTATCCGGCGCACCGACCAGCTGCCGATCATTCTGCTGACCGCGCGCAGCGACGACATCGACGTCGTGGTGGGACTCGAGTCCGGCGCGGACGACTACGTGGTGAAACCCGTGCAGGGCCGGGTGCTCGACGCCCGTATCCGCGCGGTCCTGCGGCGCGGGGAGAGGGAGTCGACCGACTCGGCGACCTTCGGGAGCGTGGTCATCGACCGTTCGGCGATGACCGTCACGAAGAACGGGGAGGACCTGCAGCTCACGCCGACCGAGCTGCGTCTCCTGCTCGAACTGAGCCGCAGGCCCGGACAGGCCTTGTCCAGGCAGCAGTTGCTGCGCCTGGTGTGGGAGCACGACTATCTCGGCGACTCGCGGCTGGTGGACGCCTGTGTGCAGCGGCTGCGGGCGAAGGTGGAGGACGTTCCGTCGTCGCCGACCCTGATCCGCACCGTGCGCGGGGTCGGGTACCGGCTGGACTCGCCTCAGTGAGCGATTCCGCGAAACGTTCCGTACTCGCGGGTCTTCGCTGGACCAGCCTGCGGCTGCGGCTGCTCGTCGTGTTCGCGCTGGTGGCTCTGACGGCCGCGGTGTCCGCCTCCGGCATCGCGTACTGGCTCAACCGTGAGGCGGTGCTGACCCGCACCCAGGACTCCGCGCTCGGCGACTTCCGCCGGCAGATGCAGAACCGGGCGGCGTCGCTGCCGCTGGAGCCCCCGTCGGAGGATCTACGGGACGCCGCCGAGCAGATGGCGAGCAGCGGCCCCGGCTACCACGTGCTGCTGGTCGGCACGAGTGACGGCAAACCGGTCACCGGATCGTCGGACACCGACTCCTTCACCAAGATCGACGTGCCCGCCTCGCTGCAGAGGCAGGTGAACAAGAAGCAGCCGCTGACGTCGACCAACACGCATGAGTACCACCTGTTCTGGCAGCGTACGACCATCGGCGGCACTCCCTACCTGGTGGCCGGGACGAAGATCATCGGCGGTGGTCCGGCCGGCTACATGCTGAAGTCGCTGGACCAGGAGCGCGCCGACCTCAATTCGCTCGCCTGGTCACTGGGTATCGCCACGGCGCTGGCCCTCGTCGGCTCGGCGCTCCTCGCGCAGGCCTCCGCGACGACCGTACTGCGACCGGTGCAACGGCTCGGCGACGCGGCCCGCAAGCTCGGCGAGGGAAAGCTCGACACCCGTCTCGTGGTGTCCGGTACGGACGAACTCGCCGATCTCTCCCACACGTTCAACAAGGCCGCCGGCTCCCTGGAGAAGAAGGTCGCCGACATGACCGCGCGGGAGGAGTCGAGCCGCAGGTTCGTCGCCGACATGTCGCACGAGCTGCGCACCCCGCTGACGGCGATCACGGCGGTCGCCGAGGTGCTGGAGGACGAGGCGGACAGCCTCGACCCGATGATCGCCCCGGCCGTGCACCTGGTGGTGAGCGAGACCCGGCGGCTGAACGACCTGGTCGAGAACCTCATGGAGGTCACCCGCTTCGACGCGGGTACGGCCCGGCTCGTCCTGGACACGGTCGACGTCGCCGACCAGGTGACCGCCTGCATAGACGCGCGCGCCTGGCTGGACGCGGTCGACCTGGACGCGGAGCGCGGCATCATGGTGCGGCTCGATCCGCGCCGGCTCGACGTGATCCTGGCGAACCTGATCGGCAACGCCCTGAAGCACGGCGGGTCACCGGTGCGGGTGTCGGTGCGGACCGACGAGGACGATCTGGTCATCGAGGTGCGCGACCACGGTCCGGGCATCCCCGAGGACGTCCTGCCGCACGTGTTCGACCGCTTCTACAAGGCGAGCGCGTCAAGGCCGCGCTCCGAGGGCAGCGGTCTCGGCCTGTCCATCGCGCTGGAGAACGCGCACATCCACGGCGGTGGCATCGCCGCCTCGAACCTGCCGGACGGCGAGGGCGCGGTGTTCGTGCTGCGGCTCCCGCGCGACGCCGAGGGGCTGACCGGCACTCCGGAGCACGACGATCCGGACCGCGACGAGAAGGGCGGCGCGAAGTGACGCGCAGCGAGCGGGCGTACGGCGCACCGCGCCGGGTGCGTCGGAAGGGCGTACGCCGCCGGGCCGCCGCCGCGCTGGCGACCGCTTGGACGTGCGCGGCGCTGGCCTCGGGCTGCGGGATCCGGAGCACCTCGGTGCCGGTCGACGCAGGGGCCGCGCCGTCCCGGATGCCGTGCCGCACAGCGGCGGCGGAGGCGACCACGCCGCCGCCCGGTGGGGTGTCGATGCGGATCTATCTGGTCTGCGCCTCCCAGCTCGCGACGGTGGAGCGCACGGCCGAGTTCGACGAGTCGCGTTCCGACCGGCTCCTGATCGCCCAGGCTCTGCTGAACCAGCTGGAGCGCGAGCCGTCGGCCGACGAGCGGCGGGCCGGCTTCTCCAGCGACGTACCGCTGGGGCTGCGGGCCTCCGATGCGCGCGAGGGCGACCCGAAGCGCACGCTGCGCCTCAGTGAACAGCCGGAGGACCTCCCCGCGGAGGCGCTCGCCCAGGTGGTGTGCTCGTTCGCGGAGAGCGAGGGGATCGGCTCGGCGGGTGGCTCGGTGCTGCTGGGCGGGCCTGGGAACTACGCTCCGCGGGGCTACCTGTGCACGTCGGAGACGAAGACCCGCCCCGCGGAAGTGCCCACGCTGGGCGCGGTCGAGCTCCCCTGAGGCGGTGAGGACCGGCGCCCGCGCCGGACCGTGGCCCCGCCCGCGCCTCTGCCCCTGCCGGCGCCGCCGGGTCCGCCGGGTCCGCCGTTGGTGCTTCTCGTGCTTCTCGTCACAGAGGCTTCCCCGGACGTGGCGGAACCGATCCTGCCGGTCGTGGCGTCTCGGTGTACGTGCGTCACAGTTCGGACGGCCGAGCCGTCATCCACTTCCGCGCTGCGGGGCTAGTGCTCCTCGTCGCGCATCTCCTGTTCGTCTGCTGGCTGACGTTGCGCCCGCTGGACGTGCCCTGGGTAACGGCGGCGAATCTTCAGCCGTTCGCCGGGATCGAGGCGGACCTGGCCATGGGCCCGGCCGAGGCGGGGCGCCGCATCGGCGAGGGACTGCTGCTGCTGGCACCGCTGGGCGTACTGCTGCCGATGGCCGGGGGCCGGCTGCTGGTCTCCCCGTGGGCGTCCCTGGCCCGTACGGTCGCCGCCGGCTCGCTGATCTCGACGGCCATCGAGCTGGGGCAGACGGGAGTGCCCGGCCAGGTCGTCGACGTCGACTCACTGCTGCTGAACACCGTCGGTGTCGCACTGGCCCATCTGCTGGTCGTCCCGCTGTGCCGGGCGCGGCTGCGCCGGGGCAACCGGGCGGGCGCCGGGGACCTGTCCCGGATCGGGGACGGCACCCGGACCTTCCGCGGCGAGGCCCCTCAGGGGTCGACCCCGACGATTACCGGGGTCGGCATCGCCCCGTAGAGGGATGCTTTGCACCCCTTCGCGGGGTGACTATGGAGGTACCGGGAGCGCGACGGAGCAGCTCCCCGAGACGCTTCGCGAAGGAGCCCACCATGGCCGCACTTGCCCGCCCCCGCGACGGACGCATGATCGGTGGAGTGTGCGCGGCGCTGGCACGGCGCTTCGGCACCTCCGCAGGGACGATGCGTGTGATCTTCCTGGTCTCGTGCCTGCTCCCCGGCCCGCAGTTCCTGCTCTACCTGGCGCTGTGGATTCTGCTTCCGGAGGAGAAGCCCTCGGCCACGACGGCCTGGTGACCGTCTGGACCACGGGGAGAAGACATGTGGGGCGCACACCCGGTCCGGGTGTGCGCCCCACATGTGTGCGCGGGCGGTCAGCCGCCGATCGGCAGGGCACCGGTCAGCCCCCCGGCGGGGAGACCGCCGAGCAGGTTCGTACCGGGTGCCGACAGGTCGTTGCTGCCGCCGCGCTGCTGCTGGTGGTCGAGGAGCCCGCCGGCCGCCTTCTGCACGGCGGGCAGCGCGTCGGTCACGGAGTCGAGCGCGACACCGGCGGGCAGGGCCGCGGCCGCGGCGTCGACGGGCACGGCGACGGCGGACGCACTGCCCGCGCCGGCTGCGGCGAAAGCGGCGCCGAGAGCGGCGACACCGAGGGTCCTGACAGCGGAGTTCTTCATATGGGATTCATCCTTGGGGAAGGGGATGTGAGCGGCTCTGCAACGTAGTCAGCTCCTCACCGCTTCCGCAAACATGCCGGAACACGGAAAACGGCCGGGACCGAATGATCCCGGCCGTTCCCCTTTCGGCTGCGTCAGCCCGCCACCGACGAAGAAGCGCTGGTGACAGCTGTCTGACGGAAGAGCCACTCCGACTTGAGCTCCGCGTATCCGGGCTTCACCACATCGTTGATCATCGCCAGACGTTCATCGAAAGGAATGAACGCTGATTTCATCGCATTGACTGTGAACCACTGCATGTCGTCGAGCGTGTATCCGAATGTATCGACCAGCCGCTCGAATTCCTGGCTCATGCTCGTACCGCTCATCAGCCTGTTGTCCGTGTTCACGGTGGCGCGGAAATGCAGCTTCCGCAGCAGCCCGATGGGGTGCTCGGCGTACGAGGCGGCGGCCCCGGTCTGCAGGTTGGAGGTCGGGCAGAGCTCCAGCGGGATGCGCTTGTCGCGTACGTAGGAGGCGAGGCGGCCGAGGGTCACGCTGCCGTCGTCGGCGATCTCGATGTCGTCGATGATGCGCACACCGTGGCCGAGCCGGTCCGCGCCGCACCACTGCAGGGCCTGCCAGATGGACGGCAGCCCGAAGGCCTCGCCCGCGTGGATGGTGAAGTGGTTGTTCTCGCGCTTCAGGTACTCGAACGCGTCCAGGTGCCGGGTGGGAGGGAAGCCCGCCTCGGCGCCCGCGATGTCGAAGCCGACGACCCCGAGGTCGCGGTAGCGGTTGGCGAGTTCGGCGATCTCCAGGGCGCGGGCGGCGTGCCGCATGGCGGTGAGCAGGGCACCGACGCGGATGCGGTGGCCGTTCTCGCGGGCCCTGCGCTCCCCCTCGCGGAAGCCGTCGTTGACCGCCTCGACGACCTCCTCCAGCGTCAGCCCCTCCGTGAGGTGCTGCTCGGGCGCGTACCGCACCTCGGCGTAGACGACACCGTCCTCCGCGAGATCCTCGGCGCACTCCGCGGCGACCCGGAACAGCGCGTCACGGGTCTGCATGACGGCACAGGTGTGGGCGAAGGTCTCCAGGTAGCGCTCCAGCGAACCGGAGTCGGCCGCCTCACGGAACCAGATGCCCAGCTTGTCGGGCTCGGTCTCGGGGAGCGCGTCGATGAGGGCGCCTCCCGTGCCCTTGAGACCCTGGGAGCTCTGCGCCCGCGCCAGTTCGATGATGGTGCCGGGGCGAAGGCCGCCGTCGAGGTGGTCGTGGAGCAGCACCTTCGGCGCGCGGCGGATCTGGTCGGGACCGGGGACATTCGGGGTCTGGCTCGTCATTCGGGCACTCTAGCGCCTACGCGCGTAGATTGCCGAGTGCCGATACGTAACAGTGACCGCGAAGCCAGGTGGAGTACACCTGCCCTTCTGAGACTGTTCTGTCATGGCACAGCGCGCACTTCCCCTGCCTGCAGCCAGGCTGGGACGGGCCGTCCACACGGCCGGAGCAACTTCCGAGATCAGCGGCGTGGTCCTGCTGCTCCCCGACGGCCGGAGCGATTCCCGGCGCCGGCCGTCACCCCTGTCCTACGCGGCGCAGCTGCCACTGGCCAGGACGCTGGCCAGAGCGGGCGGCGGGGACGGGCTCGCGGTGCACGTCGTGCGCTACCGAAGCCACGGCTGGAACGCGGGTGCCGATCCGGCGGCCGACGCGCAGTGGGCGGCCGACGAGGTCGTACGCCTCTACGGCGACGTCCCCGTCTGCCTCGTCGGGCACGGGATGGGGGGCCGGGCCGCCCTGCGCGGCGCGGGGCACTCCGCCGTCAACTCCGTGCTGGCGATGGCCCCCTGGCTCCCGGAGCGGGCCGACCCCGAGCCGGTGAAGCACCTGGCGGGGCGCCGGGTGCTGATCGTGCACGGCACGAACGACGCCCGGTCGAATCCGGAGCTCTCCTACCGGCTGGCCGAGCGTGCGAAGAAGTCCAACCGGGACACCTGCCGGTTCGAGGTCCACTCGGACGGGCACGCCCTGCGCCAGCACCGGTCGGAGGTGATGGCACTGGCCTCGGACTTCATCCGGGGTTCGCTGTTCGCCCGGTCGTACGCCCGGCCGGTCGCCGACGCCTTCGCAGCTCCCCCGCCGCTGGGGCTGCGGATGCCGCTCGCGGCGGGGTTCGGGCGGTCGCTGAGGCACTGAGGACGCGGCCCGCGCCGGATCAGTCGGGCAACAGGCTGCCCCGGCGCGACAGCAGGAAGTGTTTGAAGGCGGCCACGGGCGGCGTGTCGGGGTGGCCGTCCAGCCAGGCGACCCCGATCTCACGGACCGCGCGCGGCGCCGTGACGGTCAGTTCGACCACGCCCGGCCTGGCGACGGCGGGCGGCGGGAGCAGTGCGACACCGAGCCCGGCCGCGACCAGACCGCGCAGGGTCTCCGCCTCCTCGCCCTCGAACGCGATCCGCGGGGTGAATCCGGCCTCGCCGCACAGGTCGTCCGTGATCCGCCGCAGCCCGTACCCGGGTTCGAGGGTGACGAACGTTTCGTCGGCGGCCTCGGCCAGGCGCACCCGGCGACGGCCCGCGAGCCGGTGGTCGTCGGGGACGACGAGGCGCAGCCGCTGCTGGTCCAGCCGCCGGGCGACGAGGTCCGGGGCGTCCGGGACGGGCGAGGTGAGGCAGAGGTCGAGCCCGCCGGCCCGGAGCCGGTCGATCATCGCCTCGCCGTAGTTCTGTACGAGCTGGAAGCGGACCCGGGGGTGGTCGGCGCGGAAGGCGCGGATCAGGGCGGGCACCGTCTCGGACCCCATGGTGTGCAGGAAGCCGAAGGCGACCCTGCCCGCGGCCGGGTCGGCGTCGGCGCGCACCGAGTCGGCCGCCTTCTCGACCTCGGCCAGGGCGCGTTCGGCGGAGCCGAGGAAGGTGCGGCCCGCGGGGGTGAGCGAGACCGTGCGGCCGCGGCGGGCGAAGAGGGCGACACCCAGGTCCTGTTCGAGCCTCACCATGGCGCGGGACAGCGTGGACTGCGGTACGCCGAGCTCGTGCGCGGCCCGTGTGACGTGCTCGTGCCGGGCCACCGCCTCGAAGTACGCCAGTCGGGGCGCGAGCACGGCGCGGATGTCTTCTTCGTAACTGCTCGGTGACACCCGAGGCTTTGAGCTGTGTTGATGCGCCATGGGAACGATTATGAGGGTTTCGTGCATTGGACGCATGAAACCGGCCGGTCTACGTTCGACCCATGCCTCCTGCCAGTACCGGGGCGTCCACCATCGTGCTGGACGCCGCCGCTCCGTCGTCTCCCGCCGCCGTCTCCCCCACCGCCCCGGACCGCCTCGCACCGGGTGGTCCGGGCTACCGCCGGATGAGCTTCGCGCTCTTCGCCGCGGGGATCGCGACCTTCGCCCTCCTCTACTCCACCCAGGCGCTGCTGCCGGCCGTCTCGACGTCCTTCGGCGCGACGGCCGGCCAGGCGAGCTGGACGGTCTCCGCGGCGACCGGGGCGCTGGCGCTGTGCGTCCTGCCGCTGAGCGCGCTCTCGGAGCGATTCGGGCGGCGCCAGATGATGACGGCCTCCCTGGCGGTCGCCGTGGTGATCGGGCTGCTCGTGCCCTTCGCACCGTCGCTGGGCTGGCTGATCGCCCTGCGCGCGGTGCAGGGCGCCGCGCTGGCGGGGCTCCCCGCCTCCGCGATGGCGTACCTGGCCGAGGAGGTGCGGCCCAAGGCCCTGGTGGCCGCGATCGGGCTCTTCGTGGCGGGCAACAGCGTCGGCGGCATGAGCGGCCGCATCCTGGCCGGCTGGATCGCCCAGCTCTGGGGCTGGCGCGCGGCGCTCGGCGCCATCGGACTGCTGGCGGTGGCCTGCGCGGTGGTCTTCCACTTCATGATCCCCGCCGCGCGGCACTTCAGCCCGGCCTCTCTCAACCCGAGGGCGCTGGCGAAGACCGTCACCGGCCACCTCTCCGACCCGCTGCTGCGCCGGCTGTACGCGATCGGCGCACTGTTCATGACGGTGTTCGGCGCGGTCTACACCGTCATCGGCTACCGGCTCGTCGACGAGCCCTTCGGCCTTCCGCAGGGCATCGTCGGTTCGGTCTTCCTGGTCTACCTCGTCGGCACGCTCTCCTCGGCCGCCGCGGGCAGGCTGGTCGCCCGGCTGGGCCGCCGGGGCGCGCTCTACCTCGCCGTGTCCACGACGGCGGCGGGCCTGCTGCTCTCGCTCGCCGACCAGCTGGCGGCGGTGCTGGCCGGCCTCGTCCTGATCACGGCCGGATTCTTCGCCGGCCACGCGGTCGCCTCGTCCTCGGTGAGCCGTACGGCGACGACCGGCCGGGCCCAGGCCTCGGCGCTCTACCAGTCCGCGTACTACCTCGGCTCCAGCGCCGGCGGCACGCTCGGCGCCGTCGCCTTCCACGCCGGGGGCTGGGCCGGCACGGTCACCCTGGGCGTCCTCGCCGTGCTCGGTGTCCTGTCGATCACCCTGTTCGGCACCCGGGCGGCGAGGACCGAACGCCTCCGGGCCGGCACCGTGGCGGCTGTGCGGAACTGAGACCTTCCACCGCACAACCGCCGCTCCCCGGCGCACGTCCAACAAGCGGAGTCACTTTCCGCGGACGAACGCGAAGGGGAGCAGGCGCACATGGGAATCATGGAGAAGACAGACAGCGTACGGGCGCGGCGCGGGGTGGTCCTGTCGGTCGCGGGCCTGGTGGCGGCACCGGCCCTGGTCCTGGGCACCGGGACGAGCGCGCAGGCGGCGTCCTGCACCTCGCCCGCCGGGCCGTACCAGAAGCAGGTCGAGAAGTACCTGAAGCGGCCCGTCGACGGGCGGCAGTCCACGGCGGACTGCACGGCCGTCAGGTCGTTCCAGGTGTCGAAGGGCATCACCCCGGCGGTCGGGTACGCGGGCCCGGTCACCTGGCGCACGATGAAGACGATCACCGCGCAGAAGGCGGCCGGCAAGAACCCGAACGCGGCGAAGAACTGCCCCACCAACAAGGGGCGGATAGCCTGCGTGGACCTCACCAGGCAGCTCAGCTGGATCCAGGACGGGTCCAAGCTGAAGTTCGGCCCCGTACCGGTGCGGACGGGGCGCAACGGGGACGAGACCCGGACCGGCGCGAAGAAGGTCTACTGGCGCAACATCGACCACTGGTCGACGCTCTACGACGTCAGCATGCCGTACGCCCAGTTCTTCGACGGCGGGCAGGCGTTCCACTCGGTCACCAAGTCCATGTACAACAACCCGGGATCGGCGGGCTGCGTCAACATGCGGCCGGCGGACGCGAAGACGTACTGGAGCCTCCTGAAGAACGGCGACGACGTCCACGTGTACGGACGCAAGCCCGGCACCTGAGCAGCGGTTCGCCCACTTCCACCCCCGTTGTCAGTGCCCTGCGGTAGCTTCCACAGTGCCGGGTGATCGGCGTCACAGCGCAACAGGGGTGGAGCGATGGGTGATCTGACAGCGGCGGCTGACGTCGACAGCCGTCTGGAGGGACACCGGGTCGAGCTGACCGGGTACTGCTACCGGATGCTCGGCTCGGCGTTCGAGGCGGAGGACGCAGTCCAGGACACGCTGGTCCGCGCCTGGCGGAACTTCGACAAGTTCGAGGGCCGTTCCTCCCTGCGCTCCTGGCTGTACCGGATCGCGACGAACGTCTGCCTTGACATGCTCAACGCGGGCAACAAGCGGGCCAGGCCGGTGGATCTGACCGGCCCCACCCCCCTCGCCCAGGCGGCGCTGAACCCCCGGCCCGAGAACACCTGGCTGGAGCCGATGCCCGACGGTCGCGTCCTGCCCTCGGTGGCCGACCCCGCCGAGGCCGCCGTGGCCCGTGAGTCGGTCCGCCTCGCGTTCGTCGCGGCGCTCCAGCACCTGCCGCCCAAGCAGCGTGCGGTGCTCATCCTGCGCGAGGTCCTGGCCTGGAGGGCGAGCGAGGTCGCGGAACTCCTCGACACCACGGTCGCCTCGGTCAACAGCGCCCTGCAGCGGGCCCGTGCGACGCTCGCGGACACGGAGGGCAGCGCACCGGACACGGCGAACCCCCTGGACGAGGAGCAGCGCAAGCTGCTGGACCGCTACGTGGCGGCGTTCGAGGGATACGACATGGCGGCGCTGACGGCGCTGCTCCATGAGGACGCCGTGATGACCATGCCGCCGTTCGACCTCTGGCTGCGGGGGCACGACGACATCACGGGATTCATGCTCAGCATCGGCGCGGCCTGCGCGGGCTCCCGGCTGGTGGCGACCCAGGCCAACGGGACCCCGGCCTTCGCCCACTACAAGCCGGATCCGGACGGGCCGGGATTCGTCCCGTGGGCCGTGCAGGTCATCGACATCTCGGACGGTGCCATCACCGGGATGCACTGCTTCCTGGACACCCCGCGCTGGTTCCCGCTGTTCGGGCTCCCCGACCACCTGGACGCGGACGCGGTGTGAGGACCACCCGGCCGGTGGTGACGGGCCGGGCCCTGCGGTCGGTGGGTGACTGGGCGTCGGTCACTCCGGGGCCGCCCGCACGTTGCCCACGACGTCGGCCAGCCCCACCAGGTCGAGCAACGCCCCGAGTTCGCCCGGGACGTCGAGCAGGCGCAGCTCGACGCCACCGGCCCGGCGTGCGACGAGCCCCAGCCGGGCTATCGCCTCGACCAGGGTCAGATCGGAGTGCGTCACCCCGCCCACGTCGCAGTCGATCACCGCGACCCCGGGAGCGCGGGTCAACAGCGTCTCCAGCTCGGCGCAGAGCGCCGGCACATCGGCGCGGGTGACCCGGCCGGTGACGACGAGGGTGTTCGGTTTCAAGGCATCCACAGCACAGAGACCGGTGGGACGCCCGAAACTCATCGGCCCGGGAAGCCGTGTGTCTCAGCCGACCGGGAACATCCCGGTGTCCAGATCCAGCCCGAACGGCTTCGGCAGCGTCAGCGTCCCGCCGTACTCGACCGCTTCCAGGAGCCGGTAGGTGCCGTCGCTCGGCTCCCCGTACAGGGTGGCGGTGGGGCGGCCGGTGTGCCACGGGTCGAGGAGGAGGAACAGTGCGCCTTCGCGTACCCGTGCGTCTTGCCGATGCGGTCGTGGTTGGCGTTGGCCGGCGACGTGATCTCCACGACGAGCCGGACGTCCTCCGCCGGTACGCGATTGCCCGGCCCGGACGCGACCGCCCGGGGCAGCACGACGAGATCGGGGATGTACAGCCCGGCCCGCCCGGGTACGGAGACGCCGAGCGTCTGGTAGATCCCCCAGTCCTCCGGGATGACGGAGTAGAGCCTGCGCTGGAGCAGCTCAGCAGTGGTGTTGTGGTCCTTGGACGGCGGTGGCGACACGGTGACGATCCCCTCGATGATCTCCACCTTGCAGCCCTCGGGTGCGTCCGTGTCCTCCCAGATACGGACGAGGTCGTCCCAGTCCTGGCCGTGGCCCGGCCCGGGATCGACGGTGAGTGCGCTCATGGCGGTCTCCTCTTATCGGTGCGTCACCGGGTCCAGCATGCCGAACGGGACCGGTGGTGGTCCACCGGTCCCGTTCACCCGAAAGAGAAAGCCGCAGGTCAGGCGATACGTTCCCGCACCACCGGCGTGGCGGTGAAGGCCGTGCCGGACGGGGCGATGTCGTACGAGCCGGGCAGCGCCTTGAGGGCGTACTCGAACTTCTCGGGGGTGTCCGTGTGGAGGGTCAGCAGCGGCTGCCCCTCGGTCACCGTGTCGCCGGGCTTGGCGTGCAGCTCGACGCCCGCACCGGCCTGCACCGGGTCCTCCTTGCGGGCTCGGCCCGCGCCGAGGCGCCAGGCGGCGACGCCGACGTCGTAGGCGTCCAGCCGGGTCAGCACGCCCGAGGACGGGGCGGTGATGACGTGCTGCTCGCGCGCGACCGGGAGCTCCGCGTCGGGGTCGCCGCCCTGGGCGGAGATCATGCGCCGCCAGACGTCCATGGCGGAGCCGTCGGCGAGGGCCTTCTCCGGATCGGCGTCCTTGAGCCCGGCGGCGTCGAGCATCTCGCGGGCGAGCGCCAGGGTCAGGTCGATCACGTCCTTCGGGCCACCGCCCGCGAGTACCTCGACGGACTCGCGTACCTCCAGGGCGTTGCCCGCGGTGAGGCCCAGCGGGGTCGCCATGTCGGTGAGCAGCGCGACGGTGCGTACGCCGCTGTCGGTGCCCAGCGCGACCATGGTGGAGGCCAGTTCGCGGGCGTCCTCGATCGTCTTCATGAAGGCGCCGGAGCCGACCTTGACGTCCAGGACGAGCGCGCCGGTGCCCTCGGCGATCTTCTTGGACATGATCGAGCTGGCGATGAGCGGGATCGCCTCGACGGTGCCGGTGACGTCGCGCAGCGCGTACAGCTTCTTGTCGGCGGGGGCGAGGCCGTCGCCCGCCGCGCAGATCACGGCGCCGGTGGTGCCGAGGACGTCGAGCATCTCGGCGTTGGAGATGTGGGCGCGCCAGCCGGGGATGGACTCCAGCTTGTCCAGGGTGCCGCCGGTGTGGCCGAGGCCCCGGCCGCTGAGCTGCGGCACGGCGGCGCCGCACGCGGCGACCAGCGGGGCGAGGGGCAGCGTGATCTTGTCGCCGACGCCACCGGTGGAGTGCTTGTCGGTGGTGGGGCGGGAGAGCGCGCCGAAGTCCATCCGCTCGCCGGAGGCGATCATCGCGGCGGTCCAGCGGGCGATCTCCGTGCGGTTCATGCCGTTCAGCAGGATCGCCATGGCCAGTGCGGACATCTGCTCGTCGGCGACCTCGCCGCGGGTGTACGCGTCGATGACCCAGTCGATCTGCTCGGGGCTGAGCTCGCCGCGGTCCCGCTTGGTGCGGATGACGGAGATGGCGTCCATGGGAGGGGAGTCCTTCCGGCCGGAGGGTGGGCGAGAGTCCCGTTGACTCTACGCGCATAGAGAGGGAACGTTCCGCCGCTCCGTTCCCCCGGCGGGCCGGTGGGCCGGCAGGGCCACGCGGAACGGGCGGCGAAGGGAACGGAGCGGCGGCGGGGCGTCAGCCCAGGTGCTGCGGGCCGAACGACTGCGGCAGCATCTCGTCGAGCGTACGCAGACCGTCCGGGGTCTCCAGGACGAGCTCGGGCCCGCCGAACTCGTACAGCAGCTGGCGGCAGCGCCCGCACGGCACGAGCACCGCGCCCGTACCGTCCACGCAGCTGAAGTGGGTCAGCCGGCCCCCGCCCGTGGCGGCCAGCTGCGAGACGAGGCCGCACTCGGCGCACAGGCCGATGCCGTACGAGGCGTTCTCGACGTTGCACCCGGTGATCACGCGACCGTCGTCGACGAGGGCCGCCGCACCGACCGGGTAGTGCGAGTACGGGGCGTACGCCCTGGACATGGCGTCCCGGGCGGCCTCGCGCAGTGCTTGCCAGTCGACGTCCGCGGGGGCCGTCACTTGCCCTCGCCCTTGCGGTAAGGCACGCCGTCCGCCTTGGGCATGCGCAGCCGCTGCGCGGACAGGGCGAGCACCAGCAGCGTCGTGACGTACGGGGCGGCGTCGACGAACTGGCTCGGGACCTGGTCCGTCAGTCCGTACCAGGCGAACAGCAGACCGGAGATGACCGCCGAGACGAGCGCGGCCAGGTACTTCTTCCGGTACAGCTGCCAGAACACGACGATCACCAGCAGGATGGCCAGGAGCAGCAGCATCGCGTGGACGTTCTCCGCGCCGCCGCGCAGCTTGAGGCTGTCGGTGAAGCCGAAGAGGCCGGCGCCCAGAGCCATGCCGCCCGGCATCCAGTTACCGAAGATCATCGCGGCGAGACCGATGTAGCCGCGGCCGCCGGTCTGGCCCTCCTGGTAGATGCTCGTGGCGACGATGGCCAGGAAGGCACCGCCGAGTCCGGCCAGACCGCCCGAGATCGTCACGGCGATGTACTTGTACTTGTAGACGTTGACGCCGAGGGTCTCGGCCGCCACCGGGCTCTCGCCGCAGGAGCGGAGCCGCAGACCGAAGGCCGTGCGCCACAGCACGAACCAGGTGACGGGGATGAGCAGCAGGGCGACGACGGTCAGCAGCGACAGGCCGGTGACCAGGCCGCCGATGATGCCGGCGAGGTCGGAGACGAAGAACCAGTGGTGTTGCTGGAGGTCCTGCATCCAGTCCGACAGCCCTGGAACGGTGATCTTGTCGATCTCCTCCAGCCGCGGTGACTGCTTGGAGGAACCGCCGGGTTCCTCGGCGAAGGTGAAGTTGGAGAGGTAGCGGGTGACCCCGACGGCGAGGATGTTGATGGCCACACCGGAGACGATGTGGTTCACGCCGAAGGTGACGGTGATGACGGCGTGCAGCAGGCCGCCGAGCGCGCCGCCGATGATGCCGAACAGGACGCCCACCCACGGGCCCCACTGGAAACCGGCCCAGGCTCCGAACCAGGTACCGAGGATCATCATGCCCTCGAGGCCGATGTTGACGACACCCGCGCGCTCGGCCCACAGACCGCCGAGGCCGGCCAGGCCGATCGGGACGGCGAGCTCCAGTGCGCCCCTCACCTGGCCGACGGACGTCACGTCGTTCGCGCCGCTGATCAGCCGGACCAGCGAGACGAGGGCGAGCGCACCGGCGATGATCAGCAGGACGACGGGCAGGGAGAGCTTGCGTCGGCCGCCGCCCTTTCGGGGGGCGACGCGTGCGGCGCGGACTTCGGTGCTCACAGGGCCGCCTCCTTCTCGGTGGTGAGGGCGTGGCCGGCTGCGAGTTCCTCGCCGACCTTCTGCTGCTGGCGGCGGGTCCCGTAACGCCGGACGAGCTCGTAGCTGACGACGACCGAGATCACGATCAGGCCCTGCATGATCGTGGCGATCTCCTTCTCGAAGCCGAACTGGTCGAGGGGGGACGACGCCTTGTCCAGGAACGCGATCAGCACCGCGCTGAGGGCGATGCCCACCGGGTGGTTGCGGCCGAGCAGGGCGATGGTGATGCCGGTGAAGCCGAGGCCCACGGGGAAGTCGAGGCTGTAGGTGTGGGTGTCGCCCAGCAGCGTCGGCATGCCGACGAGACCGGCGATCGCGCCGGAGATCAGCATCGAGGTGAGGATCATCTTCTTCGCGTCCACACCGGACGCCTGGGCGGCGCTCTCGCTGGCGCCCGTGGCACGGAGGTCGAAGCCGAACCGGGTGCGGTTCAGGACGAGCCAGTAGACGAGACCGCAGCCGGCCGCGACGAAGGTGAAGCCGTAGATCTCACCGGCGTCGGGGCTCAGGGACACGCCCGGGAACCAGCCGGCCTCCGGGATCTCGCCCGTCGTCAGGTTGTTGGAGCCCGTGGCCTGGTCGCCGAAGTTCTTCGGCAGGATCAGCCAGGCGATCAACGAGGTGGAGATGGAGTTGAGCATGATCGTCGCGACGACCTCACTCACCCCGCGGGTGGTCTTGAGGATGCCCGCGATGCCCGCCCAGAACGCGCCGACCAGCATGGCCACGATCACGATCAGGGCGATCTGGAACGGCCCGGGGAGGCTGACGCTCGCGCCCACCAGGGCGGCCACCATCGCCGCGAGACGGTACTGGCCGTCGACGCCGATGTTGAACAGGTTCATCCGGAAACCGACCGCGACCGCGAGCGCGGCGAGGTAGTACGTACCTGCCTGGTTGATGATCAGGACCTGTACGTCGCTGTACGACACCTGCTCGAACAGGAGGCCGTACAGCTCGAAGGGGTCGCGGTTCGAGACGAGCAGCACCAGGGTGCTGAGCGCGAACGCGACCACCAGGGCGAGCGCCGGGCCGGCGAAGCCCAGGATCAGCCGGTCCTTGTCGAATTTCTTCATCGGGCCTCGTCCTCCGGTGCTGCGTCGAGGTGACCGGCGGCGGCGCCGGTCATGGCCGAGCCCAGTTCCTCGGGTGTGATGGTGGCGGGGTCGGCGTCCGCGACGAGCTGTCCGCGGTACATGACGCGCAGGGTGTCGGAGAGCCCGATCAGCTCGTCCAGGTCCGCCGAGATGAGTAGGACGGCGAGGCCTTCACGACGCGCCTCGCGGATCTGGTCCCAGATCTGCGCCTGGGCGCCGACGTCCACCCCCCGGGTGGGGTGGGCGGCGATCAGGAGCTTCGGGCTGTGGCTCATCTCGCGGCCGACGATCAGCTTCTGCTGGTTTCCGCCGGAGAGGGAGGCGGCCGTGACCTCGATGCCCGGGGTACGGACGTCGTACTCGCGCACGATCCGCTCGGTGTCGGCGCGGGCCGCCCTGGGGTCGAGCAGCCAGCCCTTGCTGTTGGGCTTCTCGGTGACGTGGCCGAGGATGCGGTTCTCCCAGAGCGGGGCGTCCAGCAGCACTCCGTGCCGGTGGCGGTCCTCGGGGATGTAGCCGATGCCGCGCTCACGCCTCTTGCGCGTGGGAGCGCCGGAGATGTCGTCGGCGTCCAGCGTGATGACGCCGCTGTCCGGGCTCCGCATACCGATGAGCGTCTCGATCAGCTCGGTCTGGCCGTTGCCCTCGACGCCGGCGATGCCGAGGACCTCACCCTTGTGGATCGTGAAGCCGACGTCGGACAGGACGTCGCGCACGACGCCGTCCGGGTCGGTCAGGCTGAGGGAGAGGTCGGCGACGCGCAGCATCGGGACGTCCGTCACCGTGGACTCGCGGGTCTCCGGCGAGGGGAGCTCGCTCCCGACCATCAGCTCGGCGAGCTGCTTGGTCGTGGTGTTCGCGGGGTCGGCGGTGCCCACCGTCGTACCGCGCCGGATCACCGTGATCTCGTCGGCGACGGAGAGGACCTCTCCGAGCTTGTGCGAGATGAAGATGACGGTGAGGCCCTCGGCCTTGAGCTCGCGGAGGTTCGCGAAGAGCGCGTCCACCTCCTGCGGGACCAGCACGGCGGTCGGCTCGTCCAGGATGAGGATGCGGGCGCCGCGGTAGAGGACCTTGAGGATCTCCACGCGCTGGCGGTCGGCGACCCCGAGGTCCTCGACGAGCGCGTCGGGCCTCACCCCGAGGCCGTACGCGTCGGAGATCTCCTTGATCTTCCTGCGCGCGGAGGACCCGATGCCGTGCAGCTTCTCGCCGCCGAGGACGACGTTCTCCAGGACGGTGAAGTTGTCGGCGAGCATGAAGTGCTGGTGGACCATGCCGATGCCGCGCGCGATGGCGTCACCGGGGTTGCCGAACGAGACCTGCTCGCCGTCCACCGCGATGGTGCCCTCGTCCGGCTTCTGCATGCCGTAGAGGATCTTCATCAGGGTGGACTTTCCGGCGCCGTTCTCACCTACGAGGGCGTGGACCGTTCCCTTGCGTACGGTGATGCCGATGTCGTGGTTGGCCACGACGCCGGGGAAGCGCTTGGTGATGCCGTGCAGTTCTACGGCAGGGGGACTGCTGGACGCGTTGATGACGCACTCTCCTTGGCCGGACAGGAGCGGGAGCACAGGGGCAGGGGGCGGGGTGAAGTTATCGCGCCTGAGGGCTGTCTACACGCGTAGCGCTGCCGAATCGTAAAGCGTAGGCGCACGGCACGGCCCGAACGCGGGTCCGGGGCCTGTGCGAGCAGGGCACTGCGACGGGCACAACTTCTTCGATGAGCACCCCACGGGCCCGGAGCGAAGGTGCGCGCTCCGGGCCCACGGGAAACCGGCGTGACGACCGGAATCGTTACGGGGTCGTCTTGACGGTGATCTTGCCGTCGATGATTTCCTTCTTCGCCTCGTCCACCGCGGCGATGACCTCGGTCATCTTGGTGAAGGCCGGGTTGGACATGGCCAGGCCGACGCCGTCCTTGGCGAGGCCGTAGCGGATCTCACCGGACTGGGGCTTGTCGTCCTGGACGGACTTGATCAGGTTGAAGACGGAGTCCTCGACGTCCTTGGTGACCGACGTCAGGATCGACTCCTTGTAGGCCGCGAGGCCCTCCTGCTTGTACTGGTCGGAGTCGACGCCGATGTTCCACTTGCCCGCCTTGGAGACGGCCTCGATCGCACCGGAACCGGCCAGACCGGCGGCCGAGTAGACCACGTCGGCGCCCTTGTCGAGCTGCCCCTGGGCGGCGGCCTTGCCGAGGTCGGGCTTGGAGAAGCCGTCGAAGTTCGGCGGCTGCGTCAGGTACTGGGGGACGACCTTGACCGTGGCGTCGGTGTCCTTGACGCCCTGCTCGAAGCCGGCCTGGAACTTCTTGATCAGCGGGGTCTCGACACCGCCGATGAAGCCGACCGTCTTGGTCTTGGTGACCTTGGCGGCGGCGACACCCGCGAGGTAGGAGCCCTGCTCCTCGTTGAAGACGATGTTGGCGATGTTGTCGCCGGTGACCGAGGCGTCGTCGATGATGCCGAAGGTGATCTTCGGGAACTTCGGCGCGACCTTCTTGATGGCCGGCGCATAGGCGAAGCCGACACCGATCACCGGGTTGTTGCCGGCACGGGCCAGCGAGGTGAGGCGCTGGACCTTGTCCGCGTCCGACTCACCCTCGGAGGGCTCGGCCTCGGTGCCCTTGACGCCGAGGTCCTTCTCGGCCTTGGCCAGACCCGCGTAGGCGGCGTCGTTGAACGACTGGTCGCCGCGGCCGCCGATGTCGTACGCGATGGCCGTCTTGTTGTCCTTGGAGTCGGACGCGCTGTCCGACGACGAGTCGCCACACGCGCTCACGCTCAGCGCGAGTGCCGCGGACATGACGCCCACGGTGGCAATCCTGGTGATCCGGCGCAAGGGAAGGCTCCTTCAAACCTGACCGAAGCGCCTCTTCCGGCGCTGGTTTCGCGGCGATCGTAACGCGCGTAGATGTCAGATAAGGACCTGTACGGAAGCTGTTATCGGATCGTCGCGAACAGGAGGTGTCCTGTCCGGTTACGAGCCGTTGCGGTCCAGCAACGCGGCGGCGGTGAACAGCTCCACCCCTACGGTGATCGCCTCCTCGTCCACGTCGAAGTTACCGCGGTGCAGGTCCAGGCCCCTGGTGTCCCCCGGGGTGCGCACACCGAGCCTGGCCATGGCCCCCGGGACCCGTTCCAGGTACCAGGAGAAGTCCTCTCCGCCCAGGCTCTGTTCGGTGTCCTCGATCGCATACGATCCGCGGCGGACCGTCATCGCGGCGTCGAGGAGGCCGATGGACTCCGCGTCGTTCACCACCGGCGGGACGCCGCGGATGTAGTCGATCACCGTCTTGGCCCGGTGCATTCCGGCCACCTCGTCGACCGCCGCGTGCACCATGTCGGGCACCTGCCGCCAGGTGTCCAGGTCCAGGCAGCGCACGGTGCCGGACAGCTCTGCGTGTTGCGGGATGACGTTGGGCGCGTGCCCCGTCTCCAGACGGCCCCAGGTGACGGCGAGCCCGGCCCTGGCATCGACCCGCCGGGCGAGCAGCGCGGGGACGTCGGTGGCCACCCGGGCCACGGCGGTGACGAGGTCGGTGGTCAGGTGCGGCCGGGCGGTGTGCCCGCCGGGGCCGTCGAGGGTGATCTCCAGACGGTCGCACGCGGAGGTGATCGCCCCGATCCGCAGGCCGATCTTCCCCACGTCCACCTTCGGGTCGCAGTGCACCCCGATGATGCGCCCCACACCGTCGAGCACGCCGGCCTCGATCGCGTCCGCCGCACCGCCGGGCAGCACCTCCTCGGCGGGCTGGAAGATCAGCCGCACGGGGTGCGGCAGCAGCCCCTGCCGGTCGAGGGCGGTGAGCACGAGCCCGGCGCCGAGCACGGTCGTGGTGTGCACGTCGTGCCCGCAGGCGTGCGCCCGGTCGGGCACCGTGGACCGGTAGGGGACGCCGGCCTTGGTGTCCGGGATCGGCAGCGCGTCGATGTCCCCGCGCAGTGCCAGCATCGGCGTCACGCCGTCCCACTCGCCCACGTCGCAGACGAGCCCGGTGCCCATCGCGAGCACCCTGGGCTCCAGCCCGGCCCGCTCCAGCCGCGCCTTGACGGCGGCCGTGGTGCGGAACTCCTGGTTGCCGAGCTCGGGGTGCATGTGGAGGTCACGCCGGAAGGCGATCAGCTCGGCACGCAGCTCGTCGGACAGGGAGCCGGGCAGGACGGCTCCCCCTGGCAGCTGGCCTTGGGCGTGGGGCACGCGGGTCTTCAACTGGTTCACCCAGTCAAGGGTAGGCCCCCCGGGCCCTCAACTGGCTGGAGATCACCAAAAGTTCAGCCGCTCAGGGGAACAAAAGAGGCGTTGCGGGGTGTGACGGACTCGCGTGATGGGTAAACTCGCCCGCTTTTCCACTGTCGTACGAGTGGAGCGCGAGCCGAGAGGCGCGGCGCGGGTCACCGCAGGCTCCCGCCCGGTGGCGGTCGCCGGTGCCGCTCGGGTCCGTCCGCCGGCGGACGGACCGGTGCCGGTCAAAATACGCCACCTCCGCCCGGCCCTCGTCCTCTATCCCTCCGCGACCGCCGTCACCCGCCAGGGCGCCAGCCGCTGCACGTCCCGGGCCGTCGCCGTGACCCCGCTCAGGAAGCCCTGCGCGCGCGGGGAGGCCGTGTCGCGCAGCCACTCGGGCGCTATGTCGCACACCGCGACCTTCACGCCGGTGCCGGCCAGGGCCAGCGGCAGGGTGTGCACCACCGTGGACGGGAAGCTCAGGACCGTGTGGCCGATGGGGCCCCGGCGGGCGATGAGTTCCAGGGGAAGGTCCGGGCGGACGATCTCCAGTCCGGTGGCGGCCTCCAGGGCGTGGAGCTTGTCCGCGGACTCGCGCCGGTGGGCGAAGTAGCGGGTCGCGCCGTGGGCACGGGCCAGGGTGGCGACCGCCTCCTGGTACGGCACCGGGTCCACGACGCCCGTCTCCACCAGGGAGGTGCCGACCAGGTCGGCGCCCTTGGTGATGAGGGGCGGGCCGAACCGCTCCCTGGTCCAGGCGAAGGTGTTCGCCGTGACCTCGATACCGCCGGGCGCCTCCACGGGCATGGCGGTGAACACCTCGACCGTGCGGGACGCCGACGGGGTGAAGCTGCGGCGGGCGGCAGAGGTGACAGGGGCGAGGAGCAGCTCGCGCGGCCCTCCGCTCCCCCGCCGGTGCCAGCGCACCAGACGCTCGCCGCGCGCCAGCTGGGCGACGAACTCCATGGTGGCCGTGCCGTCGTCGACCACCGTGATCCGGCGGGCGCGGACCAGGCCGAGGAGCAGTTGCACGTACCGGGAGAACGGGTCCCCGATGACGATGCGGTCGGCCCTGCGGATCAGGCCGGTCAGCGCCCGCAAGGCCTTCAGGGGCGCGCCGGCCTCCCCGCGCGCCTCCTGCCAGCGGACGGTCATGCCCTCGTCGCGGGCCAGCTCCGCCATCCTGCGCAGCTGTCCGCGCGACATCGGGTCGACCGGGGGGAGGACGACGACCGTGGTGTCGGGTCCTCCCCGGGCGTGGGTCCACTCCAGGACGTTCAGGAGCTGGACCGGGCTCTCGACGAAGGCGAGGTTCACCGGTCGGCCCGTCAGACCGCGACCGGCTCGGCGGCCGGCGCGTTCTCGTTCTCGCTCTCGGCGACGACGCCCGCGACCCGGCGGAGCTTCTTCATCGGGCCGAGCTCCGACTCGTACACCTTCTTGACGCCGTCACCGAGGGACGCCTCGATGGTGCGGATGTCGCGGACCAGGCGCGTGAGGCCCTGCGGCTCGACGGAGGCGGCCTGGTCGGAGCCCCACATCGCGCGGTCCAGGGTGATGTGGCGCTCGACGAACGCGGCGCCGAGCGCGACGGCGGCGAGGGTCGTCTGGAGGCCGGTCTCGTGGCCGCTGTAGCCGATCGGCACGTTCGGGAACTCCTGCTGCAGGGTGTTGATGACCCGCAGGTTGAGCTCCTCGGCCTTCGCCGGGTACGTCGAAGTGGCGTGGCAGAGCAGGATGTTGTCGCTGCCCAGGACCTCGACGGCGTGACGGATCTGCTTGGGCGTCGACATGCCGGTGGAGAGGATGACCGTGCGGCCGGTGCCGCGCAGGGCGCGCAGGAGCTCGTCGTCGGTCAGGGAGGCGGAGGCGACCTTGTGCGCGGGGACGTCGAACTTCTCCAGGAAGGCGACGGCCTCGGTGTCCCACGGGGAGGCGAACCAGTCGATGCCGCGCTCGGCGCAGTGCTCGGCGATGGCGGTGTACTCGGCCTCGCCGAACTCGACGCGGTGGCGGTAGTCGATGTAGGTCATCCGGCCCCAGGGGGTGTCGCGCTCGATGTCCCACTGGTCGCGCGGGGTGCAGATCTCGGGGGTGCGCTTCTGGAACTTGACGGCGTCGCAGCCCGCTTCGGCCGCCACGTCGATGAGCGCGAGGGCGTTGTCGAGGTCGCCGTTGTGGTTGATGCCGATCTCACCCGTGACGTAGACGGGGTGGCCGGGTCCGGCGGTGCGGGTGCCGAAGGTGCGCAGGCGGGAGGTGCTCGTCATGGTGGTGCTTCCTTACCGGGTGGGGGTGTCGGGGGAGTCGGTCGTGAGGGTGGGGCCGAGGAGCCAGGCCGCGATCTCGCGGATGGCCCCGGAACCACCGGGGTTGGTGGTCACGGCACGCGCGGCGGCGCGCACCGGGTCGTGGGCGCTCGCGACGGCGACGGGCCAGCCCGCCAGGCCGAAGCAGGCCAGGTCGTTGACGTCGTTGCCGACGTAGAGCACGCGGTCAGGAGCGATGGACTGCTCCTCGCACCACTGCTTGAGTGCCAGGTCCTTGCGGTCGATGCCGTGCAGGACGGGGACCTGGAGTTTGCGGGCGCGGGCGGCGACGACCGGGTTCTGCTCCGTGGAGAGGATCAGCAGCGGTACGCCGGCCCGTCGCAGGGCCGCGATGCCGAGGCCGTCACCGCGGTGCACGGCGACGGTCTCGCGGCCGTCCGAGTCGATGAGGACGCGGTCGTCGGTCTGCGTGCCGTCGAAGTCGAGGACGACTGCGTCGATGTCCGCCCGGGTGGGCAGCGGCGAGGGGTCCAGGACCGGCGCGAGGGCGCGGGCGCGGGCCAGGTCGTGCGGGTCGTCGATCTCCAGGACCCGGGCGGGGTCGGTGTGCACGAGCGCCGTGCGGCCGAAGAAGCGGTGGCGGTGGGTACGGAAGCCCTCGACGTCCATGGCGTACGCCGCGCCGGTCTCCAGGTGGTCCTGGGGCCGGTCCTGGCGGCGGGGGCGTACGGCCTTGTCGTGGTTGACGCCGTGGGGGCCGTCCTCGCCCGCGCCGCCGTCGCGCCACACGAAGCCGTGGAAGGGGGCCACGGTGACGGCGGTGTCGGCTCCGTCGCGGGCGACCGCGGCGGCGACGCCGTCGATGTCCTCGCGTGTGACGAAGGGGCTCGTGCACTGGACGAGGAGCACCACGTCGGCCTTCCGGCCGTGTGCCGTCGCCTCGTAGGCGTGCAGGGCGTGCAGGACCGCGTCCTCGCTGGTCGCCTTGTCCCCGGCGATGGCGGCGGGGCGCTGTACGCAGTGCAGCCGGCCCGGCTCCCCCAGCGCATCGGCCGCGGACCGGGCCGCGTCGGCGACGGCCGGGTCGTCGGTGGTGACGACGACGTCCGTGACCTCGGGCGAGGCGAGGCAGGCGCGGACGGCCCTGGCGACGAGCGGTACGCCGCCCACCCGGGCGAGGTTCTTGGCCGGCACGCCCTTGGATCCGCCACGGGCGGGGATGACGGCGAGCACGGTCGGGGGCGGGGTCATGGAGGCTCCTGGTTCGGTGGTCACAGCTCGCCCATCCGGCGGATCACGGGGGCGACCCGCTGGACGCCGTGGCGGTAGGCGCCGCGCGCCGCGTTGCGTACGGTCTCGCGCACCGCCCCCCGGACCCGTCCCGTCCCCTTCGGCGCGACGGCACCCGGCAGCGGGTGCCCGTCGGGGCCGAGGTGGTGGCGGGCGAGGATGCCGGGGAGGTAACCGGGGGCGGTGGCCGGGGTGTAGTAGGGCGTGAGGCGGGGAAGCGGGCCGGCCGCGAGCAGGGTGCCGACCCGGGCACGGGCGGTGTCGTAGGCGGCCTCGTAGGAGCCGTCGGCGGCGACCCCCTGGCCGGTCAGCCACTCCTCGTCGGGCCGGGGGCTCAGGCCTCCGTCGAGGTGGTCCCAGGACGTGATCAGTCCGGATCCGACGAAGTGGTGGTTGCCGAGCGCCTCGCGCACACCGAGGTCGGAGAGGACCGCCGTCGGGATGCGCCGGTGCAGGGATTCGAGGGCGGCGGTCGACGACACCGTGACCAGCAGGTCGGTGCGGTCCAGGACCTCGCCCATGTGCCCGTAGACGAGGCGGAGGTTGGGCGGGAGCCCGCCCGGAATCCGCTCCGCCAGGCGCTGGTAGGGCAGTTCCTCGATGTGCGTGGTGTGCTCGCCGGGCTTCGAGCGCAGCTTCAGCAGCACTTCCCGGTGGGGGTGCAGCCGGGCGTGCTCGACGAGCCGGCGCAGCAGGTAGGTGCGCTCGGCGCGGGACGCCGGCACCGAGGGCTGGGCGGCGAACACGACGGTGTCGCGGCCCTCCCGCGCCCGGTACGGCTCTCCGCCGAGGAACGGCAGGGCCGCCTCGGTGACGGACGACGCGTCGGCTCCGACCCCCTCGTACACCGCGCGGAACCGCGCCGCGTCGTGGCGGGAGTTGGCGAGCACGACGTCCGCGCCGTGGCGCAGCAGCAGCCCGTCCGCGAGCTTCTCGTAGACGACCCCGACATAGCCCGTGACGACGACCGGCCTGCGGGGCAGGTCCAGCGCGGCCAGGCCGTGCAGTGCCGCCTGCACCGCGCCGCCGACGAGGGCGAGCACCACGACGTCGTAGGCCTCGTCCCGCACGGTGTGCAGGAACTCGACGGCCGTCACCTCGCGCACCCGGCCGGTGTCGACGCCGACCTCGCCCACTTCGGCGAGTTGCCGGGGTGTCGGGGTGGCCCGGCCGCGCAGCAGCAGCCCGCTGATCTCGACGGGGCGCTGCGCCGCACCGGACTCCGTGGCCCCGGACAGGCGGCGCGCGGTGAGCGCGCCCCATTTCCACCGGGTGTCGGAGTCGGCGAGTACGGCTATGCGGAGCGCCGTGCTGCCGGCTGCTGGGCTGACGGCCGGGGCGGCCGTTTCTTCGGTTCGATGGGGCACGTCGTAAAAGCTAGGAAGCCATTCCGATCCGCGGCCCAACGCGATGGCAACAGATGGTTAACAGCCGGTCGACGATTGGGTATTCGGCCCCCGAACACGGCCGACGGGCCTCGCGTGGAAACCGGTTCACTCCATCGCCCTTCTTCGTTCACC
Source organism: Streptomyces sp. NPDC049970 (assembly GCF_040660235.1). NCBI lineage: Bacteria > Bacillati > Actinomycetota > Actinomycetes > Kitasatosporales > Streptomycetaceae > Streptomyces > Streptomyces sp. NPDC049970. Next base: position 390,564 of record NZ_JBFALP010000004.1, on the reverse strand, counting down.
TGGCGTACCCGTGGGCGACAAGGCGAATGCCGGGGCCGCCTCTAACGTGACGCGGGTGGTCAAGCTCTCCGTCGTCGTGCCGTTCCACAACGTGCGCGCATACGCCTCAGACACACTCGCGAGCCTGCGGTCCAACGCCCGCGAGGACTTCGAGTTCATCCTCGTCGACGACTGTTCGACCGACGGGACGGCGGAACTCCTGCGCCGGGCCCGGGACGACATCGAGGGGGTGGTCGTCCGCCGGCACGAGCGGAACCAGGGGCTGGCCACGGCCCGCAACACCGGTCTGGACGCGGCCCGTGGGGAGTACATCGCCTTCCTGGACGGCGACGACTGGCTCGCACCCGGCCACTACACGGAGCTCCTCGCCCGGACCGAGGCGCTGGGCTGCTCCTTCGTGCGCACCGACCACGTCCAGGTCGACGGCGTCTCCCGCACGGTGCGCCGCGTCCCGCACGGTCCGCGCGACGTGGTGGGCGACCCCAGGGCGGCGATCCTCCCCGCGACCAGGACCACCTCGGTGGACTACGCGTTCGCGTGGGCCGGGCTCTACCACCGCGACCTGCTGGACCGTGGACTGCTGCGTTTCACCGACGGCCTCCGCACCGCCGAGGACCGGCCCTGGATCTGGCGGCTGCACCGGGAGGCGGAGTCGTTCGCGGTGCTGGGGACACTGGGCCATTTCTACCGGCGGGGAGTCCCCACCTCCCTCACCCGGATCGGCGACGAACGCCAACTCGATTTCATTCGCGCGTACGACCAGGTCCTGTCCGAGACGGCGGCGGACCGCGACGCGGAGAAACTGCTGCCGAAAGCGGTGCGGACCTATTGCGCCGTCATTTCCCATCACGTCGGTTCCGTCGGGAAATTCGAACCGCCGGTCGCCCGCACCCTGAAATCACTCGGCGCTGCGGCACTCGGAAGAATGCCTCGGAGGCTTCTGGACGAGTGCCTCGAATCCATGGACCCCGAACGGGCGGCCCTGTTGCGCGGACTGCGCCGCCGGGCCACCAATACCGGCGAGGCGGCTGCCGCGTGAACACCCAGGTCTTCCTCGCGACGACCGTGCACGGCACGGCCGTGCTCGCGGCCGCACTCGACGCCGGCTGCTTCGGACCCGCCGGCCGCCGCGTCCTCCTGCTCGCCGAGTCCACCGCGATCCCGGAGGCGGCTCCCCCGGTGGACTCGGCGCCCGGCTTCGGACGGCTGCGCGACCGGTTCGACGAGGTCCTCTCGTGGAACGACGCCGTCTTCCCGCTGCACCCGGGCGGCTGGACCCCGCGCGCCGACGACGTACCCCTGTGGGAACGCCATCTGCGACGCCTCTGGGCCCTGGGCGACGACGGGGTCGAACTGGTGCTGCCCGCTCCGGACTCGGCCCCCGCCCTGGCGGTCGCCCAGGTCTTCACCGGTTCGCCGATCACGGTGTACGCCGACGGCTTGAACGCGTACGGCCCGACCGGCGGCAAACTCGACCCGCTGATCGGGACCCGCGTCCGGGAGCTCCTGCACCCTGACCTGCTCCCCGGCCTGAAGCCGCTGCTGCTGGGCGAGTTCGGCGTCGCCCTCCGCCCGCTGCCCGCCGCCGCCCTGCTGAAGGTCTGGGGCGAACTGGCGGACGCCGCACCCGACGTGTCCGCTCCCGAGGGCGCCGTACTGCTGCTGCTCTCCGGGGCCGGGGCGCTTCCCGACGCCGAGGAGGCGGATCTCCAGCTGCGGATGATCCGCGACACGGCCGCGCTCGGCCACACCCGTCTCGTGCTCCAGCCCCACCCCGGCACCCCCGCGTCGCGTACCCGGGCGCTCCGGGCGGAGGCCGCGCGCCTGGGCGTCGAGATGACCGTGGCCGGCCAGGGACCGGCCGGTGCCCCGGTCCTGGCGGAGGTGCTCCACGAGCGGCTGCGCCCCGCGCTCGTCGTGGGCTCCTTCTCGACCGCCCTGCTCACCGCGGCGACGTTCTACGGCCTGCCCGTCGCCAGGACCGGGACCGGGACGCTCCTGGAACGCCTCACCCCGTACGAGATCCCCGCCAGGATGCCGGTGACGATCACCGACGCCCTGCTGCCCGGCCTCGGTGAGCCCGGCGCGGCCGAGGGGACGCGGCCGGACGGGGCCGCCGTGGCGAAGGCGCTCGGCGGTCTGGTCGAGGCGGTCGCCTTCGCCATGCAGCCGCGTGTCCGCCCCGACCTCCGCCCGGCCGCCGAGCGCTATCTGTCCGACCATCTCGACTCCCGGACCTGGCGCTACTTCAGGCGCCGCCGCCTGGGCACGCTCGCACTCCCCGGCGTCGTCCCGGCCCGGCTGGCGTTCGTCCGCAGGAACGCCACGCTCCGCCGGCTTGCCCGCCGCGCCCGCGCCCTGAGGCGACGCTGACCCTCCGCACCGTTGCGGCCGGCCGACCCGCCTCAGCCCAGGAGGCGGGTCAGGCCCAGGCGGGTCCAGAGGAGGGCCGCCGCGAAGGAGAGCGCCGTGGTGGCAGCGGTGACGACGACGGCCAGCGCGGCGGCCGCCGGGAGGCTCAGGTCGGCGTCCACCAGCGCGTCGGTGAGGACGCCCAGCACCAGGACGTGGATCATGTACGCGCCGAACGAGGCCGCCGAGAGGCGGGCCAGGACCGGGCGCAGGCGCTCCGGGACGTGCAGGCGGTGCAGTGCGAGCAGCACGCCGCCGCTGAACAGGGCGACCAGGACGCTCGCGTACGGGATCGCGTAGTGCACCCCGTGCTGGTAGGCAACGATCGCCGCCAGGGCCGCGGCCGCCGGGAGCAGCCAGAACGGGCGCCGCCCGCCGGACGTGCTGCCGGGCAGCGCGAGGAGCAGGGCGCCCAGCACGGCGTAGACCAGCTGGTACGGGCCGAACCCCCAGCCGAAGCGGGGCAGTTCCAGGCCGGTGGCCCCGGCCAGGTCGCCGGACAGGCCGGGGGCTGCCCCGAGGACGAGCAGCGCTGCCCCGAGGCCCCAGGGTCGCTTGCCGGCCCTCACCAGGACGACGAAGGCCAGGAGCATGATCACGGGGATGTAGGCGTACAGGTACCAGAGGTGGTAGGCCGGACGGACCGAGGCGAGAAGCGAGTCGAGGACCAGCTCACCCGCCGGGCCGTCGTTGGTGCCGCGCAGCCGGCCCCATGCCACGTAGAGCACCGTCCAGACGGCGAGCGGCACCACGATCCGCACGATCCGCCGCCACAGCTGCCTGCCGTCCCGGACCGGGGCGCCGACGAGGACGACCCATCCGGCGATCGCGAAGAACAGCGGTACGGCGAAGCGCCCCGCCGAGTCCGCCACCAGGCCGGCCCAGTAGGTGCCGGGCCCGTTCGACGCCTCGCGGCCCGCGGTGTTCACGAACGCGGAGCCCGTGTGACACAGGATGACGCCCACGGAGCAGAGCAGCCGGATCAGATCGATGTCGTACCGGTGCTCGCGGGAAGGACCCGGCTCGGGGGTGGACGGCGCGGCGGAGGCCGGTGGGCGGGCCCGGGAGGGGGAGGCAGAGGCTGAGGCAGAGAAGGGCATGGTTCCTCGCAGGCTACGAACGCTCGGGCGCGGGATGAACTCCGGCCGGATGAACAGTCACCTCGACCGCGAGGTCCGGGGCGTGAACGTCCGGCCCACCGGCCGCCGGGGTGCGTGCCCCCGGCGGCCGGGTCAGAAGCCGAGGCTGCCGCGGGTACGCCGTACGGTGCGGCGCAGCCGGATCGCCGCCCCGCGCGGGCCACCGCCGCCGGGCAGGGTGAGCTTCTCCAGGCGGCGGCGCTTGAAGTAGTGCCGCGTACCGCCGTCGAGGTGGTCCCGCAGCCATGCCTCGGCCTCGGCACGGAGCGCGGGGTGGAGGCCGGCCTGCATGCAGTAGCCGACCGTCCGGACCAGGGGCGCGAGGGTGGCCGGTGCGGTGGCCGGAAGCGCGGGCACGGTTTCGCCGTCCTGCTCGTCCAGGTCGGGCACCAGGTGGTCGACGATGGTCAGCGGGACGCGGTTGCTGTTCTCGTAGGGGGTGATGCGGTCCAGCACCAGGCGGGTGCCGACGCGGGCGACGGGGATGCCGTAGTACACGGCCGCGGTGAACATCGCGGTCGAGAAGCAGCCGACGACGAGGGTGGGCGCGCACCGCTCGTAGAGGGTCTCGGCGAGCAACGGACCGTCCGGTGTGGTCAGTCGCACCCCCAGCGCGGCCGCGGCGTCGTCCAGCGCCCGTGAGTAGCGGGCCGGTGCGGTGGGGTGGGGCTTGAAGAGCACGGAGGTGTGGCCGGCCCGTGCGACGCCGCGGAGCATGCGGACGTGCAGGTCCTCCTCCTCCTCGGCCGTGAGGATGTCCAAGGCCGCGAGGTACTGGCCGAGGAGCACCGCGGTGGGGGCCTCGGTCGCGGCGGCCACCAGCCGCCGGTCACCCGACGCCGCCGTGGCGATCTCATCGAGAACCTCGCGGAAGGCCTCGTTCGGCACGAGTTCGGGCTCCACACCGGACTCGGCCAGGAGCAGCGGGCGGAGACCGGGTACGAGGTCGAGGTGGAGCACCCGTTGGACACGGCAGGCGATGGAGCGGGGCAGCTTGTTACGGGTGGGGCCGTAGCTCATCAGCCCGTCCGCGTAGACGTGCAGGGCGCTCTCGGCGAAGATCGCGGCGAGCGCGCGGGCCGGGTTGACCTGGATGGACTCGACCGCGAGTTCCACCGGGCCGGTGGCGTCCAGTCCCCACGCGAGGCGGAAGGCGCGCTGCCACAGCTCGGTCTCCTCGGCGCGCGGACCCCAGCCGCTCGGGTGGTGGGGGCTGATGGCGTCGTTCCAGTCGACGACCGAGTCGAAGCGGGCGGCGATGCCTCCGTAGCCGCGCATCTCCTCCAGCCGGAGGGCGGTCTCGGGGACCGGCGCGTTGTTGGAGACGAGCAGGATCCGGTGGCTGTCCCGGCCGGGTCCGAACTGGCCGGCGTCCAGCGCCGCCGCGAGCGTGGCAGCCCCGTAGAGGGTCGATACCTGGAAGATCTGGGTGCGCGTGGGCATGGGTCAGGCGGCCTTCTGCTTGTCACGCAGGCGGTTGAGCAGGATGCTGCGCCTGGTGTCCATCGTCGTCAGGGTCTCGTCGAGCACGTGCTGCGGCATGCGGCGCAGCGCGGCGGCCGACTCGTCACGCAGGCGGCGGGCCGTCGCGGGTTCGTACGCGTCCGCCTTCTCGTTGTGGAAGGCGATCATCGCGCAGTAGGTGCGGACCGCCTTGGGGAGCAGCAGCTCCGCGTCCGGGTCCCCGCCGATCTCGTCGATCAGCGTGTCGTAGGCGGGGAAGAAGTCCAGTTGGCGGGAGTCCTGGATCTGCGTCAGGGAGGTGGTGACACCGCGCCGGTAGAAGACGCCGTACAGGTTCAGCGCCGCGCAGGTACGGGCCCGCAGGTGCAGCTGCCAGATCCACAGCCGGTCCTCGGCGGTACGCAGCCGGGTGGCGAACCGGTGGCCGCCGTCCTCGAAGAGCCGCCGGTGGTACACGCCCGCCCAGACGAACGGGTAGTCGACCATCGTCTCCCACCCGGGCGAGGCGATGCCCTCCCGGGGATCGAGCACGGTGTCCCGCAACCGGGCCGGCGCACGGCGTACGACACGGCTGGTGCCGGTGACCTGTACGTGGTCGGTACGGGCGAAGTCGCAGTCCAGCCCGGCGGCTGCGTGCAGCAGCCGGTCCAGGTGCCCCGGTGCGTACCAGTCGTCGCCGTCCAGGAAGGTGACGAAGTCGCCGCGGGCTGCGTCGATGCCGCTGTTGCGGGCCGCGGAGATGCCCACGTTGCTCTCGTGGCGGATGACCTCGGCCTGCGGGAGTCTGTCGGCCCAGCGGTCGATGACGGCCGGTGTGTCGTCCGTGGAGCAGTCGTCGACCAGCAGGAACTCGATGTCCGGGCCGGTGTTGCGGGCGAGACTGCCCAGCGTCGTGTCGACGAAGGCGCCGACGTTGTGGCAGGGAACGACAACGGACAGTTTCGGCACGCGGGCCCTCACCTTCGATCTTGGTCCGCCCACGCTAGTGAGACAGGTGAAGGGGAGGGTGTCGCACGACCCGACGAACGGTGAACTCTGGGCGTCCTCGGGGTGACCCCGGCCGGGCGTTCCCGGAGTGGCCCGCCGGCCCGGTCGTTCAGAACGCGTCCGTCGGCACGTACGCGCCCCAGACCTCCCGCAGCGCGTCGCACACCTCGCCGACCGTGGCCCGGGCCCTGAGCGCGTCCTTCATCGGGTACATCACGTTCGCCGCCCCCGCGTCGTCCTCCGCCGCCCTCCGCAGTTCCGCGAGCGCCGCGTCCACCGCCCCCTGGTCCCGCTCGGCCCGGAGCCCCGCCAGGCGGGCGGCCTGCTGGGCCTCGATCGCCGGGTCGACACGGAGGGGCTCGTACGGCTCCTCCTCGTCGAGCCGGAAGCGGTTGACGCCGACGACGACCCGCTCACCGCTGTCCGTCTCCTGGGCGATGCGGTAGGCACTGCGCTCGATCTCGCCCTTCTGGAAACCGCGCTCGATGGCTTCGACCGCGCCGCCCATGTCCTCGACCTTGAGCATCAGTTCCAGTGCCGCGGCCTCGACGTCGTCGGTCATCCTCTCCACGACGTAACTGCCGGCGAACGGGTCGACCGTGGCGGTCACGTCCGTCTCGTACGCCAGGACCTGCTGGGTGCGCAGCGCGAGGCGGGCGGACTTGTCGGTGGGGAGTGCGATCGCCTCGTCGAAGGAGTTGGTGTGCAGCGACTGTGTGCCGCCGAGGACCGCGCCCAGGCCCTGTACGGCGACCCGCACGAGATTGACCTCGGGCTGCTGGGCGGTGAGCTGGACGCCCGCGGTCTGGGTGTGGAAGCGCAGCATCAGGGACTTGGGGTTCTTCGCGCCGAACTCCTCCCGCATCACCTTCGCCCAGATCCGTCGCGCGGCGCGGAACTTGGCGACCTCCTCGATGATCGTCGTACGGGCGACGAAGAAGAAGGAGAGCCGGGGGGCGAAGTCGTCGACGTCCATCCCGGCCGCGACGGCGGTACGGACGTACTCGATGCCGTCCGCGAGCGTGAACGCGATCTCCTGCGCGGGCGAGGCACCCGCCTCGGCCATGTGGTAGCCGGAGATCGAGATGGTGTTCCACTTCGGGATCTCGGCCCGGCAGTACCTGAAGATGTCGGCGATCAGCCGCAGCGAGGGCTTGGGCGGGAAGATGTACGTGCCCCGGGCGATGTACTCCTTGAGCACGTCGTTCTGGATGGTCCCCGTCAGCCGGTCGGCGGGCACCCCCTGCTCCTCGGCGACCAGTTGGTAGAGCAGGAGGAGGATCGAGGCGGGGGCGTTGATGGTCATCGACGTGGAGACCTCGCCCAGCGGGATCCCGCCGAACAGGACGCGCATGTCGTCGATCGAGTCGATCGCGACGCCGACCTTGCCCACCTCGCCGGAGGAGATGGGGGCGTCCGAGTCGTGTCCCATCTGGGTGGGCAGGTCGAAGGCGACGGACAGGCCCGTCGTGCCGTCGGCGATCAGCTGCTTGTAACGGGCGTTGGACTCGGTGGCGGTACCGAACCCCGCGTACTGCCGCATCGTCCACGGCCGGCCCGTGTACATGGTGGGGTGGACACCACGGGTGAAGGGGAACTCCCCCGGGGCGCCCAGCTTCTCCTCGGCCCGCCAGCCGTCGAGCGCCTCCGGCCCGTACACCGGCTCGATGGGCAGTCCCGACTCGGACTCACGCGTCATGCGCTGTGCCTCCCACTCAAGCTGATCACTCGATCCGTCTCTCGGTGACAGCAACGTCGCGGCCGACTCCGGCGGCGGTGCCGCGGCCTGCGGGAGCCCTCCACCGGGACCTTGCTCACAGCGCACGTCCCGGCCGGGGGCGCCCCTCCCATCATGCGCAGGATTCGGCAACCGGGCAGGGCGGGAATCCGTCTCACGAGACGTCCGCGCCACGCGGACGTCCGTGGGCGAGCCAGGGGGCCGATGATGGGACGTGCACGGGCGGGCAGCCGGGCGGGCGGGGCGCGTACGTCGCGCACTTCCGCAGCGGCGGCCATCGGCGTACTCGCGCTGGCCGGTCTGACGGCGGGCTGCAGGATCGAGACCACGGCGCCCGACGGGCCCGCGACCGGGAGGGCCGCACCCGGGACCGGCGCACCCGCCCCGGACGACGCCAAGCCGAGCGGCGGCCCGTCCCGCACGACACCGCCGGCGACCTCGGCGGGCACACCGGGCCCCCGGCCGTCGCCGCGCCCCCGGACCCTGATGTCCGTCGGCGACCGGAGCGAGCGGGTACGGGAACTGCAGGCCAGGCTGCGCCTGACCGGCCACTTCGACCGCAACCCCACGGGCTACTACGGGGCCGTCACCGCGGCGTCGGTGCGTTCCTTCCAGGACCGGCGGGGGCTGCCCCGCACGGGCGCCACCGACACCGTGACGTGGCAGCGGCTGCTGGCGACGACGAGGAAACCGACCGCGAAGGAGCTGCGCCCGCCGACCGAGAGGCCGGTGGCCGCACCCGACCCACGCTGTATGACGGGCCGGGTCCTGTGCGTCAGCAAGAACAGCCGCACGCTGTCCTGGATGATCGACGGCCGGGTCGTCTCGTCGATGGACGTACGGTTCGGCTCCCAGTACACACCCACCCGGGACGGCGCCTTCTCGGTCTACTGGAAGTCCCGCCATCACGTGTCCACGCTCTACGACACCCCCATGCCGTACGCGATGTTCTTCAGCGGGGGCCAGGCGGTGCACTTCTCGCCGGACTTCGCGGCCCGCGGCTACGGCGGAGCGTCGCACGGATGCGTGAACGTGCGGGACGAGGGGAAGATCTCGTCGCTCTTCGCCCAGGTGAGGAACGGCGACAAGGTCGTCGTCTACTGGTAGCCGCGAGGTTCGGGGGCGCGGGCGGGACCGGGGGAACGTGTCCCGCCCGCGCCGGATGCGCTGAGCCGAAGGTACGGGGGGAACCCCGGCTCTTTGCGCGGCCGATGACCAGTCGGCACTCACTACTGCGTCGTGATGCCGAAGAACGTTACAGCCGGTGCGTTCGTGCAGGTCAGCGACGCGTGGAGGCTGCCGGCGACGAGCTCGGGGACGCCGCGGGACGCAGGCCGGCCCCGGCCTGGGGAGCGCTCTTCGGGTCCTTGGCGTCCTGCGCGTCCTGGGCGTCCCGCGTGAGGAAGCTGATCGAGGGGAGAGGGCCTCCGGCGTTCCCGCCGTCGCCCGCGCCGTCGTCCTGGCTCTCGTCGGTCCTACCGCCGCTGCCGCCGTCACGGTCGTCCGCCGCCAGGACGCGGTCGCAGAAGCGGTCGAGATTGCGTTCACCGTCCGCAAGTTCGAGCAGCCGCCGCTCCTGCTCCTTGCTCAGGGCGTCGGCGCGGTAGTCACGGCACGCCCGGACGGACTTCGCGAGCATCTCGGCCGCGGAACCTCCGGGTACGCCGGGGGCCTCCGGGCCGGTCGTACCGTCGCGGCCGGTACCGCCGTCCCGGTCGCCGGCCTCCGGGCCGGTCGTACCGTCACCGCCCGGCGTACCGGACGCCTCGCCGCCGGCCGGCCCCTCGTCCGTGCCGTCGGGCTCGTCCGAAGCCGCCGGGGGGCTGGGCACTTCGGGTGCTCCGGACGCCGGGGGCGAAGGCCGCGGCGCGTCGGGCTCCTCGGCCCCCATCTCCTCGGGGGACGCCGCAGCCGAGACGGACGAGGCCGGAAGCGGTGAGCCGTGGCCGCCGAACGGCGCCGGGAGCATGCCCGCGCCCCCCGCGACCGCCACCCCGCCGAGCGCGCACCCCGCGAGCGAGACGGCCAGGCCGAGGCGCACCGGACGGGTCCAGCGCGGACGCCGGAGCGGCGTGGCGGACGCCGCCCCGATCCGTACGGTGTGCAGCGAGTCCCGCGTCCCGGCGGCCGTGGCGGTGCGGGCCGCTCCGGCCCGCTTCCGGCTCCCGGACGCCTCGCGGAAGGCGGACATCACCGCCGCCTCACCGGGGAGTTCACCGCCGGACGGGTCAGGGGTACGCACCGCGCGCAGGGCGGCCTCCAGCCGCGCCAGCTCCGTCCTGGTGTGATCGTCGACGGGCTCGACGGGCTCGCCGCGGAGCAGTTTCTCCGCCGCGTCCGCGTCAAGCCACTCATGCTGCTCGTCGGCCATCACATGTCCTTCTGCGTCCACGGACGCGAATGCGTCACACCGGCGGGCGCCGCCGCTTCCTGACGGGCCGGGCGCTGCGCGGGTACGGCGCCCAGTTCGTTGGCCGCCGGAATCTCGTCGTCCGTGCCCTGGCCCGCCCCGACGAGCTCGGCGAGCCTCTTCAGACCGCGGTGGGCGGCGGTACGCACCGCACCGGGACGCTTGCCCAGCGCCTCGGCCGCGCTCTTGGCGTCGAGACCCATCACGACGCGCAGCACGACCGCCTCGGCCTGGTCCTGCGGCAGCTGCGCGATGAGGGACATGGCGCGTCCGGTGCCCAGCGACTCCAGCGCCTCGCCGGCCGTGTCGGAGTCGGCCGCCTCACCGGCCAGTTCGCTCTCGTCACCACTGATCGCGGGGCGCCTGCCCCGCATCCGGATGTGGTCGAGTGAGCGGTTGCGCGCTATCCGGGCCGCCCAACCGCGGAACCGGTCGGCGTCCCCGCTGAACCGGTCCAGGTCACGGGCTATCTGCAGCCATGACTCGGACGCCACGTCCTCGGCGTCCGGTTCACCGACCAGCGTGCGTATGTAGCCCAGCAGCCGCGGGTGCACGGCGCGGTACACAGTCCGGAAGGCGTCCTCGTCCCCGTCCTGTGCCGCGAGCACCGCGGCGGTCAGCTCCGCGTCGTCCCCCAGCACTCCCTCAACCCGCCCTGCTGATCCGAATCGCAGCTGGTCACCACTGCCGCGCGTCCCTGCGCGAATCAGCACGCTACGTGGTCGGACGGTGCGCCGTCCATGACTTGTACAACCCGCAACTGTCTCCTGACGCAGCGCGGTGTGACAGAAAACGCACCCACGGCGCTGAGATGAGTACGGGGCCGTCCTGCGGCCCTGTGGAAGACGGCCGGGGCCTCTCCTGTGGGGGGTGGCGGCCCCGGTCGTCGTCCCCCTCCCCTCATGACGTCACGCCGGGGACACGTCCCCGGACCGCGCGCGAGCACGCCGCGACGCCACCGCGCGCAGCACCCGTCGCCCCTCGGCCGACAGGTCCAGGACCCGGCGCAGGCCCGTCGCGCCGCCCACCGTCCCGTCTGTCTCGGCGAGGGTCTCCAGGATCTCGGTCTGGCGGAGCAGTTCGCGGGCGACGAGCGGCCCGTGGCCCGCGGCCCCGCCCGCCCGGTACAGCTCCAGCTCCTGCGCACCGTCCGCCGGGAAGTCCAACTCCCGGTGGACGTCGAGAGCGAGGAGCGAGCAGGCGTCCGCCCAGGCCCTCAGCGGTCCGGCAGCGAAGTCCCGTGGCGCGGCGCCGAGCAGTGCGCGGATCCGGGCGGCCGTGCCGTCGCCGTCCGCGGTCCCGCCGGCCGGGGCGGCACGTTCCAGCGCCGCGTGCACGGCGTCGAGACGGGCCGCCCATTGCGCACCGCTCTCGCAGCTCGCCCAGAGCGGGCGCAGTGGTTCCGGATCGCCCCCGTCCTCCGGCGGTGGAAGACAGCGGTCCAGACAGGCGAGTCCACTCGCCGCCAAACCCCGTTCATCGGCACGAGCGATCTGCTCCAGCAGAGTCATCGACGCCCTCCCTCGGTCTCGGCCGCCTCAGCCGCTCCGTGACGAGCGCCGTGCTGCCTGTTACCGCGTACAGCGCCGGATGGCCGAAAAGCGTCACTCAGTCGACGGGGAAGACCACGCCGGGGTTCGGCCGGACGGGCGACGGATGCCCAGACGGTCCGGTAATGCGGAGAAAAATTCGTCGGCCGAGCTCTCCGGCCGCTCGATACGCAGCAGTTCGAGCACGGGGCCTTCGAGTGGCCCGCGGCCGGATTCAGCCGCCCATGGGACCGCCCGCGCCGGGTCGGTGAGCGCGGCCATGCTGCCGAGGGCCGGCCGGGGTGGCACCAGACCGGCCGGCCGTCCGCGCGGTACTCCCGCAGCGCCGGCAGGTCTCGCGCGTCCGGCAGCGCCGGGTGTTCCAGGAGCGGCCCACCGCTGCGGCCCACCAGGTACGAGCCCCCGCAGACCCACGTCGCGCTCCCCCGCGGTCCGGGCTGCCACGCTGCCCGCCGGACACCGCGAGAGGGCGCGAAACCGGTCGGTTCAGTCCGGGACCGGGCCGGCCGACGGCGCCGCGGAGAGCGGGTGAGGGCCGAGTGCGGCACGCTCGCACTGCATCCGGGTCAGCTCGCGTACGAAGACGATGGCCAGGACGGCGGCGACGATGTCGAGCGCGTCGGCGGACATGACCAGCGTGACGGCGTCCGTGAGCTCACCGGGCAGCACGGCCCGTTCGTAGTTCTTGGACACGACCCAGCTGAAGGCCGCCGAGCCGATGTACACGGCCCACCAGAGGTTGAGCGGCGCTTTCGAGACCGTGCGCCGACCACCGTCGCCGTAGTGCTGCGCACTCGCCTCCCAGATGCCGCCGGCGACCCTGCGCGGCAGCCAGATGTTGGCGACGGGGACGAACCAGGCGCCGATGGCCCAGCCCGGCCGCATGGGCTGCAGACCGGCGTCGAACACCTCCGCGTTGAGCCGCAGACGGTGGAACCAGATGATGAAGACGACCCCGGTGGCCGGCGTGACGAGACCCTGCAGACCCCCGGCGATCCCGTAGACGGCCTCGGCGCGGGTGACCGGGTCGGCGTCGTACGTCGCCGCGCCACCGAGGGCGGCGAACTCGCCCCGGACGTTCAGACCCGCCGCGAGCGCGACCACGTCGGTCGCGATGACGACCGCGAGCAGGACGACGGCCGCCCTGCCGAGCCCGACGGGCGAGCGCAGGTCCCGGAGCCCCGTCGGTCCGTTCGGGTGCGCCGGACGGTTCGCCGCGCAGACGGGGCAGCGCCCGTCCGCGGATGCCGCCGGTCTCGCACCGCAGTCGGTGCACAGCATGGATGGACCCCCCGGGGTTCGGATGCGGAACGTACGAGCCGCACACCCCTCCCCGGGTGTGCGGCCGACGGAACCTATCCCTTGCCCCCTGCGATGTCCAAGGAGTTGCGGATCACTTCGACGAATCGACCTTGTCGGCAAGCGCCTTGAAGTCGGTCCAGGTCAGCTCGGGCTTCCCCGGGTCCCAGAGCTTCTGGGAGACCGCGTTGAGCGGCATCCGGATACCGGCGGCCACCTGTGCCTGCGTCTGCGCGTTCGGGAAGTCGCCCCAGACCGCGAACCGGCCGCCGAGGATCTGCTTCGACCAGCGCTCGGCGACCGGCTCGGTGCCGCGCAGGACGAGGGGGGTCCACTGCTCGTAGATCCGCTTGCCCGTCGGGTACACGAAGTCGTTGGGCTCCCCGAGCACGTAGTAGAGGTACTCGTCGTTGAGGTTGATCACCTTGCGGCCCTCGGCCAGGTAGTCCTGGGGCGGCCGGGCGCCGATCTCCTTGCCCGTCCAGTACTCGACCTCGATGCCCTTGTCCCCGGTGACGCTCCCGCCGCTGAAGAAGCCGTCGTTCCACGCCTTGGGAATCTTCTCCGCCTTGCGGATGACGGCGGCGCGGTCGTTCAGCCAGCCCTCCGTCAGGTCCTGGACGGTGGCGTCGGCGCCGTACTTCTTCCGCGCCGCCGCCGCGAGCTGCGGATAGGAGGCCTGCGGGTCGCTCACCGTCAGCGCCTGGTACTCGTCCGCCCCGACGTGGAACCAGCCGCCGGGGAAGAGCTCGGCGTACTCCTGGAGCAGGTCGTCGACGATCTTCGCCGACTCCGGCTCGGAGATGTCGATGGCCCCCTTCCGCGCCACGCCCTGGGTGTCCCGCAGTTGCAGGTCGGGGTGCGCGCGCAGGACGGCGCCCAGGTGTCCCGGGGAGTCGATCTCGCCGACGACGGTGATGTGCAGGCTCTGCGCCAGCTCCACGATCCGGCGGACCTCGGCCTTGGTCAGGTGCTCCTGGGAGACGACCTCGGGGTGGGTGTCGGACTCGATCCGGAAGGCCTGGTCGTCGGAGAAGTGCAGTCCGAGCTGGTTGAGCTTGAGGTCGGCCATCTCGCGCAGCCGGTCCTCGATCCAGCCCGCGGAGTAGTGCTTGCGCGCTATGTCGAGGTTGAGTCCGCGCTGCGGCCGGTCCGGGGTGTCGCGCACGACGCCTTCGGGCACGGTGTCGTCGGCGCTCAGCGACTGCTTGAGGGTGCGGGTCCCGTAGAAGACGCCGGCCTGCCCGGGACCGCTGATCGTGACCCGGCCGTCCGCGGTCTTCAGGGTGTACGACTCCGGGTCGCCCTTGTCCGAGGACGAGAGCGCCAGCTCGATGTCGCCGGCCCGGGCGGACTTCTCGCCCCGGTAGCCGATCTTCAGCTCCTTGGCGAGGAGCTTCGCCTCGTCGGCGAGCCCGGGATCGGTGACGACGACCGCGCTGTCGCCGGCGGGCTTCCAGCCAGGGCCGCGTGCGGGGGTGTGCTCGCGCACCGCGGGTATGGACCGCGGCGTCGTGGAGAGCGGGTAGCTGCGGGTCGGGGAGGGCGAGGTGGGCGCCGAGGCCGCCCCTCCGCTCCGGGTACCGGGGTCGGAGCTGTCGGGCCAGACGACGACGGTGAGCGTGACGGCGGCTGCCGCCGCGACGGCCGCACCGGCCACCAGGGTTCCGCGTGAGGGCGACATAGGTCAGAATCCTCCGGATCGGGGGAGAAACAGATTAAAGATGTTGAGAAGGTCGGGCATTCCCCCCGCGCGTTCGTCCATCAAGCGTTCCGAAACTCTCCCGTACGGGTGAATTTCTCGCATCCTTCGACTGCCCGTCGCTCGGTCTCGTTAGCGTTACCGCACATCGGTCCCAGTCGTCACTTCCGCCCCACACGCAACCTCGTCACCCTCCGTTCCCTCTCCAGGGTCACAGATGCCATTCGTCCGAGGAGTACCGCTGTCCAGGTCCAGCGAGTCCCACGCCGGCCTGCCGAAAGCTCCGCAGCAGGCAGGGCGGGCAGCCGTACCCGTCCAGGTCCAGAGCCCCGCTCCGGCTCCGCGAGCCGCGCCGGACCACGGCCCTGTTCCGGGACCAGTCTCGGTGAGCGGTGGCGGGAGTGCCCACTCGAGCGGGCTCGGCCTGTTCAACACCTGGCCCCGCGCGCTCGCCGAATCAGCCCTGCTGGAGTGCTGCGGAAGCCGCCGGTGGGCGCTGCGGGTGGCCGCCCACCGGCCCTACCAGGACCTGGACACCCTGCTCGCCGCCTCCGACGAGGCGGGGTACGACCTCGCGCCCTCCGACATCGCCGAAGCGCTCGCCGCGGAGAGCGCCCCGTGCCTGCACCACGCCGCGCCCCGCGCCGCCCACCTGGCGCTGCGCGCCGCGCACGCCGCGTACGAGAGCCGGTTCGGCCACGTCTTCGTCGTCTGCCTCGACGGGCTGCGGCCCTCCCAGCACGTCGACCAGGTGCTGGCCGCGATCCGCACCCGGCTGGCGCACGAACCGGACGAGGAGCGGTCCCTGACCGCGGAGGAGATGCGGCGACTCGCCCGGGGCCGCATCATCGAGCTGGTGGCGGAGGCCGGGCTGTCACCCGTCCCGGTCACCCCGGCGGCGAACGACCCCCGCTAGCCCGTTTGTGGCTGTTCCCTTGCCACTTTGATCACACCGACGGGCCCCGCCGCCATGGAACCGACAAAGCGTCGCTACGATGGCCGGGGCCGGTGGACCGTACCTGGCCGGGTCAGACCGACAGTCAAGCCGGCCGACCCCAATCCCCGCTCCCGGAGGGTTCTTCCGTGCCGGCTGGAACGCTGTACCGCGGCCGGGAAGGCATGTGGTCCTGGGTGGCTCATCGAGTCACCGGTGTCCTCATTTTCTTCTTCCTGTTCGTACACGTCCTGGACACCGCTCTCGTGCGTGTCTCCCCCGAGGCGTACGACGACGTCGTGGCCACATACAAGACACCGATCGTCGCGCTGCTCGAGTACGGCCTGGTGGCCGCCATCCTCTTCCACGCGCTGAACGGTCTCCGCATCGTCGCCGTCGACTTCTGGGCCAAGGGCCCGCGCTACCAGAAGCAGATGCTCTGGACCGTCCTCGGTATCTGGATCGTGCTGATGGTCGGGGCCCTGTACCCCGTCCTCGGCCACGCCGTACGTGAAGTCTTCGGGAGCTGAGGCACATGTCCACCGAGACACCTTCGTCTTCCGCGATCGGTGACGTGGAGGGCGTGAGCCTCTTCGACTCCGACAACCCGGCCCCGGTGATCGAGCCCCCGCGTCAGCGCACGGGCAAGACCCCCAAGGGTTCGCGCACCAACTTCGAGATGTACGCCTGGCTCTTCATGCGCCTGTCGGGCATCGTGCTGGTCGTTCTCGTCATCGGCCACCTGCTGATCCAGCTGGTGCTCGACGGCGGCGTGTCCAAGATCGGCTTCGCCTTCGTGGCGGGCCGCTGGGCCTCGCCGTTCTGGCAGGTCTGGGACCTGGCGATGCTGTGGCTCGCCATGCTCCACGGCGCCAACGGCCTCCGTACGGTCATCAACGACTACGCCGAACGGGACACCACCCGCTTCTGGCTGAAGATGCTCCTGTACACCGCCACGGTGTTCACCGTCCTGCTGGGCACGCTGGTGATCTTCACCTTCGACCCGAACATCCGCTAGGCGCCGGGACAGAGGGACCAGAGGAAACCATGCAGATCCACAAGTACGACACCGTCATCGTCGGCGCCGGCGGCGCCGGCATGCGCGCGGCCATCGAGTCGACGAAGCGCAGCCGCACCGCCGTGCTGACGAAGCTCTACCCCACCCGCTCCCACACGGGCGCGGCGCAGGGCGGCATGGCCGCCGCGCTCGCCAACGTGGAGGAGGACAACTGGGAGTGGCACACCTTCGACACGATCAAGGGCGGCGACTACCTGGTCGACCAGGACGCCGCCGAGATCCTCGCGAAGGAGGCCATCGACGCCGTCCTCGACCTGGAGAAGATGGGCCTGCCGTTCAACCGGACGCCCGAGGGCCGCATCGACCAGCGCCGCTTCGGCGGTCACACGCGCAGCCACGGCGAGGCTCCGGTCCGCCGGTCCTGCTACGCCTCGGACCGCACCGGCCACATGATCCTCCAGACGCTCTACCAGAACTGCGTCAAGGAGGGCGTGGAGTTCTTCAACGAGTTCTACGTCCTGGACCTCCTGCTCCAGGACGTGGACGGGGTCAAGAAGTCCGCGGGCGTCGTCGCCTACGAGCTGGCGACCGGCGAGATCCACGTCTTCCAGGCGAAGTCGATCATCTTCGCCTCCGGCGGCACCGGCAAGTTCTTCAAGGTGACCTCCAACGCCCACACCCTGACCGGTGACGGCCAGGCCGCCGCGTACCGCCGCGGTCTGCCGCTGGAGGACATGGAGTTCTTCCAGTTCCACCCGACGGGCATCTGGCGCATGGGCATCCTGCTGACGGAGGGCGCCCGTGGTGAGGGCGGCATCCTCCGCAACAAGGACGGCGAGCGCTTCATGGAGAAGTACGCGCCGGTCATGAAGGACCTCGCGTCCCGTGACGTCGTGTCCCGCTCCATCTACACGGAGATCCGTGAGGGCCGCGGCTGCGGTCCCGAGGGCGACCACGTCTACCTCGACCTCACCCACCTCCCGCCGGAGCAGCTGGACGCTAAGCTCCCGGACATCACCGAGTTCGCGCGTACGTACCTCGGTATCGAGCCCTACACGGACCCGATCCCGATCCAGCCGACCGCGCACTACGCCATGGGCGGCATCCCGACCAACGTCGAGGGCGAGGTGCTGGCCGACAACACCACCGTCGTCCCGGGCCTGTACGCCGCCGGCGAGGTCGCCTGCGTCTCGGTGCACGGCGCCAACCGCCTCGGCACCAACTCGCTGCTCGACATCAACGTCTTCGGACGCCGGTCGGGCATCGCCGCCGCCGAGTACTCCGCGAAGAACGACTTCG
This sequence comes from Streptomyces sp. NPDC049970, assembly GCF_040660235.1. Lineage (NCBI taxonomy): Bacteria > Bacillati > Actinomycetota > Actinomycetes > Kitasatosporales > Streptomycetaceae > Streptomyces > Streptomyces sp. NPDC049970. The sequence goes on along the minus strand of NZ_JBFALP010000004.1, from coordinate 372,612 downwards.
TCGAACTCCCGGAGAACCCGGCGCAGCTGGTGGAGGCCCAGGTCGAGCGGCTGCGCAGCTCGACGGGCACCGAGCGCGTCGCCACGCTCCGTCTGGAGCTGCAGGAGTGCATGGACGCCAACGTGATGGTGTTCCGCACCGAGCAGACGATCAAGACCGCGGTCGACAAGATCGCCGAGCTGCGGGCGCGCTACCTCGACGTGTCCATCCAGGACAAGGGCCGGCGGTTCAACACCGACCTGCTGGAGGCCGTCGAGCTGGGCAACCTGCTCGACCTGGCCGAGGTCATGGCGACCTCCGCGCTGGCCCGCAAGGAGTCCCGCGGCGGTCACTACCGCGAGGACTTCCCGAACCGCGACGACGTCAACTTCATGCGCCACACCATGGCGTACCGCGAGGTCGCGGACGACGGCACCGAGTCGATCCGACTCGACTACAAGCCGGTCGTCACGACCCGCTACCAGCCGATGGAGCGTAAGTACTGATGGCTACCCCGACCCTGGAAAAGACCGACAAGGCCGAGGCCGGATTCGGCGACACCCCGTACATCACGGCCACGTTCCGGATCCGCCGGTTCAACCCGGAGGTCTCGGACGAGGTCCAGTGGCAGGACTTCCAGATCTCGATCGACCCGAAGGAGCGTGTTCTCGACGCCCTTCACAAGATCAAGTGGGAGCTGGACGGCACCCTGACCTTCCGCCGTTCCTGCGCGCACGGCATCTGCGGTTCGGACGCGATGCGGATCAACGGCAAGAACAGGCTCGCCTGCAAGACGCTGATCAAGGACATCAACCCGGACAAGCCGATCACGGTCGAGGCCATCAAGGGCCTCACGGTCCTCAAGGACCTCGTGGTCGACATGGACCCGTTCTTCCAGGCGTACCGCGACGTCATGCCCTTCCTCGTCACCAAGGGCAACGAGCCGACACGCGAGCGCCTGCAGTCCGCCGAGGACCGTGAGCGCTTCGACGACACCACCAAGTGCATCCTGTGCGCCGCGTGCACGTCCTCGTGCCCGGTGTTCTGGAACGACGGCCAGTACTTCGGCCCGGCGGCCATCGTCAACGCGCACCGCTTCATCTTCGACTCGCGTGACGAGGCCGGGGAGCAGCGGCTGGAGATCCTCAACGACCGTGACGGCGTGTGGCGTTGCCGCACCACGTTCAACTGCACGGACGCCTGCCCGCGTGGCATCGAGGTCACCAAGGCGATCCAGGAAGTGAAGCGCGCCCTGATCACTCGTCGCTTCTGACACACGCGTCACCTCTGAAGGCCCTGTCGCCGCACGGACCGTGCGGCGACAGGGCCTTCTGGTGCGTCGGGGCGGGCCGGGGCGGTACGGTCGAGCGGAGCCGTGACCGGCTCGCTTCTCCCGACGCACCACGGCACGGGAGCAGATGGTGATGAGGGAGAACGGGGAACGCTGTGAGCGATCCGAATCCGTACGCGGACGACTCATACAAGTGGGGCCCGCCCCAGCCACCGGGCAACCCGCCCACGATGCCGGACGGCCAGGCCTACGGCTATCCCGCGCCGGGCTCGACTCCGGCGTACGGCTACCCGCAGCCGCTGCCCGAGTCCGCTGCCCAGCCCGGCCCCGGCTACGGCTACCCCGGTCAGGGGCAGCCGACGGCACCCGGCTTCAACCTGCCCGCGCAGTACGGGGGGACGGGCGGGGTGCCGATGCTCTCCTTCGGTGACATCACGGTGATGAACGACGGCATCGTGACACCCTCCGGCACGATGCCGCTCAAGGGCGCGGTGTGGACGGCGACGGACATGTCGCGCACGGAGGAGAAGATCCCGACGGTGGGCATCGTGCTGGCGATCGTCTTCGCGCTGTTCTGCCTGATCGGCCTGCTCTTCCTCCTGATGAAGGAGAAGCGCACGACCGGCTTCATCCAAATCACCGTCACCAGCGCGGGCCGGCACCACTCCACGATGATTCCGGCGACCGGCCCCGAGACCTTCCAGATGGTCATGGCCCAGGTCAACACCGCACGCTCGATGAGCGCCTGAGACCGCGGGGGCCCCGCAGGGGCCGCCCGCACCTGTCGCACGACCGCCGTCGCGGCCCTGAGCCGCACCCGGCCCGCGCCGGGGACCGCCCACCGGTCCCCGGCTTTCGTGTCCCCTACGGTTCTCTCCGGGGGCCGCCAGGAGGCTCCTGCCGCCGGGACGCCTCGCCGTCAGGACGGCCGGGTCGCACCCCGCTCCAGAGTGTTCCCGCATCGCGCGAACACCACTTGAACGTGTTCAAAATCAGGTCTACAGTCATGACATCGGCATTTTGAACACGTTCAAGGGAGGGTGGGGCATGGACCTCACTGTGCTCGCGTACGTCATCTACCTGCTCATCAGCGTGGCACTCACCGTCTGGGTCGCCCGCACGCTCAGCCACAACGGCAAGGTCTTCCTCGCCGACGTGCTCCAAGGCAACGAGAAGCTCGCCGAAGCCGTCAACCACCTTCTGGTGGTCGGCTTCTACCTGGTGAACCTGGGCTTCGTGACCCTGTACCTGAAGAACGCCGACGGGGTCGCCGACGCCCGGCAGCTCTTCGAGGCCCTGTCGGTGAAGATCGGCGTGGTCCTGCTCATCCTGGGCGGGATGCACCTGAGCAACGTCTACGTCCTCAGCAGGATCCGCCGTCGTGGCCTGATGGAGCGCGAACAGACCCCGCCGGTACCGCCGCAGGGCTGGGCCGGCCCGGGCGCACAGGGGCCCTGGGCGGCTCCCGTCGCCGGGAAGTGAGCGGAACGTGGCACACCCCTCTCCGGCCGGAGCCCCGGTCCGCCGGCTCACCGTGCTCTACGACGGCGGGTGTCCGCTCTGCGTCCATCTGCGGCAGTGGCTGGGGAAGCAGCGGCAACTCGTGCCCCTCGACCTCGTCCCGGCCGGCTCGCGGGAGGCGCGGCAGCGCTTCCCAGGGCTCGACCACGCGGGAACGCTCACCGAGATCACTGTGGTCGGGGACGGGGGCCAGGTCTACCGGGGCACCTCCGCCTGGATCGTCTGCCTCTGGGCCCTGGCCGAGCACCGGCCCAAGGCCCACTGGCTGACCACCCCCGCGGGCCGACCGCTCGCCCGGGCCACGGTGCTGGCCGCGGCGAAGTACCGGTCCGTCACCGCGAGGCCGTGCGGCTCCCCGGACGGAGCGTGCGGGCTGCCGGACCCGGCGGGCGGATCCCCCGGATAGCCTTGGTCGTGTGGTGAAGGAAGAGAAGAACGTGGCAGAGGCGAACACGGCCGGTCCCGGCAGGGCCGACGGGGCCTCGAAGGCCCCGAAGAGCGAGCAGACCCGCACGCTGATCCTGGAGACCGCGCTCCGGCTCTTCGAGGAGCGCGGGTACGACAAGACCACGATGCGGGCGATCGCCCAGGAGGCGGGCGTCTCCGTCGGGAACGCCTACTACTACTTCTCGTCGAAGGAACACCTGGTCCAGGGCTTCTACGACCGGATCGCAACCGAGCACGAGGCGGCCGTCCAGCCGGTCCTGGCAGGCGAGACCGACCTCACCGAACGCATCAGGGGAGTACTGCTCGGCTGGCTGGACGTGGCCGAGCAGTACCACCGCTTCGCCGCCCAGTTCTTCAAGAACGCCGCCGACCCGGAGAGCCCGCTCTCCCCGTTCTCGGAGGATTCCGTCGCCGCCCGCGAGGCCGCGATCTCCATCCACCGGCGGTGCCTGGCCGGGTCGAGCACCAAGCGGGACCCGGAACTGGACCAGTTGCTCCCGCAGTTGATGTGGCTGATGCAGATGGGGCTGGTGCTGTTCTGGGTCTACGACCGGACCGAGGACACCGAGCGCAGTCGCCGGCTCGTGGAGCGCACCGCGCCCCTCGCCGCACGGGCCATCGCGCTCTCCCGCTTCCGGGTGCTGCGACCGCTCGTACGGCAGATCCACGAGGTGCTGGTGGAGTTCATGCCCGGCGCCCCGGACGTCAGATCCAGCTGAGCTCCCACAGCCGCCAGATGCCGGTGCCGTCCGAGAGGTACTGGGAACCGGACACCTCGGACGTGGCGACGACGTAGTCCTTCTTCTGCCACAGCGGGATCAGCGGCACGTCCTCACCGACCAGCTGCTGGAGCTCCTTGAAGTCGGCGGAGGTGCGGCCGCGGTCGCTGTACTGCTGGGTGGCCGCGATCAGCGCGTCCATCTTCTCGCTGGCGTAGCCGTTGTGCAGGCTGCTGTCCCGGCCGACGAGCGGCTGGCTGAAGGTGTCGGAGTCCGGGAAGTCGGGGAGCCACCCGATCGTGTAGGCGTCGTACTCACCCGCCGCGTAGGCCTTCTGGAAGGCCTGCCACTCCACGGCCTTCTCGGTGACCTCGAACAGCCCGTCCTTCTCCAGCTGGCGGACCAGTTCGGCGCTCTCCGCCTTGTTCGCGTCGTCGTCGCGGTGGGCGAAGGTGATGGGCAGCGGAATCCGCACGCCCGCCTCCTGCATGAGCGCCCTCGCCCGCTTCGGATCGGGCTGGGGGTAGGCGTCGAAGAAGGGGGTGCTGTGCCCGATGTAGCCCTGGGGGATCAGCGAGTAGAGCGGCTCCACGGTGCTGTGGTAGACGTCGCCGACCAGCGGCCCGCGGTCGATGATCCACGCGAGGGCCTGGCGGACCCGCTTGTCCGCGAGTGGCGAGTCGTCGCGGACGTTGAAGACGAGGTTGCGGATCTCGGCGCTGTCCGCCTCGGTGACGCGCTGCTCGGTGGCGCCGGGGTCGAGCTCGGCGAGCTTGTCGGCGGGCAGCTGACGGTGCGTGACGTCCACGTCGCCGGCCTGCCAGGCGGCCTGCAGCTGGTCGGATCCCTCGAAGTAGCGGATGTCGACCGGCACCCCGGTCCTCTTCAGGGCGCCCCTGTAGGCCGGGTTGGGCACGAGCTCGGCCCGGACCCCGGGCTCGTAGGACTTCAGGACGTACGGCCCCGAGCCGTCGACCTGGTTGCCGGTGCGGAGCTTGTCCTTCGGGTAAGCGCCGGGGTCGACGATGGACCCGGCCCCCGTGGCGAGCTTCTGCGGGAACGTCGCGTCACGCGCCGAGAGGTTGAACGTGATGGTCCGCCCCTCGGTCACCACCGAGCCGAGGGTGGGGAAGAGTACCGAAGGACCGACGTCCGCCTCGATCTTGAGCATGCGGTCGAAGGAGTACTTGACGTCCGCCGCTGTGACCTTGCGGCCGCTCGTGAACGTCAGGTCGTCCCGCAGCCTGCACTGGTAGGTCTGGAGCTTCTGACCGAGGAACCCGCAGCTCTCGGCGGCGTCCGGCTCGGGCACGATGGCCCCCGACCTGAAGGTCATCAGGGACTGGTAGAGGTTGCTGTAGATCGCCCAGGACCCGGCGTCGTACGCTCCGGCCGGGTCGAGTGAGGTCACCTCGTCCGATGTGCCGACCTTGATGGAGTCCTCGTTCACCTCGTCCGAGGGGAGCAGGTGCCAGGCGCCGAATCCGACGATGGCCAGTACCGCGATTACCGCGAGAATCCGTATCCGGATCGACCGCATGTGCCGTGCTCTCCCTTACCCGCCCCACCTCGGCCGATGTGCAGGAATCGCGCACATCGCCGCATGTTCGCGCTCACCCAATCACACGATATTCACATCCGGAAGAGCAGAAGGGGGCGCCCGGCGCCACTTGTCGGCTTATAGGGGTTATGAGGTGCATCCGCCGCGGCCGCTCCGACCGCGAGTGGGCGCCGGCACCTCCGGACACCGGCGGACGAGCCGGCCGACACGCCGACCCTCGCGCACGCATGGGGCGAGTCACGTGCGGATCCTGGGCGGGAAGGGCGCGGCCTTCCCGCCCGGGATCCCGCGCAACGACGCCGGTCACGACGGGCGTCCCGGGGCGGCGCGGGACCGCCGCGCGCCTACCCCGTGACGGAGGGCGACTATCTCTCCACACGCCTCCCGAAAATCTATGGCGGTCGAGGTAGACATTGGACGGTGGCGTGGCTATGGTTTTTCTCGTAGCCGAGATCGAGCAGGGCCTGGCAGACACGAACTGCCGGTCAGCGGTATCGAAGTTGCAGTTCGCAGGACGGTGCGGTGGTGGAGTTCCGAAGCCAG